>NZ_FNUB01000005.1:1354118-2031177 GCF_900105985.1 Tenacibaculum sp. MAR_2010_89 | reverse complement strand
TTTTTTTTCATCGTATTTTAAAGACGCAAATCTTAATTATTTATGGAAAGACACGAATGGAACAGGTAGTTTACAACTTAGTTTTGAAGAGGTTTTAGATAAAGGGAAAAAAGCAAATTTTTGGTTTAATTGTGGACTGTATGAAACAAAAACACAATTAACAACTGCCAATATTCATTACAAAGAATTTGATGCTTTTATAAACAACAACTTATATTCTATTGCTCACAATAAAGGTGAAACTGGTGGTTTAATATATTTTGAATTATCTCCAGTACGTCCAGACCTTGTTTTAAAAGATTTAATAAAAATTACTCAACCAAATTTATTACCAAACTATCAATTATCTTTTTACAATCGTGTAAAATAACTAGTTTAGCTATATAACAAAATATTTTGAGCGAAATAAATAAAACAGTATCACAAAAAAAAGACTTAAAAGAAGTAGCTACTTTATTTTTTAAACTAGGATGTATTGCATTTGGTGGACCAGCTGCACATATAGCAATGATGGAAGATGAAGTTGTTACAAAACGAAAATGGATGACTCAAGAACATTTTTTAGATCTTGTAGGTGCTACTAATTTAATTCCAGGCCCTAATTCTACCGAAATGACTATGCATTGTGGACATGAAAGAGCCGGATGGAAAGGATTATTTGTTGCTGGGATTTGCTTTATTTTTCCTGCAGCTTTAATTACTGGAGTTTTTGCTTGGCTTTACCAAGAATATGGCCAATTACCAGATATCAATCCTTTTATTTATGGTATAAAACCAGCTGTAATTTCAATAATTTTAATGGCAGCTTATAAATTAAGTAAAAAAGCTATAAAAAGTAAACTGTTAGCCTTACTTTGTATTTTAGCAATAATAGCATGCTTGTTTGGAGTAAATGAAATTATTGTTCTTTTTGGAGCTGCTATTTTAGGTGTATTATTATTTTTTATTAAAAGAAATAATAATTATTTAAACAGCATTATTCCTTTATTCATTATGCAATTTAGCACAGAAACCAAAGTATCAACTTTAAGTGTGTTTTTAGTTTTCCTTAAAATTGGAGCAATACTTTATGGTAGTGGTTATGTATTATTTGCTTTCCTTGACTCAGAATTAGTAGCTAATGGTTGGCTTACTAAACAAGTCTTACTAGACGCTATTGCTGTAGGACAAATAACTCCTGGGCCAATTTTAACTACAGCTACTTTTATAGGGTGGCAAATGAATGGTTTTTTAGGAGCTTTAGCTGCTACATTTGGAATATTTCTACCTTCTTTCCTTCTTGTTTTAATACTAAACCCATTAATTCCTAAAATGCGAAAATCAAAAGTAATAGGAAATATTTTAGATACCGTTAATGTAGCTGCAGTAGCTTTAATTATAGCCGTTTGTTTAGAAATGGCTAAAAATACTATCACAGATTGGAGAACAACTTTAATAGCGATAGTTAGTTTACTTATTGTTTTTTTATTTAAAAAATTAAATAGTGCTTTTATTGTTTTAGGAAGCTCTTTTCTAGGATATTTATTAACTTTTATTTAATTCTAAAATTACTTTTATAAAAAAGAGCATCTTATAAATTTAAGATGCTCTTTTATTATATATAATTTAGGAAAAAAATTACTCTTTATATACTCCCATATTAGCATATTTTTCCATTCTTTGTCCAACCAACTCAACTTTATCTAACACTTTCAATTCTTCAAAAGCAGTTAAAATTTGGTTTTTTACAGCTTCATAAGCTCCGTTTCTGTCTGAATGTGCTCCACCAACTGGTTCTTCAATTATTCCATCAATTAGTTTTAATTTTTTCAAATCATCACTAGTTAATTTCAATGCCTCAGCAGCTTGTTCTTTAAACTCCCAGCTACGCCATAATATTGATGAACAAGACTCAGGAGAAATTACAGTATACCATGTGTTTTCCATCATATACACTCTATCTCCTACTCCAATACCAACTGCTCCTCCTGATGCTCCTTCTCCAATAATAATAGTTATTACAGGAGTTTTTAAACGAGTCATTTCAAGTATATTACGAGCAATAGCTTCACCCTGACCTCTTTCTTCAGCTTCTAAACCAGGATATGCACCTGGAGTATCTACTAATGTTACTACAGGTATACCAAATTTCTCAGCCATTCTCATTAACCGTAAAGCTTTACGGTATCCTTCAGGATTAGCCATACCAAAATTACGATATTGACGTGTTTTAGTATTATACCCTTTTTGCTGTCCGATAAACATAAACGATTGATCACCTATTTTACCTAAACCACCAATCATTGCTTTATCATCTTTAACACTTCTATCTCCATGTAATTCCATAAAAGTATTTCCGCAAATAGCTTTAATATAATCTAGAGTATAAGGTCTATTAGGATGGCGTGATAATTGTACTCGTTGCCAAGGTGTCAAGTTTTTATATATATCTTTTTTAGCTTTCTCTAATTTTTTTTCAATTTTCTTACAGGTCTCTGTAACGTCAACATCACTTTCTTTTCCTATATCAAAGCATTTTGCCAATTGATCTTCTAATTCTTTAATTGGCATTTCAAAATCTAAATATTCCATTGTGTATAGTTTGATTTTCTACTTATTTAATCAGTTGTTTGTAAAAGCAAACATACTAAAAATTTGCACAGTTATATTATTACTAACTCTTTTTTACTTATTTTTTGTTCTTATTTTTTTTTCAATAGCTCTTTTATTCTTCAGTAAACCATTTAATAATACTACAAATAAAACAATAGCAGCTCCGTAATAAAATTCTATATTCATTTGTTCTTTTTCTCCAAAAATAATTAAAGCTAATATTATAGCGTATACGGGCTCTAAGTTAATAGTTAGCATTACTGTATATGGAGTTAAATATTTCATTACGTGAACGGAGGCTATAAAAGCATAAGCAGTACAAATACTACTTAATAATAATAGATAAAACCAATCTGACAATGGTAAACTAAAAAATTCTAATGAAAATTGATTTGTAAAAATCAAAAATACAGTAACACCTAAAACGCCAAAAAGTAGTTGATAAAATGATATTAAGTCTGCTTCATACTTTTTTACAAATAATCCATTTAATACTGAAAATAAAGCAGACAAAAAAGAGGAAATCAATGCATATATAATTCCTAAAGTATATTTGCTTTCAAAATTAAATATAATATATAACCCAAAAATCACCAATAAACCTAGTAAGATTTCAATTGCTTTTATTCTTCTTTTGAAAAAAACAGGCTCAATTAATGAAGTAAAAAAAGCTCCTGTACTCATAGTTACTAGAGCTACTGATACATTTGATACTTTTATTGCTTTAAAAAAAGTTATCCAATGTAATGCTATTATTAAACCTGAGATTACAAATTTTAAAATTGCCTTTTTTTCTATTTTAAAGCTCTTCTTTTTTACAATAAAATAAATAGCTATAAAAATAACAGCTAGTAGCATTCTAAACCAAACTAATGGTACAGCATTAATAGTTATTAAAGCTCCTAAAATAGCGGTAAAGCCCCAAATAAAAACTATAAAATGTAATAGTAAATAATGCTTAAGTTTACTTTCTTGCATTTATATATAAGTATATCGCATAAATACCAAATATGATATTTGGCGTCCAAACATTTATTAAAGGATTTGCATCGGCAACAGCACCAAGAACTTCAGCTATTTTTAAAACAAATATGTACACAAACATAATAGCTAAACCAAAAGCTAAATTAACTCCAATTCCTCCTCTTTTTTTCTTATATGCTAAAGCTACTGCTATTAAAGTTAAAATATATGAAGCAATAGGTAAGCTAGTTCTTTTATACAGCTCAACATAATAAGCGTTTAAATTTTTAATACCTCTTTTTTTAGATATGGTAATAAAATCTATCAGCTCATTTGATCCCATTTCTTGGGCAACAATAGACTTATAATTAAAATCTTTAGGTGTAAATGCAAAAGTTGTATCCATATTATTTCCTGAAGAAATAATATCTCTATCTTTTAGTACTTTACGTATTTTCCAATTATATAATTTAAAAACGCTATCGTTTTTATCCCAATTTATATTTTCTGAAGTTAATTTATATTTTAATTGAATTCCTTTATAAGTTTCAGTTGAGAAATTGTATCCCGAATTTCTTTCTAAGTTAAATCTTTGTATAAAAACATAAGTACTATCATTTAATTGTAAACTAAAGTCCCTTATAGAATTATCAACATAATGTCTACTTGATAGGTATTTTTTTTCAAATGTCCTTCTTGTTTTACTACTAGATGGCACAAAAAAATGATTCATTAAAAGTGCAACTGTTGTTATAATAGTAGCACCAACAAAATATGGATATAAAAATCTAGTAAACGATATTTGTGAGCTATTAATAGCAACTATTTCAGTGTTATTAGCAAGCTTAGATGTAAATAAAATCACAGCTATAAACAATGCTAATGGCATAAATGTATTAACATAGTAAATTATAAAATTTACATAATAATCATTTACAACTTCAAATAATGTTAAGCTTTCATTTCTTAAAAACTTATCTATTTTCTCAGCAATATCAATAGCAACCGCTATTGGTATCAATATAAGTAAGGTAAACAGAAAAGTTACCAAATAACGTTTTAATATGTACCTATCTAATAATTTCAAATTATAAACGTTTGTCCATTTGTTTTACCATCTTGTCTTTCCACTCAACAAAATCTCCTGCTAAAATATGCTTTCTTGCTTCGCGGGTTAACCATAAGTAAAACCCTAAGTTATGTATAGATGCTATTTGTTTACCTAACATTTCTTTAGATGCAAAAAGATGTCTTAAATATGCTTTAGAATACATAGTATCTACATGAGTAATCCCCATTTCATCTATAGGGGAAAAATCATTTTCCCATTTCTTATTTTTTATATTTATACTTCCATGCGCTGTAAACAACATTCCGTTACGAGCATTACGTGTTGGCATAACACAATCAAACATATCAATTCCTAAAGCTATATTTTCTAATATATTTATTGGAGTTCCAACTCCCATTAAATATCTAGGTTTATCTTCAGGTAAAATTTCTGTAACAACCTCAGTCATTGCATACAATTCTTCTGCTGGTTCCCCTACAGATAAACCTCCAATTGCATTCCCTTCTGCTCCTACAGAAGCAATATATTCTGCAGATTGTTTTCGTAAATCTTTATAAGTACTCCCTTGTACTATTGGAAAAAAAGTTTGATTATAATCGTATTTTAAAGGTGTTTTTTCTAAATGATTAATACATCTTTTTAACCAACGATGCGTCATATGCATTGATCTTTTTGCATAATTATAATCACACGGATATGGTGTACATTCATCAAAAGCCATAATAATATCCGCTCCAATTGTACGTTGTGTTTCCATTACATTTTCTGGTGTAAAAAAATGTGTAGAGCCATCAATATGACTTTTAAACTTTACTCCCTCTTCGTTTATTTTTCTTCTTCCAGAAAGAGAGTATACTTGATATCCTCCACTATCAGTTAAAATATTACGATCCCAATTCATAAACTTATGTAACCCTCCAGCTTGTTCAAGGATCTTTGTTTGTGGTCGTAAATATAAGTGGTATGTATTTCCTAATATTATATCAGGATTTATTTGCTCCTTTAATTCAGATTGATGAACTCCTTTAACTGTAGCAACTGTACCTACAGGCATAAATATTGGAGTTTCTATAGTTCCGTGATCAGTAGTTATTACTCCTGCACGCGCTTTACTTTTTGGATCAGTTATTTTTAAGTCAAATTGCATAGTTGGCAAAGATAAGCATGTAAGTTTAATGTTGTAAAGTAGAAAGTTAAAAGTTTCTTATTGTTATTTATTTTATAAGTTCTATTTATTTCTCTTTCTCCCAAATTTAGAATTAAAATTTGTTCTTTTTCCTGATTTTAAATTTTGATTCTTTTTAGGTTCTTTTGATATTTCTTGAGTTTTAGAAGATGTACTTACTAGCTTAGTAATTTCATCCATTTCTTGGGATGTTAACTCTCTCCACTCTCCTCTTTTTAATTTACCTAAGGAAACATTCATAATTCGTGTGCGCTTTAGTTTAACTACTTCGTAATCTAAATACTCACACATTCTTCTAATTTGACGATTTAATCCTTGAACTAAAATTATCTTAAAAGTTGTATCATTTATTTGTTCAACTTTACATTTTTTTGTTACTGTACCTAGAATGGGTATTCCATTACTCATTCTTTTAATAAAACGCTCATTAATGGTTTTATTTACAGTAACAACATACTCTTTTTGATGATTATTACCAGCTCTAAGAATTTTATTTACAATATCTCCATCATTGGTAAGAAATATAAGTCCTTCAGATGGTTTATCTAATCGTCCAATAGGAAACAATCTTTGAGGATAACCTACGAACTTTACTATGTTCTTTCTTTCTTTACTATCAGTTGTACAAACAATACCTACTGGTTTATTTAAAGCGATATATATAGTTTTAGGTTTTGATTTTAATGGTTTTCCATCAATTTTAACCAAATCACCTTCAAAAACACGATTCCCTAACTGTGCAACTTTTCCATTTATGGTAACCCTCGAAGTACTTATAAATTTTTCTGCTTCACGTCGAGAACATATACCAGTACTACTAATATATTTATTAAGATTTATTGATTTATCGTTAGTATTTTCCATTAAGAACAAAGAAAAAGAAAATCCTCAAAGTACATGAATGTATTTGAGGATTTTTAAAATTATTTTTATTTTGTATTAAAAAATCATCATTTTTTGAGTACAACGAGCTAAACTAGGTCTTCTTTCATAATCAAATCCAATTGTAATCATATGTGTACCATAGTTAAAGTCTTGTGTTTTATTCATATTAATACTAAAACCATAAGAGGCATAAAAATTACTCTTTTTTAATCCAAATAATGGTGCTATTGCATTTGGTACAAAAAATTGATCATTTAAAAAAGTATAACTCAATCCTGCCCAAACATATCCGTCTCTAATTCCTTTTCTTGCTTTAATATTTAAATCAGTTCTTGAACGTTTATCAAATTCACGATACTCAACTAAAAGAGATGGTTCTAGCTCAAAATTTCTACTTATTTTATCAAAAGTAAACGATGAATACATCGTGTATTTTCTTAATACTTTTGGTTCACTTGAATTAAAATCTCTAACTTTTTTATCTAATAAATTTGAAACATTAGCACTTATGCTAAAGCGTTCATAACGGTATAACATTCCAACATCAAAATTTGAATTACCTACAGATCTATTTGCTAAAGATTGTGAGGTATTATTTTGAGAGGTATCAATACCAAACTGGATATAACTATAACTCAATGCAAAAGATAAAAAACTATCATGAAAATCACTTAATGTTAAATGACTTGCTAAAGATAATTTAGCTCCTTGCTGCGTTGTAAAACCATTTCTATCATTAAAAATAGTTAATCCACCTCCAAATCTATCAGCTAATCTCGCCTCAACTGTTACAGATTGGGTATCAGGAGAGCCTTCAACACCAATCCATTGACTAACTCCATTCAGTCTAATTTGTAATCCAGACCCAATACCAGCATATGTTGGTGATATTAGGAATGGGTTATCTGCTAAGTGACTTACATATTGAGGTAACTCAACTTCCTGCGCTACTAATCTTACGCTACAGATTATAATACTTATCGTTAATAAAATCTTTTTCATCCTTATCTATATAATGTAAAGTGACCCATTATTTTTCTTTCTTGACCTGATAACTCTTTAAAATATATAGTATACCAGTAATCTCCTGATGGTAATTCTTTCCCATCATATGTACCATCCCAACCTTGAGCTTGAACACCATTAAAAGTAGTTATTTTTCTAGCATATCTATCATAAATAAACACTCTTAATTCATGATATGTTTCTACTTCTAAAGGATACCAATAATCGTTTACTCCATCTCCATCTGGTGTAAAAATATTAGGTACTTCAATAGTAATATAAACTCCTTCAATTGTTAACTCAGTTTCACATCCTCTACTATCTCTAACTTTAATTTTGTATTCTCTAGTTTCAAAAATAGTAAACTCGTTTTCAGAACTAAATTCTCCATCGTCAATGCTATACTCATAAGGTGGTAAACCAAAACTAGCATTTGCTATTAACTTGTTTTTCTGAGAATCATCTATTGTTAATACTAACTCTTGAATATCTAATACTTCATCTACATTAAGTGTAACTGGGCATGAACTCACAGCGTGTTCTACTGTAACTGTATAATTACTACTTGGTGCTACATTCGTAAAGATACCAGTATCATTAGAAGAAACTAGTGCTCCAGAATCTAATAATGAATATACTACTGCGTCTTTATACTCATCTTGTACCATTGCTGTAATTACATTTCCTACAGGACAAGTATATTCTAAATTAACTTGTAATTGTAAATCTATAGGTCTTACAGTTTCTATTAAAGGTAAAGATTCTGGACTACATACATCATTACTATTTCTAACAGAAATTCCATATTTTTTATTTGCTTCAATACCTTCAGAAGCTCCTAAAACGATTATACCTTCATTATATCTTCCTGGTAAATCAATTCCATTAATACTTACAATATAAGTTGCTGAACCTGGTAAAATACCTCCTCCAGTAGCTTCAATCCTTATTACTGGTGTTGGGTCTGCTATACAAACTTGTTGAGTTACATCTACTAACCTTACAGCTAAAGGTGTTGGAGTTAAAATTTCTACTTCAATAGTATCATAACATCCTACTCTATCTTTAACAGTTATTGTATAAGTACCTGGTGCTAAATTTTCAAAAACGTTAGTTTTAACAAATTTATTTGGTGGCTCTGAACTTATATTATACTCATATCCAGAATTACCTCCTAATGCATTAACTGTAATAGTACCATCGCTTCCTCCGTTACAATTAACATTTGTATGAGTTTCACTTAATTGTAAAGCATCTGGTTCAGTTATTTCATGTACTCCTGTATCTATTTGACAAACATCTCCATCTGCATTTGTACTAAAAACTCTAATCTTATAATTACCTGCAACTAAACCTGAGAACATATTAGATGCTTGAGTTGGTCTTATAATAGTGTTAGAAGGATCTAATAATTGGTACTCATAATTACCTAAACCACCAGTAGTTATAGCTGATAAAACTCCATTATTATCTCCATTACAAGTAACAAATCCTGTAATTACCCTTAGACTAGAAACTAACTCTTCATAAGGATCAACAGTTACTAAAGTAAATGGATCAGAAGTACATCCGTTAGCGTCTCTAACATAGAACTGATGTTTACCTGCTACTACACCAAAAAGATTACTCGGTACAAAATTGACACCATCAACACTATAAGTATATGCTCCTGTTCCTCCTTGACCAGTTACCACAACAGTAGCTAAGTTTCTATCACAAGTTATTGCGGTAGTAACACCCGCTTGAGCTACTACTTTAGTAGGGTCAGTTATTTGAATATTTATAGGTGAACTTTGACAAGAATACTCATCGTATATATTAACTACATAATCACCAGCTTTTAAGTTTGTAAACATAGTACTTGTCTGACTAGCAGAAGTTGTACCATCTGGATAGGTTAATGTATAAGTATATACTGGAATTGCTCCTTGACCACCTGTTGTATTAGTTAACGTTATTGTAGCTGTTTGTTCTCCTATACATAAATTATTATTAACATTATAACTCGCTGTTATCGGAGTAGGATCAAATAATTCAAACATTATAGTTTCTCTACAATTATTAAGATCTCTAACCGTTGCTGAATATTGCCCAGCATTTAATCCTATAATAACATTATTTGTATCAAAACTTTGTATTGTAATCCCAGTTGTTGTATTTACTAATTCGTAATCAAAATTACCCCAACCTCCTGTTGCGCTCAATATAACTTGACCGGTATTAGGTCCTACACAACTAATAAGGGTAGGCGTTGCTGTTATACCTAAACCACCTGTTGGTTGTGTTATTGTTACTGGTGCAGATGTCACAGGACAGAATGGACTTGCTGTCATAGTTACTTCTACATAATATTCTCCTACAGCTAAACTTCCTATTGTGGTTAACCCTGTTCCTGTTCCTGTTACTCCTGTTGTTACTCCTCCTGAATTAAAAACTTCATAGTTGTACGTTCCTGCGTATGGACTACTACTACTGAAATCAAAAGTAAACTCTCCTGTTGATGTTCCAAAACAAACTACATCACTGGTCTTATTGATATCTAAATTAAACACTGGTGCTGCAGCTACCTGATGAACTGTTGATAATCTACACCCGGTTACTGGATTGTAAATTACAACCTCATAACTTCCTGTTCCTAATCCTGTAAATACTTCTGGATTTGCTGCAGGGGCTGTTTGAGTTACCGTCGCGAAAACCGTTCCGTTAATACCTGTTACACTATATTCTACTGTTGGTATTGCTGATACTGAAGTATAGCCTACAGTAATGTTCTCTCCTGAAGCACAATCTATTGCTTTATCTACTGTAATAGTAGCATTTGTCATTCCGTTAAATACTGCTATTGCAGCATTTGTTACTCCAGTACATCCTTTATCATCATAAGCTGTTACTGATACATTTCCACCTGCTATATTAGTAACAGTAAAAATTGTACTTGAATCATCTTGTGTAATATCATCAGATAAGTTTGCTGGTGTTCCATTATCATATACAAATACATAACGTACAAAGGTTCCTGTTCCTCCTGTGATTGATCCCGGTGTTACCATTACCGTTGCATTGTTTGTTACATTATCTGTTGTACACCCAAACTCTACAACTGCTACTGCCCCACTTACATCTACTGCATTGTTTTCCGTAATAGTTACATTCTGTGTAGAAATACATCCGTTAGTTCCAGTTCCTGTAATTACATAATTTCCTGCTGGTAAGCCCGTATAAGTTAATGTTCCGGCAGTAAATGTTCCAGCTACTGGGGCTATACTATACGTTAATGGGTTAATACTATTATTTACCTCTGTTAACTGAACCTCTCCTGTACTTGTTCCATTACAAATCCCATTTACACTCGCAACCGCACTAAAGTTTGGCTCTATCGCTGGTAAAATTACTATCGTGGTGGTACTTGAACATGTTGGAGTAGCTCCCATATCAAACACCTCTACTGTATAGGTATCTGCTGTAGCTGCTGAGAAATTCACTGTAGTTCCTCCTGTACTTGTTTGGGCAACTACCGTTCCTCCTGAATTTGTTACTGCATATTCATACGTTCCTGATCCTGAACTGATATTTAATGCTACAACTCCAGCTGGACTTGCACTACAATCTATATTCTTTGTTTGAGTTACTGTAAACGCTAAACTTGGTAACATCGTTATCGCTTGTGCTGATGCACTACAACTATTACTATCTGATACGGTTACAGAATAAGATCCTGCTGCTACATTGGTAAATGTAAAGGCTCCTGTTCCTGTTTCGGTACGAACTACTGTACTTGTAGTTGTATTGGTTAATACAAATGTATAAGTTCCTGTTCCACCTGCTGGCGTTGCTGTGATACTTCCTCCTGTACTTCCACTACATGCACTATCATCTTTGGTTAATCCAAAACTTACGGCTACTGGATTTACAACCGTTTCTGTTGTTGAAACCTCACATCCGTTAGCATCTCGTACTGTTACTGTATAGCTTCCTGATTCTAAATTACTAAATACATTACTGCTTCCTAATGCAACCGCTGGTGATGTTCCTGTTACTGGCGTTAAACTATATTGATAACCACCCCATCCGTTAGTAGCTGTTGCTGTAATGCTTCCGTCATTTCCTCCATTACAACTTACCGCTACTGGTACTGCTGTAATTCCTAATCCTGCTGTTGGTTGAGCTATAGATACAACGGCAGAGGTTACTGGACAGAATGGACTTGCTGTCATAGTTGCTACTACATAGTATTCTCCTACTGCTAAACTTCCTACAGTTTGTAATACGCCTCCTGTTACACCTACTACTGCTGCTCCTACTGTCGTATCATCTCCTGTAGCTGGTGTTCCGTTGGTATTCATTAATTGATAGTTGTAAAGACCTGTATATGGACTACTACTACTGAAATCAAATGTTAACTCTCCTGTTGATGTTCCAAAACAAACTACATCACTGGTCTTATTAATATCTAAATTAAACACTGGTGCTGCATTTACTTGATGAACTGTTGATAATCTACACCCGGTTACTGGATTGTAAATTACAACCTCATAACTTCCTGTTCCTAATCCTGTAAATACTTCTGGATTTGCTGCAGGGGCTGTTTGAGTTACCGTCGCGAAAACCGTTCCGTTAATACCTGTTACACTATATTCTACTGCTGGTATTGCTGATACTGAAGTATAACCTACTGTAATGTTCTCTCCGGAAGCACAATCTATTGCTTTATCTACTGTAATAGTAGCATTGGTCATTCCGTTAAATGCTGCTATTGTTGCATTGGTTACTCCTGAACATCCTTTATCATCATAAGCTGTTACACTTACTGTTCCGCCAGATTCATTCGTTGCTGTGAAACTTGCACTTGAACTATCTTGTGTTACTGGTGTACCACTTGCTGGGGTATATACAAATACATAACGTACAAAGGTTCCTGTTCCTCCTGTGATTGAGCCTGGTGTTACCGTTACCGTTGCATTGTTTGTTGTGTTTCCTGTTGTACAGCCAAACTCTACAACTGCTACTGCCCCACTTACATCTACTGCATTGTTTTCCGTAATAGTTACATTCTGTGTAGAAATACATCCGTTAGTTCCAGTTCCTGTAATTACATAACTTCCTGCTGGTAAGCCCGTATAAGTTAATGTTCCGGCAGTAAATGTTCCGGCTACTGGTGCTATACTATACGTTAATGGGTTAATACTATTATTTACCTCTGTTAACTGAACCTCTCCTGTACTTGTTCCATTACAAATCCCATTTACACTCGCAACCGCACTAAAGTTTGGCTCTATCGCTGGTAAAATTACTATCGTGGTGGTACTTGAACATGTTGGAGTAGCTCCCATATCAAACACCTCTACTGTATAGGTATCTGCTGTAGCTGCTGAGAAATTCACTGTAGTTCCTCCTGTACTTGTTTGGGCAACTACCGTTCCTCCTGAATTTGTTACTGCATATTCATACGTTCCTGATCCTGAACTGATATTTAATGCTACAACTCCAGCTGGACTTGCACTACAATCTATATTCTTTGTTTGAGTTACTGTAAACGCTAAACTTGGTAACATCGTTATCGCTTGTGCTGATGCACTACAACTATTACTATCTGATACGGTTACAGAATAAGATCCTGCTGCTACATTGGTAAATGTAAAGGCTCCTGTTCCTGTTTCGGTACGAACTACTGTACTTGTAGTTGTATTGGTTAATACAAATGTATAAGTTCCTGTTCCACCTGCTGGCGTTGCTGTGATACTTCCTCCTGTACTTCCACTACATGCACTATCATCTTTGGTTAATCCAAAACTTACGGCTACTGGATTTACAACCGTTTCTGTTGTTGAAACCTCACATCCGTTAGCATCTCGTACTGTTACTGTATAGCTTCCTGATTCTAAATTACTAAATACATTACTGCTTCCTAATGCAACCGCTGGTGATGTTCCTGTTACTGGCGTTAAACTATATTGATAACCACCCCATCCGTTAGTAGCTGTTGCTGTAATGCTTCCGTCATTTCCTCCATTACAACTTACCGCTACTGGTACTGCTGTAATTCCTAATCCTGCTGTTGGTTGAGCTATAGATACAACGGCAGAGGTTACTGGACAGAATGGACTTGCTGTCATAGTTGCTACTACATAGTATTCTCCTACTGCTAAACTTCCTACAGTTTGTAATACTCCTCCTGTTACACCTACTACTGCTGCTCCTACTGTCGTATCATCTCCTGTAGCTGGTGTTCCGTTGGTATTCATTAATTGATAGTTGTAAAGACCTGTATATGGACTTCCACTACTGAAATCAAATGTTAACTCTCCTGTTGATGTTCCAAAACAAACTACATCACTGGTCTTATTAATATCTAAATTAAACACTGGTGCTGCAGCTACCTGATGAACTGTTGATAATCTACACCCGGTTACTGGATTGTAAATTACAACCTCATAACTTCCTGTTCCTAATCCTGTAAATACTTCTGGATTTGCTGCAGGGGCTGTTTGAGTTACCGTCGCGAAAACCGTTCCGTTAATACCTGTTACACTATATTCTACTGCTGGTATTGCTGATACTGATGTATAGCCTACTGTAATGTTCTCTCCGGAAGCACAATCTATTGCTTTATCTACTGTGATAGTAGCATTGGTCATTCCGTTAAATGCTGCTATTGTTGCATTGGTTACTCCTGAACATCCTTTATCATCATAAGCTGTTACACTTACTGTTCCGCCAGATTCATTCGTTGCTGTGAAACTTGCACTTGAACTATCTTGTGTTACTGGTGTACCACTTACTGGGGTATATACAAATACATAACGTACAAAGGTTCCTGTTCCTCCGGTGATTGATCCTGGTGTTACCGTTACCGTTGCATTGTTTGTAGTGTTTCCTGTTGTACAACCAAACTCTACAACTGCTACTGCTCCACTTACATCTACTGCATTGTTTTCCGTAATAGTTACATTCTGTGTAGAAATACATCCGTTAGTTCCAGTTCCTGTAATTACATAACTTCCTGCTGGTAAGCCCGTATAAGTTAATGTTCCGGCAGTAAATGTTCCGGCTACTGGTGCTATACTATATGTTAATGGGTTAATACTATTATTTACCTCTGTTAACTGAATCTCTCCTGTACTTGTTCCATTACAAATCCCATTTACACTCGCAACCGCACTAAAGTTTGGCTCTATCGCTGGTAAAATTACTATCGTGGTGGTACTTGAACATGTTGGAGTAGCTCCCATATCAAACACCTCTACTGTATAGGTATCTGCTGTAGCTGCTGAGAAGTTTACTGTCGTTCCTCCTGTACTTGTTTGAGCAACTACCGTTCCTCCTGAATTTGTTACTGCATATTCATACGTTCCTGATCCTGAAGTGATATTTAATGCTACAACTCCTGCTGGACTTGCACTACAATCTATATTCTTTGTTTGAGTTACTGTAAACGCTAAACTTGGTAACATCGTTATCGCTTGTGCTGATGCACTACAACTATTACTATCTGATACTGTTACAGAATAAGATCCTGCTGCTACATTGGTAAATGTAAACGCTCCTGTTCCTGTTTCGGTACGAACTACTGTACTTGTAGTTGTATTTGTTAATACAAATGTATAAGTTCCTGTTCCACCTGCTGGAGTTGCTGTGATACTTCCTCCTGTACTTGAGTTACATGCACTATCATCTTTGGTTAATCCAAAACTTACGGCTACTGGATTTACAACCGTTTCTGTTGTTGAAACCTCACATCCGTTAGCATCTCGTACTGTTACTGTATAACTTCCTGATTCTAAATTACTAAATACATTACTATTTCCTAATGCAACCGCTGGTGATGTTCCTGTTACTGGCGTTAAACTATATTGATAACCACCCCATCCGTTAGTAGCTGTTGCTGTAATGCTTCCGTCATTTCCTCCATTACAACTTACCGCTACTGGTACTGCTGTAATTCCTAATCCTGCTGTTGGCTGAGCTATAGATACAACTGCGGATGTTACTGGACAGAATGGACTTGCTGTCATAGTTACTACTACATAGTATTCTCCTACTGCTAAACTTCCTACAGTTTGTAATACTCCTCCTGTTACACCTACTACTGCTGCTCCTACTGTCGTATCATCTCCTGTAGCTGGTGTTCCGTTGGTATTCATTAATTGATAGTTGTAAAGACCTGTATATGGACTTCCACTACTGAAATCAAATGTTAACTCTCCTGTTGATGTTCCAAAACAAACTACATCACTGGTCTTATTAATATCTAAATTAAACACTGGTGCTGCAGCTACCTGATGAACTGTTGATAATCTACACCCGGTTACTGGATTGTAAATTACAACCTCATAACTTCCTGTTCCTAATCCTGTAAATACTTCTGGATTTGCTGCAGGGGCTGTTTGAGTTACCGTCGCGAAAACTGTTCCGTTAATACCTGTTACACTATATTCTACTACTGGTATTGCTGATACTGATGTATAGCCTACTGTAATGTTCTCTCCGGAAGCACAATCTATTGCTTTATCTACTGTGATAGTAGCATTGGTCATTCCGTTAAATGCTGCTATTGTTGCATTGGTTACTCCTGAACATCCTTTATCATCATAAGCTGTTACACTTACTGTTCCGCCAGATTCATTCGTTGCTGTGAAACTTGCACTTGAACTATCTTGTGTTACTGGTGTACCACTTACTGGGGTATATACAAATACATAACGTACAAAGGTTCCTGTTCCTCCGGTGATTGATCCTGGTGTTACCGTTACCGTTGCATTGTTTGTAGTGTTTCCTGTTGTACAACCAAACTCTACAACTGCTACTGCCCCACTTACATCTACTGCATTGTTTTCCGTAATAGTTACATTCTGTGTAGAAATACATCCGTTAGTTCCAGTTCCTGTAATTACATAACTTCCTGCTGGTAAGCCCGTATAAGTTAATGTTCCGGCAGTAAATGTTCCGGCTACTGGTGCTATACTATATGTTAATGGGTTAATACTATTATTTACTTCCGTTAATTGAATTTCTCCGGTACTTGCTCCATTACATATATCATTTACACTTGCTGTTGCAGTAAAACTTGGTGCAATCGCTGGTGCTACAACAACCTGCCTAGCAATTGAACATGTAGAAGAAGCATCAGTAATTGTTACTTCATAAGTTCCACTTGTAGTTACATTGTGTGTTGTTGAATTTGTTGCAAAACTTCCTGCTGTAATTGGAGGGTTTGCTGTTGCTCCTACTCCTAAAATGGTATAATTATAAGTTCCTCCTGAACCTGAAGTTACATTAACTGTAACTTGTGCTTGACCTGGTGTACAATTTAAGTTTTGACTAACCACTAAATTGAAATCAATATCAGGATGTATAGTTACTGCCTGTGTTGCACTCTCACAACCATTTGCATCTCTAACAATAACTGTGTGATTACCTTCTGTAACGTTATTAAATGTATATGGGTCAGTTGATGTAGCTGCTGTGTATGTAGTTCCATTATCAATAGAATATTGATATGGAGCTAAACCACTTGCCATATCAACAGTTATTGTATTATTAGTACCACAACTGTTTGAAGTTACTGAGTTAATAACTGGTAATTGACTTACACTTAAGCTTACATTTCCAATAACTGCAGAACATCCATTTGTATCTGTAGCTGTTACTTCAACCGTTACAGGTAATGTTTTGTCTGTAACATTTGCATAAGGAATATTAATAGACGTTGATGATGTTGGCGTCGTAATTCCTGTAGCATTAGTAATATTAAGCGCATATGTATACCCAGGGAAACCTCCAATAACATTTGTAATATTTACTGTACCATTTTGGCTACATGAAATATCATTCCCTTTAATCACATTTCCTGTTATAGGATCTCCTTCTTGAATAAGAGTATCTAAACTACCCCAAGAACAAGCTCCTGATGTAACCTCTATGTAATAACTTCCTGCATCTAAACCAGAAGCAGTAACCGTTGTTGATGTACCCGTATAAGAATGAGATATTCCACTATAAGGTGGTGTAGTTACTGCTACACCAACATTAGAGGCATTTCTCTTAAATAAAGTCCATGTGAATGGAGAACTTATATCTGGACTACTTGTATCAATAGTAAATGTTATTTCACCATTAGATGCTCCGTTACATTGGTTTGAGTTAACTGCTGTTGTTATAGGTATGCTAGGTGTAAAATCTGCATATACATCTTCATTATTCTGTTTAATACAATCATCACTTGCATCACCTGGAATTGCTCCCCCTGCATTTTCATTAGTATCTTTTACATAAAACACATACGTTAACCCTGGAGTCAATCCAGTAAATGTATAAGTCCTGTCTTGCGAAGGTACTGGTGCTGGTGGTGGTGGTGGTGGACTAGTAGCATCTGCATTATACCAAGTTCCTGTTGTATTAGATATTGCAAATTGAAATGGACCAACTCCTCCTACCGCTTCAACCGTTACACTAAAACCTGAAGCACAAGAACCAGGATTAGCTACAGGATTTACAATTAATCCATCAACTAAGAATGGAGTTATAAATTGTGGCAAAGTTTTCATACAAATAACAGTACCTCCTCCATCAACAATTCTCATTGCTGGATTTACCACTGTTCCTGGGTCAATACCTAAAAATACATTTTCTGTATGATCCGCAGTCCAAGTTCCATTTAACCTTCTTAATTGTAATACATAAGGTGCAGATGGTAATGTTGTACCTGATAAATCATATTCAAAACCATAAGCACTATTATCTACTTCAAAATTAACACATGTAGCTGGTAATCTTCCATTTAAAGTTGCTGTTAACTCTGGCAACTCTATAATAGTAATAGTCTGGTTAGCTGGAGAACATGTATTTCCATCAGTTATTGAAACTGTATAAGTTCCTGCTGTTAATCCTGAAAAACTACTAGTTAAACTATTTGTTGTTGTGGTAGTATTAACACTTCCTCCATTAGTTATATTTATCGTATATGGAGCTGTTCCGTTTGCAATAGCAACATTAACTGTTTCTTGCTCTCCAAAACATTCAGGTGTAGTATTAGGTAAACTTAAAGTAAACGATGGATTTGTAGTTTGTCCTACATTTATCGTTGAACTATAGTTACACCCTGATCCATCTCGAATAAAGAAATCGTAATCTCCTGATGCTGTAATTGGGAAAGTTGCTGTTGCTCCATAAACTGGAGTCGCTCCACTTCCGTTGGCTATTATTGCATAGGTATAAGTTCCATCTCCTCCTTGTGGTGTGATTGTTAAACTTCCATCATTACATGTAACATTTGTTGTCGCAGCTGTTCCGGTTAACTGATCGTTGATCGTTACACTTTGTTGTGTTCCTGAACATCCTGCTCCATCTATTACATCAATCGTATACGTTCCTGCACTTAATCCGCTAAAGGTATACGTATTTGAGGTTGCTGGTGTTGGAGTTTGTGGTGACCCGCCATTTATGATAAATTGATTATTACCATTTCCTCCTGCTGCTACTGTTACAACTATTTCTCCATTACTTCCATTAAAACATGTAGTTGGTACTGCTGTAAATGTAAGTCCTAAAGCTGGAGCTACAGTAATTGCAAAGGCTGGTGAATCACAATTATTACTATCGCGTACTACTGCATTATAATTCCCTGCTGTTAAGCCTGTAAATGTTGAACTCGCTTGGAAACTTCCTCCATTATCTATACTATAAGTATATCCTGGGGTTCCTCCTGTTCCTGTTACTTCTATTGTTGCTCCTGTTGGTGTTGAACACGTTATAACCTTTGTTATCGCCGCACTTGAGCCTACAACTGTTGGCTCATTTAAAGTTACTGCTGGTAAACTAACTGTACACGCTGCTAATGAACTTGCATCTGGACGGATTTGAATCGTATAACTTATGTTATCTAATCCTGTAATTGTAGTCGCTGCATTAGTAGTGGTTACCCAATTCGTTCCGCCATCTGTACTATATTGATATGAAGTTGTAAAGTTGACTGCTTCTATAGTAATCGTTCCATCGGTTCCGCCATTACACGTTACATCTGTACTTCCTGTTACACTTCCGCCAAAAGCTTGACCTGCGGCTACTGTTACTACAAAATTTCGTGGACATGCGCGTGGAGCATTTACTGTTACTGTATGTGTACCTACTGCTAAATTATTAAATACATTACTTGCCTGAGTTGTAGTTCCTCCGTCTAAACTATAAGTATAAGTTAAAACTGGTGTTGCTGGGGCTGTTAAAGTTACATTTCCAGTTCCATCACAGTTATATGCTACACTATTTGTGAATGCTGGTATTACTGGTAATGGATCTATAGTTAATGTTCCTACTGATTGAGTACATCCGTTGTTATCTCGTACTGTTAATACATAACTCCCTTCTGTTAAATTGTTATATACTAAAGCGCTATTATAAACACCATCTACTCCATAAGTATATGGTCCTGTTCCTCCTGTTGCTGCTGTAAATGTAATTTGTCCTAAAGTTGTACATGTGTAATCTTGTGTTACACTTGCAGTACTTGATACCGTTGTTAATGCATTTATAGTAACATTTACTGGGGTTTGTGTACATCCATTGGCATCAGTTACCTGAACACTATACGTTCCCGGGGCTAATGTGTCATATAAAATGGTACTTCCACTTTGAGTCGTATTAGTTCCATTGAAGTTTATTGTATATGGTGCAATACCATCTGAAATACTTACATTAATACTTCCTGTTCCTCCATTACAACTTATTTGGGTTGCTGTGGTTGTAAATGATGGATTTGTAGTTTGTCCTACATTTATCGTTGAACTATAGTTACACCCTGATCCATCTCGAATAAAGAAATCATAATCTCCTGAGGTGGTAATTGGGAAAGTTGCTGTTGCTCCATAAACTGGCGTAGCTCCACTTCCGTTGGCTATTACTGCATACGTATAAGTTCCATCTCCGCCTTGTGGTGTGATTGTTAAACTTCCATCATTACATGTAACATTTGTTGTCGCAGCTGTTCCGGTTAACTGATCGTTAATCGTTACACTTTGTTGTGTTCCTGAACATCCTGCTCCATCTATTACATCAATCGTATACGTTCCTGCACTTAATCCGCTAAAAGTATACGTATTTGAGGTTGCTGGGGTTGGAGTTTGTGGTGATCCTCCATTTATAATAAATTGGTTATTACCATTTCCTCCTGCTGCTACTGTTACAACTATTTCTCCATTACTTCCATTAAAACATGTCGTTGGTACTGCTGTAAATGTAAGTCCTAAAGCTGGAGCTACAGTAATTGCAAAGGCTGGTGAATCACAATTATTACTATCGCGTACTACTGCATTATAATTCCCTGCTGTTAAGCCTGTAAATGTTGAACTCGCTTGGAAACTTCCTCCATTATCTATACTATAAGTATATCCTGGGGTTCCTCCTGTTCCTGTTACTTCTATTGTTGCTCCTGTTGGTGTTGAACACGTTATAACCTTTGTTATCGCCGCACTTGAGCCTACAACTGTTGGCTCATTTAAAGTTACTGCTGGTAAACTAACTGTACACGCTGCTAATGAACTTGCATCTGGACGGATTTGAATCGTATAACTTATGTTATCTAATCCTGTAATTGTAGTCGCTGCATTAGTAGTGGTTACCCAATTCGTTCCGCCATCTGTACTATATTGATATGAAGTTGTAAAGTTGACTGCTTCTATAGTAATCGTTCCATCGGTTCCGCCATTACACGTTACATCTGTACTTCCTGTTACACTTCCGCCAAAAGCTTGACCTGCGGCTACTGTTACTACAAAATTTCGTGGACATGCGCGTGGAGCATTTACTGTTACTGTATGTGTACCTACTGCTAAATTATTAAATACATTACTTGCCTGAGTTGTAGTTCCTCCGTCTAAACTATAAGTATAAGTTAAAACTGGTGTTGCTGGGGCTGTTAAAGTTACATTTCCAGTTCCATCACAGTTATATGCTACACTATTTGTGAATGCTGGTATTACTGGTAATGGATCTATAGTTAATGTTCCTACTGATTGAGTACATCCGTTGTTATCTCGTACTGTTAATACATAACTCCCTTCTGTTAAATTGTTATATACTAAAGCGCTATTATAAACACCATCTACTCCATAAGTATATGGTCCTGTTCCTCCTGTTGCTGCTGTAAATGTAATTTGTCCTAAAGTTGTACATGTGTAATCTTGTGTTACACTTGCAGTACTTGATACCGTTGTTAATGCATTTATAGTAACATTTACTGGGGTTTGTGTACATCCATTGGCATCAGTTACCTGAACACTATACGTTCCCGGGGCTAATGTGTCATATAAAATGGTACTTCCACTTTGAGTCGTATTAGTTCCATTGAAGTTTATTGTATATGGTGCAATACCATCTGAAATACTTACATTAATACTTCCTGTTCCTCCATTACAACTTATTTGGGTTGCTGTGGTTGTAAATGATGGATTTGTAGTTTGTCCTACATTTATCGTTGAACTATAGTTACACCCTGATCCATCTCGAATAAAGAAATCATAATCTCCTGAGGTGGTAATTGGGAAAGTTGCTGTTACTCCATAAACTGGCGTAGCTCCACTTCCGTTGGCTATTACTGCATACGTATAAGTTCCATCTCCGCCTTGTGGTGTGATTGTTAAACTTCCATCATTACATGTAACATTTGTTGTCGCAGCTGTTCCGGTTAACTGATCGTTGATCGTTACACTTTGTTGTGTTCCTGAACATCCTGCTCCATCTATTACATCAATCGTATACGTTCCTGCACTTAATCCGCTAAAGGTATACGTATTTGAGGTTGCTGGTGTTGGAGTTTGTGGTGACCCGCCATTTATGATAAATTGATTATTACCATTTCCTCCTGCTGCTACTGTTACAACTATTTCTCCATTACTTCCATTAAAACATGTCGTTGGTACTGCTGTAAATGTAAGTCCTAAAGCTGGAGCTACAGTAATTGCAAAGGCTGGTGAATCACAATTATTACTATCGCGTACTACTGCATTATAATTCCCTGCTGTTAAGCCTGTAAATGTTGAACTCGCTTGGAAACTTCCTCCATTATCTATACTATAAGTATATCCTGGGGTTCCTCCTGTTCCTGTTACTTCTATTGTTGCTCCTGTTGGTGTTGAACACGTTATAACCTTTGTTATCGCCGCACTTGAGCCTACAACTGTTGGCTCATTTAAAGTTACTGCTGGTAAACTAACTGTACACGCTGCTAATGAACTTGCATCTGGACGGATTTGAATCGTATAACTTATGTTATCTAATCCTGTAATTGTAGTCGCTGCATTAGTAGTGGTTACCCAATTCGTTCCGCCATCTGTACTATATTGATATGAAGTTGTAAAGTTGACTGCTTCTATAGTAATCGTTCCATCGGTTCCGCCATTACACGTTACATCTGTACTTCCTGTTACACTTCCGCCAAAAGCTTGACCTGCGGCTACTGTTACTACAAAATTTCGTGGACATGCGCGTGGAGCATTTACTGTTACTGTATGTGTACCTACTGCTAAATTATTAAATACATTACTTGCCTGAGTTGTAGTTCCTCCGTCTAAACTATAAGTATAAGTTAAAACTGGTGTTGCTGGGGCTGTTAAAGTTACATTTCCAGTTCCATCACAGTTATATGCTACACTATTTGTGAATGCTGGTATTACTGGTAATGGATCTATAGTTAATGTTCCTACTGATTGAGTACATCCGTTGTTATCTCGTACTGTTAATACATAACTCCCTTCTGTTAAATTGTTATATACTAAAGCGCTATTATAAACACCATCTACTCCATAAGTATATGGTCCTGTTCCTCCTGTTGCTGCTGTAAATGTAATTTGTCCTAAAGTTGTACATGTGTAATCTTGTGTTACACTTGCAGTACTTGATACCGTTGTTAATGCATTTATAGTAACATTTACTGGGGTTTGTGTACATCCATTGGCATCAGTTACCTGAACACTATACGTTCCCGGGGCTAATGTGTCATATAAAATGGTACTTCCACTTTGAGTCGTATTAGTTCCATTGAAGTTTATTGTATATGGTGCAATACCATCTGAAATACTTACATTAATACTTCCTGTTCCTCCATTACAACTTATTTGGGTTGCTGTGGTTGTAAATGATGGATTTGTAGTTTGTCCTACATTTATCGTTGAACTATAGTTACACCCTGATCCATCTCGAATAAAGAAATCATAATCTCCTGAGGTGGTAATTGGGAAAGTTGCTGTTGCTCCATAAACTGGAGTCGCTCCACTTCCGTTGGCTATTACTGCATAGGTATAAGTTCCATCTCCGCCTTGTGGTGTGATTGTTAAACTTCCATCATTACATGTAACATTTGTTGTCGCAGCTGTTCCGGTTAACTGACCATTGATGGTTATACTTTGTTGAACACCATTACAACCAGCTCCATCTACTACGTCAACTGTATATGTTCCTGCACTTAACCCACTAAAAGTATACGTATTAGAGGTAGTTGGTGTTGGAGTTTGTGCTGACCCACCATTTAAAATAAATTGGTAATCACCATTTCCATCATTTACTGTTATATCTATTTGTCCGTTACTTCCATTAAAACATGTCGTTGGTACTGCTGTAAAATCTATTGTTCTAGGAGGATTAACATTAACTGTAACAGGTGTACATCCTACCTTATTAATGGCAATGTCAACATTATCTATAAAGTTACCTACAGATAAACTACCTGTTGCGGTAGAAACTGCTTCGAAAGCTATAATTGTTGTTGTTTGTCCAGCAGGAACTGTATATGTACCTGAATAAGAACCCCAAGCAGATGTTCCGTCACTCATTGTTTCTTGAACTCCTGCTGTTGCTAAATCGCCACCAATTCTAACGGTAGCAACATCAGTACCAGCTCTTCCTCTATGATCAACAGACCATGTAATAACATCTCCTGGTTTTGTACAATATTCTTGATATAAAGAAGAACTGACATTTGCATTTAATTCTAAGAAATATTCTCCTTCAGAAGCTGGTACTCCATTGAAACCAGACCTCCATATTTCAATTCTATTATCAGAAGCAGTTGTATCCCAACCAGGTACATCATCTTCATTTACTATTCTATATGTTGAAATTGTAAATGGATGCGTTTCAAAACCTCCGTTTTGGAAAGGATCTACTGAACAACCACATTCATCACAGTTTCTACTGTCTCTTACATTTGCTATATAAGGTGTTGCACTTGGAGGTACATTTGGAAAAACTGGTGATGATTGCCATGTTGCAAAACCATCTATACTATATTCATAAGGTGGTACACCTCCAACAGCTGTAAAAGTTAATGTTGCCCCAGCTCCAACACATGAAGGTGGATTATCAACTGAAGCTGTTAATGTTAATGCTGGTGGTTCATTTACAGTAGCAGAACCTAAATCTACTTGACAATTTACTACACCATCATTTTCACGAATGAAAATATTGTATGAACCATTAGCTAAACCTACTATTTTATAAGGATTGTCTACTGCTTCTCTCCATGTTGTTCCTCCATCAGTAGAATATTCATAACTAGCTCCTGTGAAGTTTTCTGCAAATATAGTAATAGATCCATTATCACTTCCATGACAAACACTATCAGCACTTCCTAATATACTTCCTCTAAACTCCTGGTTTGAAGCTACATTAACGACTACATTTCTTGGACAAGCTCGCGGTGCAGTAACAGTAATTGTATGTGCTCCTGTAGCGACATTATTGAAAACATTACTTGTTTGAGCAGTTCCTCCATCCAAACTATAACTATAGGTTAATGTTGGTGTTGCTGGTGGTGTTAATGTTATATTACCTGTTCCATCACAGTTATAAGCTACACTGTTTGTGAATACTGGTATTACTGGTAATGGATCAATGGTTATGCTTGGTAATGTTAAAACACAATTATTTGAATCACGTACTGTTATAGCATAAGTACCTTCAGTTAAATTGTTATAAACTAAATCAGTATTGTAAACTCCATTAATACCGTAAGTAAAAGTTGGAGTACCTCCAGTTGCTGCTACAAAAGTTATTTGTCCAAAAGTAGTACATGTGTAATCCTGTGTTAAACTTGCAGAACTAACAATAGGTGTTTTATCTTCAATTTGAACATTAGCAATGGAATATGTACATAAATATGAAGGCTTAGAAGCTCTAATATCTATGGTATATGTGTTAACAGCTAACCCTGTAAAATTACCTGAAGTATCCCAATTTGAACCTCCATCAATACTATACTCAACTAAATATCCTTGATTACTACCATTAACTGAAACATTAATAGAACCATCTACTTGACCTGTACAAGAAATATCTGTTGCAGTATGATTAAATGCTAAAGGAGCTTCAACAGAAATAGTTATTGGATTAGAAATCGTGTAACAATTATTACTATCAATAATTACAAATCTGTACGTTCCTTCATTTCCATTTGTTACAGAATAGGTATTTGATGAAAAATAAGCACCAGCAGGAATATCTGAAATTGCAGTATATAAATCTGTTCCTTTATCTGTCCATACTGCATAACTATATTGACTACCCGTAGTTAAAGTTCCTCCACTTCCTGATAAAGTAATAATTCCATCAGAAGATCCTCCTGTACAGGAAATGTTTTTTGTATTAGCAGCTGTAAGTGTTAAATCTGGAGCCTGATTTATAGTAACATTTTCAGTTATTGAACAATCTGCAGTTGTAACTCTTACTTGATATGCTCCTCCAGTTGTTACATCAAATGTATAATCATTACTATTTATTGGGCCTTGTGTTCCAATTGTAGTAGCTCCTTGTAATAATGTATAGGTATATTGACCTGGTACATTATTAACTTGTACTCTAATTTTCCCTATATCACCAGAACAAACTATATGTGTAGGTGTTACATCAATAGTTATATCATTATTTTGAATATTTATTGGTCCAAAATCATAAGTACAAGAAGCTGCTGTAGGATTATTTATACGTATTTGTAAATTATAATCTCCTGCATTAGTTAATCCTGAGAATGTATTTGAATTTTGAAATCCTACATCATAACCAGAAGGTCCTGTTAATCTATACTGATATCCAGCTGGTATTCCATTAATAACTATTTGACCATCATTACCACACGTTATATCTTGCTTAATAATATCTGGTGTTAATGTTGCCTTGAATACATTGAAATAATATGTATTAGGACACCTTCCATCATATAGTACATCTACACGATATTCTCCTTCATCAGCTATACTTTGATTAAATGCTGAACCTATTTCATTCCAAGTACAACTTGTATTTACGTTTGCACAACCAACTGTTGTAACATCAGGACAAGAAGTTTCATCTAATTTATACCATTTAACTGTTGTAGCTGAAGCAGGATCAAATGGTAAATTTATACTTCTAGAGCTACCTGTACCACATAAAAATATTTCAGCTAAATCTGAACCATCATTAGGACATGTTAACATTCTGTCTGCAAATGGAATTAATGGATTTGGTTCAGAATTATAAGGAATAACATTAATAGTTTCAGTTGCATCTATACAACCAACTGGTGCTGTTTTTCTTACAGTATATGTTCCTGTTGCTGTAACTACAATAGATTGCGTAGTTCCAATTATTGTACCTCCAGCATCTCTCCACTCATAGGAAGCAAATCCACTACCTGCAGTTAAAGTTAAATTAGCACCACATAAAATCTCATCTCTTTCAAAAGTACATCCACTAGTATCAGCAAGAAAATTTGAAGTTCCTACTACTCCAAAATTACAGGCATCTATTCCTGCAAAACTTGGTTCATTAAGTGTTCTTGGTGTACCTCCTCTATCACTATCGTAATTTGCAAAAGCCTGATTCTCAATACGATTAGAACAAACATCTCTTAATTGATTACAATCTGAAACTACTTGAACTTTAAATCGAATATCATATTTTGCGCCATTTTCTTCTACCATACTATCTGGTATATTAATGGTAATTTTTCCTCTAAAACCATTAGCTAAAGCTGGTGGTTCATATTGAAATTGAGTAGGATCATTACGATCTATACCTGCTGGTAAAGTAATATCAGCAACAATTAAATCAACATTTTTAGGTAAAATATCAACAAACTCAGTATTTAAAGCATTATCTGTACCTACATTCTGGAAACTAACGTTATACCATAATTCAGCTCCTAATGCTAATGAAGTACCAGAAATATCATTTCCTGCAGAATCTTCTATCGTTTTAATCATTTGAATTTTTGGTTCAATGATTTCTATAGACATTGCATTTAAAAATGGCCAATATACATCTCCACTTGTGGTAAATCTTACATCAGCAGTGGTATCTCCATTTCCTATTATACTATTACTTGGATTCGTACTTCCACTTATACTTAAAATATCTACATCAAACCCTAATGTATTAGTACTTGATGGAGTTCTTGTAGTTGTAATTGCAGCATTTCTTGAGATACTTCCGTTAAAAAAGTTATTTGCTGGATTTACAGCGTTAGAAATATCTACATATGTATTTGTATTATCTTCTATTTGAAACTGATCTCCTCCAATTCCATCATCTCCTTCTAAAGCTCCTACAATAAATTCAGCTCTTACTGGACCTGCAGGAATTGTTTTAAAACCGCTATAGGTTACATCTACATCATTTGAACCGTCAATAGTTTGAAAACCATCAAAAATAGAAATATTTTTACTAGACTCATTTTGGTTTTCATAAATGATTACCATTGTCCAACCACCTGCACCTCCTAATCCATTAGTATCAGTACCAGTTACCGCCTTAATATCAGCAGCATAATAATCTCCGTTTGCATTCGCCTGAGCAGCAACCTCAGTAGTAATATCTTTAAAACATACGTAAGGCTTTTGTGTAGCAGAACCATCATCATAAATTACTTCTCCAGTTACAGTTTCATAATCCCCACTTGGTAATTTAAATTTAATTGTATTAAAACTACTACTTCTTGTCTCCTGTCCTGCCCAAGTTTCATAAGGATAAATTGCAGCCCAGTATAATCCAGCGTACACTACTCTTGAACAACTTGGTAAAGTTAAAGTTGATTTACTAGATGAAAAAGTAGATCCACTTCCTGTAATTCCATCTGCATCATCAACATCAATGTACTGCATGTTTTGCTGTCCATTGTTTAAATTATTAATATTAGAATAGTAATTAATGCCACAACCATCCGTAGATGTTAATGCATATAAAGTTAGTGCACTTGGAAAATTATCATTAGCATCTAAAGTAGTTCCTGAAACCGTATAGGTATAGTCTCTATACCAAAAACCACAAGCCGCATTCCAAATCCAACTTCTACGAGAACTTCTTGTATATGTAGTTACATACTCTCTATTTACAATACTATTAGCTATAAACGTCATGTTACCTCTAACATTGACACCTCCAGCAGCTAACCTTTGTGTAAATGCTTTGTCTGGTCGAAGCCTAACAGCACTTTCTTTAAGAATAACTTTTTTTCTATTATTTTCTATGTAATTCCTAACTCTTTTCGCATTCTTATCTTGAGAATACGAGTTAGTTATAAAGCTAATGAAAGCTATTAATATTAATACTATTTTTTTCATGGATTCAGGGGAGAATTTAATATTTAGCTAGTATTGTATTTTACTTATTTTATTTAATATTTATGATAGATATTGGGTCATAAAAAGAACCATTTAAATTATTCTCATATAATTTAATCACTTCACTTCTACTACTTGTTTTTAATATATATATATGTCTGTAGCCTGTTGTAGGATTCACAAAATAATTTGCATCTATGTTATCACTACGTAATTCATCAACAAACCTATCAGCAAAGGCTTTTTTAGAGAAAACACCTATTTGTAAATAGAAACCTTCTTCTAAACCTCCTACTTTCTTCATTCTTAACACCCTTGCTTTTGGTCTTGATTTAGGTTCTTTATAACTCTCAGGTTTTACATCATCACCAAGTGTTATTTTAAAAACATACACTGCATCTTTTGCTGTCTTTGTTCCTAGGCCTGCTAATTCACCTTTACTATTACTTTCAAAAAGAGTATTCTCTTTAAACTCGTCTTTTCTTTCTTCTGCATCTTTCTTTTTAGCAAATCTATCTACATACATATAGTAATGCTTTGTTTTTGGGTCAAAAACATACCTTATTTTTAAATCTGCTTTTTCAAAAATTTTCTTTTTTTCTTTTACATATGCATCCGCATTCTCTTTCTTTCTAAACCTATCTGTTACAATATAATACATTGTTCCACCACCACCTGTACGAGTTACTGTTTTCTCTCTCCATGGTGTATTTTTTCTCCTTCTTAAAGAAGTGTCCTTTTCATCAGAAGATGTTGCTGTTGAATCTTTAGCTTTATTTTCTTCTCTAATTACATCAACAATTTTCGGTTTATTATTAAGTAACCTTAAAATTTCATCTACTTTTTTATTCAACTTACTAATAGAGTCATATGCTTCTTGAATTTCATCCGATAAATCGTTATGTTCTTCATTTTTATACTCTTGCTTAGGCTTTCTTTCAGGTAATTTAATACTAACACTCCCTGTTCTTCTCACTGGTCTTCTTCTGCTAAACTTCTTTTCTCCGAAATTATAAATAATTCCAACTTCATTAGTTGCTGCAAAATCTCCTTTTTCATAAGAGAATCCTATTGATAATTTATCCGATAAATTAACACCAGCTCCAGCAGATATACCATATTGCTTATCATAACCTGCTTTTAACCAACCCATTTTAGGCAAATCAAGAATTACATTTCCTCCAAAACCAAAAGAACCATTACCTGGTTTTCTTGCTAATGCTAATACTCGTAAATCAGCTCCTTCAAAAATTCCACTAGCATATGTAAACTCATGAGAATACATTGCATGACCAGAAAATGTTTTTTCTGAAAATGACGTAGCTAATTCATTACTTTTTAAATTAAAATCTAATAAATTCTCAAAAAACACTCCTACATCAAATTTTCCAAACGAAACAGTTACTGCTGGTTGAAAATTAACAATTGGAATATCTTGAAAATTACTTAATGCAGGATCAGGAACTTGAGAGTTTACTTTTAAACCATCAGCACTCCTTCGACTGTATAATACGTTAAATCCAAATGTTAAATCTAAATTTTCATTCATTTGAATTCTTTGTGCATAATTTGCAATAGCACCAAAATCTTTAAAAACACCTATTTCTTGTTGATAAACAGCTAAACCTCCACCAACATTCTCTCTCATTTTTCCAGAATAGCTTAACAAATATAATTTAGGGTTATCTTCAAAAGACACATTACTGTTTCTAACAATAGCACTCATTGAAGTTTTATTTTCTCTTAACGCAGAAAAAGTTGGTACCGTTAAAAAGCGGTTAAACTTCATAAAACTACGAGAAGTGAAACTATTGTATATTTCAGCGTTATTAGACACTTGTGAAAACACACAAGAGCTAATGAACATTAATATAAAAATAGTGTTTCTTTTAATCATATACTTTTAATCTAAAACAGAGATACTACCCGCTTTAATAAGCTTGTCATCTCTAATTATTTTATAATAAAAAATTCGTTGATTACCTAAATCTTCAGAAGGCCAATCGTTTTTATATTCTTTTGTCATCAATACTTCCTTACCATCAGAACTATAAATAGCTATCGTTACAGATGGTTGAAATGCATATCTATTAGATAATTCCCAGGTATCATTAATACCATCAACTGTATTTGGAGACACAATATTTGGTACAATAATTTGATCATCTTGTTCAACTACTTCTACTGTTTTTCTTACTTCACAACTATCAACAGTTGCTATTAATGTATAAAAACCTGCTTGAGTTACACTAACAATGTTTGTTGACGATAATGGGTCTCCATTACTATCTACCCATTGATACGTATTTGCTCCTTCACCTCTAATTGTTGTTGGCTGTCCTGTTAATAATACTATTTTTCCAGAAGGCCCTATTTCATTCCCTGAGCTATCATATAAAAGTACCGCTGAATCATCAAAAGGCACCACATTTATCGGTGCTAAGTCCTTTACACAGTCAAAGCCTGAAATTTGAAGTTTATACTCACCTGTTTCGATTATTTCTAAAGTTTTAGGATCTGCTACTGTTAACTCTACAGAATCTTTAAACCATTTATAAGTAAATCCGGTTACAACATCAGAAACGGTAAGTGTAATTGTTCCTCCAGGACACAATGAATTTGATGCAGAAGTTGAAGCTATAGCTGGGCTTGCAATTGTTAGTTTAACATCTAATTTATTCGACTTATTACTAAGCCCTACACCTGAACTTACCTCTAAATCAAATACTCCATTATCTAAATAAGAATCAACTGCATATTCATTTAATGTTTTACCTGTTTGCAAAACATCATCTTTATACCATTGGTAGGTTAATATTGCTATTTGTTCAGGTGTTAAATCATATTCAACATCATCAGAACCAGTAGCTTTTATACTTGCTATTGTTAATACCGTTTTATCACTATCACACTCTACATAATCATCTGCAGTTTTTATTACAGTATTTATAGATTTTGTGGTTAATAACGTAAACTTATCAGACTCAACAGAAAAAGGACAGCTCCCTGAACTATCAGTAGCTACAGCGTGATAAACACCTGCCTCAGTAGCATTAATTTTCAATCCAGTTTTACCAGGTAAAAGTGCTCCATCTTTATACCATTGCACTGTTACAGGTGTAGATGATGGCTCTATTGTAATTTCCAACAATCTTGTTTGAGTAGGTAACCAAACTGCAGTCTGTTCTCCTACTAAAGTTATCCTAAAAGTTGCTGCTGTTTTTTGTTTTAACTCAACATTTTGTGATTTAGATATACATCCATTTGCTTCAATTTCTAATCTATAAATACCAAACTGCCCAGTATTAGGTGTTGTATAAGTACTGGTATTAGATGTTGACACTAATACATCATCTTTATACCATCTATAGGTAAGCGCACTATTATTTGTTGTTGCTTCAAAAGTATGAGTTTTATCAGCACAAATCTCAACTGGTGTACCTCCTTTTATTTGTGCATCTGCTGTGCTAATTCGAACAACATTTATCAATATAGAATTTACAATACCACATCTTCCATAATCTACTCTTGCTTCATATGTGCCAGCTTCTGTAACCGTTATTTTAGGTTCAGTAGTAGTACCAACTAAAATAGTTCTATCTCTATACCATTGGTAAACCCCTTCTTTATCTGTGTTCAATTTCAATTCTAATGAACCCGAACCACAAATGAAATCTGTCGCATTATTATCATTAATCCACAAAGTTCCTTCAACCGTATCATATGCCTCAAATGCATCAGATTCTGGACTCATCATTTCAGGTGATGTTGACACCATTCTTACCTTATACCCCGTCCCATAAGTATCTTTTGGCACTCGAAATGAAGTTGATATCTTTCTAAAATTAGTATTCTGTCCTACAATCGCTGCAGAAACCCTATTATCAGTAGTATTAGAAGGAAACACTCCATTTTTATCAGAAATCTGAACAAAGAACTGATTATCGGCATTAAAAGGTGTAGTTGTAAACTGAAAATCTATAGAAAAATCTTTAGTTGTAGCGTTGCTACATGCTAAGCTAAATTTTAGCTCAGGTTTTAACAAGACCTGTGAAAACAAGCCTGTCGTGTGACATAACAACCATATTACTAAAAGTATTTTTACGCTTTTAGCTATTTTTTCACTCATTTAAGGGATATTTAGGGGGTGCCAAATTTAAACATTTTTTGATAAAAACAATCAAAAAAATAAATTTTACACCATGGAAAGTTAAAAAATATAAATCACTTTTACAAGAAAAGATGCTACAGCTATGAAATAATAAATATTTTTTACGTTTTTTGTAGTAACGTTTATATTTACTTGTGAATAAATCAATATATCTTTTTTTCTTACTAATTTTCAGTAATTATGTACATTCTCAAACTGGTGGTGAAAACATTTATGGTTTTCTAAACACTCCTACATTTGCTCGTCAAGTAGCTTTAGGAGGTAAAATTTTAACATTTATTGATGATGTAAACCAACCAAGTTGGAATCCTGCTACTATTAGTAATAGTCTTCATAAACAGCTTTCTGTAAATTATACTAGTTACTTAACAGGAATAAATATAGGATCTGTTTCTTATGCCTATGAAATCAACAAACATTTTGAGACTCTTCATGGAAACATAAAATACGTTAATTATGGTGAAATTATCAGAGCTGATGAAGAAGGAAATGAACAAGGTTCTTTTAGTGCCAATGACATTGCTATTTCTTTAGGGTACGCTAAAAACATTCCAAGAAGTGATTTTTATTATGGAGCTAATTTGAAATTAATTTACTCTTCTATAGATTCTTTTTCTTCAAGCGGTATTGCTGTTGACTTTGGAATCACCTATTACAGCGCTAATAATCCTTTTATCATTGCTTTAGTAGCAAGAAATATAGGTACACAAATAACATCTTTTAACGGTACTCGTGAAAAACTACCTTTTGAAATAATTTTAGGCGCTTCTTATAAGTTAGAAAAAGTACCTCTAAGATGGTATCTCACCTTAGACAACCTTCAAAAATGGAAAGTTGGAGTTTCAAATCCTACAAATCAAACTACTAATTTAGAAGGCAATACTACACAAGAAAGTATTTCTTTTTTAGACAATGCTTTTAGACATGTCATTGTAGGTGCAGAATTATTTCCTGATAGTGCCATAAACATACGTGTGGGTTATAATTTTAGAAGAAGCAAAGAACTACAATTACAAAATGTACGTTCATTTGGTGGTTTATCTTTTGGTTTTGGTTTAAAGATGAACAAACTAAAGTTTAACTACGCATATTCTAAGTTTCATTCAGCTTCAAACGTAAGCACTTTCAGCTTACAAATTGATCTTGACAAGCGCCCAAAAGGAAAAAATCCTACTCGATATTAGAATATCTAACGTATCTTTGTTGTTCTTAATTCTTTTACTATGACAAAAAAAATTACCATAGCTATAGATGGCTTTTCATCTACAGGAAAAAGCACCATCGCAAAACAATTAGCAAAACAATTAGGTTATATTTATGTTGATACTGGAGCTATGTATAGAGCCGTTACATTATACGCTATGCAACAAAATTATATTTCAGAAACACATTTTAATACTGATGATTTAATAAGTGATTTAAGCAATATTTCTCTTTCTTTTAGCTTTAATGAAGAAATGGGGTTTGCTGAAATGTTTTTAAATAAAAAGAACGTTGAAAAAGAAATAAGAACTCTTGAAGTTTCAAAACTAGTAAGTAAAATTTCTACAATTTCGGAAGTAAGAAAAAAACTAGTTAGTGAACAACAAGAAATGGGTAAAAATAAAGGTGTTGTAATGGATGGACGTGATATTGGAACTGTTGTTTTCCCTAATGCAGAATTAAAATTATTTATGACTGCCTCTGCAGATAAGCGCGCTAAAAGACGTTATAAAGAACTTATAGATAGAGGTGATAAGGTTAACTACGAAGAGATATTACAAAATGTAGAAGAAAGAGATCGTATAGACTCTACCCGAGAAGATTCTCCTTTAATTTTAGCAGATGATGCTATTGAATTTGACAACTCAAACATGGGATTAAAAGATCAATTTAACAGAATCATGAGCTTGGTTAACACTGCTATAGAATAATACAATACATCAATACTATTTAATTGTTTTTACTTATCAATGAGTAGTCTCTCAGAATTAATTATTTGTACACAAATACGTATTAAAATTAAATACTCAATTCTCAGAAGGGTTAACAAAAACTAAAACTACCGATAAAGAGCTTTATACTAAAAAACCAGTTTTATATAAAACTGGTTTTCATATACTTTAACTTTATTATAAAAAAGATCTTTTTATAAATCTTCTTCAAATTTAGTATGCGTAGAATATGTTCTCCACTTTTCTATACATTCAGCAATATCTTTAGGTACTTCTGAATCAAATTTTAAAAACTCTCCACTCGTAGGATGAGTAAACCCTAAAGTTTTTGCATGTAATGCTTGCCTTGGTAAGACTTTAAAACAATTATCTACAAACTGTTTGTATTTTGTAAATGTTGTTCCTTTTAATATTTTATCACCACCATAACGTTCGTCATTAAAAAGTGTATGACCAATATATTTAAAATGTGCTCTAATTTGATGTGTTCTTCCAGTTTCTAATTTACATTGCACTAAAGTAACATAAGTCAAACGTTCTAAAACTTTAAAATGTGTTATTGCAGGTTTACCAAATTCACCATCTGGAAAAACAGCCATTTGTAATCTGTTTTTTAAACTTCTTCCTATATTACCTTCAATAGTTCCTTCATCTTCTTCTATATTTCCCCAAACTAAAGCATAATATAAACGTTCTGTAGTCCTGTCAAAAAACTGTTTAGATAAATGCGTCATAGCAAACTCAGTTTTTGCAACTACCAATAAACCACTAGTATCTTTATCTATTCTATGAACTAAACCTGGACGCTCACTACTGTTTGTAGGTAAATTTTCAATATGATGTATTAATCCATTAACCAAAGTACCTGAATAGTTTCCATGACCAGGATGAACAACCATTCCTGGTTCTTTATTCACAACAATTACCTGATCATCTTCATATACTATATTTAAAGGTATATCTTCAGCAACTAATAAGTTCTCTGCTGGTGGATACGATAGTACTACCCTAACTATATCTTTTGGTTTGATCTTATAGTTGGATTTAACCACTACATCATTCACTAAAATATTCCCCGCTTTTGCCGCTTGTTGAATTTTATTACGCGTAGCATTTTCTATAAAATTCATTAAAAACTTATCTACTCTTAATGGAACTTGCCCATCATTTGCTACAAATTTATAATGTTCGTATAAATCGTCGTTTTCTAAATCTGGAGTTGTATCTTCCTGCATCAATCTAATCTATAATATTAATTACCATTACCATCACCCAAAATTAAATCTATTGTAGATTGTTTTGGTAACTTAGTTTTTGGTTCAATTTTGTTTCCTTTATACTTTAATCCTCTTACTACATCTTTACCTAAATCTCGAACCCAAGTAACATCTTTTCCAACTTTAAAACCAATAGATCTTAAATGTGTAGTTGCTTGCCTACGAGTACGTCCATTTAAATCTGGTATTTCAACATCACGATATTTTGAAGGATTCAATGTTAAATATATTTTTCTTCCTTCTTTTACAAAATCACCAGCTTCAGGATTTTGCTCTAACACTGCCTTTTTAGGATAATTAGGATTATAAGTAGCACTGTCAATAACTACGTAATCTAAATTAAGTTCATTTAACTTAGTTTCAACATTTGTTAATGATAACTTAGCTAAATTAGGCACTTCGATTTTTTGATTATGATTAGTAGTAATACCTAACCACCATTGCAATAGGAATATTAAAACAACAACACTCAAAATTGCAATTCCTAATTGCATAAAAAAGCTTTTACTTTTAATAAACTCAAATAAACCTTTAATACGTTCTGAAAATTTACTCATATTGATTTTTTGTAAGATGATACAAATTTACTGTAAAATTTATTACTAATTTAAAATTCAACAACTCTTAAACGAGTTTTTTTGGTAAGTTTGTATAAATAACTCAGATTATTCATGAAAAAAAATATAGCTATTGTTATGGGAGGGTATTCCTCAGAGGTAAATATATCCTTACAAAGCGGTGCAGTTGTTTACAAACATCTTAATAAAGAAAAATACAATACATATAAAGTTCATATCTTATCTAACAAATGGGTAGTTGTTGATGCTGATGAAACTGAATATCCTATAGATAAAAATGACTTTTCATTTACAAAAAACACTACTAAAATTACTTTTGATTGTGTTTTTAATGCAATACATGGAAACCCTGGAGAAAATGGTAGTCTTTTAGCATATTTTGATCTTATACAAATGAAGCACACCTCTGCTCCTTTCTACCAAATGGCTTTAACATTTAATAAAAGAGATAGCTTAAGTGTTGTAAAACATTATGGTATCCCTACTGCTAAATCAGTATATATTAATCAAGGAGATACATTTTCTACGGATGATATTATTCAAAAAGTAGGACTTCCTTGCTTTGTAAAACCAAACAATGCAGGTTCTAGTTTTGGTATTTCAAAAGTACACTCTATTGAAAAACTTATTCCTGCAATAGAAAAAGCATACAAAGAAGATTCTGAAATTTTAATTGAAAGTTTTTTAGATGGAACTGAAGTTTCTGTAGGAGTTATTCAATATAAAGGAGAAACAACAGTTTTACCAATTACCGAAATAGTTTCTGAAAATGACTTTTTTGACTATGAAGCAAAGTACCTAGGTAAATCAAAAGAAATTACACCAGCACGATTAACAGAACAACAAGAAGCCAAAGTAAGAGAAATAGCTAAAAAAGCATATGAAATATTAAATATGAGTGGTTTTTCTAGATCTGAATATATCTTGGTAAATGATGAACCTCATTTTTTAGAAATGAATACCGTACCTGGTTTAACAGAGGCTAGTATTTTACCGCAACAGGCAAATGAAGTAGGAATATCGTTAAGTGAGTTATTTGAAAATGCTATTGAAATGGCTATCAAATAATAAATATACGCAATACAGTTTTTAATAAGATATAAATCAAGAATTACAAAATATATGAAGAAAGCTATTTTTCCAGGATCGTTTGACCCTATTACATTAGGCCATGTTGATATTATTGAACGTGGAGTTACCTTATTTGATGAGCTAGTTATTGCTATTGGTATAAATTCAGATAAAAAATACATGTTTTCCTTAGAAGAACGTAAACGTTTTATTGAAGAAACATTTAAACATGAACCAAAAATTAAAGTAGTTACTTATAGCGGATTAACTGTTAACTTTTGTAAAGAAGTTAATGCGCAGTTTATTTTAAGAGGTTTACGTAACCCTGCTGATTTTGAATTTGAAAAAGCTATAGCACATACTAATCGTAAACTTTCTGAAATCGAAACAGTTTTCTTATTAACCTCATCTGGAAAGAGCTACATATCATCGTCAATTGTTCGTGATGTTATAAGAAATGATGGTGATTACACTGGACTAGTACCTGATGCTGTAAAAATTTAAATCATGAAAAAACTATCGCTACTACTACTATTCATATTTTTAAATTCTTGTAAAGAAGCCATAAAATTTGAAAAGAAAAACTTCACAACATTATTTGAAAAATCTAACGGTACCGAGACTCCTGAATACAATGATGTAATTTCTTTTTATAAAAACTTAGCTGATTCCTACAGCGAAATTTCACTATTTGAAATAGGTGAAACAGATTCTGGAAAACCACTACATTTAGCTGTTTTTAATAACGATGGTAAAATCGATTTAAAAAGTTTAAAAAAATCTTCAAAAAATAGAATTTTAATCAACAATGGTATTCATCCAGGTGAATCAGATGGGATTGACGCTTCCATGATGTTATTAAGAGATATTGTTCAAAATGATTCTTTAAAAAAAGCATATAATAACTCTTTAATCTGTGTTATACCAATATATAATATTGGTGGATCTCTTAATAGAAACTCACACACTAGAGCTAATCAAAACGGTCCTAAAGAATACGGTTTTAGAGGTAATGCCAGGAATTTTGACTTAAATAGAGACTTCATAAAACAAGATACTAAAAACGCAGCAGCTTTTGCAACTATTTTCCACTCAGTAAATCCAGATATTTTTATTGATAATCATGTAAGTAACGGTGCCGATTATCAATATGCAATTACCCATTTATTTACACAACACAATAAGTTAGGTGGAAACCTTGGTGTTTTTTTAGAAAAAGAAATGCGTCCGCATATTGAAAAATCTTTGGCTAAAAAACAAATCCCTATTACTCCTTATGTAAATGTATGGGGAAACACTCCAGAGAAAGGCTGGTCTCAATTTTTCGATTCTCCAAGATATTCAACAGGATATACTACTTTATTTAACACTCTAGGGTTAATGGTAGAAACTCACATGTTAAAACCCTATAAAGTTCGTGTTGAGCAAACCTATGAACTATTACTTTCTACATTAGATTTTTCAGAAAAAGAATCATCGAGAATTAAAACCCTACGAAAAAGAAACCTTAAAGAGTTACTAACTCAGAAAACATATCCAATTACTTTCAAAGTTGACAAAAACAATCCTAGTACTTTAAATTTTAAAGGCTATGAAGGTATTTATATTAATAGTGAAGTAACCAATGGAAAACGCTTGTTTTATGATAAATCTAAACCTTACAATAAAAAAATATCTTATTACAACAACTTTAATACAACAAAAGAAATAACAATCCCAAAAGCTTATATCATACAGCAAGGTTGGCATAAAGTAATTGAAAGGCTTAAAAACAATAAAATAGTATTCACACACTTTAAAAATGACACAACCCTAACTGTCGAGACTCAACATATAGCTAATTTCAATACTAGAAAATCAGCTTATGAAGGACATTATTTACACTATAATACTACGGTAAAGAAAGCAACTAAAACTATTAAATTCAGAAAAGGTGATATTTACATTTCAACACAACAAAAAGGAATACGATACATTATTGAAACTCTAGAAGCTGAAGCTACTGATTCTTTTTTTAACTGGAATTTTTTTGATACTATTTTACAACAAAAAGAAGGTTTCTCTAGCTATGTTTTTGAAGATATTGCAGTCCAATTCTTGAAAGAAAATCCCGCAGTTAAAAAAGAGTTAGAAGAAAAAATAAAAGTAGATGATGGCTTTGCTAAAAACCCATATGCGCAATTGTATTTTGTATACAAAAAAACGCCGCATTATGAACAAGCTCATCTAAAACTTCCTATTTATAAATTTTTTTAAACATAATAACCCCCTCAAAAAACTGAGGGGGTTATTTTTAATAATTTCTATATTGTTTAGTTTCTTCGAAAACATGCTCAAGAATTTTTCTTTCTTGATCATCAAATTCTATATGCCTTCTTTTCATTACTACCTCAGCAACTTCAAAAACTTTATTTGTCTTATACTCTGTAAAGCCTGATGCTCCTCCCCAACTATATGATGGTACAAAATTACGAGGAAAACCACTACCAAAAATATTAGCAGACACTCCTATTACTGTACCTGTATTAAACATTGTATTGATACCACATTTAGAATGATCTCCCATCATTAGGCCACAAAACTGCAACCCAGTTTTAGCAAATCTACCTGTTTCATAATTCCATAATTTAACCTCAGCATAATTATTTTTTAAATTAGAATTATTGGTATCTGCTCCTAAATTACACCACTCACCTAGTACTGAATTACCTAAATAACCTTCATGACCTTTACTTGAATACCCAAAAAGCACTGAGTTGTTCACCTCTCCTCCTACTTTACAATATGGACCTAATGTAGTAGCTCCATATATTTTTGCTCCCATTTTTAAAACAGAGTTTTCACACATTGCTAATCCTCCTCTAATAACACAACCTTCCATTATTTCTGCATTCCTACCTATGTAAATAGGTCCATTAGTTGCATTTAAAGTAGCAAAAGTTAACTTAGCTCCTTCCTCTAAGAAAATATCTTCTTTGTTTATACAATTAACTGTTTCTGGAATTGGTTCAGACTCTCGTCCTTCTGTTATTAAATCGAAATCAGCTTTTATCGCTTTCGCATTTAATGAAAAAATATCCCAAGTATTTTTAATTTGTAATACTTCTCCTTCAAACTCTATAGCTTCATATCTTGAAAAATCAACTTCTTCTTGTGTATCCGTAGTATAAAAAGCTATTACATCTTCATCTTTAAATATTGCTTGATTCGGCTTTAAACCTTTAATATTTTCAATCAATATTTCTGTTGGTAAAAAAGAAGCATTAATTAATACATTTTCTTCCATTTCAACCATTGGGTACTTCTCTTCTAAATACTCTTCAGTAACTGTAGTGGTTGTACCCCCTAAAAAGTTCTCCCATTTCTCTCTAATAGTCAAAATACCAACTCTTAAGTCAGCTACAGGTTTAGTGTATGTAAATGGTAATAAAGCATTTCGTACATCACCATCAAATAAAATATAATTCATTATTCTTATTTTTGAAGATGAACAAACTTACAATAAAAAACCGATTGTAAAAATTACAATCGGTTAGAAAAATAGTCCTTTATTTTCGTTATTTTTTTATAAAATGTTTTACTCCTAATTTATCTTCAGAAATTATTTTTAATAAGTACATTCCTATTGGTAGCTCTTCAATATTAACTTCTTTTTGAAGTAAAGATACATTCTCCGATTTCAATAATTTTCCAGTATAGTCATATACCTGTACCTTAGCTTCTCTTGTGTCTGAAGGTAAATCTATCTTTACAACATTTCCTACCGGATTAGGATACATTTTAAAGTTTAATAATTTTGCATCATCTACACCTAAAGAAGGTGTTGATCCTGATTTACCTGTAAATGTAGCATCTCCACCAGTATTTCCATTTCCATTACCAGATATTGAGGCTGCATAAAAAGTTACTTTTCCTTGATCGCTAGAAGGCGATGTCCATTTCACACTCCATGTACTTTGACTATTACCTGAACTAGTGTGAGTTGCTCTAGAATTACTGTTAACTGCTTTTGTATCTGCACCGCCAGCTGCAAAAGTCCCTATTTTAGAATTATCCGAATCTTTTTCTGCTGTTACTTGAAATCCATTTCTAGTTCCTCCTCCTGAGTTTGTAACAGTTATATTGTATTCTGTATTAAACTCATACCCAGTTACTGGTATATCTGTTGTTACCGACAAGTTTGCAGCTGTTGCTGTACCCGCATGACAAGTAGTACAATTATTATTTGAATCTCCTGGAGAGCTTGAAAAAGCACTATCCCTTCCTCCTGAAAAAGAAATAAACATAAAGCCTAATAAAGGAATTAAAAATAGTGTTAATTTAAAAAAGTAGTCTTTCCTCATAATTATTGGATTTTTAATATTTAGTTTAAGTCGTTAGTAATATACGTTAATTACAATTAATTTATTATCAATCATTAAATTAATACATAAAAACATTATTTATACGACAGTTCCAATACAAAAAACCCTACCTATAGTTTTTATATTTATCTTTACATCATAAAATATATTTATGAAGAAAATACTTGCTTTAATATTAATTATAATAACATTAATTGCTGGATTATACTATGCATTTATATACTTTGTTCCTTATAGTGAAGGTGTACGTTCAGGTGAACTTATAAAAATTAGTTATAAAGGTATTGCTATAAAAACATGGGAGGGCGAAATTAGTCAAGGAATATCTGGAGCACAAATTTTTGCTTTTTCTGTAGAAGACAGAAATGAGAAAGTAATTAAAGACTTACAAAAATACCAAGGTCGATATGTAAAAGTACATTACACTGAACGTTTTAGTACTTTTTTTTGGTTAGGAGATACTAAATATTTCATCACAAAGGTAGAAGAAGAACAATCGCCACATTTTAGAGGAGTTACAAATGACACAAAAGAAAAATAATTTTAAAAATGTAGAAGAAACTCGTATTACGATTTCTGAACTTATGCTTCCTTCACACGCTAATTTTAGTGGTAAAATACATGGAGGTTATATTCTAAATTTAATGGATCAAATTGCTTTTGCTTGTGCTTCAAAACATTCAGGTACTTATTGTGTAACTGCTTCTGTTGATACAGTTGATTTTTTAAATCCAATAGAGGTGGGTGAACTGGTAACAATGAAAGCTTCAATTAATTATGTAGGGAAAACCTCAATGGTTGTAGGAATTCGTGTAGAATCTGAAAATATTCAAACAGGGAAAGTTAACCACTGTAATTCTTCTTATTTTACTATGGTTTCTAAAAACGAAGATGGCCAAGGGATTTCTGTTCCTGGAATTATTATTAATGACGATATTGAAATGAGACGTTTTTTAAAGGCAATTAAACGTATTGAAATGAAAAAAAATCGACAAGAGGAATTTGACAGTGATCATTTTACACCCAATAATTATATTAAAGATTTAGAAGCTTATAACGTAAAAATAGATTTATAATCTACCAATATTTAAATTGTTATTCTCTCTTCTAACAACTACAAAATTTGGCTACACAAATTCAAAAACATACTTTTGCTATACTATTAAATAAATAAAAATCATTTTTGAAAAAGCAACCACAAAATTGGAAAGACAAACTTCATGAAGTTATTTATGAAGCTGACACGCGTGGTGGTAAGTTTTTTGATATTATTTTATTAATCGCTATTTTATCTTCTGTGCTTTTTGTTATGTTAGAAAGTGTTGATGATATTCAATTAAAATATGGTAACATCTTAAATGTTGGAGAATGGGTTTTAACCATTCTTTTCTCCATAGAATATATTCTTAGAATAATCTCAATAAAAAAACCATCAAAATACATTTTTAGCTTTTATGGTATTATTGATTTCTTATCAACTATTCCTAAATATCTTTCTATATTTTTTATAGGAACCCATAGTTTAGTTGCTTTAAGAGCACTACGTTTATTACGTATTTTTAGAATTTTAAAACTAGCTCGATTTATTGGAGAGTCTAATAATTTTATAAAAGCATTAAAAGCAAGTAGAGCTAAGATAGCGGTGTTTCTTTTTTTTGTACTTATTTTATGTATGATTCTTGGTACAATTATGTACTTAATAGAAGGAGGTGAAAATGGTTTTACAAGCATTCCTAGAAGTGTTTATTGGGCTGTAGTAACATTAACCACAGTTGGTTATGGAGATATTGCTCCCCACACTCCTTTTGGTCAATTTGTTGCGAGTATTATTATGGTATTAGGATATGGAATTATTGCTGTGCCTACAGGTATTGTTACTTCTGAAATGACTAAAATTAGTGATGTAAACCTAAACACTCAATCGTGCCCGAATTGTTCTCATGGAGACCATAATGATGATGCCATATACTGTAATCATTGTGGTAGTAAATTACACAATTAATGACAAATACTCTAATTACTATTGTTGGCGCAACCGCTATAGGTAAAACTGCTTTAAGTATTAAACTAGCACAGCACTTTGGTTGTGATATTATTTCATGCGACTCTCGTCAATTTTATAAAGAAATGAAAATTGGAACTGCAGTTCCTGATGACAATGAACTTGCATCTGCGCCTCATCATTTTATTCAAAACAGAAGCATTTTTGAAGATTATAATGTAGGTCAGTTTGAAAAAGAGGCATTAGCTAAACTAGATACACTTTTTAAGAAAAAACCTATTCAAATAATGGTTGGTGGTAGTGGTTTATACGTAGACGCTGTTTTAAAAGGCTTAGACTATTTTCCTGATGTTGATCCACAAATTAGAATAGATTTAACACAACAATTAGAAGAAAAAGGAATTGAACACCTTCAACAACAATTAGAAAAACTAGATATTGAAGCATTTAACACCATAGCTATAGACAATCCTCACAGATTAACTCGTGCTTTAGAAATTTGTATTGGCACTAACAAAACATATTCTTCTTTTAAAAACAAACCTAAAACACTTCGTAATTTTAAAAGTATTAAAATAGGTTTAACAGCTGATAGAGAAATCATGTACAACCGTATAAACAAACGTGTTGACATTATGATGAATTCTGGATTACTTGAAGAAGCAAAAAGTTTATATCAACATAAACATTTAAACGCATTGCAAACAGTTGGTTATAGAGAATTATTCTCTTCCTTTGATGGTGATTTTCCTTTAAGTTTTGCGGTAGAGGAAATTAAAAAAAATACGCGAAGATTTGCTAAACGCCAAGGAACTTGGTTTAGAAAAGATCCAAATATTAATTGGTTTGATTTTAAAGAAAATCATTTAACAATCATAAATAAAATTGATTCTTTTTTATAAAAAAGCATCTTGTTTTTTTCTACATCTCATATTAATTATTATTTTGGCGCTTTAATTCCTTATTAAGTTACGCTTGTTCTCAAATTTGTATTTCTAAAGGAATTCGGCTATATATTTTATTTTTTTACCAATAATTTTACGTATTCAAACTTAAAATAAAACTATATATATGCCATCTACAATTCCATATGACCCTTCCTTAGTTTTAGGAAATATTGTTTCTAAACAAAAATTAGAAAACATTGTTCAAATTTCAAAATTACAAACTCCTGCTGATGCTGCTGAAAGTGAAATGAATTCACTTATAGCGTTAAAGAGAAGTATAGACATGACCATCCAAGAAATGATTGGTATGGGAATAGATGCTGATGAAGTTATTCAAGAATCTCAACAAGTAGGAGATCAAATAAAAACAGCAGTGGTTGCATATGCTAAAGCTAAAATTGCATCAGAGAAAAAAAATACAGCCTTTAAAGTCTAAAATGAATGCTGTTAACGAAAGTGTTGAAAGTCCAATTGACTACAATAAAAGTCAGTTAAAAAAATTAGCTATTTCTTCTGACTCTTTACAAATGAACTGTCAATATTTTTCATTTGATCAAAACACTCAGAGCTCAGCTAGTCATGCAGCAACAGTTTCTGCTTTTGTTAGTGAATCATTAAGTATTTTTGGAGAAGGAAGATCTTCTCAAGCTTCAGCTTCTGCTCAAACACAAATGAATAGTCAACACTCACGCCATAGTATTGCTGGTACATTAGTGGTAACTATTACTTGTACACATAAAAATGCTCAAGTATTTGCACCTTATATACTTGATGTTGATAAAGCTGTTAGAGTATGGAACAGTATGAACCCAGACAATATGATTAAGACTAACGACCCTGGTTCAATTGCAGCTATAGAAGCTAAATCTGACACTAAAGAAGATGGCTCTTTCAATATTTTGTCAGGAGCAACTTATGGATCATCTTTTGTTGGTATGGTACATGTGTTAAATACTACTGAATCTCAGTCTAGTCAAAGTATGGAATCAATTGCTGCTTCTATGCAAGAAACATTTGATATTGGTGGATGGTTTGCCTCTGGTACTGGTGGTTTTGGAGTAAGTTCTTCATTTTCTAATAGTGCTAAAAATTTATTAAGCACACAAAACGTTACTTCACATGCTACCCTTATAACTATGGGTATAATACCTTCTATTAAATCAAATCAAGTAGCAATGGCTGTTAAAAGCTTTACTGATTTTGATCCTCAAAAATCTATGGAAGAGCTAGCTACTTTACAAGGAGCTACTGCTAGTGAAAATAACACTATAGGTGAAGCTGCAACTGCTGCTAGAACTGGCGAACAAATGATTCAGCTTAAAAACGCTACTATTGCAGCAACTCTTAGTGGTGTATCAGATATTGATGATGGGCAAAATCAAATTATCGATACTAACTCTATGATGACAGCATTAGAAGATTACGTGAATAAATGTATTGAAGGTGGTGATAACCTTGGTGTACCTGTAAACTATTACTTAAAACCAATAAGTCAATCTGAAATAGCAAGAGCTTGGTTAGCAAAATACTATCCAAACAAATACAATCAGGCTGGTGCCGCTGATGATAGTACTAGTAGTACTTCTAGCACATCAAGCACTTCTGACAGTTCTGGTGCTTCTGATGAATAGTTTAATTAATAGCTTTCCATGGTTACGTTTTAAAACTAAAAATGGAATAATAAACTATTAAATAGAACTTTATATATTTTAAGTAAGTAGCGTTAAATATAACGCTACTTACTATTTTAATTTAAAAACATTCCTAGAAAGTCCTTTATTTAAATGAAAACTTTTAATGATTTTGAAAAGAAAATTATACAAGAAATTAGTAAGTCTCCTATTAATGAGATTACTGATGTAAAAAACATCTTGGAAAAAATCTTCTTTAACAAATCTGAAGGTAAAGCAATTATTATACAACTAAATGAACAATACGCAATGTATTTTTTATCAGTTGAAATTTTTGATGATGTTGACAAAAGAAAAACTGCCATTCAAGAATTTAGTCAGTTTGTTACTGTATTAAATTATTTAGATTCACATGGATATATTTCTATATTCAGAAATAATCATTATGTAAGAGAACGAGTAAGCTTTATAAGTGATGAGTTTATTAACCCTAGAATTGAAAACAAAAAATTAGTTTTAAATAATGAAGGTTTACATAGCATAAAACCTGAAGAAATTAAAAATAAAAACGGTGTAGTACTTTATAAAGGAATTGAATTTAATGATAGTTTTTTCATTATTAAAAACATGATTGGAAAACTATTAATATCCGATCGTATTTTTGAGCTTATAAAATCTTTTGAACCTCAAACAGAAGAAATCATTAAACCAAAAACAAACTTTTTTCATAAGTTTCATTTACTAAGCCTTATACCCGCTTTTTTACTACTATGTTTAACAGGCTTATTTTTCACTCATCATCACAAAAAAACACAACAATTACTACAAAAGTACGATTCCATAATCCCACATAAAAAACCAATAATAACTACTCCAACTAAAGTTGCTATTAAAAAATACGGAATAGATATTTCAAGATGGAATGGAAATGTTTTAAACCACTCTCTTCCTGATAGTCTTTCATTTGTTATATGCAAAGCTACAGAAGGTTTAACTTTAACTGACCCTATGTTTCGATTAAATTGGTTACGAATACAAAAAATGAATCTAAAAAGAGGAGCTTACCATTTTTTCATCATTGAAGATTCACCTGTAAAACAAGCTGAGTATTTTTGGAGTAGGATTAAAGATAGAAATATTAACGATTTCCCTCCAATAGTAGATATTGAAAGTGGGAGTACCAACTCTATTCCTAATGCAAGCACTATTCAAAAAAATTTACTAGCTTTTATTACCCATCTTGAAAATTTATCAGGAGTTCGCCCTATAATATATTCAAGCTATTATTATGCCAACGAATACTTAACTAATAAACTCTTTAGCAGATATCCTCTATGGGTAGCTGATTATGATTCTAAAAAACAACCCAAAGTACCAAATGTTTGGAAAGACAAAGGCTGGTTACTTTGGCAAAAAACCTCTTCTTTTAAAGTTAACTCAATTTTAACCGACTTAAACGTACTTAATCAAAAGAAAAATTAATGGTTTTATATTCATTAAAATAAATTTTTAACTATTTTTTAGATTACTACCTCACTCACTTTTATATATTTGCTGAAAACGAGAAAACATGAAATTAAAAATCACTTTTTTTATAACTATTTTTTTTATCGGATTAGCTAGTGCTCAAACTAAAGTAGGTACTGTTAATAGCGATTTAATTATTGGTAAAATGCCTCAAATGAAAAGTGTTATAAAAAGACTTGAAAATTACAGTAAAGAATTAGACTCTTCTTTTCAATTAAAAGCTAAAACTTACCAATCAAAAATAGAAGCTTTTAAAAAAGTAGAAAAAACCATTACTGATAATGACAGAAAGACAAAAATTCAAGAATTAGCAGCTATAGAACAAGATATGGCAAAGTTCCGTAAAAACGGTAGCACTATGATGCAACTTCGCCGTGATGAATATATGCGCCCACTATATAGAAAGTTAAATGAGATTGTTAAAGAAGTAGCTAAAGCTAATGGTTATAGTCAAGTTTTAACCACTAATGGAAATGAATTTGCTTATATTGACGATCGTTATGACATTACTAAATTAGTATTAAGTAAACTAGGCATTAAAGAATAATTTTATGCATCAAAAATCGAAAGATTTGCAATTACAATACGAAGGATTTATACAAACACCTTTTCTATGGCATGGAAAAGGTGTTTTTGATTTGATGCAGTTTGAAAGTAATACTTCTAACACAAGTTCTTTTTCTGCTACCATTGAAAAGAAACTTAGGCTCGGTAAATTAGTAGAACGGTTTGTTTCTTTCGAATTAGAACAAAAAGATTCGATTAAGATACTTGCAGAAAACATTCAAATACAACGAGAAAAAATTACCCGTGGAGAATTAGATTGTTTACTTACTCAAAACAACACACCTATTCATTTAGAAATAATATATAAATTCTATTTATATGACTCTTCTCAAGGATCGAGTGACATTTACCATTGGATTGGCCCTAACAGAAATGATTCTTTATACCAAAAACTAACAAAACTCAAAGAAAAACAACTACCTCTACTCTACTCTGAAGAGTGTAAAAAATATTTAGCTCAATTAAGTCTACCTATTAATCAAATTAAACAGCAAATATATTTTAAAGCACAACTATTTGTTCCTATTAAAGACATAAAGAAAGAATATTTACTAATAAACAATCAATGTATTAATGGTTTTTATTGTTCTACAAAAGAATTATTTCAATTTTCAGATTGTAAATTTTTTATTCCCAAAAAACACGATTGGCTTATTATACCTCATACGAATGTTAATTGGCATACACATTCGTCATTTTTACAAGAACTAACAATATTTATGTCAGAACAAAATTCGCCTCTTTGTTGGTTAAAAAAAAGTAATGGTGAATTAATTAAATTTTTTGTGGTTTGGTGGTAACTTTAAGTTTTGCTATTCTTTTCCTTGAAGTAATAAAATAAACTCCAGTAAGTAATATAATAGAAGCAACTATTGATTGTGTTGTTAATTCTTCATCTAAAAAATACCATCCTAAAAACAATGCTATAACTGGATTCACGTATGCTGATGTGGCTACTTTTTCTGTAGAAACAGATTTTAATAAATAATTAAATGCCGTAAATGCTACAATACCTCCAAATATAATAAGAAGTACCATTGATATTTGAGTTTTAAAAGTCCAGTTAGTAGGCGGATTCCAAGTTTCTCCAAATACTAAACTAGCTACAAATAATAAAAAACCAGCTATCAACATTTGATACCCTGTACTTACAAAAAAGTTTTTAGGTAAATCTGCTTTAGAAACAAAAACACTACCATAACTCCAACTAAGTACACAGCTAAAAATCATAAAAATCCCCAAAATACTTCCTTCTGTATTTGAAACCTCTTGTTGACTTACCAATAGATACATACCTAAAACCCCTAAACCAACTCCTATAATTGATTTTCTTTGCATTTTTTTACCATCAATTAAGCGCATTAAAAACAACACAAATAATGGTTGTGTTGAAGCTAATAAAGCAGCAAAACCACTATCTACATATCTTAACGCCCAAACAAAAACACCGTTCCCATACACTAAAAAAAGAAAACCAGCTATAGTTGAGTTTAAAAATTGGCTTCTGGTTATTTTCAATGGTTTTTTCATAGCTTTCGCTATAATCATAATTAATATACCTGCTGAAGTAAAACGCATAGAACCTAATAAAAAAGGCGGTATTTCAGCTACAGCAATTTTATTAAACAAATAAGTAGATCCCCAAATTACATAAATTGAGAAAAACGCTAGTATTATTAATAATGTTGATTTTTTCATGAAGTTATTGTTACGTAGATAAATGTACTGCTTTATTTACTTTAATCCTTAGATTTTTTTTATTCACTTATTAAAATTAATCATTCATCTACACTTTTGGTTCCTTTAACTAAAAAGCAATTCTTTTAGTACATATCTATAATATCTTTAAACTATAATTTAAAATTTAATTTTCATTTTTAGTAAATAAATTAGTAGTTAGTTTGAAAAAAAAAGAGGTAATCCGGGGGGACTGCCTCTTTTTAATTTTAACTTTTACAAGCTAATCATATAGCGATTTATTATAAGGTAAATATCTTCGCTTCTTTATTCATTTTGTGAATTTATTTTAATATATTCTATATCTCTTGTGTTTTTTTGTACTGATATAGCAGCAAAAAGACTTAAAGTAAAAGACATACCATAGAATCCTTTCTCACTCAACAATAACTCAGCGTTCCAAAGTCCAATCACCAATAAAACAATAGAAGTAATAGTTGTAAACCAACTCATTCCATAATATATCTCAGTCACTTTAACCCCTTCTAACTTATCTCTTACAGATTTTTGTACAGAAATAACAGAGAAAAGAGCAAACAATAATACTGTAAAATAATACCCCTTTTCATTCAACTTCATATCAGCATTCCATAACCCAATACAATAAGCAGAAATACCTATTAATAATACTGACCAAGAAGCACCGATAAAAGCTGATGTTGGCTTTTGATTAAATACCTCATTTATTTTCTCTTTCTTTCTTTTTGTTTTGTTTTTATCTTCAAAACCTTCTACTTGATTGTTCATGTTTTTTATTTTTAAATATGCTACAAAAATGATAATTGATCTAATTATAAAAAAAACATAATTACACAAAAACTAATGATATATTCTACGTAAAAATTACAATTAACCTTATATTTACAGAGAAAAATAAAAATTAAACCAACTATATAATGTCTAATATCGAAATAATAATTTCTTCTTTCTCTACCGATGAACAGCAAAAATTTATTATTTTTTTAGAAAAAAAGAACAAGAGAAAAGACACCAAGAATGTTGATTTGTTTAAACTCATCTTAAAAGGTGAAACTTCTACAAAGATTATTTGTGAAACATTATATGGTAGCTTAAAAAAAGATGCTTATTATACACTTAAACAAAGATTATACAACTCTTTAATTGATTTTATTGCCGCCAATAAATTACAAGGTGAGAATTCAACTGACATACAATTAGTAAAATATATTTTAGTAGCTAGAGATTTCTTTATGCATAAAAATTATAAAGCAGCATATAAAATACTAGATAAAGCAGAACTAGTAGCAAGAGAGTTTCAACTTTTTACAATTTTAACTGAAATATATCACACTAAAATACAATACGCATACACAATTCCAACCATTAACATTAATGAAATAATTGATTCCTTTAAAGAGAACCAGAAAAATCAGCTTCTTCAAGAAGAGTTAAATATAGTATATGCTAAAATTAGACAAAATTTAAAAAAAGTTAATCAGAAAAATGGAAACCTTCTAGACTTTCAAACAATAACTAGTTCTATTTTTAAAGAGCATAATATTAGTATTAACGACTCAATGTCATTTAAATCATTATATCAACTAATAACTATAGTTAGCATTTCTGCTTTTGCTACTAAAGATTTTATATCAGTAGAATCATTTTTAATAAGTACTTATAAAAAACTAGAAAACAAAAAAGAAAATAATAAACAACTATTTTATCATATCAGAATACTTTACCTAATAGCAAATACTTTATTTAGAAATAAAAATTTTGAAAAATCTATTTATTATTTAAATCTCATGCATACTTATATGCTATTAAACAAAAAAAAGTACTACAACAATTTTAAGTTTAACTATTTACTTCTTTTTGCTTTAAACAAGAATTACACTAATAATCAAAGTGAAGCCATACAAATCTTAGAGAATGTCATCACCAAAAAAAATATCGAAACTAAAACTGCTTTAGATGTTCATCTAAGTCTGATCATGTTTTATTTTCAAAACAATCAACTAAAAAAAGCAAGTCAATTATTTTCAAAATTCTACCACTCTGATAAATGGTATATTGATAAAAATGGAATTGAATGGACAATAAAGAAAAACCTAATCGAAATCTTATTACACCTAGAATTAAGAAAAATTGATGTATTTGAATCAAGACTATTAAGTTTCAAAAGAAAACATTATACTTATTTAAAAAACATACAACAGTTTAGAGTTATCAATTTTTTAAAACTTGTAGAAGTTTATTATAAAAACCCCCAAATTATTACTACAAAAGATTTTTTTAATAAAGTTGAAAGTTCATTTGAGTTTATTGGAGCTAAACAAGAAGATATTTTTGTTATGAGCTTCTATGCTTGGCTAAAAAGTAAAATGAACCAACAACCTATATTTATTAGTACTCTAAATTTAATTGAACAAATTAAACTAGAATAGTTGATTATAATAATGTTTCTAAATAATGCTTTTCAATAGCATAGGTATTTTTTAAACTTGATATTTTAGATTCTATCTTAGAACTATCAATCTTTTTAGATGATTTACTCCCTACTAACATTACATTTTTACGTGTATGTTCATTGCTTATAAATTCAAATACTTTAGTATTATAATTATTTTTCTCTAAAATTAACGCACGAATTGTGTCAGTTACCATTTCAAATTGACGCTCTTTAAATATTCCATATTTTAAAAGTGGACTTTCTTGTTCTTTACCTTTAACTTGTTGGCGAATTTGTTTATGACAACACGGTGCGCATATAATTAATTCAGCATTTGCTAACAATCCTTTATAAATAGCATCATCAGTTGCTGTATCACAAGCATGTAACGCTATTAAAATATCAATTTTATTATTGTCATACTCCTGAATTGGTTGTGCTACAAATGATAAATTTTTAAATTCGCTCTTCCTTGCTACATCGTTACAATAATTTACTAATTCATTACGTAACTCTATTCCTGTAACAGTAGCATTAAACTTTTTCTGATTCACTAAATAATCATACAAAGCAAATGTTAAATACCCTTTACCTGAACCCATATCAACAATATTAATATGCTTTGGTAATTTAGTTGACTTTAAAAGGCCTTCAATAATTTCTAAATATTTATTTATCTGACGATACTTGTCTGCCATTTTATGAATGACCTTCCCTTCTTTATCAGTGATACCTAAATACTGTAAATACTTACCTGCCTCTGCTAGACGCTCTTTCGGTTTATCGTGAGTATCTGGTAACTTATTTTTAAAACTTGGGGCATTAAGTTTATATGAAACTTTTTTCTTTTTAGAAATAAAAACTAATAAATCATTTTTTAAAGTAAATAACGTTGCAGCTCTAAAATTATCTAATAATAAAATTTCTAATTCAGACAAAGCTTCAGTTATTGTATAGTTTTTCACTTTATCATTTGTAGTATAATGATATGTGAATTGTAAAACTTCTGCACCTTTTATTTTTACTAATCTTATATATACATTTGGTAACCCATCACTCTTCTTTATTGGCTTACTTAAAGTCATTTTCACAAAATTAGCATTTAAAATGCTTTGACTTAAAGTATCTCTTAATTGTTGAAATTCATTCATGATGCAAAAATAGTTAATATGTTTCTAATTAAACACCAGACAAGGACACTAAAAATAAGGTTATATTTACTTACTAAATAAAAAGAAAATCATGAACGATATTGGCTGTGTTATTTATACCGAAACAAAATCTGGTATTAAAGCTGAATGGATTTTTTCTGAGAATAAAAATATCAATAAAGGATTTGGTATTGGTACACGAATAACCAAACTAAACACCTTAAATAGGTTTGAAGGTACTTTTGAAATTGAATATACAGATATAAACGGAGTCAAATCACCAAAATTAGAGTTAATTATTTCTTTTCAAGCTGGGTACTATTATTTAACATGGATAAATAATAATACTACAACTGATATTGGGATAGGTTTACTAAATGATGGTAAATTAAGTGTTGGCTACCGCCAATGGGGAAAAAGTTTAAAATAATAAAGTATAAATACACTTTATGAATACTGAATTAAATTCAATCTTGAATAAAGCTAGCATTAAATTAATTGAAAATCAAAAAGAATTAATAATCAAATCTGTATTTAAAGTTTCAAATAAATCTAATATTGGTGTTCTTTTAATTTTTTTGGGGGGCATATTTATAATATATGTTTCAATTTTTAAATCTACAGACTGGTTTTCAATAATATTAGGAGGTTTATTAGGAGGAATAATGTTTATTATTTCTCTATTAACTCTTATTGATCAAACTTCTAATTATATTAAAATTACAAAAGAAGAAATTAAATTTAACCATAAATTAAAAACTCAATGTTTTACTTTAAATTCTAACATAAAAATAAAAATGACTCAATATCGTGAGTACACTAAATCAAAAACAAACACTTACTACCAAAATATAACTTTATATTTAATAAACTCAAAATCTAAAATTGAAATATTCAGTTTTTTAATTGAGGGAAAAGATGGAAAGGAAGCAAAGAAACTAGGTAGGATAATTGTTCAGAAATTAAATAATAGAATGACAAGCTTAAAAAAAGCATAAAAATATTTACGCTAATTTATCAACTGTTAATATATAACTAAACGTCTTAAAAATTATTTAAAAAATTTCTAATTAACGTATCTTGCAAACCTATCTTAAGATAACAATTATGCAAGACAATAAAATGCTAAATTATATTAAAGATGTAGTAGAAAACATGCCTACTGATTGGCTTAATTTAACTACACATCGACTAGATATTTACGAAGAAAAATTAGCTAAAACTCAATTTTTAGAACAATTTGAGGCTTTATATGAAAAAAACGACGCGAACTCAATAGCTTTAAGCGAGCTACCAACTGCTTTTGATTATATACGCTTAGGTCATCCTTTATCTTGCTTACTTGAATGGGCTATTGCAAACCTAAATAATTTAGATGCTGAAAATGTTATTTCTTTTTCATCTAAAACTATTCCTGTTTTAGCTATTCTAAGAAAAAACTTATTAGCAAAAAAAAATACTCGAATAATTTACACTGGTAAACTACCAGATTTTTTTGATACTGAAATAGTAAAAGATATATATGGCTATCAATTTGAGTTGATAAAATTTGAAAATATTAACGAAGTGTTAGAGTTTAATGGAAGTACTATTTTTATTTCTCAACAAAACAAAATATGTGATTTCAATCTTACTTCTAATATTGACTTCTTTATTAACATCGATGATAATTTAGGAAGCATTTTAGTTGTAAATGGCAATGATAACAAAAGTTATATTTCAGAAATTCAACATGTTCGAAGAAGAGAAACTATAGCTATGACACCTGCTAATACTCTTCATGCTTTAAAGTCTCTTTTAAACCTAAAAGTACCTAGCAGTAATACAAACAACATTGATATAACTAAATCAAGTGTTTTAAGCTCAATTAAAGAAATTACCGGAGCAAACACCAAAGCTGTTGTTGCTTCAAGTGGTCTTTCTATGCAATATGCTATTGTAATGGGACTAATTCATGACGCTGTTGAAAATCATAAAGGAAAAGCTATTAAAATAATTGTACCTCCAAATTGTTATGGAGGTACTAATGATCAAGCTAGAAGAGTTGCTACATGTATAAATGATGTTGAAGTAATGGACTTACCTGTTGATGGTGGTAATGACATGGTTAAAAGTATTGATATTGTTTTAGAAGAAATTGCAAACCAAAACGCTGTTCCTTATATAATAGCAGAGATCCCTACAAACCCTAGAGTTGAAGTACCTGATTTATTAGAATTGAAAAATGTTTTAAATAAAAAACGAACTACATCAACTGGTGAGACTGCTATTGATCCTGTTTTTATTTTAGATCAAACATTTTGCCCAAACACTCATTTTTTAGGTGAAAACGAGATACTTGCATCTACCAAAACTATATCATATGTTAGCGGATCTAAATTCCCTAGTGGTGGTCAATGTACAGCTGGATATTGTGTTGCTAATAAAAAATCGGAAGCTTTAATGGAAAAAATAGATTTTCATTTACGCCTTTGTGATAATGAAGCTACAAACCTTCAAATGGAAATCTTAGCAAAACAATTGCCAACTATGAATCAAAGAATTCATGATGCTTATAAATATACTCGTGAATTTGTAAACTTCATAAAAGAAAATCTACCAGATGCAAAAATAAATTTTGTGTCAGAAGAATTAGCAAAAAGTGGATTTACCCCTTCTGTTTTTTCATTAGATCTTCCAACAAAAGGAAATACTGATGAAGAAAGAGAAACTTACAAAAGGGCTTTAAATCTTAAATTAATAAATTTAATGATCACTGAAATCCCTAATGAAAGTAAATTTTGTGTAAGTTATGGTCAATTAAAAGGATGCTACTGGACAATACCTGCAACCTCAACTCAAGGGACAACTAAAGAAGGAGACAAAGACTATATTGTTCGTGTTGCACTTTCATCTAATTTAGATTTTGAACGTCATAAAAAAGTTTTTTTAGATTTTGTTAACCAAATCTAAATCTTACATATTATCATTTCACAAAAAAACTGTCTAAAAAATTATTTTTAGACAGTTTTTAATCCCTAAATATTAATTACTACAAACCTAGTTTGCAGGTAAAAGAACACTATCAACTACATGAATTACTCCATTTGCTCCCTGTACATCAGTTGAAGATATAACTACTGATTGATTGCTAGTTGTTTTCAATTTTGCACCACTTGACAAGTCAACCGTTATTTTGTCTCCTGATAGCATTGTTACCTCTTGATTATTCGTTAATTGTTTAGACTGAACATTTGCTCCATTAACAACATGATATTTTAATACAGCATCAAGAGTAGCTATTGGAATATCCCCAATTGAATTCCAAGAAGAATTAGTGGCTAATAATTCTTCAAAAGCTCTGTTAGTAGGTGCAAAAACGGTAAAAGGACCATCTCCCTTCAAAACAGTTACAAAATCAGTTGTATGCCTACTATCCGTTAAAGCAGTTACTAAATTAGTAAAACCTGAATTATTTAATGCTAATGTAACAACATTTGGAGGTAACATTACTTTATCAATAATATGTACTACTCCATTTCTAGCTTCCACATCTACTGTAACAGGTTTTGAGTCTCCATTAAATTCAACACCTCCAGTTGTTTCAACTTGTAATGATAAATTTTCATCATTCGGACCAGTAGCCAATGTATTTACATAAACATTTGATAGATCTGTTGATTTAACTTTTGAGGTTAGTACATGAAACATTAATACAGTTTTTAAGGTTTCAACAGGAATATCATCCAATGAATTCCAACTACTGTTAGAATCTAACAATGCTTGAAAAGCATCATTTGTAGGAGCAAATACGGTAAATGGGCCATCAGCTTTTAATGCATCAACCAAGCCTGCCTTTTGAACAGCAGAAACTAAAGTACTTAATGTTGAAGTTGCAGATGCTAATTCAACAATATCTTTTTGTTTTTCATCAATTACATCATCATCGCTACATGAAGTAAAAGATGAAAGACACAATAATAAACTAAGTGTTAGAACAGTTTTAAAATTTTTAGTAAACATTTCTAATAGATTTTACATTAATACCTACTCTTTTTTTTATGTCTTTTTTCGGTTAATTTAGACATTGTTTAACATTTGTACAAAAAAGCTAAACAAAATTGATTTAGCTAAAAAAATAACGCTTTGATTAAGATTTCTAAAAGCGTTATCCAAATATACGATTTTTTGTTTAACAAACAATAAAAAAAGTTAAACATTAATTTCTTTTCTTCAAAACATCTTCAATTTCGAGTAATGTAAAACCTTTTGCCTTTAATAAAATTACAAAGTGATATAGTAAATCAGCCGCTTCATTTTTAAACAAACTATCATTATCATCTTTTGCTTCAATAACAAGCTCTACAGCTTCTTCTCCTACTTTTTGAGCTACCTTATTAATACCTCTTTTAAACAACTTATTAGTGTATGACGTTTCTATATCATTATCTATACGATTACTTACAATTCTTTCTAATTCATATAAAAAGCCTTTTGACGTTTCTTCAGCAAAACATGAAGTCGTTCCTTTATGACAAGTTGGCCCCTCTGGCACAACTTTTATTAAAATGGTATCATTATCACAGTCAATTTGAATATCTTTTACTAATAAAAAGTTACCAGATTCTTCTCCTTTAGTCCATAATCTATTTTTACTTCTACTAAAAAATGTAACTTTTTTTTCTTTCTTAGTTTTCAAAAAAGCTTCTTTATTCATATACCCCAGCATTAAAACTTGTAATGTGGAATTATTTTGGATTATAACTGGAACTAATCCATCTCCTTTTGTAAAATCTATATTCATCGTACTGGTATATTTTGTTTTTTTAAATATTGTTTAAGTTTTGGCACTGGTATTTCTTCAAAATGAAAAATACTGGCAGCTAATCCTGCACTAGCTTCAGTTTTTGTAAACACATCTTTAAAGTGCTCTTCTTTTCCTGCTCCTCCTGAAGCAATAACAGGAATATTAACAGCTTTACTAACTGAATTTGTTATATCAATTGAAAATCCGGCTTTAGTTCCATCACTATTCATTGAGGTTAGTAAAATTTCTCCGGCTCCAAGTTTTTCTATTTCTTTACTCCAAGAAATTGTTTCTAATTCAGTTTCATTTCTACCTCCTTTTGTAAATACTTTCCATTTTTCATTTACATATTTAGTATCAATAGCAACAACTACAAATTGACTTCCGAAACGGTTTTTTAAATCTGTAATTAATTGTGGGTTTTTAACTGCGGATGAATTTACACTCACTTTATCAGCACCTGCTTTAATTAAAACTAACGCATCATCTACTGAACTTATTCCTCCACCTACAGTAAAAGGAATATTAATTTCTTCAGCAATACGTTCAACTAATTCTACTAATGTTTTACGATTTTCAACGGTAGCTGTAATATCTAAAAACACTAACTCATCTGCACCATCTTTTACATATTGCTTCGCTAATTCAATAGGATCTCCAGCGTCTTTAATATCTATAAAGTTGACTCCTTTCACTGTTCTGCCATTCTTAATATCTAAGCATGGTATAATTCGTTTTTTTAACATAATTGCTCTAATTCTTTTAAGGTTATGTACCCCTCATAAATTGCTTTTCCTAAAATAGCTCCTTCACATTTCATTTCTTTTAATACTAATAAATCATTAATAGATGAAACTCCTCCACTTGCTATTAGATTTACATTCGTTTCTTTTATTATTTCTTTATACAAAACATTAGAAGTTCCCTGTAACATTCCGTCTTTAGCAACATCAGTACAAATGACATTCTTCATTCCTATTTCCTCATATTCTTTAATAAAATCAACAACATCCACCTCTGAAGTTTCTAACCAACCATGTGTTGCTATTTTTCTATTTTTACAATCTGCTCCTAAAATAATTTTATCACTTCCGTATTTAGTTAACCATCCTATAAAAACATCTGGATTTTTAACAGCTATACTACCACCCGTTATTTGACTAGCTCCATTTTCAAAAGCTATACGTAAATCATCATCAGACTTTAATCCTCCTCCAAAATCTATTTTCAAATTAGTCTTTGAAGCTATTTGTTCTAAAATTTTATAGTTTACTATATGATTAGATTTTGCTCCATCTAAATCTACTAAATGTAAAAATTGAATACCACTGTCTTCAAATTCTTTTGCTACCTCAACTGGGTTTTCATTGTATACTTTTTTTGTTGCATAATCTCCTTTTGTAAGACGTACACATTTTCCTTCAATAATATCTATAGCTGGTATAATTCTCATTTTTCTTTATTTAACGGTTATTTTTTAAATGTTTAGAAAGTTATTTAATAATTTTTCTCCAACGCTAGCTGATTTTTCGGGATGAAACTGCATTGCATAAAAATTATTCTTCTGCATTATAGAACTAAAAGGAAGTATATAATTACAACTAGCAACTGTGTCACTACATACATCTGCATAATAACCATGTACATAATAAACATCATCTAATTCATTCAAATTTTCAACTACCTTAGATTCTTTTATTTCTGAAAAATTATTCCAACCCATATGAGGTACTTTTTTTAAAGGTGGAAATTGCTTTGTAACTGTATCAAAAATACCTAAGCACTTAGTATTTCCCTCCTCAGAGAAAGTACACATAAGCTGTAATCCTAAACAAATACCAAGCACTGGCTGCTTTAAAGAAATTAAAACCTCATCTAATTTTCTTTCTTTTAAATACGCCATTGCAGAACTTGCCTCACCTACCCCAGGAAAAATAACTTTTTCAGCCTTTCTTATTTCTTCAGCATCATCAGTTATTATACTGGCAAAGCCTAAACGCGTAATTGCATTTTGTACAGATCGTATATTACCTGCATTATATTTTATAATTGCTATCATATTAATTACAAAGTCCCTTTAGTTGAAGGTAAAATCATTTTACTAGTATCTCGTTTTACAGCTACTTTTATTGCCTTAGCAAAAGCTTTAAAAATTGCTTCTATTTTATGATGTTCATTAGCTCCTTCTGCTTTAATATTTAAGTTACATTTTGCTCCATCAGTAAATGATTTAAAGAAATGGATAAACATTTCAGTAGGCATTTTACCAACCATCTCTCTTTTAAACTCCGCTTCCCATACTAACCAATTTCTACCCCCGAAGTCTATAGCTACTTGTGCTAAACAATCATCCATGGGTAAACAAAAACCATAGCGTTCAATTCCTAGTTTATTCCCTAAAGCTTTATTAAAAACTTCACCTAAAGCTATAGCAGTATCTTCAATAGTATGGTGTTCATCTACTTCCAGGTCGCCAACAACATTTATATCTAAGTCCATTTGCCCATGACGTGCAATTTGATCAAGCATATGGTCAAAAAAAGCAATTCCTGTATCAATCTTACTTTTGCCTATTCCGTCTAGGTTTAATTGAATATTAATTTTTGTTTCATTTGTATTTCTTACTACACTAGCTGTTCTTTCATCTAACTTTAAAAACTCATAAATAGCATTCCAATCATTACTTTCTAAAGCTATAAATTTATCTAATTCACTTCTTTTAACAGTAATTTCATCTGTACCTAAAAAAGTTTCATCATTTATATATATCCCTTTTGCTCCAAGATTTTTTGCTAACTCAACATCGGTTAAACGATCTCCAATTACAAATGAATTTGCTAAATCATATTCTTCAGAAAAAAACTTGGTTAACAATCCTGTATTAGGTTTTCTGGTTGGTTGATTATCTTTAGCAAAAGTTCTATCAATAATTTCTTCTGTAAAAAGTATACCCTCATCCTTTAAAGTATTCATAACGAAATTATGAACAGGCCAAAAAGTATTTTCAGGATATACCTCAGTCCCTAGACCATCCTGGTTAGTTACTAAAACCAATTCAAAATCTAATTCAGAAGCAATTTTACTTAAGCCTTGAAATACTTTAGGATAAAATTCTAATTTTTCAAATGAGTCAGTTTGTTCATCTGCTGGTTCTTTAATCAAAGTTCCATCTCTATCTATAAATAATATTTTTTTCATAATTGTTTTAATGCGTTTATTAACTTAGTATTTTCTTCTGCACTTCCTACGGTTATTCGTAAACAATTGGCTACTAAAGTATTTCTATTTCTTGTAATTATTTTCTGTTCTACTAAATTGGAATAAATAGTATTAGCATTAGTTACTTCAACCAAAATAAAATTAGCTTCTGATGGATATATTTTAGTTACTATTTTTAAATTACTAAATTCTTTTACTAATTTTTCCTTTTCATTGATAATAATATTTTTGTTTATCTCAAACTGTGCTATACTGTTTAACGACTCTAAAACAGCATTTTGATTTAATGTACTTACATTATAAGGTGGCTTTACTTTATTATATAAATTTATTACTTCATAGTTAGCATATGCTGCTCCTACTCTTACACCAGCTAAACCCCATGCCTTACTAAATGTTTGACTTATAATTAAATTTGGGGATGCTTCTAATTTAGTAATATAGGATGCTCTTGAACTAAAATCAATATATGCTTCATCAATAATCACCATTCCATTAAAGTTTTCAAGTATATATGTTATACTATCATCATTAAAACAGTTACCTGTAGGGTTATTTGGAGAACAAATGAAAATTAACTTTACTTCATCCATTTCTAAATAAGGCTGCAATTGATTTAAATTAATTTGAAAATCAGCTAAAAGTGGTTGTTTAATCAACTCAATATTATTAATAGTAGCAGATACATCATACATCCCATAAGTGGGAGAAAAAGTTAATGCTTTATCTTTTCCTGGTTCACAAAAAATTCTAAAAGCTAAATCGATTACTTCATCACTTCCATTACCAATAAAAATTTGTTCTGATTCAACATTTTTTAATTCAGATAATCGTTTTTTAACTTTAATTTGCTTTGGGTCTGGATACCTATTTAAGGTTCCAAATGGATTTTCATTCGCGTCTAAATAAACCTCTGCGACTCCTTTAAACTCATCTCTTGCAGATGAATACCCATTTAAGGCTTTTATATTGGTACGAACTATTTTTTCTAAATTAAACATTATCTATCTCTTTTAATCTTAGAGTTACTGCATTTTTATGTGCTTGTAAACCTTCTGCTTCTGCCATTAATTCTATAGTTTTACCTATATTTTGAATTCCTTTTTTAGTAATTTTTTGAAACGTAATACTCTTTGTAAAACTATCTAAATTAACTCCAGAATATGCTTTTGCAAACCCATTAGTAGGTAAAGTATGATTAGTACCAGACGCATAATCACCAGCACTTTCTGGGGTGTATTTTCCTATAAATACAGATCCTGCGTTTACAATTTGATCTATAAAGAAACCATCATTTTTAGTTACTATTATTAAGTGTTCAGGTGCATAGTCATTTACAAAACTTATTACTTCATCCTCATTTTTAATCAATACTGATTTTGTATTTTCTAATGCTTTTATTACAATTTCCTTCCTTGGTAATTTTGCTAATTGTTTTTCTATTTCTATTTCAACTTTAGAAAATAAGTCTAATGAATCTGACACTAAAACAACTTGACTATCTTCTCCATGTTCTGCTTGACTTAATAAATCTGATGCAACAAAAGCCGCATCTGCTGAGTCGTCAGCTATTACTAATAATTCACTTGGTCCTGCTGGCATGTCTATTGCAACCCCAAATTTGGTTGATAACTGTTTTGCAACAGTTACATATTGATTTCCTGGTCCAAAAATCTTAGACACTTTAGGTATTCTTTCTGTTCCAAACGTTAAACCAGCGATAGCTTGAATACCACCTACCTTAAAAATTTTAGTAACTCCTACTAATGATGCTGTATATAATATTACTGGATTAATTTTACCTTCACCGTCAGGAGGCGAACACAAAACAATCTCTTTACAACCTGCTATTTTTGCAGGAACCGCTAACATTAAAACGGTAGAAAATAAAGGTGCAGTTCCTCCAGGAATGTATAGCCCTACTTTTTGAATAGCCCTTTTCTCTTGCCAGCATAAAACTCCTTCTACTGTTTCTACTTCAACTTTATCTGTTTTTTGAGCAGTATGAAAAGTCTCAATATTTCTTTTTGCATCTTGAATAGCATCCTTCAACTCTTTAGAAACTAACTTTTCAGCGTTTTCAATTTCATTTGAACTTACTTCTAATGTTTGTAATTCAACCTTATCAAATACCTGTGTGTATTTATTTATAATAGCGTCTCCGCCTTCTTTAACTTCTTTGAAAATTTGATTAACCGTTTGCTCTATATCCTCTACAGATTTTGTTGGTCTTTGTAATAATGATTCCCAATTATCTTTATTCAATTCTACTGCTTTCATCTGCTTTATTTTTAAACTACCATTTTTTCTATTGGACATACTAAAATACCTTCAGCTCCATTACTTTTAAGCTCATCAATAATTTCCCAAAATTGGTTTTTATCTAAAACTGAATGTACAGAACTCCATCCTTCTTCTGCTAATGGTAATACAGTTGGACTTCTCATTCCTGGTAAAATATCTATAATCTTTTCAAGCTTATCATTTGGAGCATTTAATAGAATATATTTAGAGCGTCTTCCTTTTAAAACTGATTGAATTCTAAACTGTAATTTATTTAAAATATCTTGTTGAGCAACTTCTAATTTCGGAGAAACGGCTAATACTGCCTCTGATTTCAATATTACTTCTACCTCTTTTAAGTTATTTTTAAATAACGTAGATCCACTTGATACAATATCACATATTCCGTCTGCTAATCCTATATTAGGTGCTATTTCTACAGACCCATTAATAATATGTAACTGAGAACTGATATTATTTTTTGCTAAATAATCTTGAACTGTTTTAGGATAAGAAGTTGCTATTTTCTTGTTCTGAAAAAAAGACAATCCCTCATACTCTTCTCCTTTAGGGATAGCTAAAGAAACTTTACATTTTGAAAAGCCCAATTTTTCTACAAACTGAATATCGCCTCCTTTTTCAACTAATAAGTTTTCTCCTATTATTGCAGCATCAACTACCCCATCTTTTAAATACTGAGGAATGTCTCCATTACGCAAGTAAAAAATTTCTAATGAAAAATTACTTGACGATGCTTTTAATTGGTCTTTACCATTATCTATGGATATACCACAGTCTTTTAGAAGTTGTAAGGAATCTTGATTTAATCTTCCTGATTTTTGAATTGCTATTCTTAATTTACTCATGTTGTTAGTTTATTTGTTTGAGTAAATCTTTTCGTGAAGATAATTTCCTTTTAATCAGAAATAAAAAACCCGTTTGATTTACTCAAACGGGTTTAAAATATATTTTGTTTTTATTCAATACATCTTCAGTTCGCTTGAGTGCAAATATGATGATGATGATGATGTAATTGAATAAAACTCATGTTCTTATTTTTGTTGATGCAAATATCTGTAATATTTTTTTGATTACACAAGTTATTTTTAATAAAAATTATATTTAAACATTTTTACTGCTTTTGTTTAAAAAAATAATTCTATAAATTTATTTTAAATATGATTTTAATAACTTATCAAAAACCTTGTCTTGTGGCCTTACAAATTCCGAATTTACAAACCTACCTTCTTTATCTATTAAAATAAACCTAGGAAGTGAATTAACAGAATATTTTTCTCCAAAAAGCTTAATGTTTTCGGGCCTTAAATGTAACACTTGATTTTGTTTATCTTTTATATCTATTAACCAATCTTCTTTATTAGAGTTATTGTTAATAGCTATAAATTGAATAGGCATATTTTTATATAAAAATGCTTTTCTTTCAAAATAAGGTTCTTGATCTTTACATGGCTTACACCAAGTTGCCCAACAATCTATTAGAATATATTTACCTTTAAAACTAGCTAAATTAAATTTAGTTCCTTCAGCGTTGTACGCAACAAAATCTGGAGCTTTTTCTCCTTTTGTTAATCTATTGTATTCATAATTATATTTTTGAAGTATTTTTTTATAACTTTTATTAGTAATTAAATTAAAATACTTTTTCATTAAAGAATCTCTTACTTTTATCTTATTAGATTCAAATAAAGATTTATTTAATTGTTGAAATAACATTCGATTTTTAAACTCTCCTTTTTCAAGTTTTTCTATTGCAGAAAAAGCTTTCTTTTCACGTGAAATATTTCTATTGTCTTTTTGTATTAGTTCATTTAAAACATACTTAAAATAACTTGAATTAGACAACATAACTTCATCCCTTAAGGATAGACTATTTTTAAGTTTTTTTATATCATCGCTAACTACATATTTTTTAAAAGGAAAAAGTGCTTTTCTTTTTTTTACAAACATATTCCAAAACGTTAAGTACCTTAATGTTATTAATTTTTCTTTTCTTTTTATAAAATCAGCTCTTGAGCTTAAATTATCAACACTTAAATGCTTCCCTATTCTTGCTCTATTTTTTTTCCAATCCTTACTTATATTCTCCATATAATATTTCGCATTATCAATATATGCATTACCATACAACATCCTTTCCCAAATAGCATAAGGAAACTCATATTTATTTTCCATATTTTCAGGAATTCTAGTTCCTTTTACTCCAACTTTCACATATTGCTTTTTAAAAAATTTACAACTTAAATTAATACTATCGTTGTCTCCAAAAAAAACTTTTTGATAAACATACTTTTCATAATTTACTCTGTAGAAATCTGGCTTCAAACTTCGTTTAAATGAATGATAGAATTTATTATTCTCAACTTTTATTTTTGCTATTGTATCATCTAAAAATGGATTTAAAACATAAACATTTTCTATCTTTTCATCACTAAGTATCTGACCACAAATAACTGTTTTACTGTATGTTTTTTGTTGTTTTGGAGTTAACACCAAATAAATTAAAGGTAATATCACTATTAAAACACCTATAAAACTTAAGGCTTTCTTTTTTGAATTAAAAAATGCTTTTATAAAACTTTTAAAGTTATACCAATTATATCCAATATATAAAAATACTATGGTATATAATAAACTTAACATTTCTAAATATGTGACCCAATAACCAAAATCACTTCCCTTTGGAAAACTACTAATTTGTATTAATGACTGGTAAGGATACCAATAATAAAATATTTTATATTTATTAAATATCATTGGTACAAGAATAGCAATGAAACCAATTATCATAGGCCATATAAAACTTGAAATTAACACAGATACCCCATAATGAAAAGCAGATAAACATAAACTAATCATAAACAAGCGAATGCCAATTTCAAAAAAATCTAAAAAAGGCATGATCACTATTTTATCTGAAGGAATTTCAAAAAACAAAGAAAGTAACCAGCCAAAAAGAAGTGATGATATTAATAAAGAAGCAATAGCTAATAAGTTACTAAAAATTAATAATAAATACTTAGAAAAGTAAATTGAAAACTTTGTTGTTGGTAAAGTCTCCATTAAACTCCACCCTTTGTTCTTATGATCTATTTGTGAAATTTTACTAGCACAGAAAACAATAAGTATAGGGAAAAAGAACATCGTAAACGGTGTTAAACTATCTTCTAAATAATCTAAATAAAAGTTTTCTGGAATTTTTGTTTCATAGTCATCATTTTTTACAAAACGGATAGCTTTCACTATAAATAACAAAAATGGAAAAAACATTCCAAAAATAAAGCTTAAACTAAATATTCCTGAACGTTTTTTCTTAATTAATTCAACCTCTATTGCTTTTTTTATGTTTTTAAAAATCTTTTTCATTTTAAATAATTTTATTTTGTTAATGATAAAAACCATTCTTCTAACCCATCCACAATTTTAATTTCATAAACAGGAATATCATTCGTTATTAAAAACTTAGTTAAAACCGGTATCTCTTCTTTACTATTTAATTCAATCATAACACAATCATTATTTTCAACTCTAACATCTTTATAGCTATTTTTTATCAACTCAATATTTGTACTTATATCTTTTGTTTTTACCAAAATTTTGTGTTTTTTTGTTAGAGATTCAAGCTCTTCAATAGAACCTTCAAACTTTAACTCCCCTTTATCTATAATCCCAATGTGAGTACACATTTTTTCAATTTCAGAAAGTAAATGGCTAGAAATAAAAATTGTTGTTCCCTTTTCTTTATTTAACTTCACTAGTAACTCTCTTATCTCAGTTATTCCTGTTGGATCAAGCCCATTTACTGGCTCATCTAATAATAGAAGTTCAGGTTCACCTAAAAGTGTCATAGCAATAGCTAAACGCTGTTTCATTCCTAAAGAATATTGTTTTACTTTTAAATGACCTTTATCACTTAAACCAACTAGCCCTAGAACTTCAGAAATTTTATCTTCAGAAACTTCTTTTAACTTTGTAATACACCTTAAGTTATCTATACCTGTTAAATGTAAATACAAACTTGGAGTTTCAACTAAAGCTCCTATTTTAGAAAAAATAAATGGAAATTGACTTTGTAATTCTTTTTCAAAGAGAAATACGTTTTTTTTAGAGCTAGAAAGTATACCTGTAAGCAACTGCATTGTAGTTGACTTACCTGCACCATTAGCCCCCAAAAAACCATAAATTGCACCTTTAGGTACATTTATATTTAAATTTTTTAAAGCTTTTTGTTTTTTTGAATACGAAAAGGATAAATTTTCAATTTTAATAGCGGTATTTTTCATTACTTATATTTTTTAACAAAAATATATAATATATATCACTATTATAGAAATTTAATATTTAACAATCCTTTTAACTACAACACACTCAACAAATCATAAATATTATCTTCTTTATCAAGCCCCATTTTTTTCTTAATTCGATACCTTGTTGTTTCAACACTTCTTGGCGACACATTTATAAGTTGAGCTACTTCTTTACTTTTTAAGTTTGAAATAATATATGTGCAATGCTTTAGATCATTTATTGACAAACTAGGGGTATGTTCTTTCAATTTATTAAAAAAATCAGGTCTAATTTTTTCAAACTGTATTTTAAAATCCTGCCAAAGTTCTTCTTCAGAAATCAAAGCTAAAAGTTTTTTATTTACTGTAATTAAATAACTAGAAGCGCTAGAATTATTTTCAGTATAAATTTCAATATCGTCAGTTATTTTTCTAATAGCATCATTGTAAGTATTTATTTTTAAAACTCTAGAGAAGGTAGCTTGCTCGTTTAATTTTAATAAGTTTTCTATTTCTTGTTTCTTATCAACTAAATCTTGATTTTTATTTTTTAGATTCAAAATTAAACTTTGTAAATCAGAGTTTAATTGTTTAATTCTATTATTTTTTTTCTTATTTTTTTTAATTAACCAATAAAGAACTAGTGTTAACAATAGAAAAGTTACAATTATCAAAACACTTACTAGTAACTGTTTATTCTGAGTATTTATTATAGCTTCTTTTTCTGATTTTAATTTACTTTCTAAATCTAATTCTTCTATAAACGACTTACTTAACTTACCTTCATTCTTCTCATTAGTTTGTCGCAAGTTTTTATTAACTTTTTTATACCTGTCTAAAGCTAAAGTATACTCTTTTTTAGATTCATATATTTTAGCATATGTTTCATTAATAAATCCATTTACATAACTATCATCTGGTGCTGCATATTTTTCAGCCTTCTGTAAGTTTTGAATTGCCTCTTCATTTTTATTCAATTCAAAACTATTATCAGCTATGAAATAATATAAACGACTAATACCAGCAACACGCTCTTTATCTTCATCAATTAACTTTAAGCAAGTTATTGCATACTCTGAAGATTTTCCCCAATTCTTCCTTTTCCTTTCATTTAATGTCAAATTATAATAAGAATCTATTTGTTGGGGAAGTTCATTTATTTTCACATAATTATTTATCGCTTTTTTATAAAATTCTTCAGCTTTTATATAATTCTTTTTTCCCATTGAGACACAAACACCTCTTGAGTTATAAATAGTACCTTTTAAAAGAATATCATTTGTTTTCTTAGCTAAATCAAATGATTTTAAAAAATAGGCATCAGCTTTTTCATACCTCTTCAAATAAAGATTACTTACTCCTTTTAAATAATAAATTTTACTATTTATAGAATCTTCTTTTATTACAAATTCATTTAATTTAATAAAACGCAATACGCTATCTAATAACCGCTCATTTTCATATTTTTGAAACAAATAATAACTGTGAACAATTTGTTCTTTATAATTATTAGGTTTTAACTGTTTATCAGAACTCTGTGCATTTAAGAAAAAACTACAAAAGCCAAAAAAACAGTACATAAAAGCAGTACTTATTTTCATTACGTCCAAATTCTATAAATAATTTTAGTTAAAATTTAAAGAAAACCCCTTATCCTTACTTTTTAAGTTCTATAAATATACATCAAAAATACTACATATGATAAAAAAACGATTATTTAAACACTTCAATTTATTAGTTGTAACAAACTAATAAACAACAATAAAAAGCAATAAATCAAGGTTTTTAAACCTAAATTAAATATACTTCAAAAACACTACAATCAGTTTTTGTGCTAATTCAACTTATATATTTGATTAAAGATTTATTAATTTTCCCCTTGTTAATTCATCTATAATAAATTACCAAAAAGCAATTATAATATTACCTACTACATTGCATTTTTGGTAATTTTTTTATTTTTCACACAAACCTCACTTATTAATTTACACTACTATTTTTATTTTTTCTCTAGAGTAATTACCAACAAGCTTCAAAAAGAAAACAAAAAACTGATTTTCAAACACTTTAACTATTTCATTAAGTATAATTGTAGTATAAAAATATAACACATCAATACTACTACATAGCTATAAAGCCTTGTTTTATCTAGTATATTTGTAAAGAATTTATTAATTGTTTCCCCTTTTTAGTAATTTCAATTATTAAGCTATCAAAACAATCATTCCCTTGAAAAATTAAAAAAATTTCATCCCTGTTTTTGATAGCTTTTTTATTTTTTACTATCACTTCTAAAACAATACAAGTTTTTAAACTTACAAAGAGTCGTCTTTTCAATATTTATAATTGAATAAAACTTCTATAATTAACTAACGCTGTAAACAGCTGTAAACAAAAAAAAACACCTTAAAAAGGTGCTTTTTTATTCAATAAAAGTTTTTTTAAATACTAATTTTCTTTAAACTAGGTGTTTTCTCAACAAAACCTTCTAAAACTTTAAAAAAGTTTAGTATATCTTCCTTCTCATTATTTGCATTAATCGTAACTAACCTAATGAAAGTATTTTCTTCAAAAGAACCAAAGCCAACAACAGTTACTTGATGTTCATACAATGCAGTACAAAGCTCAGTAGGATCAATATTTTTGTAATTAAAACAAATAGATATTGAATCATTAAAACTATATAATGTATAATCAGAATTATTTCTAATATAATCAAGAGCAACATTAGCTAGTTCAAATTGCTTATCTACAATATTTCTTAACCCTTTTCCTCCTACAGATTTCCATAATGTCCAAAATTTTAAAGCATCATTTCTTCTACCACATTGAAAGGACGTTTTACCTAAATTAAAATCATCGCCATCAGTTTGATACAAATAATCAGCATCATTACTAAATGAATCGTACAACTGCCTTTTATCATTTACTAAGATAATTGAACAAGTTAACGGTGTACCAAGCATTTTATGCGCATTGTAACTAAAAGAGTTTGATCTTTCTACTCCCTTTAGAAGATGTTTATATTTTTCGCTAAAAATTACACTTCCACAATAAGCACCATCTACATGAAGCCACATTTTATACTTTTCTGTAATATTAGCAATATCATCAATTGGATCAAAAGCACCTAATACTGTTGTACCTGCCGTAGCATTAACATAGGTAGGTATAAATCCTTTATTTATATCTTTAATAATTTGCTCTTCTAACAATTCTGGAATCATTCTTCCTTTAGAATCAGCTTTTATATATCGTATATTATTTCTTCCTATTCCTGTAAAACTAACATTTTTAGAATTTGAGTAATGAGATTCCTTTGACGTATAAACAGTTAATGGCTTAGACATCCCTTCTAATCTACATTTGGGATCTTTAGCATCACGTGCCATTACCAACGCCATATAATTGCTCATTGAACCTCCTGTTGGAAATGTACCATTACTTTTAGCTCCATACCCTATTAAATCACAAGATTGTCTAATAATTTCTTGTTCAATACCAACTTGAGGACCAGCCACCTTGTATGTATACATACTATTATTAAGCATTACTGCCAATAAATCACCTAAAATTGCTTTACTCTGCCTTCCTCCAAAAAGTTGATTAAAAAACAATTTAGTTGCTGTTTTTGGAGTTGAAACAAGAATTTGACGTAATAACGTTTTAAATTCATCATCTATCATTCCTGAATCATTAAGAGATAAATCAATTGAATCGTATAATTTTTTTGCGTCAATTCTCTCAGCAACAGGAGTACTTTCCTCTTCTTTAATAAGAGTTTCTACTAGCTCATTAAATAAAGTTAAATCATTATTTATATTAGACATTTTTACTCTTTTTAAATTTTATTATTAATTAAACTGTCGTATTATAAGTTAAAAATCTACTTATAAAAGTTTTTGTTTTTTCATCATAAGCTCTACATTCACGAATTGGCTTTGCATATAAATGAAGTGACATACTTCTTTGTTTAGAAACATTTTCCAAGCTATGAAATCCCATAAAATCTTTCATGTAAGTAACTTCATTAGGTTTAGAAACTGTTGATTTAATAGCATATAACTCTCCTTCTTCATTCTCTTTATATATAACCTCTCTAAATTTACCATCAATAACTTTCACCCAACACTCTTCACCTCCATGATCGTGTATTGGAGTAGCATGTCCTTCACACCAACAAATTAATATCAGTTCAAAATTTTCATTATTAATGATGCAATTTCTAGTATAACACTCGTTAGACCAGGAACTATATTTATCAAATGCGTTCGGTTTAAATTTTATGGATTGTATTATGTGACTAAAAGTCGTCCTCTCTCCCTCAGTGAGAGCAGTAATTAATTCATCTAATGATTGTGGTACTTTTGGAGTGTGTTCGCTAGAATTCAAATAGGTTTCTACTTTTGGGGTTCATTTAATTTACAAATTCAAGGTCATTCCTTAAATCCAACTAAATAATTTAATATGATTAATTCAATCATGCTAAGTTTAACAAATATAGCCAATTTTATGATTTTTATTATTTTTTTAGCTTAAAATATATAAAAAAACACCAATTCTGATCATTTTTTGAGTACTTTTCAAAACCTTTAAAATATTTTTAATAAACTCATAAGTTATTTATGCACATAAAAGTACACAACTAACCAAAAATTAAACCATTATGCAAGACCCAAATTTAACAATCAAGATAGCTGTATTAATAGTCTATGTTGGAATACTTTTTTTAATTGGAATATTTGCCTCAAAACGAATAAAAAGTATGAGTGACTATTATGTAGGTGGAAAAAACATGGGCTTCTGGGCTGTTGCTTTTTCTGCAAGAGCAACTGGTGAATCTGGTTGGTTACTCATTGGTTTAACTGGAATGGGTGCTATGGCAGGATATTCTGGATATTGGGTTGTTGTTGGTGAATTATTAGGTGTATTTGTTTCTTGGCAGTTTATGGCTAAACGTTTCAAGAAAAGATCAGATTCCTATGGAGCAATTACTATCCCTGATTATCTTCATAGTCATTTTAAATCAACAACTCAAACACTACGAATTTTAGCCGCATCAGTATTAGTAATTTTTATAGTTATATATGTTGCTTCTCAAATAGATGTTACAGGAGTTGCTTTTAGATCTATGCTAGGAATTGATTATAAAATAGGGGCTTTAATTGGATTTTTAATAGTACTTGCTTATATATTTATTGGGGGGTTTGTTGCCGCAGTTTGGTCAGATTTATTCCAAGGATTACTCATGTTCTTTGGTCTCGTTTTATTACCAATAGTAGTTTGGTTTTCTATGGATAACGGAACTGGAGTTACTAATAGTTTAAATGCTATAGACCCAACATTAACACAAATAATGGGAAGAAGTGAAGATGGATGGATGAATCTTTTTACAATTTTAGGGTTTTCTATGATTGGTTTAGGTTTTCTTGGTTCCCCTCAGGTTTACGTCCGATTTATGTCTATAAAAAACAAAAAAGAAATAGATAAAGGTAAATGGATTGCTGTTATATTTACATTGTTAACTGATGCAGCGGCAGTAACTATAGGAATTCTTGCTCGTATTTATTTTACAAAGGAAGGACAAGATCCTGAAACCATTCTAGGAAATAACGGTGAAGATGTATTAAGTATGATTACTGAAAGCTTTTTACCCACAATACTGGTTGCTGTTTTTATCGCAATCGTTTTATCTGCAATAATGTCTACTATCGATTCGCTTTTAATTTTAGCATCAAGTGCTATTACAAGAGATTTTTATCAAAAAATATTTCGTCCAGATATAAAAGATGAAAATCTTACAAAAATATCAAGAACTTCAACTATTATAATGGCATTTACAGCATTAATAATTGCTATTATAATGAATTACATATCGCCTGACAGACAAATATTCTGGGTAATCATTTTCGGTTGGTCTGGTATAGCAGCTACTTTTTGCCCAGTTATTATTCTCTCTCTTTTTTGGAAAGGTTATTCAGAAAAAGGGGCTATTGCTTCCATGATATCAGGCTTTATAGCTGTAATACTATTTAATTTTGTTTTTAAAGAATTAGAAAATATAGGTGAATACTTTGTTGCTCTTGACGTACTTGCTCCTTCTTTTCTAGTTTCAATGATTATTGGTATTATTGTATCAAAAATATTTCCTCCAAGAGCAGAAGCTATTAAAATGATTGATGAAATTGATTCAAAACCTGAAAAATAACACCTTATACTTTATCATATAAAAGCATAAAAAAAGCTCAAGTTAATAACTTGAGCTTTTTTAAACTATTTAAAAACCAAATTATGGTCTATATGTTATTTTACGCATACGTAAGCTCTCAGGAGTAACCTCTAAATATTCATCTCCTTTAATATACTCCATACATTCTTCTAAAGAGAAATCAATTTTTGGAGCAATCTTAACACTATCGTCAGTTCCAGAAGAACGTACGTTTGTTAATTTTTTCCCTTTAATTAAATTCACTCCCATATCATCAGACTTAGCATTCTCTCCTACTACCTGACCAATATATATTTCTTGGTTAGGATCAATAAAAAATCTACCTCTATCTTGTAATCTATCAATTGCATATGCAGTTGCTTTACCAGCTGCAGAAGAAACTATCGCTCCTTTTATATCTTCAGTAAAATCACCTTTAAAAGGTCCATACTCACTAAATCTATGGTTAATAATAGCCTGACCAGCAGTAGCAGTTAATATTTTATTACGTAAACCTATTAATCCTCTTGAAGGAATTGTAAATTCTAGGTGTTGTAAATCACCTTTAGGCTCCATTACTAATAAATCACCTTTTCTAAGAGATACTAAATTAATAGCTTTAGATGCAACATCTTCAGGAACATCAATAGATAATGTTTCATAAGGCTCACATTTAACACCATCAATTTCTTTTAAAATTACTTGAGGACGACCTACTTGTAATTCATACCCTTCACGACGCATTGTTTCTATCAATACAGATAAATGAAGTACTCCACGACCAAAAACATTAAATTTGTCTTCAGAATCAGTAGTATCAACACGTAATGCTAAGTTTTTTTCCATTTCTTTAAATAAACGATCACGTAAGTGACGAGAAGTAACAAATTTTCCTTCTTTACCAAAGAATGGTGAATTATTAATAGTAAACAACATACTCATTGTAGGTTGATCTACTTCAATTCTAGGTAATGCTTCTGGCGCTTCAATATCAGCAATAGTATCACCAATTTCAAAATCATCAATACCTGTTACAGCACAAATATCTCCACTACGTACTTTATCTGTTTCAACCTTACCCATTCCTTCAAAAACGTGTAATTCTTTAATACGTACTTTTTTATTTGTACCATCAGCCTTACAAAGCATATAATCTTTGTTCTTTTCTAAATCTCCTCTAAATACACGTCCAATAGCAATTCTCCCTTTAAAAGAAGAATAATCTAATGAAGTAATTTGCATTTGTGGACTTCCTTCACGGTAAGGAGCTTCAGGAATTGTTTCAATTACCGCATCTAATAAATCGATAATATCTGTTTTTTCATCTTTCCAGTCTGTACTCATCCATCCATTTTTAGCTGAACCGTAAATTGTTTTAAAGTCTAATTGATCTTCTGTTGCTTCTAAAGCAAACATTAAATCAAATACTTTTTCATGTACTAAATCTGGTGTACAGTTTTCTTTATCTACTTTATTTACAACAACGATAGGTGTTAATCCTAACTCTATTGCTTTTCCTAATACAAAGCGAGTTTGAGGCATAGGACCTTCAAAAGCATCAACCAATAATAAAACACCATCGGCCATTTTTAATACACGCTCTACTTCTCCTCCAAAATCGGCATGCCCAGGTGTGTCAATTACATTGATTTTTACATCTTTATAATTTACAGATACATTTTTAGATAAAATAGTAATACCACGTTCACGCTCTAAATCATTATTATCTAATAATAAGTCAGTACGTTCTTTACGGTCATCTAAAATTTTAGCTTGATCTATAATTTTATCAACCAAGGTAGTTTTTCCGTGGTCAACGTGTGCTATAATAGCGATGTTTCTAATTGATTGCATTTTGCTACGTTAAATTTGGCGCAAAAGTAGTGTATTATTATTAAAAAAATATGAATTTTGAAATACGAATTTTAAAAATGTGCCCGAAAGGTTAATTAACTAGCTATTAAATCAATATATTTTTCTATTTGCTATTAATTTATTTTTCCTTTTTTTCTGTTGAATCATCATCTTCTCTAAAGGCACTTGGAAGAATATCTGGTATAAGTTTTATTAATAAAGGTAGCAATAAGGCTCCTCCTGGCAACATAAAAATTGTAAACGCAGGAACAGCCTTACAAATGTCTAACATTTGTTCTTTTACCTTATTTCTTTCTTCACTTGTTAAAGAAGTAGTTATTGACTTTTTTATTAAAGAAACCAACTCTTTGCTTTCTTTAAGTTCTTTAGCTAATCTTTTTTTATTTTTTTGAATAGCTTCTTTTATTTCGTCAACAGTATTCATTAAAGTTTACGACGTGCTTTTTCTGTTTTTAATAAATTTAATTCTCTTGAGGTTTGCCCTGCTACTGAGGTATTTTCTTCTGCTCTACGAATTAGGTACGGCATCACATCTCTTACAGGTCCAAACGGAACATACTTAGCTACATTATAACCTTCTTCGGCTAAATTAAAACTAATATGATCACTCATACCATATAATTGACCAAACCACATACGTTTATCACTTACAGCTATATTATGTTTTTTTGCTAACTCCATTAGTAAAAAAGAACTTTCCTCATTATGTGTTCCTGCAAAAATAGCCATGTTTTTATGCTCCATCATATAACGAACTGCTTCATCATAATTGGTGTCTGTTGCTTGTTTGTTTACACAAATTGGAGACTCATATTCTTTTTCTTCAGCTCTAGCTCTTTCTTTTTCCATGTAAGCTCCTCTTACCACTTTCATTCCAATGTGATAACCTTTTTGGTGTGCTCTTTGGTGTAAATTACGTAAATACTCCATTCTATCATGACGATACATTTGTAATGTATTAAACACAATAGCTTTTTCTTTATTGTAAATTTCCATTAATTCTTCTATCAAATCATCTGCGGCATCTTGCATCCAACTTTCTTCAGCATCAATTAATAAAGGAACATCTTTTTTAACTGCGGCTTTACATACAGTATGAAAACGATTTACAACTCTATCCCATTCGCTTTTTTCATTAGTTGTTAACTCTTTTCCTTCCGTTAATTTTTGGTACAAAGCAAAACGTCCAAAACCTGTAGGCTTAAATACAGCAAATGGAATTGATTGTTTTTCTTCAGAAAACTGAATTATCTTTAAAATTTTATTTAAAGCTTCGTCAAAACTAGCTTCTTCAGCTTTACCTTCAACTGAATAATCTAAAACACTAGATACTCCACCTTTATTGTACATTTCTTCTATTGTTGGAATACAGTCTTCTTCTGTTACTCCTCCACAAAAATGATCAAATACTGTTGACCTAATTAATCCTTCTACTGGTAAATGTGCTTTTAAAGCAAAGTTTGTTACTGCTGTACCGATACGAACCATTGGTTGATTTTGTATCATTCTAAATAAAAAATACGCTCTTTCTAACTCTGAGTCAGATTTTAGTTTAAATGCTGTTTGTGTGTTGTCAAATAGTTTCATCAACTAAGTACTATTATTGTTTAATTTGAAAAACAAATATAACCGACTAGTATGACATATATCAATTTTTTCTATTTAATTTGCACCTTTATAAAATAATAGAAAATGACATCAATTCAGGCAGTAACATATCCTATCCATTTTGAAGAAAAAGCATACGATGAATTGGCTAAAATAATAGCTACTAAAAATTACTCGTCTATTTTTATTTTAGTAGATGATAACACACTAGAATGTTGTTATCCTCGATTTATGCAATTATTGAATACCAATAAACCTATAGAAGTTATCCAAATAACTCCTGGAGAAGTTTATAAAAATATTGAAACTTGTGTTGGTGTATGGAATGCTATGACTGAATTAGGTGCTGATAGGCGTAGTTTATTAATTACCTTAGGTGGTGGTGTTATTACTGATTTAGGTGGTTTTGTTGCTTCTACTTTTAAACGTGGTATTGATTTTATAAACATCCCTACAACTTTACTAAGTATGGTTGATGCTTCTGTTGGAGGTAAAACAGGAGTAGATTTAGGTGTTTTAAAGAATCAGATTGGAGTTTTTGCTAATCCAGAAATGATTGTAATTGACCCTGAATACTTACATACTGTAACTCCAAGAGAAATTAGATCAGGTACTGCTGAAATTATTAAATATGGAATGACTCATGATATTAATTTATTCAACCAAATTAAAGATAATCCTGAGCTAAATATTGTAGACTTAATTCATCGTTCTATTGAAATAAAAAATGAAGTAGTTTTAGAAGATCCTAAAGAAAAGAGTGTTCGAAAAGTCTTAAACTGGGGTCATACAATTGGTCATGGTATTGAGTCTTATTTTTTAGAAAGCGATGCAAAAGAAAACTTAACTCATGGTGAAGCTATTGCCATAGGTATGGTTTGTGAAGCGTATATTTCTCATAAACTTTTAGGCTTTCCGAAAGAGAAACTTACGGATATTAAAAAAGCTATTATTGCCATATACGGTAAAACTAATTTATTAGAAGATGATTTTACTCCTATTTTTGATTTAATGAAGCACGATAAAAAGAATGTTGGTGGTGAAATTAACTTTGTTTTATTAAACGATTACCAAAATTTTAAAATTGATTGTAAAGTTCAAAATCAACTAATTAAAGATAGCCTTGAGTTTTATAACTTATAAAAACAAATAAAATTTCTTTACTGAATCAGTTCTTCAAAACCTCTGATTATAATAATCTTATTAAAAAAACTTATACTAACCGTATAAGTTTTTTTCTATGCTTTAAGTTTATTTTCTTAATCAAATCCTAAACAATATTTCATAAGTGAATAGAAAACTAAAGAAATATAGTTTTCTATTCCAAAAAACTCACATTATCTTAAAGTTAACTTCATACTACTCAAATACTATCCAAATAACATATCATATTACCATAAGTTATTTTTGATTGTTTTTTTTCATTAATATCACCAAATAATTAACATATTCATAAGTTTTAATAGAATTAATTAAGAGTATGATAATTATGATTTTACCATATAATAACACCCTGAAATATGAAAAAACCAATTACTTTATTTTTATTTTTATGCTTTACACTTTCCTCTCTAGCTCAAGAGATAGGTTGTGGTACTTCAAGAGCAATGAATAAATACTACAAAGAGAACCCTAAAGAATACGCAGAGTTCCTAAAATTCAATGATTACACAAAAAAGCGAAGTGCTAACAAATTAAAAACCTCAGCAAAAGGTATTTCTGGAAACATTATTATTCCTGTTGTCTTTCACATTTACGGAAGAGAACAAAACGGAGCAACAGTTACGGATGAAAAAATTCTAAATTCTCTACAAATGGTTAACGATGATTTTCATGGATTAAATCCAGATTTCCATACAGTTGACCCATTATTTAAAGATAGACGATCTACAACAAATATTACTTTTAAACTAGCTACTATTGATCCAAATGGTAATCCAACATCAGGAATTGTTGATCATCCTGTAGCTGGTGGTCAAGGAAACTATGACAGCCCTATCGTTGCTGCTGATGCTTGGGACAACTATAAATATATGAATGTATATATAACTGCCGACATTCATGATGATGGTGTAACAACTAATAGCGGTATTGCTTGGTACCCTAACAAAACACATTCTGACGCCAAGCGTGCTCGTGTAACTTATAACGGTCGTTACTTAAAAGGAAATACTGATGATGAATTTGCTTCTATATTAACCCATGAATTTGGACATTGGTTAAACCTATTACATACTTTTGAAGGTGGATGTTCTAGTATAAACCAAGACTATGTAGAAGACACTCCACAAGAAGACGTAGCTTCAGCTGATGATTTTTGTTTAGCAGGAGCTACTGATTGTGGTGATTCATTAATTAACTATGAAAATTACATGGGGTATGATTCTACCGGTGGATGTGCAAAAATGTTTACAAAAGGACAAACAGATAGGATGTATGCTGCTTTAAATCATGAAGCTAGATTTCCTTTATGGCAAAATGCTAATCTAGTTGCCACTGGTACTGGTGGTAGTCTTGCTGTAACTACTAGAATGCATGATGGGTCAAAATGGAAAGAAAATGCATCTTGGATTGAAGTATGTCCTGGCACTAATGTTAAAATAGGAATACAAAATGTAGGATTAAATAATGTAGAAATTTTAAAACCAAATGGAGAAATAGATACCACTCCTGACGCTAGTACCTATTGGAACATTAATAATGTTCAAGAAAGTGATGCTGGAGCTTACCTAATTAAATATACAGATGCTAACGGAAATTTTGGTTTTGGTACAGTTAGACTTTATGTTGGATTTAAAGTTAGACCATGGGTACAATACGATAATACTACTACAAACTGGTTCAACTTAAATAAACTTAAAGCTTGTCCTGGCTCTAATATTAGCATAGGTATGCAAGCTAATAGACCAGGAACCTCAACCTTAAGACTACCAAATGGTAATTTACACACAGTTGCTGCTGACAATGGGGTTTGGAAATTTAATAACATCACTACTCAAGATGCAGGTGTATATACCATATTATATGACATGGGAGGCTGTACATATTCTACTCAAGTAGAATTAATAACCGAGAACAATATTACTCCTTGGGTAGCTTTAAACGGAAAATGGGTACAACGATCTTTTGTTGAAGCATGTGTTGGTGAAAAGGTTCATTTAGGAATAAAAAATATTGGTTTAGAAAATGTTACTATTACTGGACCTAATAATTTTTCTGATAACACTCCAGATCTTGGAACTGGATTTGAATTCACAAGTATTACTGATCAAAACTATGGAACATATACTATTACATGGAATGACCCTGCTTCTTGTTCTGGGTCAGTAGAACTTGAAATAAGACCAAGAAGAGAAGCTTTAGATGGTTGGGTGAAAGACAATGCTAACAAATGGACAAAAAGTAGAACTTTATTTGCATGTGAAGGAGATAATATTGCCTTAGGTACTAACACAAAATATGGTGTTGAAAATATGAAAATTACATACCCTGATGGTACTGTTGATACAACACCAGATTCAGCTACTGCCTGGGATATTAATAATATTCAAAAATCACACGAAGGAGTATACAAGTTAGAATTTAATAACGGACAATGTTATTCTTCAACAACAATTACTCTTAAAGTTGGCATAGAAGATTTAACCAATAAAATAGAACATAAAATTAATAGTGCTAACTTTAATAGTACTACAAATAATCAAGTTACTATAAAAACAGGTGATGAAATTAGCTTAAGATTACCTAGTACTTCTTTTAACGGAACTATTAATTGGACAGGCCCTAATAATTTCAGTTCGAAATTAAGTACTGCAAAAATTACAGAAAATGCAGATTCAAACCTTCATGCTGGAATTTATACTGCTACAGTTACTAATACTACTACTTGTAATGCAAATGCTGTACAAACTATTACTTTTGAAGTTAAATTTGACGGAGTTATTACTACTCCTGATCCAATTGATGCAGGAACAGTTTCTACTACTGACGATAAAACGCAAATAACAACTACAACTGGAGATGGCATTGCTGATGTTATCGCTTTCAAAAATACAAGCACCTCTAATACTAATTATTCTTATTTAATTACTGATGAAGTTGGTAAAATTTTAACTTCTGAAAAATCTTCACATGATTTTGAAGGAGCAACAATAGGAATATGTAAAGTGTATGGAATTGCTTTTGAAGGAAATTTACAGGTTACCAATAAAAACATTTCAGATATTGGATTAGCAACTGGTGATTTTGATGTATCTAATAATTTCATTACAGTTACAAGAATAGAAGATATACCTGCAGATACAGAGGCTCCTTCTACTCCTAGTAACCTTACTGCTTCTAACATTACACAAACCTCTTTAACTTTAAACTGGTTGGCGTCTACAGACAATGTAGCAGTTACCGGATATGATATATATCAAGGAGGAACAAAAATAGCATCTATTACAACTACAACATATAATGTAATTAATTTAACAGCTAATACATCATATTCTTTTTCTATAAAAGCAAAAGATGCAAAAGCAAATGAATCAGTAGCTAGTACTATTTTAAATATCACTACTAAAGAAGATACTTCTGGAGGATTAACCTATTGTGAATCCGCTGGAACAAGAGTTCAATACGAATGGATTGCTGGAGTAACAATTGGAATATTCTCTAATACTTCTGTTGCTGCAACCTACACAGATTTAACATCTAAAACTATACCTTTAAACATAGGCACAGCTACTAGTACCACACTAACGCCTGGATATCCAGGAACCCCAACCAATGAATATTTCAAAGTGTGGATTGATTACAATCAAAATGGAACTTTTGACACCAATGAAGTTGCTTTTGATTCAGGAACTGCAAAAAAGAATGCACAAACTGGAACTATTACTGTCCCTTCAAGTGCAAAATTAGGAGTAACTAGAATGAGAGTGTCTATGAAATATAATGGCGCACCTGCTAGTTCATGTGGAAATATCGGTGACGGATCTGTTCAAGATTTTAATGTAGATATTACTAATGACGGAAATGTTGTTACTGCTCCAGTTGCAGAGTTTATTGCAAATTCAACATCAGTAGACAAAGGAACTTCTATTTCATTTACTGATCAATCAACAAACTCACCTACTTCATGGTCATGGTCTTTTACTGGTGGAACCCCATCAAGTTCTTCAGTTCAAAATCCTTCAATTACGTATAATACACCTGGTGTATACCAAGTAACTTTAACAGCTACTAATACAGTTGGAAGCGATTCTGAATCAAAAACTGGATACATAACTGTTATAGAACCTGATACTACCCCAATTACCTATTGTGCTTCTTCAGGTACAAGAGTAACTTACGAATGGATCGAAGGAGTTCAAGTAGGTGCATTTAGTAAAACATCTACCGCTGCAACTTATATTGATTTAACAAGTAATACGATACCATTATCTATAGGTGTTGCAACCTCAACAACCTTAACACCTGGATACCCAGGAAACCCTACTCCTGAATATTTTAAAGTTTGGATTGATTACAATCAAAATGGTGAATTTGACACTAATGAGGTAGCTTTTGATTCTGGTACTGCCAAAAACAATGCTCAAACGGGTACTATTACCGTTCCTTCATCGGCTAAATTAGGTGAAACTAGAATGAGAGTTTCTATGAAATATAATGGAGCACCTTCAAGTTCTTGTGGAAACATTGGTGACGGATCAGTTCAAGATTTTACCGTAAATATAACCAATGATGGAACTGGTACAGACACTCAAGCTCCTTCTGCACCTAGTAATGTAGTAGCTTCAAATATAACTCAAACATCGTTAACTTTAACCTGGGCTGCTTCAACCGATAACGTAGCTGTTACTGAATATGAAGTGTATCAAGATGGTAACAATGTAGCAACAACAAATACTACATCATTTGAAGTTACATCTTTAACTGCTGCTACCGCTTATAATTTTTCTATAAAAGCGAAAGATGCAGCTGGAAACGAAGCTACTAGTAATACAATAAACATAACTACTGAAGAAACATCAACTCCTCCTAATGATGGAACTGTTGTATACGTAGATATGGCAGACGTTACAGTAAATTCTAGTAATAGCTGGGCTCCTTTCCAAATTGAAAAAGGAGATCAAAGATATTTTGGCCCTTGGTTTTCTTCAAATGCTATTAATCTAGTAAACTATAATAAAGAAGTAATTTGTGAAGGAAATACCAATAATGCTTCAATTCTTTCAGAAGGAACAATTGTTGGAGTTTCAAGTACTTTTAAATCACAATCTAGCTCATTTATTGTAGCTTCTTCTTCTTATACCAATTGGAATGGAAAATCTGGATACATAGGTTTTAGCTTTAAAATTAGTGGAAATACACATTATGGATGGCTACATGCAACGGTTTCGAATGATGGTAAGTCAATTACTTTTAAAGACTACGCTTACAATAGCGAAGCTGGTAAAGGTTTAACCACTAAGCGACCAACTGTTAGTAAAGCTAATAAAGTTAAATCATCTTTTAGTCCAATAACATCATATCCAAATCCTTTTGAAGAAAATATAACTATAAACGTTTCATCAATTGGTGATAATGACTTTACATTAAGCGTTTATACTATTTTAGGAAAAGAGTTAATACATAAAAATTATCAAAACAATCCTAAGCAAATAGTATTAGGAGATCAAATTAAAACTTCTGGAACTTATTTTATTAGAGTTCAAACAAGCAAAAAAACAGAAACTTTAGTTGTTATAAAGAAATAGTTTATTTCAATTCTCCCCCGAAAACCTCCTAACTTAAAAATTAGGAGGTTTTTTATTAAAGTAAAAATTAATCTATTTAGTAAGAAAAACTCAACTTATAACGTTAAATTTATTCTTTTAATTTCCTCTTGAAGTTCTTTAGGTATTTCGCAAGTATTCTTTAATTGATAGTCTACAATTGTACCGTTTTTATTGTACGTTATTGTTACACATTCTTCTATTAATTCTTTTAACTTAACCCTTGCTCTTTGTATTCTTGATTTAGCTGCTGGTAATGATATATTTAATTCATTAGCAATTACTTTTTGCGATTTTTTTTCTATATCACTCTTATACAAAGGAATTCCATACTTTTTAGGTAAGTAATTTTGAATGACAAAACTTGACAAGTCACAAACACAAATTCCCTCATCATTTATTTCAGAATATGTACTTTCTCTATTCTTTTTTACTTTTTCTTTTCTATAATAATCAATTATCAAATTCCTTGCTACCTGAAAAAGCCACGATTTATAATTATTTATCTTTTCTCCTTTATTTAATACTGCATACAATTTAAGTCCTATTTCTTGCAAAATATCTTCTGCATGAATCTTATCTTCAATTTTTGACTTTACAAAATTTAATAAGTGACTATTATATGTATTCCAAATTGTATTAAATTCCATTTGAAAATTTCTTTTTTTAAACTCCTATATAACACTTTTTATAAATGCTTTCATATTGTGGTAATACATGCTCTAATGAAAACAATTCAATGTGCTTCTTTGCATTTATTTTAAATTCATTTAATACTTCATCTTCTTTTAAAACGTAGATAGCGTTTTTAGCCATATCAGCAACATCTCCAACATCACTTAAAAAACCAGTTTTATTATGAATATTAACTTCAGGAAGCCCTCCAGAATTAGTAGATACTACAACCGTACTTGCTGCCATTGCTTCCAAAGCTGCCAATCCAAAACTTTCAGTTTCTGAAGGTAGTAAAAACACATCTGAATAACACAAAATTTTGGCTACTTCATTGCTATTCCCTAAAAACAATACTTTATCTTGGAGCCCTAATTCATTTACTAAATTCTCAGCTTTTATACGTTCTGGTCCGTCTCCAACCATTAATAGTTTAGATGGAATTTCTTTTTGTACTTTATTAAAAATTTTAATAACATCATCAGTACGTTTTACTGGTCTAAAATTACTAATATGAGTTAAAATACGCTCATTTTCATTCGCTAAAGCACTTCTTTGACATTCTGTTTGATGAGCTTTATCGTATTTTTCTCCATCAATAAAATTATAAACAACCTTTATATCTTTATCTATATTAAATAGTCGTAATGTATCATCTTTTAAACTTTGAGAAACTGTTGTTACTTCATCAGATTTATTAATACTAAACTCAACAGCTGTTTTATAAGTAGGATGACTTCCTACTAAAGTGATATCTGTACCATGTAATGTTGTTACTACTTTAACATTTATACCTTTATCTAACAACATTTTTTTAGCCATATAAGCAGCATATGCATGTGGTATAGCATAGTGTACATGCAATACTTCTAATTGATTTTTCTCTACTACTTCAACCATTTTACTTGATAAAGCTAATTCATAAGGCTGGTATTGAAATAATGGATATTCTTCTAACATTACTTCATGAAAATGCAATCTATGTGAAAAAAAATCTAAGCGAACTGGTTGATTGTATGTAATAAAATGTACTTCATGGCCTTTATCAGCAAGTGCCATTCCTAACTCTGTTGCCACTACTCCACTACCTCCAAAAGTTGGATAACACACAATTCCTATCTTCATATTATATCGCTATTAATTTTAAATATGGTTTATGACGTAAATTTACGTTATTGCTTACTTATTTCTGCAAAGATTTTCACAAAAAAACGTCATTACTAACTCAGTAATGACGTTTCTATATAATACTATATTATTTATTCTTAGTAGTCTCCTAAAGTTTCAGGGTTCTGTGCTAATGAAGCCTCTAACTGCTCGTCATTAGGTGCTTTACCATGCCATGCATGTGTATTCATCATAAAATCAATCCCATTCCCCATTTCAGTATATAATAACACACAAACTGGTTTTCCTTTACCTGTTCTTGATTTTGCATCAGCCATTCCACTTAAAATAGCTTCTACATTATTTCCTTCTTTAACCTCAAGTACATCCCAACCAAAAGCTTCGAACTTAGCTTTCAAACTTCCCATAGCTAATACTTGGTCAGTTGTTCCGTCAATTTGCTTTTCATTTACATCAACTGTAGAAATTAAATTATCTACCTTTTTAGCTGATGCATACATTGCAGCTTCCCAAATTTGACCTTCTTGTAATTCACCATCACCATGTAATGTATATACAATTTTATCATCTCCGTTTAACTTTTTAGCTTGAGCTGCTCCAATAGCGACACTCATTCCTTGTCCTAATGAACCTGAAGCAATACGAATACCCGGTAAATGATCATGAGTTGTAGGATGCCCTTGTAAACGTGTATCTAATTTTCTAAATGTTGCTAACTCAGCAACAGGAAAAAAACCACTACGTGCTAACACACTATAGTAAACAGGTGATATGTGTCCGTTTGACAAAAAGAATAAATCTTCATTTTCACCATCCATTTTAAAATCAGTAGAATAATCCATGATTTCTTGATACAAACAAGTAAAGAACTCAGCACATCCTAATGAACCACCTGGATGCCCAGAACTAACCGCATGAACCATGCGAACTATATCTCTTCTAACTTGTTGTGTAAAATCTTGAAGTTGTTGTGTTGTTGGCATTATCGTTTTGTTTTATGCTGACAAAAGTAATTGTTTAAAAAAGAATTGCCAATTACTTTTTTTATTTATTAATAAGAAAATTGAATTTAAAAATATATAATGTTTTTCATTAAAAATTCAGAAAAATAAACATCCCTCTCATTTTAACTTAAATTAACATAATTAGGTGTTACAATTTAGTAGATTGCATGAAAAATTATTCAAATGAAACACCTTTCACTACTATTTACATTTTTAACACTACAACTCTTCTCACAAGAGGCCCCAAATTGGTTAAGACACTCTTCAATATCCCCAGATGGAAAAGAGATTGTTTTTACTTATAAAGGCGATTTATATAAAGTTCCTTCAACCGGTGGTAATGCAATTCAATTAACTTTTCATAAAGCACACGATTACAAGGCAATTTGGAGTAAAGACAGTAAAAAAATTGCATTTTCTTCTAATAGATATGGAAATTTTGACATTTTTATTATGGATGCCAGAGGTGGTGAAGCAAAAAGGTTAACTTTTCACTCTGGTGATGAAGTTCCTTTTACTTTTTCTGCAAACAATAAAGATGTTATTTTCGGAGCGCAACGTCAAGATCTAGTAAATCATAGACAATATCCTACAGGCTCTCAACCAGAATTATATAGTGTACCTACAATTGCTGGACGAGTTAGCCAACTGTTCACCGTACCTGCTGAATATGTTCAGGTTTCTAAAAACGGTAACACCATGTTATACCACGATAAAAAAGGTGGTGAAAATGAATGGCGTAAGCATCATAAATCTTCTATTACTAGAGATATATGGAAGTATGATACCAAAAATAATACTCATAAAATGATTACTTCTTTTGCTGGAGAAGACAGGCATCCTTTTTTCTCTGAAGATGAAAAGAGTATGTATTATTTAAGCGAGAAAAGTGGCTCTTTTAATGTTCATAAAATGAATATTAACAATTCGAATCAGGATCAACAATTAACTAACTTCAAATTACATCCAGTACGTTTTTTAAGTATTGGTAATGGTATTTTAAGTTTTGGATACGATGGTGAGTTATATACAATGAAAGAAGGTAAAAAACCTTCTAAAGTATCAGTTATTATTAGAACTCAAGATAAAGATAATAGTGATAAATTCATATCAATCAATGGTGGTGTTAATGAAATGGCAATATCTCCAAATGGAAAAGAAATAGCTTTTATTTCTAGGGGTGAAGTTTTTGTTACTTCTGTAAACGAATCTTTTACTAAAAGATTAACTAACACACCAGAAAGAGAACGCTTTGTAACTTGGTCTGCTGATGGAAAATCAGTTGTATATAGTAGTGAAAGAAATGGGAAATGGAGTATTTATAAAACAGAAAAAGTTAGAAAAGAAGAACCTTTCTTTTTTGCTTCTACTCTAGTTAAAGAATCTCCAATTATAGAAAACAAATTAGATAATTATTTACCTGAGTTTTCACCTGACAGTTCTAAAATAGCATTTGTTGAAGGAAGGCGTACATTAAAGGTAATGGACTTAAAAACTAAAAAGCAAGTAACTTTATTAACTCCTAAAGATTTATTTCACATGAGTGATGGAGATAAATATTTTACTTGGAGCCCTGATAGTAAATGGCTATTAGTTGGATGGAGCAAAACATTAAGCAATAGCGAAGTGTTATTAATGGCTGCTGACGGAACTAAACGTATAAACCTAACTGAAAGTGGTTATAGAGATTATTATCCGAAATGGGTTAATGGAGGAAAACAAATGTTATGGTTTAGTAATAGAAACGGATTAAAATCTTATGCTACAAGTGGACGTTCACAAACTGATGTTCACAGTATGTTTTTTACTCAAGAAGCTTGGGACGAATTTAATCTTAGCGATGAGGAGTTTAAATTAATGAAGGCCATTAAAGCTATTAAGGCTGAACAAAAAAAGAAAGAGAAGAAAAAAGCTACTGACAAGAAAGATAAAAAAGACAAGAAAAAAGATAAAAAGAAAGCTAAAGACAAAAAAGATGTAAAGCCACTTACTTTTGACTGGGATAGTATGAAAGATAGAACCAAAAGATTAACTATACATTCTTCTAGCCTTGGTGATGCTGTTTTATCTAAAAAAGGTGATATTTTATATTATTTAGCACGTTTTGAAGGTAAAATGAATCTTTGGAGTACAAATTTACGAACCAAAGAAACAAAAATGGTAATGCGATTAAATGCCAATTTCGGTTCTTTACAATGGGATAAGCAAATGAAAAACTTATACCTTTTAAGTGGTGGTAGAATTTCAAAAATTAGTCCAGCTAAAAAGAGTAAAAAGTCAGTGAAAATAAAAGGTGAAATGATGCTGAATACCGATGCTGAAAGAGAAGCAATGTTTAATCACGTATGGATAAGAACCAATGCTATTTTTTACCACCCTGATTTTCATGGAACTGATTGGAATAAAATGAAAAGAGAATATAAAAAATACTTACCTTCTATTGGTAATTCTTTTGAATTCTCTGAAATGCTTTCTGAAATGTTAGGTGAATTAAACGTATCTCATGCTGGGGCTGGTTACAGAACAAGTATTAGAAATGCAGATGCAACTGCTTCATTAGGTATTTTTATGAATTACAATCATAAAGATAATGGTATTTTAATTGATGAAATTATCAAAGATGGACCACTTGATAAATCATCTTTCAATGTCAAAGCTGGTATGATAATAGAAAAAATTGACGGTGTTACCATTAATAAAAATGAAGATGTTGCCAAATATTTAAATAGAAAAGCAGGGAAATTTGTATTACTTGATATTAAAGATCCAAAAACAAAAAAAGAACAATCAATAACTGTTAAACCTATCTCTTTAGGTCAAGAAGGTCGTTTACTATATAAAAGATGGGTTAACATCAATGAAAAAGAGGTAAACAAATTAAGTAATGGTAAATTAGGTTATGTGCATATTCCAGGAATGAGCGATGGTCCTTATAGAAGTATTTATAAAGACATCATGGGGAAATTTTCAGAACGTAAAGGAATTATTATCGATACACGTTTTAATGGTGGTGGTGATCTAGTAGCAGATTTAGCTATGTTCTTTACAGGTGTTCCTTTTATTTCTTATGAAACAGAAGCTAAAGTAGTTGGAGGTGAACCTACTTCTCGTTGGACTAAACCAACACTATCTATTTTTAATGAAAGCATGTATTCTGACGGACATTGTTATGCTGCTGGATATACAGATCTTAAAATTGGAAAAACTGTAGGTATGCCAGTTCCTGGTACTTGTAGCTTTGCAGGATGGGAAGGTTTACCAAACGGAAGCTACTGGGGAGTTGTTCCTGTAAGTGCTAAAGATAAGTCGGGAAGATGGATGGAAAACAATCAAACGATGCCTATGATTAAAGTAAAAAATATGCCAGGTATTATTGATAACGGTCGTGATCAACAATTAGAACGATCTGTATCTGAAATGCTGAAAGACATCAAGTAATTTCTTACATAAAAAAACTGAAAAAAGGTTAAAGTATAGTATACTTTAACCTTTTTTCATTGCTGTACTGTATGATATTTTTTTCTAATTAAGGCTTAATTTATTTTAGTTTTAGAAATATAAAAATCGCATTAATCTATATTATAATTTACTATCCTATAAAACACAGTAACAAATTACTTAGGTTTTTTGTTTCTTCTTTTTAGCGGCAGGAAACAACACATTATTTAAAATTAAGCGATACCCAGGTGATGTTGGGTGCAAATCTAATTCAGTTTTTGGGTCTCCAACTCTATGTTGGTAATCTTCTGGATCGTGACCTCCATAAAAAGTAAACATCCCCTTTCCTTTCGTACCATGAATATATCGTGCTTCTCCGTTGGTTTTACTATCTCCTAACACCATCACAGTAGATTTTATCAACTTTCTGTCAAATGAAGTAGTTTGCCCCATAAAACCTTTTACTAATTGCGTATGGCTTTGAGTAAGCATTGTTGGTACTTGATCCCACTTTGCAGAAAATTCTTTCAATGTAAAATAATCAGTCTCTTTATTAATTCTACGTTTTCTAGTCATATCAATTGAAGAAAACTCGTAAGTAGTTGGGTTTCTAATTAATTCAAAATCTTTAAATGCAAAAGTTTTAGTAAAATCTATTTTTGATTGATAACTTGGTTCCGAAGGATCTCCATCAAACATTCCTTCGCAAATATCAACTCCATCTGCAGCTAAAGCGATATCAAAACTATCGGTAGCAGAACACATAGCAAACATAAAACCTCCACCAATTACATAATCTCTTATTTTTTTAGCTACTGCTGCTTTTTCTTCAGATACCTTATTATAGCCTAATTTTTTAGCTAACGCTTCAGCATCTATCTTTTGTTGAATATACCAAGGCGCAGTTCTGAAAGCTCCATAAAAACGTCCATATTGGCCTGTAAAATCCTCATGATGAAGATGTAACCATTCATACAATAATAATTTATCTCCTAATACATCATCATCATATACAACATCAAAAGGAATTTCAGCATAGGTTAAAACCATTGTAACTGCATCATCCCAAGGCATTTTATTTTTTGGAGAATATACTGCTATTTTTGGAGCCTTTTCTAATGTTACCGCCTCTTGATTTTTTGAGGGTGAGGAAATTCCTTCTAAAATTAGTTGTGATTTTGCATCACTTATTATCTTATATGAAACCCCTCGAATTTTACACTCCTTCTCTATAGCTTCGTTGTTTTCAATTAAAAAAGCACCTCCATCATAATTTAATAACCATTTTGCTTTTAAACCGTTTTGCAACGCATAATAAACAATTCCGTATGCTTTTAAATGATTTTTTTGATTATCGTGGCTCATTGGCACATAAATAAATGATGCCCAAATAGTATTTGATAAGAATATAAAAATTAATGTGTATATCGTTTTCTTCATTTCAAAAACTAAAATACACAATTACATTTATGTAACTGTGTATTTATATAATTTTATAATTTGTTTATTATTTTAAAAAGGAACGTCATCCATACCACCATTATCAGAAGGGCCAAAAGCATCTTCAGGAGAAGTAAAATTGTTTGATGCAACTTCATCATTAAAACTTGAATTCATACTTGATTGGAATTCACTACTAAATCCTTCTTCTAAATCTGAGAACTTTGCTAAGTGACCAGTAAATTTCAAACGTATATTATCCAATCCACCATTACGATGTTTTGCAACAATAAATTCTCCTTGTCCTTCACATGGAGAATGATCATCATCATCCCACTCAGTCATTCCATAATACTCAGGTCTAAAAATAAACGATACAATATCCGCATCCTGCTCAATTGCTCCAGATTCACGAAGATCGGATAATAATGGTCGTTTACTACCTCCACGAGTTTCTACCGAACGTGATAATTGTGATAAAGCAATAACCGGTATATTTAATTCTTTACCAAGAGCTTTTAAGTTTCGTGAAATAGTAGAAATTTCCTGTTCACGATTACCACCTGACCCACCAGCTGTCATTAACTGTAAATAATCAATAACTAATATTTTAACATCATGTTGCGATACTAAACGTCGTGCTTTTGCACGTAAATCAAAAATTGATAATGCTGGAGTATCATCAATAAAAATTGGAGCATCAGAAAGTTTTTTAACCTTAACATTTAATTGTTCCCATTCATGAGGCTCTAGATTTCCTTTACGTAATTTCTCAGATGTTAACCCTGTTTCCGAAGAAATCATACGGGTTATTAATTGTACAGATGACATCTCTAATGAAAACACAGCTACTGCATGATTAAAATCAATAGCCATATTTTTAGCCATCGATATTACGAAGGCAGTTTTTCCCATACCAGGACGAGCTGCAATAATAATTAAATCGGAAGGTTGCCAACCAGAAGTTAATGCATCTAATTTTGTAAAACCTGTTGCCAAACCACTCATTCCTTCTTTGGTAGAAATTTCCTGGATCTTTGTTATAGATTGTTGTACTAATGAATCTGCTTTTTCTGCCCCTTTCTTAAGGTTACCTTGAGTTACCTCAAATAATTTCCCTTCAGCATCATCTAATAAATCAAAAACATCAACAGTTTCATCATATGCATTTTCAATGATTTCAGAAGAAATAGTAATTAACTTACGTTGAATATATTTTTCAAGAATAATTCTTGAGTGAAATTCAATATGTGCAGATGAAGCTACTTTTTGTGTTAAACCTATAATATAAAAGTCGCCACCTACTAGTTCTAATTTTGCATTTTTCCTTAGCTGATTCGATACAGATAATAAATCAATAGGTTCAGAATTTTGGAAAAGTGCATATATAGCAGTGTAAATTTCTTGATGACGTTTGTCGTAAAACGCTTCAGGATGTAAAATATCAATTACGGTATCAATTCCTTTTTTATCAATCATCATAGCACCCAAAACAGCTTCTTCAAGGTCTAAAGCTTGTGGTGGAAGCTTCCCTTTTTCTAAACTAACAATACGTGCTTTATCTATTTTTGTACCTCTAACTGATTGCATTTTCTCCATGACGACAAATGTAATTTTTTATGATGATATTTGTAGGAGCTAACCTCAACTTTCTTTTTACACATTTTTTGTAAACAAAATTGTTATTAACTTGTTGATAACGTTCTATCTTTATTATTTTTGATGGCAATGAAATACTCTAAAACAAACATTTTATTAGCAATATTATTACCTATTCAAGTACTATTAGTGCAATTTTTAAGCCAAAAACCAATTTGGATTGAGCAGTATTATAGCAACGGGATTTATAAAATAATATCAAAAACACTTCGTGCAATTTTAGGATGGATTCCTTTTTCTTTTGGTGATATTATAGGACTTCTTTTAATACTTCTTTTTATAAAAGGACTTTATAAATTAATCAAAACTAAATTTACAACTTTCATTCCTCAATTACTAAAACTTCTTTCGTTTTTTTCAGTAATTTATTTTTGCTTTTATACTTTTTGGGGCTTGAATTATTTTAGAGAACCTTTGGCAAAAAACTTAGGATTACAACAATCTGAATACACCACTAGTCAGCTTTATAATGCTACTGAAAAAATAGCTACTCAATTAACAAAAATTCATTTTCAAATTACTCAAAATGACACGCTAGAAGTTATTGTACCGTATTCTTCAAAAAAAATATACCAATTAGCTCCTAATGGTTTTGATGAATTAGCTAAGATTTACCCACAACTTTCCTATAAAACATCGTCTGTAAAAAGTTCATTAGTTAGTTTGTTACAATCATATAATGGCACTTCTGGATACATTAATCCAATAACAGGGGAAGCTCAAGTAAACAATCAAATTCCTAAAACAGGATATGCCTCTACTACTTGCCATGAGATGGCACATCAAATTGGATGGTCTGCTGAAAACGATGCTAACTTTGTAGGTTTTTTAGCTTGCATAAACAATAATGATATTTATTTTAAATATGCTGGTTATAGAATGGCTTTTCGTTACTGTATAAATGAGCTACACAAACGAGATAAAAAGCTTGCCAATACTCTTAAAAAAACAGTAAATAAAGGTGTTTTTAAAGATTATAAAAACAGTTATTTACATTGGAAACAATTTGACAACCCTATTGAACCTTATTTAAAGAAAGGCTATAATTCATATTTAAAAGCAAACAATCAAGCTAATGGGATTAAATCTTACAGTTATGTAGTAGATTTGCTTATTGCTTATTTTAAAAACAACTAAAAACTATCTAAAAATATTGACAAATTCAGTATTATGAAAAAACTTATTGCTCTTTTCCTTTTTTCACTATTTATATCTTGTAATTCTTCTGAATTAAAAAAAGATTTTAACTGCTCAGTAGGCTCAAATTATTCTGGTTTAAAAAAATTTGATGATTTTAGAAATTTATTTGCTATAAAACTACCAAAAAAATGGAAGGTTAATCTATATTATGATAACGGGCAAACTTCTATTTATGCAGCTGACACCACATTAAGTCTTACCAAAACTACTTTATTAGATGCTTCTATAATTCATTCCCCTACATTTATTGATGCTACATTTAAGCAAAAGGTTTCAGCTGATAATACTAAAATGAAATTACAAGAAGTAAAAACAAAAGATTTCAAGTTATTTAATAAAGACTCCTATTATAGTTTAGCTAAAGGAAAAAAAGGAAAATATCCCTATCATATTTTAAATGTTTTCACGAAAGTAAATAGTGATAATTTTTTACATGTAAAAACAGAAGTTTATGGTGATGATTTAGTTGATGAACGTATTTGCAAAGCCATAAATTTAATTAACGAAATACAGTTGAAATAAGTATTTTTGATTTTAAAATTAAAACAATGAACAAACAACATATAATTGATCGATTTATAAAGTACGTAACAATTGATACCGAAAGTGATCCTAACAACCCTGCTTTCCCTAGTACTGAAAAACAATGGGACCTTGCTAAAGTTCTTGAAAAAGAATTAAAAGAAATTGGTATGATTGATGTTGAATTAGATAGTAATTGTTATTTAATGGCAACATTACCTAGTAATTTAGACTATGATGTACCAACTATTGGTTTTGTTGCACATATAGATACAAGTCCTGATTTTACTGGAGCAAATGTAAAACCACAAATTCATGAAAATTATGACGGAAAAGATATTCTTTTAAATGAAAAAGAAAACATTGTTTTATCTCCTAATTACTTTGAAGATTTATTACAATATAAAGGTCAAACTATAATTACAACTGACGGTACTACTTTACTTGGTGCCGATGATAAAGCTGGAATTACTGAAATCGTTTCTGCCATGGAATATTTAATTCAAAACCCTGAATTAAAACACGGTAAAATACGTATTTGTTTTACACCTGATGAAGAAGTTGGTAAGGGTGCTCACCTATTTGATGTTGAAAAATTCGGGGCTGAGTGGGCATACACTATGGATGGTAGTCAAATTGGTGAATTAGAATACGAAAACTTCAATGCAGCTGGGGCCAAAATTACAATTAACGGTAAAATTGTTCACCCTGGTTATGCCAAAGGAAAAATGATCAACTCAATGACAATTGCTAGTGAGTTTATTAATGCTTTACCTGAAAATGAAGTTCCTGAAAAAACTACTGGGTATGAAGGTTTTTTTCATTTACATAATATGGAAGGTGAAGTAGAAAAAACTACTTTACACTATATTATAAGAGATCATGAAATGGATTTATTTAAAAACCGAAAACAAGCAATGCTTGATTTAGTTGATGTTATGAATCAAAAACTGGGTAAAGACTTAATTGAAATTGAAATGAAGGATCAATACTATAATATGAAAGAGAAGGTTACTCCTGTTATGCATATAGTTGATATTGCTGAAGAAGTGATGAATGACATGGGAATTACTCCTTTAATTAAAGCTATTAGAGGTGGTACAGATGGTTCTCAATTATCATATAAAGGATTACCTTGCCCTAATATTTTTGCTGGTGGACATAATTTTCACGGAAGATATGAATATGTTCCTGCTGAAAGTATTGTAAAAGCAAGTGAAGTTATTGTTGGAATTACTCAAAAGGTAGCTCAAAAATTTTCTTCATAAAAACTTTTAGTTACAGCATAAAAAAAAGACTTAGTTAAAACTAAGTCTTTTTTTTATGCTGTTTATATTTTTTAATCCTCTTGAGGTATTTTTGTTTTTCTAAACATTAACCAAATCCCTATCATTACTAAAGGAATACTTAGCACTTGACCTGTATTTAATGTATTAAACACCCAATCCTCTCTTCCTTCAATTTGTGCTTCTTTTAAGAACTCTATGAAAAATCGTAAAGACCACAACACAACCATGAACAACCCGAATAAAAACCCAGTTTGCTTCTTTTTATCAGTTTTCCAATAAAAATACCATAACGCAAAAAACAAGGCTAAATAACTAAACGCTTCATACAATTGAGTTGGATAGCGTGGTTCTGATTCACCAGCTCTTTTAAATATTACACCAAAACTTGAACCTGTAGCTTTCCCATAAATTTCTGAGTTAAAAAAGTTTCCTAAGCGAATAAAAAAACCTGCTAAGGCAACCATAATACCTAATCTATCTAAAATAAATAACCACGGTTTTTGCAGATGTTTTTTCGCATAAAAGTATAAAGCTAAAGGAATTCCTACTGCTGCACCATGACTAGCAAATCCTGTAAAACCAGTAAATTTCCAATCTTTTAAAAAACCAAATAAAGCAGTAGCTCCATCTTGTTTTTTAAAAGGTAAAAATATTTCTAATAAATTATTTTGGTAATAACCCCAATTATAGAAAAATACTTCTCCTAAACGCATACCTATTAACATCGATACAAAAACATACATAAATAAAGGATCTAGTTTTTCAACAGGAACCTTATCATTTATATAAATTTTCTTCATTAAATGCAATCCTAAAATAAAAGCAGCTACGAACATTAAACTATACCATCTAATACCAAAACCTCCTATTTTAATAATCTCAGGATTCCAATCCCATACGATAGATAAAAAACTCATGTATTTTAAATTTAATTTTTATATTACTACAAGTTGAATAAAATTACTTTTTTATTTCTCTTGCAATAACGATTATTTATTTTTTTTTTCTGGCACTGGATCATACCCACTTCCACCCCAAGGATGACAACTAAAGATTCTTTTTAAAGCCAACCACCCACCGTAAAACAACCCGTGCTTTTGTAATGCCTCTATTGTATAATGTGAACATGTAGGTGAATATCTACAGGTAGCAGGTGTAAATGGTGATATTGCTGTTTGATAAAAACGTACTAATAAAACAAACGGATATGTTAGTATTTTTTTCAAATTAATTCCAATCATTTTTTAATAATTCATACCTTCTATCAGTACAATTATCATATTCATTATAAAACTCTTTTACTGGCTTAAAAAACTTAGCTAAAATTTTATTTGATGCTATATTTTCAACCCATACATCAGCAGTAATCTTTTCAAATTTTAAAACATTGAAAGAATATTCTATCATTTTTTTAGCTATTTCAGTAGCATATCCTCTACCCCAAAAATCTTTTCTAAAACGATATCCTAATTCTCTATTTTTTTCTTCATTTGTTAGAAAACCTATCAACCCAATTAAATCTTCTTTATTTTTTTCAAAAACACCTAAAAGACTTAAACTATTTCCTACTATATCTCCATTAAAAGAAAGTGCTAATTGAAATTTGTTTTCAATATTATCTTCTGAGGGTTTATTTTGAGGAATAGCTTTTATTATTTCTTCAGCCGTTAATAACTCAACAAATTCTTTTTTATGAATCTTTTGTATCGCTTTAACGATGAGTCTTTCAGATTGAAAAACCATACCTTCTAATTTATTGAGAAACTAGTTCCTTCTCTACCATCTTTCAATTGAATACCTAATTCTAATAATTCATCTCTAATTTGATCAGACAATGCCCAGTCTTTATTTTCTCTTGCTTCTTTACGTAATTTAATTAGCAATTCTACAACTCCATTAACTTTATCAGAACTTCCTTGAGTTACCTCATTCATTAAACCTAATACGTCAAAAACAAACGCATTCATGGTTTTCTTTAACTCTAATAAATCTTCCTCAGTTAAACTAGCCTTTTGCTCACGAATTAAATTGATTATTTTAACTGCTTCAAATAAGTGAGAAATTAAAATTGGAGTATTAAAATCATCATTCATGGCGGCATAACATTCTTTTTTCCAGTCTTGAACATTAAAAGTTGACTCACTTCCTGCTTCAATTTTATCTAAATAATTAACAGCATCCATTAGCTTTCCATGACCTTTTTCAGAAGCTTCTAATGCATCACTTGAAAAATCTAATATACTACGGTAATTAGCTTGTAAATTAAAAAAACGAACAACACTTGGCATAAATGCTTTACTTAAAACATCGTTTTCTCCTGTTAAAATTTCATTAGGCAAAATATAATTCCCTGTAGACTTAGCCATTTTTTGGCTATTTAACAACAACATATTTGTATGCATCCAATAGTTAACAGGTGCTTTACCACTACATGTTTGAGATTGCGCTATTTCACATTCATGATGCGGAAACTTTAAATCCATTCCTCCTCCGTGAATATCAAATTGTTCTCCTAAATATTTTTTACTCATAACAGAACACTCTAAATGCCAACCAGGAAATCCATCACTCCAAGGAGATGGCCAACGCATAATATGACGTTCATCTGCTTTTTTCCACAGAGCAAAATCTTGAGGATTTCTTTTATCAGACTGTCCATCTAAAGTTCTAGTATTATGTATTGCATCTTCAATTTTCCTTCCAGATAAGATTCCATAATTACCTGTTTTGTTGTATTTCAACACATCAAAATATACAGATCCATTTACCTCATAAGCAAATCCTTTATCCATGATTTCTTTAATCATTTCAATTTGTTCAACTATATGACCAGTAGCTGTTGGTTCAATACTTGGAGGTAAAAAATTATAATTTTTTAACACATCATGGAAGTCAACTGTATAACGTTGAACCACTTCCATTGGTTCTATCTCTTCTAAACGTGCTTTTTTAGCAATTCTATCTTCTCCTTCATCAGCATCATTTTCTAAATGACCTGCATCAGTAATATTACGTACATAACGTACTTTATATCCTAAATGTAACATATAACGATATACTACATCAAAGAACATAAAAGTTCTTACGTTTCCTAAATGAGCATTACTGTAAACGGTGGGACCACAAACATACATCCCTACCCTTCCTTCAATTACAGGTTTAAAAAGCTCTTTGCTTTTTGATAATGAGTTGTATACTTTAAGTTGATTTTCTTTATATAATTCCATAGAAAAAGTGACTATTTACAAATGCTAAAGATAGGCACTTTATGAAGAATGGCGAAATGGAATTTTAGTGAAGTTTTAAAAAAAATGTTAAGAATAAACAAAAGTTATTCAGTAATTGCTAACTGAGAATATTTACCCTCTATGTAAATTTTTTTATTTTTAGATTCTATTAAAAAAGTTCCGTTAATATTTTTACTTCCCATTTCTTTAAGCGTGACAGTAATCGGCTTTCTTATGGAATACAATGAAGGGTTTTCTTTTATTTCAAAATTAAATTGTTGATTGATTCCTGAAAGGTTTACAGAAGCATTTGCTGAACTTAAAAACATTTTAAACTGACCATAATCTGGATGAATTTTATCTATTTTTAAATCTCCAAATTTATGAACTAACTTAACATTTTTATACACATCAACTATTGTAATATCAGAAGATTTTGAATTTACAACTGTGTTAGTAACCGATGCTATTTTAGCATCGGTTACATTATTTAAAAACAATGTACTTGTATTTAATGAATTAATTTTTACTGGTGAAAACGAAATATTCAATTTACCTCCGTTTAAAGCATCTGCTTTGAAGTTACCATAACTTACTTTTCCGTTTACCTTTGTTTTAGGTAATTTAACCTTGCAATGGCGAGTATTTAAATTAAATGTGGCATTCTTAGGAACCTTTACTTTTATTTTTTTTACTATTTTAACTTTCTTTCCATTAATCATTAAATCATTTCCTTTACTATTAGTAATGTATGAGTAACTTAATTGAGTGTTTTTAAGCTGTTTTCTCGCTAATTCTAATGCTTTTTTCACTTCAACCCTATTAATCTTTCTAAGCTCTTTTCTTGCTTTTGCTAACGCCTCTCTTTTTTCTAAGCGTTTCTTTTTTAATGCTTTTGAACGTTTTTTTAATGTTTTTTTTCTTTTTTCTTGCTGTTTCTTAAACTTTTTATATTCTTTCGTTTTTTTAAACTTTTCCCATTCCTTTTTTGATTTTATAGTAACATTATTCACTCCATCTTTCCATTGAAAAAAATAAGTATCTCCATCTTTTGAATATTTATCAAAATCAAATTCAATATTCTCTAGCCCCTTCATAGCATCATCAATGTCAATGTTAAAATCTTCCAGTTCTATTTCAGGAAGCACAAATAAATTATGATCATTATTATTGCTTAAGTTGTATACTGTTCCTTTAGGAAAATTAGTATTCCCAGATGAATTATAAAAAAATATATTATCATTCCCTATTGAGTGAAAGCTATTACTATTTGCTTTTATCTTAACAGTACTTTTATTACCTAAAGCTTCAAAGTTCCATCTTTTCAAATACTTTTCTGCTTCTTTTTTATCTATACCTTCTATTTCAATTGTAGCCTCTACAGCAACTTCATTTTTATTCCAGGTAGTCACCTCTATTTCAGCATTTGAAGCATTAATATCTATTTCTACATCTTTATTAGTATAAAATTTTTCATTAAACTTTTTTTCTACTTTCTGAGCCAACAAGGAACTTGTTATCAGTAATAAAAATACACTTATTTTAAATGGTTTGAGTGTCATTTTGATTTGGATTTTTAAATTCATGTAATTGTTTTTGCATACGTTTTAACAGCTGTAAACGCATTTGCAAGTTTCCAATCAATGCATTGATAGTATCATCGTTAATTCCTTTTTTGTTGAGCTCTTGGGTTAACGACTTATATTCTTTAGTTAACAACCCTAATTGGGTTAAATAACCATCAAATAATTCTTTATTTTCTTTTGTTAATTCTAACTGACTTAATTCGTAATTAATTGTATTTATGTAATATGATTCTATTGTTTTTAATTCAGGAGAGATGCTTCCTAAACTAATTTGTGAATCATTATTTAACTCTACTGAATTTGTTATTTTTGGTAAAGATTCTCCTTCAATGTTTGTTGTAGAAAATTTGATTCCTACTCCTACTAACAAAACAATTGATGCTGCAACATATAACCACTTATATTTTTTTACCTTACTTGGTTTTTCGTGTAATTCACTCAATAATTTTTGTTGAAATCGTACACGATGTTTAGATGATATTTCAACATTATTATTTGTATTATTTTTTAATATATCTCTAATATCTTTATCCATAATACACGTTTTTTAATTGTTCTTGCACCTTTTTCTTTCCTCTCATTAAATGTGTTCTAGAAGTAACTTCTGATATTTCTAAAATCTGAGAAATTTCTTTATGATCATATCCTTCTAATAAATATAAACTTAACACAACTCTATATTTTTCTTTTAATTTATCTATACTACTAACAATATCATTATACGATATATTCATCCCTACGTTCCAATCATCATTTTCTTCTATCGAAGTTACTTCTTCATTTATAGAAACTAGAGTTAACTTCCTTTTTTTTAACCAATCAATACTTTGATTAATTACAATTCTTTTTAACCAAGCTCCAAAAGCGACTTCTTCTTTATATAAATATATTTTTCTAAAAGCTTTAATAAAGGCATCTTGCATTATATCTTCTGCTTCAAAAGAATCTTTTACATACCTCAACGCTACTGTATACATAGCTTCATAATACAAATCATACAACTGCATTTGTGCCTTTGCATTATTTTGCTTACAAGCCTCAATAATAGATTGATGTAGCTGTTTAGTTGGTTTCATTTTTAATTTCTTGCCCTAAAGACGATTCTTTTTTAGGAGTGTTGCATTTTAGCTAAAAATTTATTTTTAAATTTACATTAATAATTCGTTTTTACTTTAATGATTAAAAAAAACAAATCGGCACTCTCTGAAAAAGATGGAGTTTCTCAACCTGAAACTACCAGTAAAAAATCTGCTCAAAAAATTAAATTAAACAGAAGAAAACAAACTTCTGCTAATAAATTTATAAAAAACATTTTAGCTGGTGATATTACTTTTTTAAGTAGAGCCATTACCTTGATTGAAAGCACTAATCCAAAGCACCAAAAAAAAGCCAATGAAATTTTAGATGCTTGTTTACCTCATGCCAATAACTCTGTTAGGATTGGTATTACTGGGGTTCCAGGTGTAGGGAAAAGTACTTTTATTGAGTCATTTGGAAAACATTTAACTTCCTTAGGTAAAAAGGTTGCTGTATTAGCTGTAGATCCAAGCAGTTCTATAAATAAAGGTAGTATTTTAGGAGATAAAACTAGAATGGAAGAGTTAGTTACCGATAAAAACGCTTTTATACGCCCTTCTCCTTCTGGAACTTCATTGGGTGGTGTGGCTCAAAAAACTCGAGAAAGTATTATTTTATGTGAAGCTGCTGGTTTTGATAGTATAATTATAGAAACTGTTGGTGTTGGACAATCAGAAACTGCTGTACATTCTATGGTAGATTTCTTTTTACTTTTAAAATTAGCTGGTGCTGGTGATGAACTTCAAGGAATAAAACGTGGTATTATTGAAATGGCAGATGCAATTGTTATTAATAAGGCCGATGGAGATAATGCTAAAAATGCTAAAATTGCCAAAGTTGAGTTTACTAGAGCACTTCATTTATACCCTCCTAAAGAAAATGGATGGGTTCCTAAAGTTTTAGTAGCAAGTGCTCTTAAACATCAAGGAATTGATAATATTTATAAAATGATCAATGATTATATTTCTGAGGCTAAAAGCACTTCTTTTTTTAAATCAAAAAGAAATATTCAAAATAAATATTGGTTATTAGAAACCATTAACCAACAATTAAAAGCAAATTTTTACAACAACCCAGAAGTTTCAAAATTACTAAGTACTGAAATTTCAAAATTAGAAAATGGAAAAACATCACCGTTTAGCGCTGCTAAAAGATTATTAAATATATAAACTATAAATACTTGTACTAATAAAATAGCTTAAAACACAAACAATGAATAACATTCAAAATAACGAATTAACATGGAGTGATTTCACAAAAGTTGAAATGCGAATTGGTACTATTATAACTGCAGAAATATTTAAAGAAGTTAAAAATCCTGCTTACAAAATGCAAATAGATTTTGGTGAATATGGAATCAAGAAAACGTCAGCTCAAATAACAAAACTATATACCCCTGAAGAATTAATTGGTAATCAAGTAATTGCTGTTATTAATTTTCCTAAAAAACAAATAGCAACTATGATGAGTGAATGTTTAGTTTTAGGTGGAATTGGTGAGAATAAGGAAGTAACTCTTATAGCTCCTGAACGAAATATTAAAAACGGAACCAGAATAGGATAGCTACTATTAAAGTAATAGTTTTAATAGTAGCTATTCTTTATAAAGAAAATTGCATTGTTATTAACAAACTAGATTTTATTCAAAAATGAATGAATTACATAAAATACTAGAAGAACTTATTGGTTTAACAGATAATGAGTGGGGTGTTTTTAAATCTCTTTTAAAAAAGAGAGACGTAAAAGCTAAAACATTAATCATTAAAGAAGGAAGTATTGCTAAAAACTTATATTTTATTGATTCTGGATTACTAAGGTCTTATTATTTTCTAGATGGCAAAGAAATCAATTCTTATTTTTCATGTGATAACCAATTCATATCTATATTTTCTAGCTTTATAAATCAAACTCCTTCTTTAGAAATTTTAGAAACTATTGAAGATAGTTGCGTTTATGAATTATCATATTATTCTTTGTCGGAATTATATACCAAATCAGCAAATTTTGAAAAGTTAGGTAGAATTTTAGCTGAAAAAAATTATTTGTGTGCTCTTGAGAGAACTTCTACTATGCAAACAAAAACCGCTAAAGAGAAATACTTAGATTTTATAAAAAAGTATAATAAAAAAATTGTCCAAAGAGTACCGCAACATCAAATAGCAAGTTTTCTTGGAATTGCGCCTGAATCTCTTAGTAGAGTTAGAAAGGAAATTACTATTTCTTAACAAATATCAATGCAGGTACTTTATACCTATTGTTTCTTTGTTTTAATAAATCTAAAACAAAAATACAATGAAGTTTACTTCTATAATTAAAGTATCAATTACCACCGCAATAGTTCTTTTTATAACTAGTATTTTATTTAAAGCTTGTTCTCTAAAACCTTCTGCTTGGAAGCCACCAGTAAACCCTAAATTTAACGGTGTTTTCTCAAAAAACGAATTACTAAAAACAACAAAAAAAGTAAATTTAAATGGTTGGTACGGACCTGAAGACATAGCAATAGATAGCCAAGGAAATCTATATTGTGGTGTTCATATTACAGAAACAGATTTCACAGATGGGAGAATTTTAAAAATTGACACTACAGGAAAAATATCCGTTTTTTGTAATACTCAATCTTGGGTAGCTGGATTACATTTTGATAAAAATGAAAACCTCATAGCCTGCGATTTAAAAAGAGGACTAATAAGTATTGATAAAAAAGGCCAAATAACAACTTTAGCCAAAGAAGATGAAAAAGGTAATAAATTTATAATCCCTAATGATGTAGATATTGCAAGCGATGGAATCATTTATTTTTCAAATACATCATCAAAAATATCCTTTAGCAGAAAACATATTTGGAAAATCTTAATGGAAGTTAAGCCAGATGGTGGTCTTTATAGTTTTAATCCAATTACAAAAAATGTTAAGACTTTAATTGATGGCTCTTATTTTGGTAATGGGGTTGCTGTATCTGAAAATGATGAGTTTGTTTTAATGGTAGACTTAACTAAATATCGTATAATTAGATACTGGCTGAAAGGTGATAATAAAGGGAAAACAGATATCTTTTTAGAAAATTTACCTGGATTTCCAAACGGAATTTCAAGAAGGAAAGATGGTAGTTTTTGGCTTGGTTTTTCTACTAAAAGAGATGATATGTTAGATAAGATACAGCCTAGCCCACTACTTAAGAAAATTGTTTATGGCCTTCCTCTTTGGTTACAACCTAAAGTAGCTTCTTTTGGAATGATTATGCACGTAAGTAAAAAAGGAGATATATTAAAAACATATTATGATACTACAGGTAAATTTGTAGCTGAAGCCAGTTCAATTGAAGAACATAATGGTTACATATACATTGGTGGAGATATTGCTAATCATATAGGGAAGTTTAAATTGGAATAAAAACTTAATCAACTTATTTATACCACTATCTTTACTTTATAAAGTATGCACAATTCAATATTAATATGTGTTAAAAACATAAACACCAAACATTACTAAGGTGTTTATGTTTTTATTTTATACCTTTAATTAAAATCTGTTTATTAAAATAATGATTACATTAGAAAACGAATATCTAACTATTCAATTTAAAAAATTAGGTGCAGAGCTAACTAAAATATACTCTAAAGAAACTAAGTTAAATTATTTATGGAATGGTGATGCAACTTTTTGGAAACGTCATGCTCCTATTTTATTTCCAATTGTTGGTAAATTAAAAGGTAATACCTATAAAATAAATGGTGAATTTTATGAATTACCTCAACATGGGTTTGCTAGAGACTTAGAGTTTTCTATTGTTAATAAAACTACTTCTAAAATTACTTTTGAACTTACTTATTCAAAAGAAACACTAATTAACTACCCATTTAAATTCACCCTACAAGTTAGTTATGAATTGAAAAAAAATCAAGTGTTAGTTAATTACAAAGTCATTAATGTTGACGATACAACAATATTTTTTTCTATTGGCGCACATCCAGCTTTTAATTGTCCTCTTGTTAAAGGAACTTCTTTTAACGATTATTACCTTGAATTTGAAAAAGCAGAGAAACCTACCCAATTGTTTTTAAACCCACAAACTGGATTCAGAAATAATATTTCTAAAACAATAAATCTTGAACAACAAATAGATCTATCTTATGATTTATTCAAAAATGATGCTTTAATGTTTGAAGGAATTGAATCAAAAAAGGTTTCTTTAAAGTCTAAAAAACATAATCATGGAATACATTTACATATTCCTAATTGGAGATATTTAGCCTTCTGGACAAAAAAAACAAACACTCCTTTCATTTGTTTTGAACCATGGATGGGTATTGCGGATAATGAAAATACAGATCAAGTTTATTCAACTAAAGAGGGAATTCAAGAACTTTCTGTAAATAAAACCTATGAAAATGAATATCGTTTTGAAGTTTTTTAAAACTTTAATTAATTATACTCACTAGGGTTTTTACCAAAATATTTTTTAAAAGTTTTATTAAAATGACTCGAATCAACAAACCCTATTTTTTCTGCTATTTCTGACATATTTAAGTTTGTTTGTTTTAATAAACGCTCAGCTATTTTCATCTTCGAATTCGTTACATAGTTCTGAATGGAAATACCAGCTTCTTTTTTTATAAATACACTTACATAATTAGGAGACATATTAAACTCTTTTGCTATTGTTTTTATTTTAATTTTTTCTTTATCAAGTATGTTTTGACGTATGTAACTTAATATATTTTCTATTCTTTCTTTCTTTGAAAGGATTATGTTATCAGATAAATCAAAGCTTGCCTTTATATTCCTTGAAACAATAATAAGTAAAGCACCAAATAATTCAAGTAATACATTTCTACTATAAACAGACGTATTTTTTATTTCTGTTTTAATTAGTTCATATAAAGCAAACAATTGTTTTCTATCAACATCATTTTTTACAATATTTCCAGTAATTGTATTGGTATGAAAAATTACACTCTCAACTCGATTCTTCCAACTAGTATTAGAAAAGAATTCTGTTTTTTCAATAAATAGTTGCTCAGTAAACTTTATAATTCCAAATTTAGTCGTTTCAGAAATTAAAAACTCGTGCTCATCTTTAGGTGTTAAAAAAAACAAATCTCCTTCTTTATAATTAATTATACTTTCATTTAGTACATGTTTCCCTTTTCCCTTTAAAATAAAGGTAAGCTCAAAAAAATTATGTTTATGCTTAGGATGTCCCCACTCATTAATTGAAGTAAACTCTAGTACATCTAATGATTTTTCTAGATTAAATCTTGTTGCCATAAGCTATTCACATATTTATACAAATATATAATGAATTTATACATCAATACCACTAATTACACGACATAACTTTGTACTAACAAATCCTAATACAAAAATGAAAACTACTTTATTTACACCATATAATATGAATGGAATCTCATTAAAAAATCGTTTTTTAATGGCACCTATGACTCGTTCAAGAGCTGCCCAACCTGGTGACATTCCTAATAAATTAATGGCTACTTATTATGGACAGCGAACTTCTGCTGGTATTATTATTACTGAAGCTACTCAAATTTCCTTACAAGCAAAGGGATATGCTAAAACTCCAGGGATTTATACCCCTGAACAAATTAAAGGATGGAAATTAATTACTGAAGAAGTACACAAAAAAGGAAGTAAAATATTTTTACAATTATGGCATGTAGGTAGAGTATCAAGTTCAAGAGTAAATGGATTACAACCTATTGGCCCATCTTCAAAAATAGCCAAAGAAACCAATGTCTACATTTTTGATGGTGCTCCTAATGGTGACGCAACTTTTATTCCTGTTGAAGAACCAAAAGAAATGAACCCAAATGATATTAAACAAGTTATTGAAGAGTTTAAAATAGCTGCTAAAAATGCTATAGATGCTGGATTTGACGGTGTTGAAATCCATGGAGCTAATGGGTATTTAATAGACCAATTTTTAAGAAGTAACTCTAACATTAGAAAAGATAAATATGGGGGAAGTAAAGAAAATAGGATTCGTATTTTAAGTGAAATAACTCACGCAGTGGTAAATGAAATTGGAACTGATAAAACTGGTGTTCGCTTATCACCTTTTATAAGTTTTAAAGATATGAATGATCCGGAGATTTTAGAAATAATAATGTTAGCTGCTAAAAAGCTAGAAAAAATAGGTATAACTTATATTCATTTATGTGAAGCTGATTGGGATGATGCTCCTCAAATTCCAATCAACTTTAGAAAAGAATTAAGAAATATATTTAGTAAAACTATTATAGCTACTGGAAATAAAACTCCAGAAGAAGCTGATGAGTTATTAAAAGAAAACTTAGTTGATTTAGTTGGTTTTGGTAGAAGATTTTTAACCAATCCTGATTACCCAAAAAGAGTTGAAATGAATTTAAAAATGAACGAAATGATTGATAATCACACATTATTTGGCGGTGGAGACACAAGAGGCTATACTGATTATCCTTTCATAAAAAAGTAAAAAACTTATCCTTAAAATAGTAAATCCAATGTTTTTTTACGTTGGATTTTTTTTGTTTCTGTTTCTATAAATTCAGAAATAAAATACACTTCTTTTGGGTACTCATATTTAGATAATAAAATGTTTTTATCTAAATCTAACCTACATTTCTTCCCCTCAACAATTAAAATTAACTTTTCTCCTAAAACAGTATCTGAAACTCCAGCTACAAAAAAACGCTGTGATAAAATATTCGAAAGTTTTTCTTCTATTACTTCAGGATGTAATTTTACTCCTCCAGAATTAATAACATTATCATACCGTCCTAACCATTCAAATTCAGTTTCAGATATTAATTTTATAACATCATTCGTTATTATTATTTCTTCTGATACTTTGGATGCTTTAATTACTAAACATTGCCTTTCATCTTTTTGTACAAGTACATTAGGTAATGTTTTATAAAAAGATTGTTCAGGTCTATTTTTCGATGAAGAAAAATTATTTAACTTTTTAACAGCAATATGCGTGATAGTTTCAGTCATACCATAAGTAGCAAAAACCTCTGTAGAGATTCCTTGTATTTTTTCTACTAAATCAGTTGAAACTACACCACCACCAACTATTAATTTCTTCACTCTATATATTTCATTCAAAGATGCCTGTAACTGTAAAGGTACCATTGCAGAAAAATCATAAACTTTATCAATACCATCAAGTGGATTAGATTTTGGTTCAACCACATCAATATGCCAACCTAAAGTTAATGCTCTTACCAACATCATTTTTCCTGCTATATAGTTAGTAGACATGCATAAAAGCGCTGTAGTTTTTTCTTTTAAATTAAAAAAAGTTCCAGTAGCTATAGCTGAATTACGCATGTGCTCTTTCTTTAATTGTATAGATTTAGGAGTACCTGTTGATCCAGAAGTTTGTACTACAATAAAATCTTCATCATTAAACCAATTAGAGAAAAAATGATAACTATCAACAGATAAACTTTTAGAATACTCTAATAATTCCTCCACATCTGTAAAACTTCGACTATTTAACTGAAAATCAATATTCATATTAATTTACTTTGCCTATGTCTTCTAATACTTCATCACCTGCTGGAGCACTTATCTTTCCTACAAGTTTATCTTTCCAGTTATTCCATCCATATTTTTTAGAAAAGAATATTAACATTAAAGGATACAAAACAAATACTGGAAGAAACATCTCCAATCCAACTGAAGGCTCAGAGGTATCTATAAATAATGCATTTGTTTGAAAAACTGTCCAATCTGTCGTTACAAAAAATGCTGCTACGATATTATTAATGGCATGTAGCCCTAAAGCCAACTCAGTTCCTTCGTCCATTAATGTTGTTATTCCAAAAAACAACCCAGTTCCAATATAAAACACCATAGAAACAGCCCCTAATTTTTCAACTTCAGGGTTAGCCCCATGTAATAAACCAAAGGCTACTGATGTTATAAGTAAAGGAAGCCATCTATTTTTTACTAAAATTCCTAAAGCCTGCATAAAATAACCTCTAAAAAGAAGTTCTTCAAAACTAGTTTGTATTGGTAAAAACAAAAAGGATATAGCTACTAAAGTAAAAAAAGGTACGGCATTAAAATTCCATACATAACTCTCTGGTTCTAATAAAATACCAACTCCAATTACTAATGATGAAATAATTCCCCAAGTAAAAAAACCAAACCAAAAACGTTTCCAATCAATTTTGTTTCTACTTGTTACTATTGTTTTTACAGGTCTTTTATGAACAAACTTGATTCCTATAAACAAAAAAAGTAATCCCAAAGCAAACATTACTATCATCATAAATAAAAACAAGTTTTTATTTATATCTAATGTCATAAAATTATCATTAGCTGCTTGGGTAAATTCAGCAACATCAGCTGAATGGAGAATTGCTGTTAACGCTAAAGGCATTACACCTAAAAATTGCCAACCAAAAAAAACAATAAAAATAACAAGTATATACAAATACCATTTATTTTCTCCTTTATATGCCTGCTGTATAAAATTCATATTCTATATTTTAAAATTCCATTTTTTGTTAGTAACATATTGTAAACTTCCATTTTTCACTTCTAAAGGACTCTCAAAATTGTTCGTAAATAAACTTCCAGTTCCTAATCCTTGGGGTAATGGATTATTTAATGTAAACGTCCATTGAGCTATAGCATTCAACCCTATATTACTTTCTAACGCACTTGTTATCCAGTTACCAGCGTTGTATTTTTCTGCTATCTTAATCCATTCATTACTACCTTTTATACCACCTACCAAACTTGGTTTTAAGATAATGTATTGTGGTTGTATAGTTTCAATACATTTTTGCTTTTTTTCTTCTGAAAAAACGCCAATTAATTCTTCATCTAGAGCAATTGGCAAAGGTGTTTTTTTACATAAGTTAGCCATTTCTTGCCATTGTCCTTGTTTAATAGGTTGTTCAATAGAATGCATTTTTAATTCAGATAATCTTTGCAATTTATCTAATGCATTTTCAGGTTTAAACGCCCCATTAGCATCAACACGTAGCTCTATTTCATTAGGAGAAAACTCTTTTCTTATCGATTTTAACAATGCGATTTCTGTTTCAAAATCTATTGCCCCTATTTTCATTTTTATAGTAGTAAACCCTTGTTGCAACTTATCTTTAATTTGTTGTTGCATAAATGTTTTGTCTCCCATCCAAATTAAACCGTTAATAGAAATTTCACTTTTCCCTTCAGTGAAATTTGATGGAAATAATTCAAAAGGGTTAGAACTATTTAATGATAGAAATGCTTGTTCAAGTCCAAATTGAATAGACGGGTATTCAATTAAGCTACTTAAGAGTTTTTCTACCCCTAAATTAATGTTTGAACATGCCCACTTTAATTTTTGTTCATAATCAAGAGTGTCATCTATACTCAACCCTCTAAACAAACCACACTCTCCATAGCCTTTCTTTCCCTCTTCTTCAAGAATTATAAACCACGTTTCTTTAGTTCTTAAAACACCTCGTGAAGTTCCACTTGCTTGTTTAAAATTTAACAGGTACTGTTTATAGTTTGCTTTTATCATTAGTTTTTTTCTACAAACTCTTTAAAATTAGTAAGATATTGTTGGTCTTGTTCCTGTAACTTCCCTTTCACAAATGGTAACATACATCCTAAAATAAACCCTGTACTTTTACAGTTTGCCTTTAGCTTAATTATAGTATTACCTCCATTACTTTCAAATATATAGTCGTCTGTTTTAAGCATTCCTCCTCCATTGAACATTAACTTTACTTTTTTATTCGGTTCATATGCTAACACCTTTTCTTCTAGAGTCATTTCTTGCCCTTGACTTATCACTGTAACTGCGTAGGTACTACCTACCATTCCATCAACTTTATTGATTTCTTTAATAGATTTAATTTCAGGAATCCATTTTGATAAATTTTCATCATTATTAAAAATAGCAAAAACTTCTTCTACTGGTTTATTAATAGTTACTTTAGATTCATAATTTAATTCTTTAATTATTAACCCTGTAGCAAAAAAAGCAATAGACAATGTTATGATAATTCCTAAAATAATTTTTACTGTTTTCATGATAGTACTATTTATAAATTTATATTGTTATAGATTCACCTATTGCTAACAAGGTTAATTCTTTGTCTTTAATTGAAAATTGTTTTTTAGCATCTTCTGTATTTATTTCTATTGGAGGAAATGTATTAAAATGACATCCAATAACTTTATTACATTCTACTAAATCACATGCTATAATTGCATCTTCAACTCCCATTGTAAAATTATCACCTATTGGAAAAATAGAAGCTGTTAATTTTGTAGTCATCGGTATTAATTTCATATCCATTGTTACTGCTGTGTCTCCTGCAATGTATAAAGATTTATTCCCTGAACTAATTACAAAACCTCCTGGTTGACCTCCATAAGTTCCATCAGCAAAAGATGAAGTATGTATTGCATTTACATATTTAGCAGAAAATTTATCAGTTTTAAATGTACCTCCATGGTTTACAGGATGCCCTTTTAAATTCTTTGCATTATAATACATTACTATTTCATAATTAGAAACAATAGTAGCATCCGTTTTTTCAGCTATCAACTCAACATCTAATACATGATCTTGATGTGCGTGTGTTAGTAAAATATAATCAGCTTTTATTGTTTCAATATCTATATGAGTTGCTTGAGAGTTTCCTGTTATGAATGGATCAACAAGTAAATTGGTTCCATTTATTTCTATACCAAAACAAGCATGTCCGTAAAAAGTAATATTCATTTTTTTATTTTTTTCTTTTATTTCTCCATCTTTTAAACAAATAAAAAACTAGAGATATTAATAATATGAATGGCCAAATATTAATTATAAAAATTAAAAATGTTTTTAAATTTTTAAAACCATTTTTAAAAGCTTCAGAAATATTTTTACCAAAATTAGTTTGACTAGAAATTGTTTTATAAAAAGTGATATTTAATGTAGAGAATGATACTTGGTTTTGTAAATATTTTAGTTTTCCTTCAGCAACTTCAATATCTTCTCTTAATTTACCTATTTCTTTTTCTACTTCTAAAATTTCTTTTACGCTTTTAGCCTTTTTAAGAATTTCTAAATATCTTTTCTCTAACTCTTTTTTGTTTTTTAATCGAGCTTCTACATCTAAAAATTGTTCTGTAACATCTTTAATTCTAATATTTTTTTGATCAAAACTCTCAATTCCTTCAGAAATATCTTTTAGTAAAATATCAAAATTACTGGCTGGAACCCTTATATTTATTACTGTACTTTTTCTATCAGATGAATTATATTCATTATCCGTTGAAACATATCCGTTATACTTTTTAACAGCTTGAAGAATTTTAGCTCTAGTTTTTTTCAAATAAACTACTTCAAATTCAATAGAACCATTTTTAATTAATTTCCGCTCCTTTGAAGGAGTTTCAGAATGATTTTTTTCTTCTTTTAAAAGATTTCCTTGTACAGAATAATCTTCATCAAAAGCAATTTCCGAATAACCATAGCTTATTTTTTCGTTATCCTTACAACCAACAATAAAAATAAATAAGACTATTAATTTAAAAAATGTTTTCATAAACTCGTTTTTGCTTAAATTTACAAAACTTGTCCTAATCCAAAAAGGATGGCAAATAAAAATGTGCTTAAAGCTACTTTTTTCAATTCTCCATCTAATAACACTTCCTCTTTATTTTTCATCACAAAAATCAAATGCTTTATTAATGGAATATACGCTACTATAAATAAAAATTGAAATGGTGATTGATATTGTATTACTGTGTATAAGAAAGTAAATAAGAAAGAACTAACTAATAAACTATAGTGATAATATTTTGCTGATTCAGCTCCTAATTTAACAACTAGTGTATTTTTATTTGATTTTGCATCATTTACTCTATCTCGCATATTGTTTAAATTCAACACTGCAGTACTTAATAAACCAACAGTAAAAGCTGGTAAAAAAATGACGAAGTTTAACTCTTTTACATATAAAAAATAAGTACCTACTACTGATAATAAACCGAAGAAAATGAAAACAAAGACATCTCCAAATCCGCTATACCCATAAGCAGATTTACCTACTGTATATTTTATTGCTGCTACTATAGATGAAACTCCAAGTGCAAAGAAAATTACAGAGTATAAAAAGTTTTCTTTTCCAAAAGCCTCATAAATAAGTAATAAAGCTATCACTAACGTTATAATCGCAGTAATAATCATTGCTCTTTTCATTTGTTTAGGTGTAATTACTCCAGATGACACCATTCTTGCTTCTCCTTTTCTATCGTTATCAGTTCCTTTAATACCATCTCCATAATCATTAGCAAAATTAGACAATACTTGAAAACCTATGGTAGTTAAAATTGCTAACCAGAAAATTCCTGATTGGTATAAAGGTATTCTTTTTACACATACCGTTGAATTAAAAAAAGTATCTTGAACAGTAATAAAACAATCATAGTTCCCTAAAAAAGCTCCAACAATAATTCCTGATACTGATAATGGCAAAGTTCGCAGGCGTGCTGCTTTTATGTAGTTTTTCATTTATCCAATATAATTTTCAAAGATAAATATTTACACATAAAAAAAGGAAGACTACATCTTCCTTTTTATCATTCCTTTTTATTCTATTTTTATTTATTTATCATAACATCGAAACTAACCTTTTTTCCTGGAGAATCTATTATAAAAGCTCTTTCTTGAATTAAAATATTATCTCTGAACATTTGTATATCAATTGAGTAATTTCCAAAGTTTTTGGTAGTTTTATCTTGATATTCTAAAGCTAAACTAGCAGTAAAATTAATTTCTCCATTGTATGATTTTTTAAAAGGTAAACTTCCAACATCATATGTATCATCAAATTTAAAAAAACCTGACTCAATAAATACTGTTCTTATTTTTGCCTGATGATTAGTATCATTACTATTTACTTTAAAAGTAACTGATGAAAAATCACTTTCATTTAACGAGAAATCTACATCGTTACATGAAAGAAGAAATAAACACAGAAGGGTGTAAAAGTATTTCATTTTGTATATTATTTTGATTATTAGCTTACACTAATAACAAAGTTTATACCATAAAAACATATACATAAGAGTACAATACACTTTTAAGAAAGTTTTATATCTTAAATAGAACTACTCTGTTCTAATGAAGTCATTTTTGCTTTAAAACTTCGTTGATATTCTATTTTTTCTTCCCTTTTTCTATATTTCCATATTATTTGTCCTAATTGAAAAATAATCTTAAATGAATCTTTCATTGATAATTTTGAACCATCAACATGGATCCATCGCTTTAAAGGTTGTTCACATATCATTTTTTTAGCTTTCTCTAAACTAAAAGTTTTTCTTAATCGAATAAATAATTCTACATCAAACAACCATTTAGTTAAAAACTTTTCACTAAACAGTAATCTTACCACATCTTTTCTAAATATTTTAGCACCACATTGGGTATCTTTAATATCCATAGATAAGATTTTTCTTATAATATAGTTTATGATTAAACTTATAAGACCTCTAGCAGAATCTTTAGCAATATTTGCTCCCATTCTTTGAATTCTAGAACCACTTACTATCTTATAATCTGAATTTTCAATTGTTACCACTAAATCTTCAAAATCATTAAAATCAGTAGATAAATCTGCATCTAAAAAACCAACATAATCTAAAGCTTTATAACGTTGTAAGTACAGCATTCCCTGTCTTACTGCTTCAGCTTTCCCACCATTCTTTTCACAATTATATATTGTTATATAATCTTCTCTTCCTACTTTCAACTCTTCTAAAACCTCTAAAGTTCTATCAGAACTTCCGTCATTTACAAAACATAAATAATACCCTGAATAATTATCTAAAACCTTTAAAAATTCATCTTTTAATAATCTTTCTTCTTCATTATAACAGGGAATTACAACACCAACTACTCTTTTCTGAATAATTATATTTTCATTAAAATTTGTATTGCTTTCTTGTAATTCCGGTACTCCAATTAAACGTTTAGTTCTTACGCAGATTTCATTTAAACTAATTGGTTTTTTCATGTAATCATGGATTCCTAAATCAAAACCTTTAACTACATCATTATTATCAGTACTTCCCGATAATATCATTATTTTTGATGTTGATTTTTTATTTTTTTTAATATGTTTAAGAATATCAAATCCAGAAATTATAGGCATATTAATATCTAATATTACAAGATCTGGACTAAACGAATCAAATAATTTAATTCCATTAAATCCATTTGTTTCCGTTTTCACTTCATAGCCTAATTTTTTTAATCTCTTTTCAATTGGTAATAAAACTAATTCTTGGTCATCAATAATAAGTATTTTCATGTTTCTTTTTTTATAGGGACGGGTTATATTTATTTTTATAACTTATTATATAAGAAATAAGTTATTTTTACTAATCAAGTTTTTATTTTAAATCTACTTCACTAATAATAGTATTAAACGTATCTAAATACATTTGTGCTATTTTAGACATTGGGTATTTGGTAGCTGCTTCATAATTGGCTTTTCCTAATGACATTCTGTAAGTATCATCTTTAATTATTTTATTTAAAGCCGTAGCTAAACTACTTGCATCTTCAGTTTCAAAATATTCAGCTTTATATCCTTCTTGTTCAGATAACGTTGCTAAATCATCAATGTTTGGCATCACAACTGCTCGTCCATAACTACCCGCTTGATGCAATACCCCTGAACTGCCAGTTGTAGAAGTATAAGGAAAAACAACAACACTACTTTCTTCAAATAACTTAGGAACAGCACTTTCTTCAACATAACCTGTAAAAACAAGCTTAGGTACATGCTTAAATGTTTCTTTTACCTTTTTTAAATATCCGGGAACATTTGGGTTATCAGTACCAGCTATAATAATTTCTAAATCTATTTCTTCTGTTGCTCTTAATTTCTCAACAGCTTCAATTAATACTTCTACCTTTTTATATGTGCCAAATTTTCCGAAGGTCATTATTTTTTTTGGTCCTTTAGGAATGCTATAAGAAGGCTCAGTTAGTTCTTCAAAAGTTCCATGTGGTATACACTTAATATTAGTAGCTTTATATTTATCTTCTATTATTCCAACGTATTTATTAATAGTTACCGTAACGACATTAGCTTTTAAAATGAGCTTTGTTAAAACTGTACCAATATAATTATATATAGAAGCAAGTGTTTTATTACCAGTAAAACCGGCTTTATTCAAATCTACCTTTTCTAAAATATTATGTAATAATACTATAGTAGGTATTTTTTTTAATTTAAAAATATAGGGTAGCGTTAAGCCTAATGCAGCAGGTATTTTTTTATCACCAAATTTCATGAACTGCAAATTAAGCAGTATAGCATCTGGTTTAGTTTTTTCAATAGCTTTAGATATAGTTAAAAAATTAGAAATTTTATTAAACTTCCAACATTCTACTACAGATATCTTACATCCTTTTTCTTTAAAATCAATAATCTTAGCTTCTTTGGTAACATCTGTTAGCAAAATAAGCTCCGTTATTTCTTTTTTTACTCTAAAATTTTTCACCAAATAGTAACCATATTCATTTAAAGTTACCTTACTTGGTGGATAAGCAGTTATAATTGCTAGTTTCATAAATTATTTATAAGCATTTGGTTAATAATAAAACAAACCGAACGTCCCCCTATAAATCAATTATTCTAAACATAAAATATATAACTTTAATATTATGAATATACTTAAAATAAAGTAATTAGCAAAAAAACATTGTGCTAATTATTTAAAAATCAATTTATTTACAATTATTCTCACACTAAATATTAGTATCGTAGAACTTATTTTTTAACAAAAAAAAGAGTTATTTTTAATAGGAAAGTTAGACTCTATAAATTTTCAAGCTACCAAATCTATTTAAATAGTATTTCAAAAACATACATAAGTTTGTAACTTAAGAATACTCACAAAATATTCTTTTCAAGAATATTTTGTTTTAAGTTTTACTGATTTATAAAAAAACAAAAAAAGGTAAACGCTAGATTAACAGACACTTAATGGATTCCCCTTAAAAATCTACGGGAAACCCCTTAAATGAATTAAGGGGCATACACCTATTTCACAAATACTTAATTATCAGTAAATTAGATATGTATTTTTTTAACATAAGTATTAACCAAATTTTATTATATGGCAAACATTACAATTAATCAAGATAGTATTATTAAAAAAGGGAGCATAGATGACATGCTAATTAAAGTTTTTAGATCGAGAAGTAACACCTTATTAAAAGATAAAGATATTGCACTTACTTTTTGTTATATCACAAAACTCAAGAAGTTTGATATTGTTCCTACTTATGAATTTTCTAATAAACTTAAAAATTTTATTAAATCAAACTTATCTGATTTTTTAATATTACAAGATTCAAAAGTTTATAGCTATTAAATTTCTAAAAGTCCCCCAAGAAAAAAGGCTGTCTTCATTTATAAGACAGCCTTTTTTATATTAACGGTTATATATTTTTATAATTTATTTGCTTCAGCAATTAACTCTGCAATGTCTTTAACCTCTATTTGGTTTTCTTTTTCCTTAAACTTAACTCCATCAGTCATCATTGTGTTACAATAAGGACATCCAGTAGCTATTATTTGTGGTTTAGTTTCTAATGCGTCTTCTGTTCTTAGAATATTAATGTCTTTATCACCTTTTTCTGGCTCTTTAAACATTTGTGCTCCACCTGCACCACAACATAATGCTGTAGATTTATGACGCTTCATTTCAGTCATTTTAACTCCTAAACGACGAATTAATTCACGAGGGCTTTCATAAACATCATTTGCTCTTCCTAAATAACAAGGATCATGATATGTTAAACGTTTATTTTTTAAAATCTCATCTTCTATTGATAAGCGACCATCTTTTATTAATTTACTTATATATTGAGTATGATGAAAAACCTCATAATTGCCTCCTAAGCTTGTATATTCATTTTTTAAGGTATTAAATGAATGAGGATCACATGTTACAATAGTTTTAACTTCATAAGCATTCAACACTTCTATATTAGTCATTGCTTGCATTTGAAACAAAAACTCATTTCCAGCTCGTTTAGCAGCGTCACCAGTTGAACTCTCTTCTGTACCTAATACTGCAAAATCAACATTAGCTTGGTGTAATATTTTTACAAAAGCTTTTGTTATTTTCTTTGCTCTATCATCGTAACTTCCAGCTGCTCCTACCCAAAACAACACTTCTGGTTGTTTCCCTTGAGCCATCATATCTGCCATTGTTGGTACGTTCATATTGTAAATTATTAGTTTTTATTATTAATTTTAAATGCTCCTTTTCATTATTATAAAGTTTTTAATTAAGTTAAAACTTTACTCATCTTTCCAATTAAGTCTATCCATTTGACTATACTGCCAAGGTGCTCCATTATTCTCAATATTGGTCATCATCATATTCAACTCTTGAGGAGCCGCTGACTCTTCCATAACTAAATAACGACGCATTTCCATAATAATTGACAATGGATCAATTCCTATAGGACATTCTTGTACACATGCATTACAACTTGTGCAAGCCCATAATTCTTCAGGGGAAATATAATCGTTTAATAATTGTTTTCCATCATCTTTAAATGTACCTCCATTCGCATCTATGTTTTTCCCAACCTCTTCTAATCGATCACGAGTATCCATCATTATTTTACGAGGAGATAATTCTTTTCCTGTTAAGTTAGCTGGACAAGACGAAGTACATCTACCACATTCGGTACAAGTATAAGCATTCATTAATTGTACCCAATTTAAATCAGTAACATCTGATGCTCCAAACTTTTCAGGCTCACCTTCTTCTTCTCCTTCTTCTGGCATTGCATAAGGGTCTGCATCAGGATCCATCATCATTTTAACCTCTTTAGTAACAGATTCTACATTTGTAAACTGTCCTTTAGGTTTTAAATTAGCAAAAAATGTATTTGGAAATGCTAATAATATGTGCAAGTGCTTTGAATAGTACAAGTAGTTTAAGAATATTAAAATCCCTACAATATGCAACCACCATGAAACTTTTTCTATAGTGTGTAATTCTTCATGTGAAAAACCATTAAACCAAGGTGCTATAAATTGTGAAATAACATTTCCGGTTCCTGCTTCTTGAAAAGCAACATCAGTTGCGTTCATTATTAAAAATAATGACATTAAAACCATTTCAAAATATAGAATGATATTCCCATCATTCTTTGGCCATCCTTTCATTTCCTTACTCCAGAAACGCTTTACCTTTTCAATATTTCTACGGAACCAAAAAACAATAACAGCAACAAAAACTAAAAGTGCTAAAACCTCAAAATTCCCAATTAAAAAACCATATACAGTATCACCCAATATTGGTTGAAAAACACGATGCGTTCCAAATAATCCATCGATAACTATTTCAAGCATTTCAATGTTAATCAGAATAAACCCTACATAAACTACTACGTGTAAAATTCCTGATACAGGTCGGCGAACCATTTTATATTGACCTAAAGCTATTTTAGCCATATTTTTCCATCGCTCTGGTTTTCTATCAGTTCTGTCAATATCTTTACCTAATTTAATATTTCTGATCAGCTTTCGAACATTCATTACAAAATATCCTATACCTGCTATTAAAATAATTGCAAAAAAGATGTTTGGTACGTAATTTTCCATGTATTATTTGTTAGTTTTATTGATGATTCCAATTATCGTCTTCAGAGCTGTTAGGTGATAAACCTAAAACATCTCCTTTTGTAGAAACTCCTAATCCTAAAACCGTTCTGTTAGCATAATTAAAATAGCTAACCACTTGATTTATTTCAAGAATTTCTCCATCAGTTAATCCTTTCTTTCTCAGTTTTTCTATATGTTCTTCTATTAACTTATTAGGTTCTAAAGTCAATTTCTCAGCATACTTTAATCCTTCAATATACTTATGATCTAGAATAGACTCATAACTATTTAACTCAAGTTGTTTTCTTATAGAGTCAGATTTTTCGTCGTCCTTTAATAACTTTTTCAATCCTAAAAAATGATGCTCAATACAGTAATCACACTTATTTAATATACTAACATAAACTCCTAGTGTTTCTAAATACCATTTAGGAAGTGTATTATTACTATTATGTAGTACGTTTTTATACAATGACATATGACCTACCATTGTATGTGGTCTTAAGCCATGAATTAACATAATGTTGTCTACATTATTATTAGGTCCTGTTACTTTTGAATATAACCTTTTTAATTTTCCTTGCGCTTCATTAAACGAAATTATTTTAATCCAACTCATTAAAAAGATAATATTTATTTAGTATTACTTATATTTTTCTTATTTTTTTCTTTATTAAATGGCTTAGCTTTTTTTCCAAATAATGAAAAATGTACAAATCGTTTTGGATTTAATTTTAACTCACGTAACAACTCTTCCATTTCTTTAGAAGCGTTTGTTAAGTTAGTATACATTTTTTCATCTGTCATTAATTTACCAAGAGTTCCTTTACCACTTTTAACATTTGATAATATGACATTAGCACTGGCTAATACCGTTTCAAGCTTCTTTACCGTTTGTGAAAGGTTAGCTTTGGCTAATTCTTCAGACACTTTAGAAAAATTATCTGTTATTTTTTTAGCATTATTTAGAGTAGAATCTAAATTTGATCTATTACTAGTTACTAAGTGATTTACTGAAGCTAAAGTTTTTCGAACATCAGAAATAGTTCCTTCAAGTCCTAAAATACTTCTATTTAAACTTTCTCTTGACTTAGTATTAAGAACTTGATTTAAAGCATTTACCAAGGTATCAACACCAACCAATGTACTTTCTATTTTAGGGCTTAACTTTTCACTTAAAGAAGCTATAAGGTCTGACTCTACTTTTCCTTTTAGAAAATCTCCAGTTTTTGCTTCTTCGCCATCATAAAATGGTACAATAGCTAAATTTTGCCCCCCCATTAAACCAGCTGAATAAATCTTGGCGATACTATTTTTAGAAAATTTAAATTTATTTTCAAGAAAAATTTTAACAACTATTTTTCCTTTTCTTTCAGGATTAGAGCTAAAGTTTATTTCTGCAACTTTACCTACTTTTAATCCATTTATGGTTACTAAACTAGCTTGATTTAGTCCATTTATATTATCATATTCAACATAAAAATGTCTTGCATTTGGGCTAAAAAGATCTTGTCCTTTTAAAAAATTATACCCCCATACAAATAATGCTATGATTACAACTGCTACAATTCCTGTTTTTAACTCCTTAGACATCTAAAAAAATTATTACAAGCGAAAATAACAATTATTTTGGAGTTATTGGGCAGTTAGTATTTAATTTACTTTGTTTTTAATGCTTCTTTTATTGAAATCTTTTTTCCTCCTTTGAAGGCTACAACAAAAGCATCTTTATGTCCTGCCTTTCTTGCTTCAGACAAAAACTTTTTAATCTCTTGAAAAACAACAGTATTACCATAATAATATTTATAATACCCATCAATAAATAATGATTTTACGTTTCTCAATCCTTTTAAATTAAAATTATTTTTTGTTAGACTTCTTTTAGAAGCTGCAATTTGAACTTTAAACTCTATTAAAGATTTATTTATCTTTTGCTTTTTTACAACAATATTTTGAGTTTTCTTTTTATCTTTTTTAACTTTCTTTTTTGGTGTAACTATTTTTTTAGTAACTATTTCTTTTGGTGCTGGCTTCTTTTTAGCTACAATTTCTTTTTTAGTTTTTTCAACAATTACAGGTAGACTACCCCCAACTGTATTAATTTTTAATTGATTAACGTACTTCTTTATTGCATCAGCAATGGCTTTTGCCATTTTTATTTGACCTCTTCTAGTATTTAAAAAACGGCCTTCAGCTTTATTAGTTAAAAAACCAAGTTCTACCAAAACACTAGGCATAATCGTTTCTCTTAATACTAAAAAGTTATCTTGTTTTACTTTCCTGTCAAACCTTTTTAAATTAGAAAAATTAGATTGAATATGACCAGCTATCGCTAAACTATTATCTAAGTTTTTTTCTTGTAACACTGATAAACCGATTAGTGATTCAGGAGAGTTTGGATTATAGTCATAATTTTGTTCGTAATTATCTTCGTATAAAATAGAAGCATTTTCTCTTTTTGCTATTTCTAAATTTCCGCTATTACCTCTTAATCCTAAAACAAAAGTTCCTGCTCCATGTGCTCTATCTTTAGAATATGAATCACAATGAATAGAAACAAATAAATCTGCTTTTTTGTTATTTGCTATTTTCGCCCTGTTATGTAACTCTACAAAAACGTCTTTTTTTCGGGTAAAAACAACTTTTATATCTCTAGATGTTAGTAATTCTTTACCTACATCTAACGCAACACGTAGTGCTATATTTTTTTCTCTATATCCGTTACCTAGATTACCTGGATCTTTCCCTCCATGCCCAGCATCAAGAACAACAACATACTTCTTTTGAGCGTTTACCGATGTAACGCACGTAAAAAAAGTAATTCCTATAAAAAATATAAAAGTTAAATTTTTGATATTATTTTTGGTGAATTTTAAGATTTTCATCAATAAATTTTAAGTAATTTTGACATTTAAAATTTGTTAACGCAAATAGTAAGCCATATATTTAATTAAACACAAAAATAGTATTTAATATATTGAAAACAAATCTAACTTACATACTTTTAGCTTTCTACCTTTTTTGTTTTCAATTAAGTAACGCTCAAGAATTTGGTAAAAAAGGGATTAGCTCTCAGAAACCTCAACAAAAAAAGGAGTTAAAAATTTCTAAAGACACTCTTTTTAATGTCAAAAAAGAAAGTAAATTAAAAAAAATCAAAGACTCAACCGTTACTGATTCAATAAAACCCAAAGAGGTTATTGATGGTATTATTACCCATGACGCTGAAGATTACACAATACAAAATGCAAAAAACAGAACTGTAACTTTATACAATAAAGCTAGAGTTACATACACCGATATAGATTTAAAAGCTGGTATTATTATTTTAGATTACAAGAAAAACACTTTGTACGCTAAAGGTATAAAAGATAGTTTAGGCTACCATCAAAGACCTGTTTTTAAACAAGGAGATCAAGAAAGTGAACAAGACTCTATCCTTTTTAATTTTAAAACAAAAAAGGCATTAGTTTATGGAGTTAAAACTGTTCAAAGTGGTATAATTACTTATGGTGAAAAAACCAAACGGGTTAATGATTCAACGGTTTTTATGCGTAAACTTCGCTTTACAACTTCTAAAAAGAAAAATCCTGATTTTTATATTGCTACAAATAAAGCAAAGCTAGTACCTGGTAAAAAAATTATAGTTGGAGGAAGTCATTTAGTAATAGCAGACGTTCCAACTCCTTTATTTTTACCTTTTGCATATTTCCCTTTAGCAGATAAACGTTCTTCAGGATTTATTATTCCATCTTATGGTGAACGTTCTAACCAAGGGTTCTTTTTATCTAATGGAGGATATTACTTTGCTTTAAGTGATTATTTTGATTTAACTCTTTTAGGTGATATATATACTAATGGTAGTTGGGGGCTTAGCAGTGACTCTGATTATTACGTACGTTACAAATTCAGTGGTAATTTCAGTGTTAGATTTGAAAATATTATTGAAGGAGTTAGAGGTTTAACTGGCTATAGTAAACGATCTAATTTCAATATTCGATGGAACCATAGCCAAGATTCAAAATCGAGTCCAAACTCCCGATTTTCAGCTTCTGTTAATGTTGGTAGTAGTCAATATTACAATCAATCTATTAACGAGTTAAATAACTCTCAACGATTAACAAACACTTTAAGTTCTTCTATATCATATTTTAAAAACTTTGTTGGCACTCCTTTTAACATGAATGTTACAGCTACACATTCTCAAAACACCAACAATAATTCTATTACTATGACACTTCCTTCACTACAAGTAAACATGGATAGAATTTATCCTTTTACTGGTAAAGGTGGTTTAAAAGATAACCCTATTCAAAAAATGGGAATTGGTTATAGTATGAGTGGAGAATATAGAATTAACACTACAGATGCAGAGTTTTTTAAACCTATGATGTTTAAAAAAGCAAATGCCGGAATTCAACATAACACAAGTGCAAATACTAATATAAAAGCTTTTAAATATTTTACTTTATCACCAAGTGTAAATTATAAAGATGTTTGGTATTTTAGAAAAATTAATAAACGTTTTGACCCTAATATACGTAATTCAAATGGTAATCAAGGTGCGGTTGTTAATGATACTATAAGTGGATTTAATCGTTTTAATGATTATAATTTTGGAGTTTCACTTTCTACTAATGTATATGGTACTTTTAACTTTAAAAAAGGAAGATTAAAAGCTATTAGACATACGTTTAGACCTTCAATTTCTTATGGTTATCGACCAGATTTTGCTAAAAACCATAACCTACAAGTACAACAAAGTAGCAACCCTAACGACTTATTAACTTACTCTCCTTTTGAGGGAGGGATTTATGGAACTCCTGCAAGCGGTGTATCAAATTCAATAGGTATTTCTTTAAACAATGTATTAGAAGCTAAAGTAGCCCCCAAAGATCCTGACAGTGATGAAGAAGATCAAAAGATAACTATTTTAAACAACTTAAACTTTAGCAGTAGCTATAATATTGCTGCCGATAGTTTACGCTGGAGCCCAGTACAAGCTAGTGCAGGTACTCGTCTTTTTAAAGATAAATTAGCAGTAAACCTTAACGCTACTCTAAACCCATATCAAGTAGACAGCAAGGGGAATTTAATTGACAAATTTAATTCTGATATATTTAGAATTACAAATGTTGGAATTAGTGCAAACTATTCTATTTCTAGTAGAGATTTTGACAAAAAAGAAGAAAAAAAAGGTGAAAATAAATCTGGAAATGGTGCTCAAAACACCCCTGATGTTTTTGGAGAAAACCTTCCCGCTACAAATGATTTCAGTTCTAACCCTAGCAATACTCAAAACAATTTAAATTCTGAAAATACTACAAAAAAAGCTAACTTATATAAAGCAAACATTCCTTGGAACCTTAATATAGTATATGCCGTTAATTACAGTAATAATGGTATAGTTAGTGGTATTGGTAACAATTCATTAATGTTTAGCGGTAATGTGGAATTATCTCCTAAATGGAAAGTAGGAATCAATTCTGGTTATGACATAAAAAGAAATGCCTTTACTAATACCACATTAAGATTTGCTAGAGATTTAGATAGTTGGAATTTTAATTTTTCTTGGACTCCTTTCGGTCAATTTGCTTCTTACAACTTTTTTATTGGTGTTAAGTCATCTGTATTAAGAGACTTAAAATGGGACAAAAACAAACCACCAGATAGGGTATTATTTTAAAACTAAACAAACACACATATAATTTCATGAAAAAAATAATAACAACAAGTAAAGCCCCAGCTCCTATTGGCCCATACAATCAAGCAGTATTAAGTGGAAACACCTTATATACATCAGGTCAAATAGCTTTCAATCCAGAAACTGGCGAACTAGTTTTAGATTCTATTGAACTAGAAACTAAACAAGTAATGGAAAATATGAGAGAAGTGTTAACTGCTGCTGAAATGACTTTTGAAAATGTTGTAAAAACATCAATTTTTATTTCAGACATGAACAATTTCTCTAAAATTAACGAAGTGTATGCTACTTATTTCAATGAAGAAACTGCACCTGCAAGAGAAACAGTAGAAGTAGCTAATTTACCTAAATTTGTAAATGTAGAAATCAGTATGATTGCTATAAAATAATTACAGTTAAAATAAAAAAACTCCCTTCAAATAAGGGAGTTTTTTTATTTTAATACTTTCTTTAAAACTTATAGTAATGCAGAATACTCTAATAAATCTACTATTTTAGTAGCGTATCCAAATTCATTATCATACCATGATATCACTTTAAAAAAGTTTTCATTTAACTCTAAGCATGCATCAGCATCAATAACAGAAGTTCTAGGTTCAGAAACAAAATCTTGAGAAACTACTTCATCTTCGGTATAACCGATAATTCCTTTAAAATCTCCTTCAGAAGCTTCTTTTAAAGCTTTTAAAATATCTTTTAATGAGGTTGCTTTTTCTGTTCTAAAAGTTAAATCTACTAAAGATACATCAGCTACAGGAACTCTTACTGCCATTCCTGTTAACTTTCCCTTTAATTCTGGTATTACTTTAGTTACTGCTTTTGCTGCTCCAGTAGTTGTTGGTATTATATTATTAACAACTGACCTACCTCTACGCCATTTTTTATTAGGTCCATCAACAACATTCTGAGTTGAAGTTGCAGCATGAACGGTAGTCATTAAACCTTCTTTTAACCCAAAATTATCATTAATTACTTTTGTTAAAGGAGCTAAACAATTTGTAGTGCATGAGGCATTTGAAAAAACAATTTCATCATTGGTTAAATCAGCATGATTTACTCCCATAACATACATATTAGCATCTTTGGATGGCGCTGATATAATAACCTTTTTTGCTCCTCCTTTAATATGCAACATTGCTTTATCTTTATCTGTAAAAAAACCTGTTGATTCAATTACATAATCAGCCTCTACTTCATCCCATTTTAAATTTTCAGGGTTTCTATCAGCTGTTACACGAATAACTTTATTATTAACTATTAAATTACCGTCTTTAACCTCAACAGTTCCATTAAAACGACCATGAACTGAATCATATTTTAACAAATATGCTAAATAATCTATATCTAATAAATCATTTATTGCCACTACTTGAATATTATCTCTTTGAACGGCAGAACGGAACGCTAACCTTCCTATTCTTCCGAATCCATTAATTCCAATTTTTATCATTCTACTTTATTTATCTATTCACTTAAAAACAAAGTGAAAAGTTTTTTTAAAATTCTTTTGCTTTTAACTATTACAAATATAAAGCTTATAAAAATAAAAAAACTGATAGGAGTTAAATTCCTATCAGTTTTTAATAAAAGATTTAATAATACTTTATAAAGATGCAGAATACTCTACTAAATCAACTATTTTAGTTGAATATCCTATCTCATTATCATACCAAGAGATTATTTTTACAAAATTATCTGATAAAGCTATCCCTGCATTTGCGTCAAAAATAGAAGTTCTAGTATCACCTACAAAATCTTGAGAAACCACCATTTCTTCTGTGTACCCTAAAACACCTTTCATTTCATTTTCAGATGCCTTTAACATTGTTTTTTTAATATCATTATAACTTGCTTCTTTTTTTAACCTAACAGTTAAATCTACCACTGAAACATCCATTGTAGGAACTCTAAAAGCCATTCCTGTAAGTTTCCCTGACAGTTCTGGTATCACCTTCCCTACTGCTTTTGCAGCACCTGTAGACGAAGGTATTATATTATGCATTGCAGCTCTTCCACCTCTCCAATCTTTTAAAGAAGGTCCATCAACTGTTCTTTGTGTAGCAGTTGAAGCATGTACCGTAGTCATTAACCCTTCTTCTATTCCAAAATTATCATTTAATACCTTAGCTACTGGAGACAAACAATTTGTAGTACATGATGCATTTGAAAAAATAGTATCAGTTTTTTTTAATTCTTTATTATTCACCCCCATTACAAACATTGGAGCATCTGGAGATGGTGCAGAAATAACTACTTTTTTAGCACCTCCTGTAATGTGCATTTTTGCTTTTTCTTTTAATGTAAAGAAACCTGTACTTTCAATAACATATTCTGCATCGACTTCATTCCATTTTAAATTTTCAGGATTACGTTCAGCAGTTGTTCTAATATGATTTCCATTAACAATTAATTTATTGTCAACAACCTCTACAGTACCGTCAAAATCTCCATGAACTGAATCATGTTTAAGCATGTATGCTAAATAATTTACATCATCAATTAAATCATTTATAGCCACTACTTGTACATTTGTCCGTTTTACTGCAGATCTAAATGCTAATCTACCTATTCTACCGAATCCGTTAATCCCTATTTTTATCATAATATTTATTTAAGTCGTCATAATATCAGAAACTCGCAGGAGTTCCATATCTATATTTTGTATCCCTTTTATTGCTTTTTCTAAATCAGTTGCTATTACTTCATTGTTTTTTAAACCAACCATTAAGTTTGAATTACCATCTATTAAGAGCTCCACTGCCTTTACTCCTAACCTACTTGCTAAAACTCTATCAAAACAAGTTGGAGACCCTCCTCGTTGCATATGACCAAGCACAGAAACTCTTACTTCATATTCTGGTAAGTTCTCTTCAACATAATTAGCTAATTCATATACGTTTTTACCAGATTTATCTCCTTCAGCTACAACCACAATGCTTGATGACTTTCCAGATCTTTTACTCTTCTTAAGAGACTCAAGCATTCTATCTAGTCCTAAATCTTCTTCTGGAATTAATATTTCTTCTGCTCCAGCTCCAACTCCAGCATTTAAAGCAATAAACCCAGCATCTCTTCCCATTACCTCTACAAAAAATAATCGATCATGAGATGATGCTGTATCTCTTATTTTATCAATAGCATCCATTGCTGTATTTAAAGCTGTATCATATCCCAACGTGTGTGATGTTCCATGAATATCGTTATCAATTGTTCCTGGTATACCAATTACAGGGAAATTATACTCCTTATTAAAAACAACTCCTCCTGTAAAGGAACCATCTCCACCTATCACCACTAATGCATCAATATTATGCTCTAATAAGTTTTCATGAGCCTTTTTCCTACCGTCAACAGTCATAAATTCTTTTGACCGAGCTGATTTCAAAATAGTTCCTCCTTTATGAATTATATTATTCACGCTTCTAGCTGTCATTAATGTAAAGTCTCCTTCAATCATTCCTTGATAACCTCTATAAACTCCTACACATTCCGTTCTGTAATAAGCACAAGCCCTAACTACTGACCTTATTGCTGCGTTCATTCCTGGAGAATCTCCTCCAGAAGTCATTACTGCTATTTTTTTTATTCTTTTTGCCATAAAATTATAGTATCAAATCTAGTTGTTTTTTAGAGCGGTTCAACAAAAAAAAACGAAACCGTTTTCGGTTTTAGTTGTTAAAAACACACTATTTTATATTAAATATTTAAGTATAAATTTAAAAAAGAAAAATTAATTTTTCTTCTTATTAATCTGTTAAAATAAATTATAATAGTTACTGATCATTTTTAATAGTCCCTTTTTAGCTTTAGTTTATTTTTTAAACTATTAAATAAAGTATTTTATCTTCATATTCTAATTGAAATAAAAAAAGGCACAAAAAAACCCTTTATCTATTTACGAAAAAGGGAATATCAAACTTTACTATTTAAAAGAATGAAACTACTTAACTACTCTTTTAAAATTATTTATTATTTCTTTTACCTTTATGTTTTGAAAAACTGTCGGGTACAATTCTTTGATTATAAAATTATATTCATAATCTATAGCTAACGCGTTTTTTAAATGTGTTAAACTGTACTCTTCTTTATCTAGAATCATAAACAAACCACATAAACGATATTCTATTTCAGCAAATTCTTTATATATTTTTTTAGCTTTAATCAACACAACCAATGCATCATTAAAATCACCTAAAAACAATAAAATATCTGCTAGAGCTACATATATTTCAATTTCTTTATCACCTAAATCTATACATTTGTAAAAAGCTTTTACTGCTTCTTCATAAAAATTTAGTTTCAAATTTATATCTCCATATTTCCTCCAATAAAGTGCATTTTCTTCATCTATTTGAATTGCTTTATTTACATAATATAAAGATTTAGGATAATTTTTATTAGTATAACATGCATTAGTTAACATCATCCATCCTCTATCTAATAAAGGATCTTCATGAACAGCCTTTTTATAAAAATGAATTGCTGTAGAAACGTTCCCTAATTTCTCATAACATTCACCAATTCTTATATATGCGTATGCAGTTGGATCATCTAACTCTAATGTTATTAAATAATTATCGATTGCATCTTCATATTTCTCAAGCTTTTCAAGCGTTTTAGCTTTTTCTAAATACCCACCTATAAAAGCTTCATCAATAATAACAGCATAATCAAAAGACTCTAAAGCTTTATTATACATCTTAATTTCAAAATATTGCCTTCCTAATTGATGCCAAGCAACTTCACTGTATGGGTTTTTATCTATATAACTATTTAAAAACTTTATTGCTTCTTCACTATTTTGTTCCATTTCAAAACAATAAACAATATTATAAAGTGATGAATAATCTTCATAGTCAACATCAATACACTTAGCAAAATTTAAACGAGCATTTTCATAATCATCTAAATATAGATACTCCATCCCCATCATAGACCAAATATCTTCAGGGCCTTCAACATATTCTAAAGACTCTTTTAAAACCTCTATTGCTTCTTTGTGTTTATTTTTTTTAGATAAAATCGTGGCTTTTTGTATAAATACTTCATCATTGTGAGGCTCAACAGCTTCAATCTCTCCTAATAGTTGAATTGCCGACGGTAGTTCTCCATCAAAAATCAACAATTCTACTTGCATTAGTTTTAATTGGATTGAACTAGGGTGCTGTTCTAAACCTAACTTCACTGCTTTTTTTGCCAATGAGTGTTTACCAATGTTTAAATAATGTTCTATAATATACTCAAACTCTGTAGCATCGAAAAAATAAACGCTATTTGTTTTTAACATGGATTCAAATTTTGATACAGGCATAGGCTTTTGATTTGAATTATATATAAATTTACAACAACAACAATGCCTAAAAACGTTTGTTTACTTTTATTGTTAACAAAATAATTAACAATTATAACTGCTAAACATAATACCCTAAACTAATTTGAAACAATAAATTATTTTTCTATATTTGAATGGATTAAAAATTCAAACAGAATAAAAATTTAATTTTCAAACAAAAAATCATGAGTAAATTTGACGAAAAAGTAGAATTGTATAAAAAATTTATGGACGACAGAGACATTCGTTCAAATACTGATTTATTAAAAGCAGTTACAAAAGGATTAGGTCCTTCTATTTATAAAAAAGATGCAGAAACTGTATCTGGTTCTGATGCAAAAGAATTAGAAACAGTAAAAAAGAACTTTTTGATAAAAAAATTAGGTTTAGCTGATGGTCCAAAATTAGACGAAGCAATCAATGAAGTTATGGAACGAATTGGAAAATCTGAAAGAAATAAATACCGTGCTGTAGTATACTACATGCTAACAAAGAAATTTGACAAAGAATCTGTTTACGGAATGTAATATTTTTTCTTTTTTAAAAAATAGATCCTGCGTTAGTATTAATGCAGGATTTTTTTATTTTAGCCCGTTACAAACAACTAATTACTATGTCACAATTTATTAGCGTTTTTGATATGTTAAAAATTGGTGTAGGGCCTTCAAGCTCGCACACCTTAGGTCCATGGAGAGCTGCTCAACAATGGATTCAAAAACTAAAAAAAGACGAACTTATAGAAACCGTTTCCTCTATAAAAGTTGATCTTTACGGATCTTTATCTTTAACAGGAAAAGGACATGCTACTGATTTAGCTGTTCTATTAGGTTTAAGTGGAACTGATCCTGAATATATCCCTATTGATAATATAGAACATATTATCTCTGAAATAAAGAAAACTAACACCCTTAATTTCAACGCTGAAAAAGTTTTAAATTTCTCAATTAACCAAGTCATTTTCAACAAAGACTTTTTACCTTTTCACTCTAATGGTTTAACTTTCAGAGCTTTTTCTAAAGAAAAAAATGAAATATCTAGTGAGACTTATTATTCTATAGGTGGTGGCTTTGTTATTCAAGAAGAAGTTAAAACTTCAACCACTACTGAGATTAACAAACAAAACTTCCCTTTCCCTATAAACAGAGCCTCTGAGCTAGAAGATTATTGTAATTCAAAAAACAAAAAAATCTCTGAAATTGTTTTACAAAACGAATTAGTTTTAAAAACTGAAGAAGAAATTGACTCTGAATTATTACGTATTTGGAACACAATGCTTGAGTGTATGTATATTGGTTGCCACACTAAAGGTACATTACCTGGAGGTTTAAATGTAAAAAGAAGAGCGTTTGAAACTCATAAAAAGTTAATTAAGGAGGCTGCTTATACAAATAAAGATGAATGGATTACTGCTATAAGAAGTACAGAAGTTAAGTTTAGAGAAATTTTAAAATGGGTTAGTTGTTGTGCATTGGCTGTTAATGAAGTAAATGCCTCTCTAGGAAGAGTTGTTACTGCTCCAACAAATGGAAGCGCTGGAGTTATACCTTCAGTTTTAATGTATTACTTAGTTATAGAAAATCATAATGCCGACTTTGAACACATCAAAAAATTCTTACTAGTTGCTGGTGAAATTGGAAGTGTATTTAAGAAAAACGCTACTATATCTGCAGCAATGGGAGGCTGTCAGGCTGAAATTGGAGTTTCATCTGCAATGGCTGCTGGAGCCCTTACTGAGCTTTTAGGAGGTACTCCATCTCAATGTTTAGTAGCCGCAGAAATAGCTATGGAACATCACCTTGGTTTAACTTGTGATCCTATTGGTGGTTTAGTTCAAATTCCTTGTATTGAACGTAATGCTATGGGAGCTATAAAAGCAATAAATGCCGCTGAGTTAGCTTTAGAAACTAATCCTGAAGACTCTTTAGTTCCTTTAGATAAAGTTATAGACACCATGTGGGAAACCGCTAAAGACATGAATAGAAATTACAAAGAAACCTCTGAAGGAGGTTTAGCAATTACTGTTGGTTTAGCTGATTGTTAAAAATAAAAAAGCACTCTTTCTAAGAGTGCTTTTTTCTACCTTGTAAAAACTAAATCTGTTTTTGTAGATATTTCTTCAGAAAAACCATATCCATCTACATTAAACCCTTTCAACTCTTCTAATGTTTCAACATCATTCTCTATTATATAGCGCACCATTAGTCCTCTAGCTTTTTTTGCATATGTCATGATAGTTTTATATTGACCATTTTTAAAATCTTTAAAAACTGGAGTTATCATAGGTACTTTCAATACTTTTTTAGGCACTGCTTTAAAATATTCAGAACTTGCCAAATTTATTAATAACTCATTATTATCTAATTCTTCATTTAGTGAATTTGCTAATTGGTCATCCCAAAATTTATATAAATTATCTGCTCTTCCTACTTTTAATCTAGTTCCCATTTCTAACCTATACGGCTGAATTAAATCAAGAGGTTTTAGTAAACCATATAATCCAGACAAAATTCTTAGTTTATCTTGTAAAATAGGCACTTTTATTTCAGGTAAAGTAACAACATCTACCCCTCTAAAAACTTCACCTGTAAAAGCATAAATAGCCTGTTTAGCATTTTCTAATGTAAAAGGAAGCTCCCATTCTTGGTTTCTTTCATAATTTAACATTGCCAAATCATCAGATATTTTCATTAATTCTGATATTTTTTTCTTTGATAATGTTCTTAGTTTTTTATTTAATTTTTCTGATTTATCTAAAAATCTAGGCTCTGAATATAAGCTTGTTGTTGCTTTTGTTTCAAAGTCTAACGATTTAGCAGGTGATATTATAATTTTCATTGGTAACTATCTTTTTACAGTTCTTAAAGGTATAAATGTTTACAAACTAAATGTTGTTTTTGTACTAATTAAATTTTATTCCTTTATCATTAAAATCTATCTATTCACTAACATTTAATCCATCATATGCTAAGAACACATTATTAGGTAATTCTTTCTCTACTTCTTCATGAAACCCTAACAGCTCGCTTATATGAGTTAAATATGCTTTTTTAGGTTTCAATTCTTTAATAAAAGCTAATGCCTCTTCTATATTGAAATGTGTTGCATGTGGTTCTTTTCTTAATCCAGTTACTATTAAAACATCTAAGTTTTGTAGTTTTATTTTTTCTTCAATAGAAATAGTTTTAATATCTGTGATATAAGCTATATTATCAAAACGATACCCTAAAATAGGTAAACTTCCATGTAAAACTTCTACAGGTGTAACCGTAACCTCATTTAATTCAAATACTTTTTTATGAGAAACAGGAATTACCTCAACCGTTGGTGCACTTGGATATTTATTTTCAGTAACAAAAACATAATCGTACCTTTTTTGCAATGCTTTAAGCACTCTATCTGTTACATATATAGGTACTTTTCCCATTCGAAATCCAAAAGGTCTTATATCATCAAATCCAGCAATATGATCAGAATGTTCATGAGTAAATAATATTCCATTTATTGATTGAACATTTTCACGAATCATTTGTTGTCGGAAATCTGGTCCACAATCAATAACATAGTTAACATTATCCCAAGAAATCATTATTGATGACCTCAACCTTTTATCTCTAAAATCTTTTGAAAACGCTACAGGGTGGTTACTTGTAATCATTGGAACACCTGTTGAAGTGCCTGTTCCTAAAAAAGTTACTTTTATTTGTTTTTTTTTACTCATGGTTAACACAAAAATACGATAAAAATTGACTGATAGTTTCAATTTTCAGTACATTTGCTTCACGTAACAAAAAATAACAAAATGGCAATTACGTTAAAGGGAGATCAAAAAATAAACACGGTTCAAACTACCAAAACTAAAGCTTTAAAAATCAATTTAAATGCTCATATTTATGGTACTTTTGCCGAAATTGGAGCAGGACAAGAAACTGTTCGTAATTTTTTCAGAGCTGGTGGTGCTTCTGGTACAATTGCAAAAGCAATGAGTGCTTATGATAAAGATTTCTCTGATGCTATTTATGGTATTGAAAAAGATAATCGATATGTTACGGAAGCTAGATTAAAAAAAATGCTTAGGCATGAGATGGATTTAATTGAAGAACGTTTAGATCGTCAAAAACATCCAGATAAACTTTTTTTTAGTTATGCAAATACCGTAGCTACTATAAACTTTTCTAAAAAATTTAAAGGACATGGCTGGGTTGGTATCCGTTTTCAACTTGATCCTTTAGAAGACTATAACGAAATCGTTTTGCATTTACGTTTTAAAGAAACTGATGCAAGATTACAACAAGAAACTCTAGGTGTTTTAGGTGTAAACTTAGTTTATGGAGCTTTTTACTTAAATGACAACCCTAAAGAACTACTTAAATCTTTTTATGACAATATAGATAAAGATCGTTTAGAAATTGATATGATCAACTTTTCTGGACCAAGGTTTATGTATGTTGATAATCGATTAATGAGTTTACAATTAGTTAAAAACGGTATGACTAACGCCGTAATGTTTGACTCTGATGGTAACAATTTATTGCCTGCTCAAGTATTATACAAACGTAACATACTTGCTCTACGTGGTAGCTTTAGACCTGTAACTAAAGTAAATATGGATATGTTTCAAAAGTCTAAAGAATTATTTTTAGCCGAAAAGAAAGTAGATCCTGAGAAAACTCAAATAATTTTTGAAATTACCTTAAGTAACCTTAAAGCTGAAGGTAAAATTAATGAACGTGACTTTTTAGACAGAGCTGAATTATTATGTTCACTTGGTCAAAACGTAATGATTACCGATTATCAAGAATATTTCAAGTTGGTTGAATATTTTAGTGAATTTACCAAAGAACGTATGGCTTTAGCTATGGGAGTAAACAATCTTATTCAAATTTTTGACGAGAAGTACTACCGAAGTTTAAGTGGTGGAATTCTTGAAGCATTTGGTAAACTTTTTTATAGAGATTTAAAAGTTTATATGTATCCTTATAAAGAAGAAGAATCAGGTGAATATATAACAAGTGAAAACTTAAAAGTTCACCCACGTGTAAAAGAACTTTATAAGTTCTTCAAATCAAATGGTAAACTAGTAGACATTAAAGGGTTTAACCCTGAAATTCTAAGTATCTTTTCTCGTAAAGTTTTAAAAATGATAAAAGAAGACGAAGAAGGTTGGCAAGAAATGCTTCCGAAAGGAGTTTCTGAAACCATTAAAGAAAAACGCCTGTTTGGTTTCTTCAAAAAAAGAAAATAAAATTTCGCATTTAAATTAAACCTTTTAATAAATTTATGGTCTAACAGCTAAACTAAATTGGTTGACAGACGAAATAACATTTATTAATCAACTGCAAGACGCTTCTACAAAAGAAATAGCGTTTAAAAGTCTAATATCCGAATACAAAGAACGGTTGTATTGGCATATCAGAAAGATTGTTTTAATACATGCTGATGCTGATGATGTTTTACAAAATACTTTTATCAAAGTATTTAAAAACATTGATTCATTCAAAGGAGATAGTAAACTATTTTCTTGGATGTACAGAATAGCTACTAATGAAGCTATTACCTTTATAAACAAAAAAGCAAAAAGTAAAAGTGTTGATATAAATGATTATCAACAAGAATTAACTTCTAACTTAAATGGTGATTATTGGTTTAATGGAGATGAAATTCAAATAATTCTTCAAAAAGCTATAGCTACTCTCCCTCAACAACAACAATTAGTTTTTAATATGAAGTATTTTGACAACATGAAATACAATCAAATTTCAGAAATCTTAAACTTAAGTATTGGAGGCCTTAAAGCATCATATCATCATGCCGTAAAAAAAATTGAGGCATATATTAAAAATAGTAATTAAACCTTTTTATAAAAAGTAAGTCAAATAAACATGAACAATAATATAAAGGATAGCATAAAATACATAACTAACCAAACCAATAAGGTTAATGGTTTTACTGTTCCTGAAAATTATTTTGAAAAACTTGAACAAAAAATATTGGTTGATAGTAATCCAGCTTTAAGCAAAAAACATCCTTTTAAAACACCTGATAATTATTTTGAAGACTTAGAAAATTCAATTATAAATAAAATAACTAATATTGAAAAACAACCTAAGAGTAAAGTAATATCAATATATAAAAAAACAATACAACTTATCCCTACTGCAGTAGCTGCTTGTGTTCTTATTTTTTTAAGCTATACTTATTTTAATTTCAATACTACTAATGAAATTATCGATTTTAATAATATAACTACAGCTGATATTGAAGAGTGGTATGAAAATGGTTATATAAATACTACAGAAGAAGATTTGTCATTAGCTATTAACTCAACGAATTTGAACCTTGAAGAAGACATAATTACTTCTATTGAATTAAATAACGATAACATAGAAGAATATTTAAATACTATTGAAAACAGTACAATTTTTAATGAAATAGAATAAAAATGAAAAAACAAACACTACTTATCGCTATATTTTTTCTTTTTTCTAGCTTCTATTCGCAAGCTCAATTTAAAAGAAAAAAACAAAGTAAGATACAAGCTTATAAAATAGCTTACATAACAGAAAAACTTAACTTAACTGAAAATGAAGCTCAAAAATTTTGGCCTATATATAATGACTATAGTAAAAAAATGAGACAACTTCATAAAGAAGAGCGCTACAAAATAAAAAAGAGAATTTCTAAAAACGGTGATTTTGAAAGCATTTCCGAAGAAGATGCTAAAAAAATATTATTAAAAATAAAATCAATAAATAAAAAGAAAACCGTTTTAAAAAATTTATTCTTTGATAAACTATCATCATTCTTATCGTATAAAAAAGCACTAACACTTGAAGTTGCTGAACACGAGTTTAAATGGAAAATAATGAAAAAGCTACATCATAATAAAAGGAAAAAACATTAATGTTTTGGCATAAAAACCTCTAATAATTCTGATTCTTCTGGTGAACTAATAACAAAATCTTTTAAACAAGCAGGAATCATAATTGTTTGTCCCATTGTTAGTTTTTCAATTTGATTTTTATAAGTAAAGGTTACATTACCAGCTACACACATGTAAATAACAAAGCTATCTTTTTCGTAGTGATTTATAGATAATTTACCTTTTACAGGTAATACATTAGTGGTAAAATAAACACATGAAACAACTTTAGTTGTTTCATTTTGTTTTTTCACATAATCAGTTTTATAAGAAACTTGTGATTTGTAATTTATAACTTCTAAAGCTTTATCTGTATGCAACTCTCTATAACTACCATCTTTATCTTTTCTATCCCAATCAAAAATTCTATACGTTATATCTGATGTTTGTTGTATCTCTGCAATTAAAACTCCACCACCAATCGCATGGACTCTACCTGGTGGAATAAAATATACATCTCCTTTAGAAACTTCATCTATATTTAAAATTTCTAGTAATGATTTATTTTTTAAATGATGAAGATATTCCTCTTCGTTTGAATCTTTTTGAAAACCAACAATAATATTAGATTTCTCATCCGCTTGCATTACATACCACATTTCTGTTTTACCAAAAGAATCATGCCTTTGTTTAGCCATATTATCATTTGGATGCAATTGTACACTCAATACTTCTTTGGCATCAATATATTTAATCAATAAAGGAAAATCATCTTTAAAATCTTTATAAACACTTTCTCCAACTAAACTACTTTTATAGTTTTTTAAAAGTTCTTTTAAAGTTTTACCTATAAACTCACCATTACTTACTACCGATTCATCTCCTCTTACATCTGAAATTTCCCAACTTTCTCCAACAGAATCTTCTTCCGTTATCTTATTTAAAACAGTTTTTAATTTCTCTCCTCCCCATATTTTTTGTTTTAATATAGGTTTAAATCTAAGTAATTGGTCTATCATATAATTTTATTCACCGCTATAGGTTACGTAATTTCTAGGGGTTTCGTATAATGTAATTTTTAAATCAAATTCATTTTCTATTTTCAATCGCAACTTATTATAAATTACAACAGCTATATTTTCAGCTGAAGGGTTTATATTCATAAATTCTTTAACATCTAAATTTAAGTTTTTATGATCAAAAACATCCTCTATTTCTGTTTTAATTAATTCTTTTAATTTTCCTAAGTCATAAACATACCCAGTTTCTTTATCAATCTCACCAGATAAAGATACGATTAACTCATAATTATGTCCATGATAATTAGGGTTGTTACATTTTCCGAAAATTTCAACATTCTTTTCATCTGACCATTCTTTGTTATATAATCTATGGGCAGCATTAAAATGAGCTTTTCTATGTACAGTAACTTTTGGCATAATTTATATAAATTTATAAATTTTTTCGTAAGATTCTTTAAAAATTATCTTAAACCATTCAGTATAAATTTCTGGTTTCTTATCAATATCATTTTTCACCTCTTGCAATGGCATCCATTTATAAGCTTCCACCTCTGCTTTATTGATTAATGGAACATCATTAAACTTACCAACAAGTACATGATCTAATTCATGCTCAGTTAAACCATTATCAAAAGGGGCTTTATATATAAAACTAAAAACCTCTTCTAAATCACAAACAAACCCCATTTCTTCTTGTAAACGACGCTTACCTGCTTCAATATTAGTTTCTCCATCTCGTTGATGAGAACAACATGTATTTGTCCAGAGTAAAGGTGAATGATATTTTTCTTTAGCTCTTTGTTGTAACATTAACTCACCTTTGTTATTAAAAACAAAAACAGAGAAAGCACGATGTAATAATGCTTTTTCATGAGCTTCAATTTTTTCCATTAATCCAATAGGATTGTCTTGTTCATCAACTAAAATTACCTGTTCTTTCATTTGTCGATATTAATGAAAGCAAACTTACAAAATTGACAGCAGTTCAACAATTAATACTTTGAACGGTTTTATAATTAAATGTATCTTTGCAACCTTAAAATTTATAGATGAGTTTTTTAGAAGAAATACAGAGAAGACGTACGTTCGGAATTATATCACATCCAGATGCTGGAAAAACAACCTTAACTGAAAAATTATTATTATTTGGTGGGGCAATTCAAGAAGCTGGTGCTGTAAAAAATAATAAGATAAAAAAAGGAGCCACTTCTGATTTTATGGAGATTGAACGTCAAAGAGGAATTTCTGTTGCTACTTCTGTATTGGCTTTTATTTATAAAGATAAGAAAATTAATATTCTAGATACACCTGGACATAAAGATTTTGCTGAAGATACTTTTAGAACTTTAACTGCTGTTGATAGCGTTATTGTTGTGATTGATGTTGCTAAAGGAGTTGAACCTCAAACGGAAAAACTTGTTGAAGTTTGTAGGATGCGAAACATACCTATGCTTGTATTTATCAATAAATTAGACCGTGAAGGAAAAGACGCTTTTGATTTGTTAGATGAAGTTGAACAAAAGTTAGGTCTTCATGTAACTCCTATGAGTTTCCCTATCGGTATGGGGTATGATTTTAAAGGAATCTATAATATTTGGGAAAAGAAACTTAATATCTTTTCTGGAGAAAACAAAACAACTATTTCTGAAGGTGTTCAATTTGATGATGTTACAAATCCAGAATTAGATAAAATTATAGGAGAAGATGCTGCTGAAACACTAAGAGAGGAAATTGAAATGGTATATGGAATATACCCTGAATTTAATCAACAAGAATACTTAGAAGGAAAATTACAACCTGTGTTTTTTGGTTCTGCTTTAAATAATTTTGGAGTTAAAGAATTATTAGACGCTTTTATTGATATTGCACCACAGCCACAACCTAAAAAAGCTGAGGAACGTTTAGTAGATTCTAAAGAAGAGAAACTAACCGGTTTTGTATTTAAAATACATGCAAATATGGACCCTAAACATCGTGATCGTTTAGCTTTTATAAAAATTGTATCAGGTACTTTTAAAAGAAACACTCCTTATTTACATGTACGAAATAAAAAGAAAGTAAAATTCTCTAGCCCTAATGCCTTTTTTGCAGAAAAAAAAGAAATTGTAGATGAATCTTTCCCTGGTGATATTGTTGGTTTACATGATACTGGAAACTTTAAAATTGGAGATACTTTAACAGAAGGTGAACAACTTAATTTCAAAGGAATACCAAGTTTTTCTCCTGAACATTTCCGTTATGTAAACAATGCTGATCCAATGAAGGCCAAGCAACTATACAAAGGTTTAGATCAGTTAATGGATGAAGGTGTTGCTCAATTATTTACAATGGATATGAACGGACGTAAAATTGTTGGTACTGTTGGAGCTTTACAATATGAAGTAATACAATATCGTTTGGAGCATGAATATGGTGCTAAATGTTCTTATGAAAATATTTCAGTACACAAAGCTTGTTGGGTACAACCTGAAGACCCTAAAAATGAAGAATTCAAAGAATTCAAACGTGTTAAACAACGTTATTTAGCAAAAGACAAACAAGGTCAGTTGGTATTTTTAGCTGATTCTGCTTTTACTATTCAAATGACTCAAAGTAAATATCCTAGTGTAAAATTACATTTCACAAGTGAATTTCAGTAAATAATATTAAAAATGTAAGTTATTATGATAGTAAAAACATTAATTAATATTGAGACAACAAAAAATAAATTGTTCCTTTTCAGTTTTTTGTTACTATTTACTTCTTTTACTTTTTCACAAGAAAATTTATCTCTTTTGAAAGGAAAGGAATTACATAATAAAGTTCGATTAAACTTTATTCCTGTTCAGATGCCTTCAAATAAGTTCCCTGATTTGAAACCAACTATGGGAATGATGGGCTTACATTATCAAATGCCATTCAATGATTGGTTATATGGTGGAGCTGCAATGCATGCTGCTTTAACAGGAGATCAGGGTGGTTTATTTACTTTAGGTGTTGAGCTAGGAATTAATAAACAACTATATAGAAATCTATATTTTGATGCTAATTTCCACTTTGGTGGAGGTGGTGGTTATAGAATTTATGTTAACGATGGTGCTTTTATTAATCCAAACATTGGTTTACAATATAAAAAAAACAACTACTCTTTTGGCGTCCAATATAGTCATGTAAATTTTTACTCTGGAGAAATAAAAAGCAATTCTGTTTCATTTTTTTTAGAAATCCCAAGCCTATTACGTTTTTCTAATTATGATACAGCTCATCAAAATTTTATTAATTCAAACCTCTCTTCTAATAATTTCTGGAAACGTTCAACAGTTAAAAATGTACAACAAGTACGCTTTGATTTTTTCATTCCTTTTGGTAAATCTAAAAAAGATGATCGTACTCCTTTAACAGAAACCTTATATGTACTTGGTTTTGAGTATCAAAAATATTTAAACGAAAACACCTTCTTATTTGCACATACAGATGCCATTTACAAAGGTTTACGTGCTGGTTTTATGGATTTATTTATAGGTGCTGGATACCATCCATACCAATCTAAATATATTAATTTGTTTACTAAGCTAGGAGTTGGTGCTGCAGGTGGACGAATTGCTCCTGAAGGTGGTTTAATGATATACCCATCTATTGGAATGGACTTAAAACTATCTAACAATTTTGCTTTAAGTGGACATGGTGGTTATTATAGAGCTTTAGCTGGAGACCTAGAAGCTTATACTCTTGGTTTTGGTGTAAAATATATAGGATTAAACGGTGGTACTAAAACATCTTCTAACAACGAAACAGCTACTTTTAAAACTAAAGGTATCACATTAAGTATGGAAAATCAATCTTACTTTAATGTTGCTAAAAAAGACCCTCCAAATAAAATATACTCAGTAGATTTACAATTATTGGCTTTACAATTTAACTATGATTTAACCAAAAACATCTATTTAATTGGTGAAGCTGGCTTTGCTTATGAAGGTCAATCTGGTGGTTATGCTCATGGATTAGTTGGATTAGGTTTTAAAACTAATACCTTTTTTAATAATAAACTAAATGCCTTTTTAGATCTTACTGCTGGAGCTGCTGGCGGCGCTGGAGTTGATACAGATGAAGGTATTATTATAAGACCTACAGCTGGTTTAAATTATAATATCACAAATAATTTTTCAATTACTGCCTCTGGCGGTAAATTATATTCGCCTTTTGGCAATGTAAAATCAACAAATATTAATATCGGATTTAACTTCAATTTTGCTAGTTTGTCCGTTTCAAAATAATGTAAAATAGTTTTTAAAATTAAAAAGATGAATAACGGAATTTATGCAAAGTTCACTACTTCTAAAGGGAATATTTTAGTGAATTTAGAATACGAAAAAACACCTGGTACAGTTGGTAATTTTGTTGCTTTAGCAGAAGGTAACCTAGAAAATTCAGCAAAACCTCAAGGAACTCCTTATTATAATGGATTAAAGTTTCACCGTGTTATTCCTGATTTTATGATTCAAGGTGGTTGCCCACAAGGAACAGGAACAGGAAATCCAGGTTATAAATTTGATGATGAAATTCATCCTGAATTAAAACATGATGCTCCTGGTAAATTATCTATGGCAAATGCTGGACCAGGAACAAATGGTTCTCAGTTTTTCATTACGCATGTAGCTACTCCTTGGTTAGATGGTAAACATACTGTTTTTGGAAGTGTTATTGAAGGACAAGATGTAGTTGATGCTGTAGCCCAAGAAGACGAAATGAATGTAGAAATAATTCGTGTAGGTGATACTGCAGAAGCTTTCAACGCAGTTGAAGCTTTTAGGTCTTTTGAAGGAGCTAGAGAAAAGCGTGAAGAACAAGAAAAAGCTAAACAAAAAGAATTATTAGACTCTGTGGCTGCTGGATATGATGAAACTAATAGTGGGCTACGTTACAAAGTTTTACAACAAGGCGATGGTAAACAAGCTACTAAAGGAGCAACAGTTTCTGTTCATTATAAAGGTCAATTGTTAGATGGAACTGTTTTTGATTCTTCATACAAACGTAAACAACCTATTGATTTTGCTATTGGCGTTGGTCAAGTAATTGCTGGATGGGATGAAGGAATTCAATTATTAAAAGTTGGAGATAAAGCTCGTTTAGTTATACCGTCAAACTTAGCTTATGGTGAAGCTGGTGCTGGTGGGGTCATACCTCCTAACGCGACATTAATTTTTGACGTTGAATTAATGAACGTAAAATAATTAAATAAACATACTATTGTATAAAACTCTCATTTAATGGGAGTTTTATTTTTTTATAAATATTCTATTAATTTTAAATTAACATTCCTAACATTAAGCATAACATTAATTAATGCATTTATGATATTAAGGTAAAGGCTTTTCGATGTAAAAAAGAGAAATTTACATCAACCAAGTAAGCCCCATAAATCATGAAAGCAAATTTATTAACATCAATCTTTTTATTATTATCATTAAATGGTTTTAGTCAAGAAGTATGTAAATCATCTGAAGAAACCATAACCGATTTAAATAGTATATCTATCAGTAAATGTGAAATAGAAAACACTAAAGAAAAAAAAGTAAAACCAACACAACGAAAAATAACTAGAACCTCAATTTCATCAAGAAAAAGAATTACTAGTAGGTTTAAAACAACTCCTAAACGTATTAAATCAAATTTAAGCTTAAATAATAATTTAAAACAAGCTTTAATTAATACCTCGAGTACCACTAAAAATAAACTAAACACCAAAAGTGTGCTATTCAAACTTGTTGATGAAGTACCTTTATTTCCATCATGTTCAAACGGAGATAAAATAGAAAATATTAAATGTTTTAAAAATAATATGCAAAAACATTTTATTAAAAACTTTGATCCTGAATCAATAGTCGAAGATAATATTTCTGGAAAAGTGATTATACGTTTTAAAATTGCTATTGATGGAAGTATAAAAGAGCCACAAATAATAAGTTCAAAGAAGAGCAACAAATTAAAAGAAGAAGTCATTAAAACATTATCAAAACTCCCTAGTTTACAACCTGGTAAAGTTAATGGGCTACCTGTTAATGTTGATTATGTTTTTCCTATTAACTTAACAAGCGAGTAAATTAAAAACAGCCATAAATTTGAAAAAAAAAGTTAAAAAATAAATTTCTTCAAAAAAAAACGTAAAAAAAATATTTTCAACGATTATTACAAGACTCCTTTAAAACAAAGGGAAAATGAATAAAAAAAGATAATAAAAAACATAACTAGTTAATTTTTAAACAAATAATTACTTGTTTTTGTAACTTTTTACATATTTTTGCGTCATAATAATAGAACATTACTTTGAAAGGTATTTTTAAAGTAGGTAAAATAAATATTAATTTAACAGTAAAGTAATTGTTATTTTTCTTTGAATTTAAAATTTGTTTTATTATGTTTACAATGTTAATCAAAATTATTAACCCCTAAATTAAGCAAGATTATGATGAGATTCCCCTTGTTAATTATAGCTATATTATTTTCTTTTATAGCTACAGCTCAAGAGCAATGTGCTACTCCAGACGAAAGTATAGCTGACCCAAATAGTATTACTAAGTGTGCAGTAGAAGAAGTAAAAGGTGCTGATGGTTCAGCAAAAAAACAAGTATCAATTGAAGTTTCTACAAGAAGACGTGTTGTTCGTAAAAACAAATCAGCCGTTTCTGCTATTGGAGGTTCAAATAATTCTCATCAATTAGCTAACGTTAAGAAAAAAACGTTGTTAGTTGGTAAGTTAGAACTTGAAGACTCAGGAGAAGCTCTTAAAAAGATTCCATTTAACATAGTTGAAGAGATTCCATTATTTTCAAAATGTGAAAGCCAGCCTTTAATCAAGCAAGCAAAATGTTTTGAAGAGCAAATGAATAAGCATATCTTAAAAAACTTTAAATATCCTGAAGAAGCTTTAAAGAATGAAATTCAAGGAAGAGTATTAGTTCAATTTACTATCAATGAAAATGGAGCTGTACAAGATATAAGAATGCGTGGTCCTAAAGGTGGAGAATTATTGGAAAAGGAAGCTAAGAGGTTAGTAACTGAATTACCTAAATTCATCCCTGGGAAACACAATGGAAAAGTAGTAAAAGTAAAGTATGGTATTCCAATTACTTTTAAAGTTCCAGGTTCTAAAGGAAAAGCTAAAACTAAAAGAGCAGTAGTAGCTAGAAAAGTTATTAAGAAAGCACCTGTTAAGAAAGCAGCACCAGTTGTTAAGGAAGCTCGTCTTACTAATATCATCAAATTTAATAAAGTTCAATCTATTCCTCAATTTAAAGCATGTGCTAATGCTTCTGATTTTGAAAGGTTAAATTGTTTTAATGAAAGAATGATTAGTCATATTCAAAGAAACTTTAACTATCCAGAAGTTGCTGCAAGAAAAAATATTGAAGGAAGAGTATGGGTTACTTTTGTAATTAGTAAAGAAGGTAAAGTTAGAAATGTTCAAATGAGAGGGCCTAAAGATGGACACCTTTTAGAATTAGAAGCTAAAAGAATGGTAACTAAATTACCTACATTTATTCCTGGAAAACAAAATGGAGAGTTAGCTAATGTTCAATATACTATACCTATCAACTTTAAATTAAACGATTAAGGTTTATCAAAATTCATCATATAATATAAATAAAAATCCTGAAACTTAATTGTTTCGGGATTTTTTAATTATTATTCTTCCCTCCTATTTATTTTCCTAAATTTTATACTTCACGAAACAATTATAATATTCAACCTATAAAATGGTATATTTGAAATTATTTTAGATAAAAACTTATGAATATTATTGCAATGATACCTGCAAGATATCAAGCTTCAAGATTTCCAGGAAAATTAATGAAAGACTTAGCAGGAAAGCCTGTAATAGTTAGAACTTATGAAGCTGCTCTTAAATCGAAACTTTTTGATGATGTCTATGTTGTAACAGATTCTGAAATTATATCTCAAACAATACATAATATAAATGGAAAAGTTATTATTAGTAAAAGAGAGCATGATTGCGGTTCTGATAGAATAGCTGAAGCTGTAGAAAACATAGAAACTGACATTGTTGTAAATGTTCAAGGTGATGAACCTTTTATTGACACTATATCTTTAAAAAAACTAATAGCTGTTTTCAAAGAAGATACAAAACACATTATTGATTTAGCTTCTTTAAAAGTTGCTATAAAAGAAAGAGAAGAGATTGAAAACCCTAATAATGTAAAAGTAATTACTGATGCAAATAACTTTGCATTATACTTTTCTAGAAGTGTTATTCCTTTTCATAGGGAAAAGGATCAAAGTATTACATACTTCAAGCACAAAGGGGTTTATGCATTTAGAAAATCAGCTTTATTAGATTTTTATAACACACCTATGACTCCTTTAGAAACTGCTGAAAAAATAGAATGTATCAGGTATTTAGAAGTTGGCAAAAAAATTAAAATGATAGAAACTACTATTGAAAGTATTGGTATTGATACTCCTGAAGATTTAGAAAAAGCAAAAAAATATTTATCTAAACAAAATGATTAAAAAACAAATTAAAGTTATAGCTTTCGATGCTGATGATACACTTTGGGTAAATGAAACTTATTTTAGAGAAGCTGAAAATGCTTTCGCTACTCTATTATCAAATTACGAAACAGAAAATAAAATACATCAAGAGTTATATAAAAAAGAGATTGAAAACTTGCCAATTTATGGCTATGGAATTAAAGGATTTGTTATATCAATGATAGAATGTGCTTTAGAACTTTCTAATAATACTATTAATCAAAAAACTATTAGTAAAATAATAAATATAGGTAAAGAAATGTTACAAAAACCTGTTATAATTTTAGATGGTGTAATAGATGTTTTAAATAGTTTAAAAAGAGATTATAAATTAATTGTTGCTACAAAAGGTGATTTATTAGATCAAGAACGAAAATTAGAAAAGTCTGGCTTAATTAAATACTTTCATCATGTTGAAGTAATGAGTGAAAAAAAAGAAAATGATTATACTAAATTAATTAACCATTTAGATATTCAAGCTAGTGAGTTTTTAATGATAGGTAATTCTTTAAAGTCAGATGTTCTACCTTTATTAAATATTGGTGCTTCTGCAATTCATATTCCTTTTCATACTACTTGGGAACATGAGAAAGTAACTCAAGACACAACTAATCTCAATTATAAATCCTACACAAAAATTACTGATATTTTAAATTCATTGTAATGTTTATCGAGTATTTTATAAAATAGGTTTTATTTCGTATTTTATTTGATATTAAAAGAATAAAAACTAGTAAATTTGCATCAAATTTATAATTATGGCAAGTATAAAAAACTTAAAGAAAGATATTAATTATACCTTAGGGGATATCATTGAAGAATGTTATGTATGGGAGCTATTAAACCCTAAAGAAGATACAGCAAAATCTGAAGCAATTATAGATGAAGCAATCGCTACATTTGATGGTTTACTAGATAACGTACATGCTAAAAATATTGAAAACAAAAAAAGTCATTTCAAAAACATTAGTAAAGACCTAGAAATCAAAGCTAAAGAACTTATACAAAAAGTAAATAGTTTATAATCAAAAAGCCAGTTTTTTTAAAGCTGGCTTTTTTTTGCTTAACTTTAACATTGTTCACATAATATTTTTTCGTAAATTACGATTAATAATTATAACTCAAATCCCCTTAAAATGGCAAGAGCTATGTATGACTACACTAAAACGGTACTTAAAAAAGTAAGTTTTAACTCTGATTTGTTTTGTAAGGAATTAAAGAAAGCTTTAAATCGATTACTTCCTCACGAAATTAATGAATTAACAATTTGGCTTAAAGAATTTACGGCAAACAAGCCGGAGCTTTATGTCTGCATGTCAATAGTTAGAAATTAAAAAAAAAAGGAAGGTATTTTAAAATACCTTCCTTTTTTAATTAATACTATCATTTTTTATTTTTCTTCACAATCACTATCTTTTGTACATTTATTTTGACTTGGATTATTTCCATTTGATTTAAAATTATTTCTTAAAAACATTAAGTAACTATTACGCTTACTTATTCTTTTTTTTACTTTAATTTTTTCTGCCTGTTGCTTAGCTTGTATTCTATCTTTTCCTTTAACAATATAAAAATATGATCTTCTATTTACTTGATGTTCCTTTTCTGAACACTTTCTTTGATTAGCATTATTACAATTGTTTAATAACTGCTCTTCACCGTACCCTACAGCGCTTTCTATACTATTCTTAGGTATGCCTCTTGATATAATATAATCTCTTGTAGATTTTGCCCTTTTGTCTGATAAAAACTTATTGTAGGCATCTTTACCTCTACTATCAGTATGAGACTCTATTTTTATTACAATTTCAGGATGATTTTTCATTACTGTAACAATGTTTTCCAGCTCATATTCGGCATCTTCTCTAATAAATGATTTATTAAAATCGAAATAAATTGGGTTTATAACAATTTGATCTCCTATTATTAAAGGAATAAGTTTTAAATCAACTTTTACAACTTCAATTTCTTTAGACATAGTATCAATAGGTTTTTGATCTGGTCTATGATCTAATTTACTTGCTTTAATAACATATTTTGAGTCGCATAATACTTTTTCAAATTTATAATTACCAGAAATATCAGAAATAGTTTCATGCATTACTTCACCTGAAGCATTTACTAATTTTAATATAGCATCAGGTATAATATCACCGGTTTTAGCATCAACAACAGTACCTGTTATAGTTTTCGTACAAATTGAAGGTGTTGTATATATATAGTAACTATAAATATCATCATCTCCTTTTCCCTTTTTCCTATTAGATGAGAAAAAACCTTTTTTACCATCTTCATGAATATAAAAAGCAAAATCATCTCTTTTACTGTTAAAAGGCTCTCCTAAATTAGTAACTTTTGTAAAAGTTGAATCGTTTTTAATTTTAGTTTGAAAAACATCTAGTAATCCTAACCCTAAATGCCCGTCTGAAGAAAAATACAACGTATTATCATTTCCAATGAAAGGAAATTTTTCTTTATCAGAAGTATTTACTTTATCACCTAAATTAATAGGTTTACCAAATGCATCGTTTTCTTTGATTTTTACCTTATAAATATCAGATGCTCCAAAACCTCCTGGCATATCAGAAACAAAATATAATAATTTTTCATCAGGACTTAAAGCTGGATGCCCTGTAGAATACTCATTACTATTAAAAGGTAATTCAAGTACATTACTCCACACTCCATTTACTAATGAAGCTCTATATATTTTTAAATTAACAGATCTTCTCTTATCATTATTTAATCTTTTACCATCAAAATTATTTCTTGTAAAATAAACAGTTTTACCATCTTTAGTAAAAACAGGTTTACCTTCATGATATCTTGTAGTAATAGGCTCAGGTAAAATTTTATGATTATTTAACTCTAAAACTGTATCCTTTTCATTTCCCTCTATGGTTTCTATACTTTCTTTAGCTTTGTAAATATTTAAAAATGGTTGATTATTCCATTTATATAAACGTTGTTTTTTACCTTTTTTTGGAGCAGCAGATGTATAATAGGCATTTCCATCTAAAATAAAACCTCCATAATCAGAATATGGAGTATTAATTGCTAAATTTCTAATACTTATTCTTTGGTCTTTATTATTTGAGTAATCAAGAAGATAATTTTCATTTTCTAATTCAATTTTCCTATTACTCTTATCATTTTTTTCAGACAAAACTAAAAAGATAGAATCTGATTTTTTATAATCTCCTTTACTTCTTAGAGTTTGGGCATACTTAAATAAATATCTATCCGTTACCTCATTTCTATAAATTTTCACTAATTTCTCATACCAAATTAATGCTTCTTCAGTATTAGCATTATTGTAATATGAGTCAGCTAACCTACTTAAAACATGTTTTGAAGTGTCTCCTTTTTTTACCACTATAGATTTATATAATTCTGCTGATTGGATATAAGAAAACTCTTCAAAATATCTATCAGCGACTCTTCTGCTTTGTGCAAAAACTGTATTAACACTTATTACTATTAATAGTATTAGTAATATTTTTTGTGATTTCATTAATTCTACTTTTTCTAGTTTAAAAGAACCTTGGTGATTTATATTTATATTCTTTAAATATGTCATACCTAAGCATAACTTCATGAGTTCCTGAATTTGTTACATTATAATTAGATGTAGTTAAATCATAAGCATATCCAATTAATAATGAGTCAGTGGCTTGAAAACCTAATAGAGCACTTATTGAATCTCCCCATCTCCATGCTACACCTACTCTAAATTTATCATTAAATAAAAAATTAGCTGAAACATCTAATGACAATGGAGCACCAGAAACTATTTTAGCTAACGCGGCTGGTTTAAACTTTATATTTTCATTTAATTCAAACACATAACCAGCTATTAAGAAAAAATGCATTCTTTCAACTGCTGTTGTTGTTGTAGAAGCTAATTTTTGATCATAATGTTCAGTTCTTATAAAATTTGGTACAGATAAACCTATATACCATTCAGGTTCGTGGTAGTATATACCAGCTCCTATTGTTGGTAAAAATTTACCATTAATATTACTGGCAAACAAAGCTTCATCTTTAACCAATCTTCCTTTTGTCCAATCAATATTTAATATCCTTCCTCCTAATCTAAGTCCAAAAGCTAAATTTCCTACTTCTCCTGTCTCTACAGTATATGATAAGTTTCCATCAAAATAAATTTCATGAGATGGCCCTATTTTATCATTTACTAAATTTAATCCAAGTCCCAACTTTGACCTACCAATAGGTGTATCATAACTTAAATTTTGTGTATCAGGAGCTCCTTCAAAACCTACCCACTGTGTTCTTCCTAAAGCTGTTATTACAGCATGACCTCTAGAACCAGCATATGCAGGATTAACACTTAATGTATTAAACATATATTGAGTGAACTGCGGATCTTGTTGCGAATAGGTATTTGTTATTAAACAAATACCTAGTATGCAAGTTAATATTGAAAATGATTTCATTTTATAGTTTTATTGTCTTAAAATATGATAATTATTATCTGTTAATATATATCCATCCTTTTTTAACAGGGCTACCATCTCCTAAATCTAATACATAAAAATATGTTCCTACAGGCAACTTACTATCAACATTAATGTTGACTCTACCATTTGATACTCCTTTGAAAGCTACATCTTCATTATTATATCCTTTTGCTTTATAAACAGTATTACCCCATCTATTAAAAATTTCAATTGTATTGTTTTTATAATTCTCTATACAATCAATTTGTAAAGCATCATTTACTCCGTCTCCGTTTGGACTAAATTCGTTAAAAATTGTTATACAATCATAACTATCACCAAATACATCATCAGCCCCATCTACACTATCAGAAATACCATCTCCATCAGAATCAGTTCCACTATCACTTACTACTCCATCTCCTCCACTATTTGGATCAGTTGGATCAGTATCATTTACATCAGAATTTCCTGAGTCTCCAAAATTACTATCATCTTCATCTACAACATCAAGAATACCATCTCCATCACTATCAGGCCCATCTACTAACCCATTTCCATCTTCATCATCATTACCTCCTTCTTCAACATCATTAATTCCGTCATCATCACTATCTAGATCTAAATAATCTGGTACTCCATCACTATCAGTATCAGTATTGTCAGATTCTCCTCCGTTACCTTCACCAAATTCAGAATCATCATTATCAACACTATCAACAATTCCATCTCCATCTGCATCTGCTCCGTCAGCAATACCATCATTATCTACATCAACGTTTCCATCTTCGATAACATCGTTAATTCCGTCATTATCACTATCAAGATCTAAATAATCTGGTACTCCATCTCCATCAGTATCTGGTTCAGATATATTTTCAGAATCATCATCTTGTCCATCTCCATCTGCGTCACTATATCCAGTATCATTTGAATCTATAACACCATCTCCATTCGTATCTAAAGCTCCATTTCCACCTTCATCTACATCTAAAATTCCGTCATTATCACTATCTAAATCTAAATGATTTGGTACTCCATCTCCATCGGTATCATAAACATCTGGGATACCATCTCCATTACTGTCTGTATAATCAGTTGTTGAACTATCTCCTGAACCTCCATCATCAGAAGTATCTTGCCAGTTTGGAATACCATCACCATCTTCATCACCTGTTGCATTATTATCACCAGATCCTTCATCAACATCTGCTATTCCATCATTATCATCATCTTCATCTATATTATCTGGAACTCCATCTCCATCTGTGTCAATTGCATCTCCAAACGCTCCATTTGCTCCATCTTCACTATCTGAAATACCATCTCCATCAGAATCAGTACCACTATCAGTTACAACACCTGTACCTCCATCATTTGGATCTGTAGGATCAGTATCATTTACATCTGAGTTTCCTGAATCTCCAAAACCACTATCGTCTTCATCTACAACATCAAGAATACCATCTCCATCTGAATCTGGCCCATCTACTAAACCATTTCCATCTACATCATCATTACCTCCTTCTTCTACATCATTAACTCCATCATCATCACTATCTAGATCTAAATAATCTGGTACTCCATCATTATCAGTATCAGTATTGTCAGATTCTCCTCCGTTACCTTCACCAAATCCTGAATCATCGCTATCTGCACTATCAACAATACCATCACCGTCAGCATCTCCTCCATCAGCAATACCGTCATTATTATTATCTACATTTCCATCTTCTATAACATCATTAATTCCGTCATTATCACTATCAAGATCTAAATAATCTGGCACTCCATCTCCATCGGTATCTGGTTCAGAAATATTTTCAGAATCATCATCTTGTCCATCTCCATCAGCATCACTATATCCACTATCGTTAGAATCTATAACACCGTCTCCATTAGTATCTAAAGCTCCATTTCCACCTTCATCTACATCTAAAATTCCGTCGTTATCACTATCTAAATCTAAATGATTAGGAACTCCATCTCCATCTGTATCATAAACATCAGGAATACCATCACCATTACTATCTGTATAATCAGTTATAGAACTATCTCCTGTATTTCCATCATCGGTAGTATCCTGCCAGTTTGGTATTCCATCACCATCTTCATCTCCAGTAGCATTGTTATTACCAGATCCTTCATCAACATCTGCTATTCCATCATTATCATCATCTTCATCAACATTGTCAGGAACTCCATCTCCATCTGTATCAGTTTCTGTTAATGGATTAACAGTTAAGTAAACCGTTGCCTGATCACATACTACTGGTGTTCCATTATCACATACCTCATATACGAAACTATCTGTTCCACTATATCCTGCAGTTGGTGTGTAAACAAACGTTCCATCTGCATTAATAACTACTGTTCCATTTATTGGACCTGTTACTGCTGTTGTGTTTACAGTTTGTGTATCTCCCTCTGGATCTGTATCATTAGTTAATACATTTCCTGAGATAGTACTGTTTGAATCTCCATTAAACGCATCATCGTTTGCATAACTATCATTTGTCCCATCTACTGGACTTACTGTGATCGTTACTACCGCTGTACTACATAAAGCTGGACTTCCATTATCACATACTTCATATTCAAATGTATCCTCTCCACTAAATCCTGCATTTGGTGTATATGTATACGTTCCGTCTGCATTGATGGTTACTGTTCCATTACTTGGATTACTTACTGGAGTTGTATTGATCGTTAATGGATCACCATTTGGATCAAAGTCATTCGATACTAAGTTTCCACTTACTGGACTTCCTACTTCAGTATTTCCTGTGTCATTATTAGCGATTGGACCATCATTTACTCCTACACTTGTTACTGGTAATACCTCAATAGTTACTGTTGTTGTATCACATGCTTGTGGGCTTCCATTATCACATACTGTATAAGTAAAAGTATCTTCTCCTGTAAACCCTGCATTTGGTGTATATGTGTAATCTCCATTTGCACTGATCGTTACCGTTCCGTTACTTGGATTTGTATTTGAGCTTACCGTTTGAGTGTTTCCTTCTGAATCCTCATCATTCGTTAATACATTTCCACTTACAGCTACATCAACATATGTATTTGTGATATCAACTACTGCATCGGTTGTGTTTACTGGATTAACAGTTAAGTAAACCGTTGCCTGATCACATACTACTGGTGTTCCATTATCACATACCTCATATACGAAACTATCTGTTCCACTATATCCTGCAGTTGGTGTGTAAACAAACGTTCCATCTGCATTAATAACTACTGTTCCATTTATTGGACCTGTTACTGCTGTTGTGTTTACAGTTTGTGTATCTCCCTCTGGATCTGTATCATTAGTTAATACATTTCCTGAGATAGTACTGTTTGAATCTCCATTAAACGCATCATCGTTTGCATAACTATCATTTGTCCCATCTACTGGACTTACTGTGATCGTTACTACCGCTGTACTACATAAAGCTGGACTTCCATTATCACATACTTCATATTCAAATGTATCCTCTCCACTAAATCCTGCATTTGGTGTATATGTATACGTTCCGTCTGCATTGATGGTTACTGTTCCATTACTTGGATTACTTACTGGAGTTGTATTGATCGTTAATGGATCACCATTTGGATCAAAGTCATTCGATACTAAGTTTCCACTTACTGGACTTCCTACTTCAGTATTTCCTGTGTCATTATTAGCGATTGGACCATCATTTACTCCTACACTTGTTACTGGTAATACCTCAATAGTTACTGTTGTTGTATCACATGCTTGTGGGCTTCCATTATCACATACTGTATAAGTAAAAGTATCTTCTCCTGTAAACCCTGCATTTGGTGTATATGTGTAATCTCCATTTGCACTGATCGTTACCGTTCCGTTACTTGGATTTGTATTTGAGCTTACCGTTTGAGTGTTTCCTTCTGAATCCTCATCATTCGTTAATACATTTCCACTTACAGCTACATCAACATATGTATTTGTGATATCAACTACTGCATCGGTTGTGTTTACTGGATTAACAGTTAAGTAAACCGTTGCCTGATCACATACTACTGGTGTTCCATTATCACATACCTCATATACGAAACTATCTGTTCCACTATATCCTGCAGTTGGTGTGTAAACAAACGTTCCATCTGCATTAATAACTACTGTTCCATTTATTGGACCTGTTACTGCTGTTGTGTTTACAGTTTGTGTATCTCCCTCTGGATCTGTATCATTAGTTAATACATTTCCTGAGATAGTACTGTTTGAATCTCCATTAAACGCATCATCGTTTGCATAACTATCATTTGTCCCATCTACTGGACTTACTGTGATCGTTACTACCGCTGTACTACATAAAGCTGGACTTCCATTATCACATACTTCATATTCAAATGTATCCTCTCCACTAAATCCTGCATTTGGTGTATATGTATACGTTCCGTCTGCATTGATGGTTACTGTTCCATTACTTGGATTACTTACTGGAGTTGTATTGATCGTTAATGGATCGCCATTTGGATCAAAGTCATTCGATACTAAGTTTCCACTTACTGGACTTCCTACTTCAGTATTTCCTGTGTCATTATTAGCGATTGGACCATCATTTACTCCTACACTTGTTACTGGTAATACCTCAATAGTTACTGTTGTTGTATCACATGCTTGTGGGCTTCCATTATCACATACTGTATAAGTAAAAGTATCTTCTCCTGTAAACCCTGCATTTGGTGTATATGTGTAATCTCCATTTGCACTGATCGTTACCGTTCCGTTACTTGGGTTCGTATTTGAGCTTACCGTTTGAGTGTTTCCTTCTGAATCCTCATCATTCGTTAATACATTTCCACTTACAGCTACATCAACATATGTATTTGTGATATCAACTACTGCATCGGTTGTGTTTACTGGATTAACAGTTAAGTAAACCGTTGCCTGATCACATACTACTGGACTTCCATTATCACATACCTCATATACGAAACTATCTGTTCCACTATATCCTGCAGTTGGTGTGTAAACAAACGTTCCATCTGCATTAATAACTACTGTTCCATTTGTTGGACCTGTTACTGCAATTGTATTCACGGTTTGAGTATTACCCTCTGGATCAGTATCATTCGTTAATACATTTCCTGAGATAGTACTGTTTGAATCTCCATTAAACGCATCATCGTTTGCATAACTATCATTTGTCCCATCTACTGGACTTACTGTAATTGTTACTACCGCTGTACTACATAAAGCTGGACTTCCATTATCACATACTTCATATTCAAATGTATCCTCTCCACTAAATCCTGCATTTGGTGTATATGTATACGTTCCGTCTGCATTGATGGTTACTGTTCCATTACTTGGATTACTTACTGGAGTTGTATTGATCGTTAATGGATCACCATTTGGATCAAAGTCATTCGATACTAAGTTTCCACTTACTGGACTTCCTACTTCAGTATTTCCTGTGTCATTATTAGCGATTGGACCATCATTTACTCCTACACTTGTTACTGGTAATACCTCAATAGTTACTGTTGTTGTATCACATGCTTGTGGGCTTCCATTATCACATACTGTATAAGTAAAAGTATCTTCTCCTGTAAACCCTGCATTTGGTGTATATGTGTAATCTCCATTTGCACTGATCGTTACCGTTCCGTTACTTGGATTTGTATTTGAGCTTACCGTTTGAGTGTTTCCTTCTGAATCCTCATCATTCGTTAATACATTTCCACTTACAGCTACATCAACATATGTATTTGTGATATCAACTACTGCATCGGTTGTGTTTACTGGATTAACAGTTAAGTAAACCGTTGCCTGATCACATACTACTGGTGTTCCATTATCACATACCTCATATACGAAACTATCTGTTCCACTATATCCTGCAGTTGGTGTGTAAACAAACGTTCCATCTGCATTAATAACTACTGTTCCATTTGTTGGACCTGTTACTGCTGTTGTGTTTACAGTTTGTGTATCTCCCTCTGGATCTGTATCATTAGTTAATACATTTCCTGAGATAGTACTGTTTGAATCTCCATTAAACGCATCATCGTTTGCATAACTATCATTTGTCCCATCTACTGGACTTACTGTAATTGTTACTACCGCTGTACTACATAAAGCTGGACTTCCATTATCACATACTTCATATTCAAATGTATCCTCTCCACTAAATCCTGCATTTGGTGTATATGTATACGTTCCGTCTGCATTGATGGTTACTGTTCCATTACTTGGATTACTTACTGGAGTTGTATTGATCGTTAATGGATCACCATTTGGATCAAAGTCATTCGATACTAAGTTTCCACTTACTGGACTTCCTACTTCAGTATTTCCTGTGTCATTATTAGCGATTGGACCATCATTTACTCCTACACTTGTTACTGGTAATACCTCAATAGTTACTGTTGTTGTATCACATGCTTGTGGGCTTCCATTATCACATACTGTATAAGTAAAAGTATCTTCTCCTGTAAACCCTGCATTTGGTGTATATGTGTAATCTCCATTTGCACTGATCGTTACCGTTCCGTTACTTGGATTTGTATTTGAGCTTACCGTTTGAGTGTTTCCTTCTGAATCCTCATCATTCGTTAATACATTTCCACTTACAGCTACATCAACATATGTATTTGTGATATCAACTACTGCATCGGTTGTGTTTACTGGATTAACAGTTAAGTAAACCGTTGCCTGATCACATACTACTGGTGTTCCATTATCACATACCTCATATACGAAACTATCTGTTCCACTATATCCTGCAGTTGGTGTGTAAACAAACGTTCCATCTGCATTAATAACTACTGTTCCATTTGTTGGACCTGTTACTGCTGTTGTGTTTACAGTTTGTGTATCTCCCTCTGGATCTGTATCATTAGTTAATACATTTCCTGAGATAGTACTGTTTGAATCTCCATTAAACGCATCATCGTTTGCATAACTATCATTTGTCCCATCTACTGGACTTACTGTAATTGTTACTACCGCTGTACTACATAAAGCTGGACTTCCATTATCACATACTTCATATTCAAATGTATCCTCTCCACTAAATCCTGCATTTGGTGTATATGTATACGTTCCATCTGCATTGATGGTTACTGTTCCATTACTTGGATTACTTACTGGAGTTGTATTGATCGTTAATGGATCACCATTTGGATCAAAGTCATTCGATACTAAGTTTCCACTTACTGGACTTCCTACTTCAGTATTTCCTGTGTCATTATTAGCGATTGGACCATCATTTACTCCTACACTTGTTACTGGTAATACCTCAATAGTTACTGTTGTTGTATCACATGCTTGTGGTGTTCCATTATCACATACTGTATAAGTAAAAGTATCTTCTCCTGTAAACCCTATATTTGGTGTATATGTGTAATCTCCATTTGCACTGATCGTTACCGTTCCGTTACTTGGATTTGTATTTGAGCTTACCGTTTGAGTGTTTCCTTCTGAATCCTCATCATTCGTTAATACATTTCCACTTACAGCTACATCAACATATGTATTTGTGATATCAACTACTGCATCGGTTGTGTTTACTGGATTAACAGTTAAGTAAACCGTTGCCTGATCACATACTACTGGACTTCCATTATCACATACCTCATATACGAAACTATCTGTTCCTGTATATCCTGCAGTTGGTGTGTAAACAAACGTTCCATCTGCATTAATAACTACTGTTCCATTTGTTGGACCTGTTACTGCTGTTGTATTCACGGTTTGAGTATTACCCTCTGGATCAGTATCATTCGTTAATACATTTCCTGAGATAGTACTGTTTGAATCTCCATTAAACGCATCATCGTTTGCATAACTATCATTCGTTCCATCTACTGGACTTACTGTAATTGTTACTACCGCTGTACTACATAAAGCTGGACTTCCATTATCACATACTTCATATTCAAATGTATCCTCTCCACTAAATCCTGCATTTGGTGTATATGTATACGTTCCATCTGCATTGATGGTTACTGTTCCATTACTTGGATTACTTACTGGAGTTGTATTGATCGTTAATGGATCACCATTTGGATCAAAGTCATTCGATACTAAGTTTCCACTTACTGGACTTCCTACTTCAGTATTTCCTGTGTCATTATTAGCGATTGGACCATCATTTACTCCTACACTTGTTACTGGTAATACCTCAATAGTTACTGTTGTTGTATCACATGCTTGTGGTGTTCCATTATCACATACTGTATAAGTAAAAGTATCTTCTCCTGTAAACCCTATATTTGGTGTATATGTGTAATCTCCATTTGCACTGATCGTTACCGTTCCGTTACTTGGATTCGTATTTGAGCTTACCGTTTGAGTGTTTCCTTCTGAATCCTCATCATTCGTTAATACATTTCCACTTACAGCTACATCAACATATGTATTTGTGATATCAACTACTGCATCGGTACAATTACCTTCATTAATAACAATATTTGAACTTGCTAATGATATACATCCTGCTGTATTTTCTACTGTAAATGTATAAGTCCCTGGATTTCCTGTTACCAATCCTGTTGATGAAATACTCACAACACTTGGAGTGAAATTATAAGTATTCAACGCATTGTATCCTACTATTTGGAAACTTCCTATCGTTACTGTACATGTTGGTTGTGTTATTGCCCCATTCGTCGGCGTACTCGGTACTGTTAATTGACTATCGGTATCATTAGTAAAGCTTGAAGAGGCTGTACTTGGACAACTTCCTGCGCTGGTACTAGTAGCAGTAATCGTATAAGAAGTTCCATCTACTCCTCCGCTTACAACTCCTCCTGCTCCTACGGTTAAACCTGCTGGACTAGAGGTATACGTAACACCACTTGCTACATAATTTGTTACCGTTACTACCGCTGCACTTGAACAGCTTGCTGCTGTTACACTTACTACTGGCGTACTCGGTACTGTTAATTGACTATCGGTATCATTAGTAAAGCTTGAAGAGGCCGTACTTGGACAACTTCCTGCGCTGGTACTAGTAGCTGTAATGGTATAAGAAGTTCCATCTACTCCTCCGCTTACAACTCCACCTGCTCCAACGGTTAAACCTACTGGACTAGAGGTATAGGTTACACCGCTTGCTACATAATTTGTTACCGTGACTACCGCTGCACTTGAACAGCTGGCTGCTGTTACACTTACTACTGGCGTACTCGGTACTGTTAATTGACTATCGGTATCATTAGTAAAACTTGAAGAGGCCGTACTTGGACAACTTCCTGCGCTGGTACTAGTAGCTGTAATGGTATAAGAAGTTCCATCTACTCCTCCGCTTACAACTCCTCCTGCTCCAACGGTTAATCCTGCTGGACTAGAGGTATAGGTTACACCGCTTGCTACATAATTTGTAACCGTGACTACCGCTGCACTTGAACAGCTGGCTGCTGTTACACTTACTACTGGCGTACTCGGTACTGTTAATTGACTATCGGTATCATTCGTAAAGCTTGAAGAGGCTGTACTTGGACAACTTCCTGCGCTTGTACTAGTAGCTGTAATGGTATAAGAAGTTCCATCTACTCCTCCGCTTACAACTCCTCCTGCTCCTACGGTTAAGCCTGCTGGACTAGAGGTATAGGTTACACCGCTTGCTACATAATTTGTAACCGTTACTACCGCTGCACTTGAACAGCTTGCTGCTGTTACACTTACTACTGGTGTACTCGGTACTGTTAATTGACTATCGGTATCATTAGTAAAGCTTGAAGAGGCCGTACTTGGACAACTTCCTGCGCTGGTACTAGTAGCAGTAATCGTATAAGAAGTTCCATCTACTCCTCCGCTTACAACTCCTCCTGCTCCTACGGTTAAACCTGCTGGACTAGAGGTATACGTTACCCCGCTTGCTACATAATTTGTTACCGTGACTACCGCTGCACTTGAACAGCTTGCTGCTGTTACACTTACTACTGGCGTACTCGGTACTGTTAATTGACTATCGGTATCATTAGTAAAGCTTGAAGAGGCCGTACTTGGACAACTTCCTGCGCTGGTACTAGTAGCTGTAATCGTATAAGAAGTTCCATCTACTCCTCCGCTTACAACTCCTCCTGCTCCTACGGTTAAGCCTGCTGGACTAGAGGTATACGTTACCCCGCTTGCTACATAATTTGTTACCGTTACTACCGCTGCACTTGAACAGCTTGCTGCTGTTACACTTACTACTGGTGTACTCGGTACTGTTAATTGACTATCGGTATCATTCGTAAAGCTTGAAGAGGCTGTACTTGGACAACTTCCTGCGCTGGTACTAGTAGCAGTAATCGTATAAGAAGTTCCATCTACTCCTCCGCTTACAACTCCTCCTACTCCTACGGTTAAGCCTGCTGGACTAGAGGTATAGGTTACACCACTTGCTACATAATTTGTTACCGTTACTACCGCTGCACTTGAACAGCTTGCTGCTGTTACACTTACTACTGGCGTACTCGGTACTGTTAATTGACTATCGGTATCATTCGTAAAGCTTGAAGAGGCTGTACTTGGACAACTTCCTGCGCTGGTACTAGTAGCTGTAATCGTATAAGAAGTTCCATCTACTCCGCCGCTTACAACTCCTCCTGCTCCTACGGTTAAACCTGCTGGACTAGAGGTATAGGTTACACCACTTGCTACATAATTTGTTACCGTTACTACCGCTGCACTTGAACAGCTTGCTGCTGTTACACTTACTACTGGCGTACTCGGTACTGTTAATTGACTATCGGTATCATTCGTAAAGCTTGAAGAGGCTGTACTTGGACAACTTCCTGCGCTGGTACTAGTAGCAGTAATCGTATAAGAAGTTCCATCTACTCCGCCGCTTACAACTCCTCCTGCTCCTACGGTTAAACCTGCTGGACTAGAGGTATAGGTTACCCCGCTTGCTACATAATTTGTTACCGTTACTACCGCTGCACTTGAACAGCTGGCTGCTGTTACACTTACTACTGGCGTACTCGGTACTGTTAATTGACTATCGGTATCATTAGTAAAGCTTGAAGAGGCTGTACTTGGACAACTTCCTGCGCTAGTACTAGTAGCAGTAATCGTATAAGAAGTTCCATCTACTCCGCCGCTTACAACTCCTCCTGCTCCTACGGTTAAGCCTGCTGGACTAGAGGTATAGGTTACCCCGCTTGCTACATAATTTGTTACCGTGACTACCGCTGCACTTGAACAGCTTGCTGCTGTTACACTTACTACTGGCGTACTCGGTACTGTTAATTGACTATCGGTATCATTAGTAAAGCTTGAAGAGGCTGTACTTGGACAACTTCCTGCGCTAGTACTAGTAGCTGTAATGGTATAAGAAGTTCCATCTACTCCGCCGCTTACAACTCCTCCTGCTCCTACGGTTAAGCCTGCTGGACTAGAGGTATAGGTTACCCCGCTTGCTACATAATTTGTTACCGTGACTACCGCTGCACTTGAACAGCTTGCTGCTGTTACACTTACTGCTGGCGTACTCGGTACTGTTAATTGACTATCGGTATCATTAGTAAAGCTTGAAGAGGCCGTACTTGGACAACTTCCTGCGCTAGTACTAGTAGCTGTAATGGTATAAGAAGTTCCATCTACTCCGCCGCTTACAACTCCTCCTGCTCCAACGGTTAATCCTGCTGGACTAGAGGTATACGTAACACCGCTTGCTACATAATTTGTTACCGTTACTACCGCTGCACTTGAACAGCTGGCTGCTGTTACACTTACTACTGGCGTACTCGGTACTGTTAATTGACTATCGGTATCATTCGTAAAGCTTGAAGAGGCTGTACTTGGACAACTTCCTGCGCTGGTACTAGTAGCAGTAATCGTATAAGAAGTTCCATCTACTCCTCCGCTTACAACTCCACCTGCTCCTACGGTTAATCCTGCTGGACTAGAGGTATACGTTACCCCGCTTGCTACATAATTTGTTACCGTGACTACCGCTGCACTTGAACAGCTGGCTGCTGTTACACTTACTACTGGCGTACTCGGTACTGTTAATTGACTATCGGTATCATTAGTAAAGCTTGAAGAGGCCGTACTTGGACAACTTCCTGCGCTTGTACTAGTAGCTGTAATCGTATAAGAAGTTCCATCTACTCCTCCGCTTACAACTCCACCTGCTCCTACGGTTAATCCTACTGGACTAGAGGTATAGGTTACACCGCTTGCTACATAATTTGTTACCGTGACTACCGCTGCACTTGAACAGCTGGCTGCTGTTACACTTACTGCTGGCGTACTCGGTACTGTTAATTGACTATCGGTATCATTAGTAAAGCTTGAAGAGGCTGTACTTGGACAACTTCCTGCGCTGGTACTAGTAGCTGTAATCGTATAAGAAGTTCCATCTACTCCTCCGCTTACAACTCCACCTGCTCCTACGGTTAATCCTGCTGGACTAGAGGTATAGGTTACACCACTTGCTACATAATTTGTTACCGTGACTACCGCTGCACTTGAACAGCTGGCTGCTGTTACACTTACTACTGGCGTACTCGGTACTGTTAATTGACTATCGGTATCATTAGTAAAGCTTGAAGAGGCCGTACTTGGACAACTTCCTGCGCTGGTACTAGTAGCAGTAATCGTATAAGAAGTTCCATCTACTCCTCCGCTTACAACTCCACCTGCTCCTACGGTTAATCCTGCTGGACTAGAGGTATAGGTTACACCACTTGCTACATAATTTGTTACCGTGACTACCGCTGCACTTGAACAGCTGGCTGCTGTTACACTTACTACTGGCGTACTCGGTACTGTTAATTGACTATCGGTATCATTAGTAAAGCTTGAAGAGGCCGTACTTGGACAACTTCCTGCGCTGGTACTAGTAGCTGTAATGGTATAAGAAGTTCCATCTACTCCGCCGCTTACAACTCCACCTGCTCCTACGGTTAAACCTACTGGACTAGAGGTATAGGTTACACCGCTTGCTACATAATTTGTTACCGTGACTACCGCTGCACTTGAACAGCTGGCTGCTGTTACACTTACTACTGGCGTACTCGGTACTGTTAATTGACTATCGGTATCATTAGTAAAGCTTGAAGAGGCCGTACTTGGACAACTTCCTGCGCTGGTACTAGTAGCAGTAATCGTATAAGAAGTTCCATCTACTCCGCCGCTTACAACTCCACCTGCTCCTACGGTTAAACCTGCTGGACTAGAGGTATAGGTTACACCGCTTGCTACATAATTTGTTACCGTGACTACCGCTGCACTTGAACAGCTGGCTGCTGTTACACTTACTACTGGCGTACTCGGTACTGTTAATTGACTATCGGTATCATTAGTAAAGCTTGAAGAGGCTGTACTTGGACAACTTCCTGCGCTAGTACTAGTAGCTGTAATGGTATAAGAAGTTCCATCTACTCCTCCGCTTACAACTCCACCTGCTCCAACGGTTAATCCTGCTGGACTAGAAGTATAGGTTACACCACTTGCTACATAATTTGTTACCGTTACTACCGCTGCACTTGAACAGCTGGCTGCTGTTACACTTACTACTGGCGTACTCGGTACTGTTAATTGACTATCGGTATCATTAGTAAAGCTTGAAGAGGCTGTACTTGGACAACTTCCTGCGCTAGTACTAGTAGCTGTAATGGTATAAGAAGTTCCATCTACTCCTCCGCTTACAACTCCACCTGCTCCAACGGTTAATCCTGCTGGACTAGAAGTATAGGTTACACCACTTGCTACATAATTTGTTACCGTTACTACCGCTGCACTTGAACAGCTGGCTGCTGTTACACTTACTACTGGCGTACTCGGTACTGTTAATTGACTATCGGTATCATTCGTAAAGCTTGAAGAGGCCGTACTTGGACAACTTCCTGCGCTAGTACTAGTAGCTGTAATCGTATAAGAAGTTCCATCTACTCCTCCGCTTACAACTCCTCCTGCTCCTACGGTTAAGCCTGCTGGACTAGAGGTATAGGTTACACCGCTTGCTACATAATTTGTTACCGTGACTACCGCTGCACTTGAACAGCTTGCTGCTGTTACACTTACTACTGGCGTACTCGGTACTGTTAATTGACTATCGGTATCATTCGTAAAGCTTGAAGAGGCTGTACTTGGACAACTTCCTGCACTGGTACTAGTAGCTGTAATCGTATAAGAAGTTCCATCTACTCCTCCGCTTACAACTCCTCCTGCTCCTACGGTTAAGCCTGCTGGACTAGAAGTATACGTAACCCCGCTTGCTACATAATTAGTAACCGTTACTACCGCTGCACTTGAACAGCTTGCTGCTGTTACACTTACTACTGGCGTACTCGGTACTGTTAATTGACTATCGGTATCATTAGTAAAACTTGAAGAGGCTGTACTTGGACAACTTCCTGCGCTGGTACTAGTAGCTGTAATCGTATAAGAAGTTCCATCTACTCCTCCGCTTACAACTCCACCAGCTCCTACGGTTAAGCCTGCTGGACTAGAAGTATACGTAACCCCGCTTGCTACATAATTAGTAACCGTTACTACCGCTGCACTTGAACAGCTAGCTGCTGTTACACTTACTACTGGCGTACTCGGTACTGTTAATTGACTATCGGTATCATTAGTAAAGCTTGAAGAGGCCGTACTTGGACAACTTCCTGCGCTGGTACTAGTAGCTGTAATCGTATAAGAAGTTCCATCTACTCCTCCGCTTACAACTCCTCCTGCTCCTACGGTTAATCCTGCTGGACTAGAAGTATAGGTTACACCACTTGCTACATAATTTGTTACCGTTACTACCGCTGCACTTGAACAGCTAGCTGCTGTTACACTTACTACTGGCGTACTCGGTACTGTTAATTGACTATCGGTATCATTAGTAAAACTTGAAGAGGCCGTACTTGGACAACTTCCTGCGCTAGTACTAGTAGCAGTAATCGTATATGAAGTTCCATCTACTCCTCCGCTTACTACTCCTCCTGCTCCTACGGTTAATCCTGCTGGACTAGAGGTATAGGTTACACCACTTGCTACATAATTTGTTACCGTTACTACCGCTGCACTTGAACAGCTTGCTGCTGTTACACTTACTGCCGGTGTACTCGGTACTGTTAATTGACTATCGGTATCATTAGTAAAGCTTGAAGAGGCCGTACTTGGACAACTTCCTGCGCTTGTACTAGTAGCAGTAATCGTATAAGAAGTTCCATCTACTCCTCCGCTTACAACTCCTCCTGCTCCTACGGTTAAGCCTGCTGGACTAGAGGTATAGGTTACACCACTTGCTACATAATTTGTTACCGTGACTACCGCTGCACTTGAACAGCTTGCTGCTGTTACACTTACTGCTGGTGTACTCGGTACTGTTAATTGACTATCGGTATCATTCGTAAAGCTTGAAGAGGCCGTACTTGGACAACTTCCTGCGCTGGTACTAGTAGCAGTAATCGTATAAGAAGTTCCATCTACTCCTCCGCTTACAACTCCACCAGCTCCTACGGTTAAACCTGCTGGACTAGAGGTATAGGTTACCCCGCTTGCTACATAATTTGTTACCGTGACTACCGCTGCACTTGAACAGCTTGCTGCTGTTACACTTACTACTGGCGTACTCGGTACTGTTAATTGACTATCGGTATCATTAGTAAAGCTTGAAGAGGCCGTACTTGGACAACTTCCTGCGCTGGTACTAGTAGCTGTAATGGTATAAGAAGTTCCATCTACTCCTCCGCTTACAACTCCTCCTGCTCCTACGGTTAAGCCTGCTGGACTAGAGGTATACGTAACACCACTTGCTACATAATTTGTTACCGTTACTACCGCTGCACTTGAACAGCTTGCTGCTGTTACACTTACTGTTGGTGTTGCTGGAGTAGTATTAACCGTTAATGCTACTGTATCTTCTTGTGGACAACTATTATTTGTTGATGTTACTTCAACTCTATAATTATTACCAGATAAACCTGCTGTTGCATTTGTAATTACTAAAGAAGCAGTAGAAGTACCACTATAAGGTGCTACATTTGTTAAAGGAGTAGTACTAGTTCCTAAAAACCATTTATACACATAATCTCCTGAAGGAATAGCTGTTGTTATATCATCTCCTGTTGCTCCGGTTGTTCCAAAATTAGTAACTCGAAGTCCAGTTGGTGTAGCTGTTAATGTTATATTACTACCAGTACAAACTGAAGCCGGATCAGGTGTTATGACAACGTTCGAAATCACTTCACTAATAATTTCAGTTCCATTAACTCCATTATAACCTCCTGTTCCTCCAGTTACTCGACCACTACTATCGAAACCAGTTCCGTCTAAAACTCCATCTTTAGTAGCATCTGTTCCTCCAGATTCTACTGAATCAGGACACCCGTCATTATCACTATCTGTATCTCTTAAATTAGGAATTCCATCACTATCCGTATCACAAAGTAAACGAATACCAAAAGCAACACCTTCAAGCCCCCCTTGATTTATAGTAACATTTAAAACAGAAGCATTTTCAGAATAATAAATAGAATTATTACCTAACGTTGTTGATGTATCTATTAAAGTTTTTGAACCTGCACCAGAAAAAGAACCTCCAGTTCCAATTGATTCTAAAAGAGTCCAATCACCTCCATTCGTATTAAACTGAATTGACTCACTACCAGATGCTGTAGCTTCAGCATCTAATGCCAATAAATATAAAGGATAAGGATTACCAGATTTAGTTGCTGTAAACGTAACAGTGAAAGACACATCTGCTCCATTAACTGTTCCATAAAAAGCTTCAGTTGTTCCTGAAGTATTATACATATCCTTAAGGCTTGAACCACTCCATGTATTCATATCCGTTGGAATGAATGAACTTGTATTTCCAGTTGCATTTGAAAATGTAGCTGTTACAACTAAGCCATCCGGTAAATTAAATGTTTGAGAATCTCCATTTTGTATACCATTAGTAAAATCAGTTCCTGTCCAATTAAAAAAGTACAACTGATCTTGTAAAGTTCCCGAACCAGAAGTAGAATTAGCAACTAATGGTTGATCACAATATCCTTCAACAGCATCTAAAATACCGTCATTATCATCATCTAAATCACAACCATCTGGCACTGTATCTCCATCACTATTAATCGCATCATCATAACCATCACAAACATCAGAAGTATTAATTACTCCATCTCCATCATCATCACATTGGCCACCTGTTACACCAGAGTTTGTTGAACTAACATTAGTTTGACCAGCTCCAGCAGAACTAGGAATACCAGTAGAACCAACACCTCCAGTTAATCTACCATTACTATCAACACTTGATAATGTTAACCCTGTATTACTACCTTCTAAAGCATCAAAACAACCATCATTATCAGAATCTGTATCTAAATAGTTTGGTCTTCCGTCATTATCAGAATCTAAATGGGTGTTACAAAATGTAAAATTACTTAAACCTGCAAATTGGAATTGACTAGCTACAGGTGCTGTTGTTAAGTTTTTATATACAACTTCTAGTTTAATAATCCACGCTTGTACCCCATTTATTACTACATCTCTATCACGACTAGCTGTTTGTCCTCTAAAAGCATTAGAAGCAAATGTTTGCCCATCTAATGTATATTCAGAAGCACTTAATGTATGTGTAGTTCCGTCTGTTTTAGTCAAAATTAATTCTACTTCATCTATAAACGTAGTATTTCCACCACCTTCATCAACATCTATAAGAGTAAAACCTAAATTATACACTGGTTCATCAAACTCAAAACTATGTCTAGATTCTCCTCCGTTTTCTGCTTTTTGATATAAAGTATAAGAAGAACCCGAGCTCTCAAAATTATTAACTCTATACTCTTGTGTGGATAGCCCACCTCCATCTCTAGTTAACCTTACTCCTGTTCCATTAACAGTTAAATTAGCATTAGCAACAACTGGATCATCTCCTAAAGCAGGATCAGTTGTACTAGTACTCTCTGCATATAAATTATTCCAATTTAACGTAGAATTACTTGTTGCACAAATTCCTAATTCATTAATATCTAATATTCCATCATTATCATCATCGTAATCACAACCATCAGGTACTGTATCTCCATCAGCATTATTATTATCATCAAAACCATTACATATATCAGAGCCATCAGCTACACCATCTCCATCAGTATCAGTTACAGGGACAGTTCCTGAATATTCAATTTGACTAAAAGGAGTACTTGTATTAACAAAACCATTACAATTAAACTCTGTAAAAACTACCCTAACAACTCCTGTAAAAGTTGATGTATAACTAACACTTGATTGAGTACCACAACTATCATCATTATAAGCTAAAAAACCTCCAGTTCCATTATTATATAGAGACAACTGGGTATCATATGTAGCTTCCCCACAAGTATTTACATTATAAACACCTCCAGTAACTACATTCATTAGAAAATAGCCTCCAGTATAATAATTAGGTGTTAATTGAGTAGCAACTGTTGGTGTTACAGTTAAACCAGTATTATACCATGTAAAACCAGTTCCTCCATTAGAAGCAAACCCACATTGACTGTAAGAATTAAAAGAAAACAAAAAAGAAAATAAGAAAAAAGCCACCAAAGCTGCATTAACTCTTATTCTTGAAAAGTAATACTTCTCCATATAAATTGAATTTAGTATATATTGTTACAACACTATATTTAGTGTTATTTTAATTTTAATAAATTACATGGAGGGCATAAAAAAGCCCCCAAAAAAATACATTTAGCCGTTACAACGACAAATCTATAGTTTGGGGGGACGTTTCTAATAAACGATGCAAATATAATTAACTTTTATTTACATTCTACATTTATTTAGAAACTTTTTATAAAAAAAAGTCACACCACAATAATAACAAAAAACTATAATAGTGAAGTTTTATATATTTAAAAACTATTTAAACAAACTCTATAAATTAACCTTAAGACCTTATTATGAAAAAACCAATAAGCAGTACCATTCACTTAAAAAAAACACCTTAAACACACCCTAATCGTGTTTTATTTTTTTAAAGCTTCAAAAAAACTTAAAACCGAAACTATATCTTCCTTTTTAGTGAATCTACTAAAAGAAAAACGCACTGAAGTTTTTTCAGCCTCATACTTATTCAAAAAATCATCCAAAACATGAGATCCTTTATCACTTCCACTTTGACAAGCACTTCCTCCAGAGACAGAAATCCCAAACAAATCTAAATTAAAAAGTAACAACTTATCTGTAAACGGAAACCTTACATTTAAAACAGTATACGTACTCTTATCCATATTACTAGATAATCCATTAAAATGAATTTCAGGAAATATTTTAATCAAGCCATCAATCAATTGTTTTTTAATTCCTTTAATATATATAGTATCTTTTTCAATTCTTCTCATCGCTATATCTAATCCCTTTTCCATTCCAAGAATTGAATGTACATTTTCTGTACTTGAGCGACTCCCTCTCTCTTGATCACCTCCATGGAACATAGGAAAAACACCAATATTTTTCTTCACATAAGCAAAACCAACTCCTTTAGGTCCATGAAATTTATGAGCGCTTGCCGTAATAAAATCTATAGGCACTTCTTTTAAATCCAATTCATAATGCCCTATCCCCTGAACAGTATCAGAATGAAACAATACTCCATTAATTTCACACAACTTAGCAACCTCTTTAATTGGCAACAAATTACCAATCTCATTATTCACCCACATTAAACTAACTAATGCTTTTGTATCTACACTCTCTAAAACACTCGCTAACTCATCTAAATCAATTCCACCATCATCATTCACTTTTAGACACACTACATCTACCCCATACTTACTTTCCAAAAATTCAATAGTATGTAAAACAGCATGATGTTCTATTCTAGTTGTAACAATAGTTTCTACTCCTAAATTAGCAACTGCATTTTGCAAAATTAAATTATCAGCTTCCGTACCTCCAGAGGTAAAAATAATTTCCCTTGCAGACACATTAAAGTGTTTCGCTATATTCTTTCTTGCTGTTTCAACAGAAACTTTTGCTGTTCTTCCAAACTGGTGTGTTGATGATGGGTTACCAAAATTAACACGCATTGAATCAGACATTAACTCTATCACCTCTGGCAACATAGGTGTAGTTGCTGCATTATCTAAATAAATTCTTTTCATTCTACAAAAGTAATACTAATTAGGGTTTTGATACACATAAACTTCAGTTGCTCCCATTCCATATTTTTGATAAGAAGCTTCATAATACTTGACTGGATACCTATTTAATAAATAATTCAATTCAGTTTTTAAAACTCCTTCACCAACACCATGAATAAATACAATTTTAGATATTTTCTTAGATAAACAATACTCTATTTTCTGCCTAGCCTTTTCTATCTGAAATGAAAGTATATCATAATTATCCATACCTTTTGTAGATTTTAATATTTTTTCAGCATGCAAATCAACCTCCATCACAACTTCATTTTTAGATTTAATAAAGTTATTTTTTTTTGGTTGCTCTTTACTTATCTTTTCTTTTAAAATAGTATTATTTATATTAAGATATTTACTTAACTCTTTTTGCTCTACTTCAATTTTTACTAACTCAGTTTTTAAAAACCGATACTCCATACCTTCCTCATCTTTCACCAAAACTAATTCATCCAGAAAACCAAAAACTTCTCCTCGTATAACATCATCTATAACAACTACTTTGTTTCCAATTTCAAAACACATAATTAACTATTATTTAATTTACCTTAACGCTTTAACTCTTATTTTTGGCGATATTTTAATTTGCAAAAGAACATTAAATAAATGATTAACACTAAAAACATAGACACAAAAATTTTCTTTGAAGAAGCAAAAAGAAATTTGGTTTTAAGTGACGAACGTAAAGAGCTATTGTTAAAAATTGCCGACACTATTATTGACGAGTATTTTGAACGCGATAAACTGAATCTAAATTTTATTTGCACTCACAACTCTAGAAGAAGTCAATTTGCTCAAGTATGGAGTTTTTTTTGCTATTAATTATTTTTCAATTGAAAATATTTTCTCTTTCTCTGGTGGAACAGAAACTACTGCTTTTCATAGAAATACAGTAAGAGCTTTACAGAAAAATGGTTTTGAATTTAATGTTGATAATTTCTCACATCAAAACCCTAAATATTTAATTTCTTTTCATGGATGCAAAACACCTTTAATGGCTTTTTCAAAGATTTTTGACAATTCACACAATGACTATCCATATATTGCCATAACTACTTGTGACAGTGCTGATGAAAATTGCCCTTTTATTCCTGATGCAATTGAACGATTTCATTTACCCTTTACAGATCCAAAAATATCTGACGAAAGAGAAGATACTAAAGAAACCTATTTAGCATCTAGCAAACAAATAGCTGGAGAAATATTTTTCATTTTTGAAGAAGTAAAGAAAAACATAACAACCTAAAAATATTAAGGTATAAATTAATAATTTATACCTTAATATTTTTATCATAAGGAATACTTTTTAAAATGTGATTTATCACATTTACTCTTGCTATGGTTTTTCTATTAGCTCTAATTACCTTCCAAGGAGAAACCACCGTATTAGTTTTAGAGAACATTGTTCTTTTATACTCTGTATAATCATCCCAAAGCTCTTGTGCTTTTTCATCTACTGGTGTCATTTTCCATTGCTTCAATGGATCATTTTTAATATCATTAAATCTTTTTGCTTGTTCTCTTTTATTTATTGACATGTAAATTTTAACTAAACGAATACCTGACTCTAAAATCATTCGTTCAAAATCATTCACTTGATTCATAAATACCTCGTACTCTTTCTCTGTACAAAAACCATTTACTGGCTCAACCACCGCTCTGTTATACCAACTTCTATCAAAAAACACCATTTCGCCCGCCTTAGGAAATCGCTCTACATAACGCTGAAAATACCATTGGGTTCTTTCATCTTCATTTGGTTTGGGTAATGCAACTATTCGCATATGCCTAGGATTGATTCGTTCAGTAATCCTTCTAATAGCACCACCTTTTCCTGCAGCATCTCTACCTTCAAAAATAACTATAATACGTTCATCTTTCTCTATTGCCCAAGTTTGTAACTTAATCAATTCTAACTGTAGCTTTTTTAACTTACGCTCATAATCCACATAACGAATTGCTCGCTCTATATTATAAGGTTCTTTTGATAAAATAGCTTTTAACCCTCTATTAGAATTAAGTTTATTAACGTCTTTCTGTGTTAAGTTTTCCATATAATTAATCTAAATGATTTACTGAACGGTAATAACGCATTACCACATTAGGATCAGGATTTAATATTGTATTAGCATCTTCTTTTCCTTCATAATTAAATTGAGACAATACATGACGCATACATTCTACTCTTGCTTTTTTCTTATCATTCGTTTTCACAACAATCCATGGACTATATGTTGTATGTGTTTTGCTAAACATCTGATCTTTATAAAACGTATACTTATCCCACAATTCTTGTCCTTTTTTATCTACAGGACTAAATTTCCACCTCTTTAGTGGATTTTTATTTCGAGAATCAAAACGCCTTAACTGTTCTTCTTTAGATATAGATAACCAAAATTTAATAATAGTAACTCCATCTTCATATAACATATGCTCAAATTCAGGAACCTGTACCAAGAATTTTTTATATTGATTTTCACTACAAAACCCCATAACTGGCTCTACTACTGCTCTATTATACCAACTTCTATCAAAAAAAACTATTTCACCAGGATTGGGTAGTTCTTTAATATACCTCTGAAAATACCACTGTCCCTTTTCTACTTCTGTAGGTTTGTTTAATGCTACTAAACGCATAGATCTAGGATTTAAGTGCTCCATAAATCGACGAATACTTCCTCCTTTACCAGCAGCATCTCTACCTTCAAAAATTACAGCTACTCTTTTATTATTTTTAGCAACCCATTGCTGTAACTTAACCAGTTCTATTTGAAGTTTTTTAAGCTCATTCTCATAATTTATTTTAACATCAACCTTCTCAATAGAAACTCCTTTTTCTTTAATCAACTCCCTTAATTCATCATTCGTAGAAACACTTTGAAAATCTGTTATAGTCAATTTTGGTTTTTCTTCCATATATAATAAAAAAATATAATATTTGCAGTTAAATTGTAGTATTGCTAAAATAAGATGATATTTACTTTTATGAAAAAAATTATTGCTTTTTTATTGATCTTATCTTCTCTTACCTCATTTTCACAACGTAAGTATAAAAAAGAGTTTAGTTTTTCTAACGATAATGACCTTTATATATCTTTAAGTCAAGATAGGTATTATACCAATGGAATGTTTTTCACATACCGATACCTAAGTAAAAAGACTAATAAAAAAGTAGAAAAAAAAATATATGAACTACAATTAGGCCATAAAATGTATACTCCTTTCAAAGCAACAGTGCAAACATACGGAGAGCATGACAGACCTTTTGCTTCATATTTATATGGTAATTTTGGGATTAATTATTTTCTTAAAAATAACAACATCTTAAAAACCTCATTAGAAATTGGTGTTGTGGGACCAGCTTCATTAGGACAAGAACTACAAGACTTCATACATGATATTTATGGTTTCAGAAAAGCTATTGGATGGAAATATCAAATAAAAAATGCCTTTGCTTTAAATTTTAATACAAGTTTTACCACACCTTTATTTAAAGACAAATCAAACTACTACGATATAAACTGGACGAATAATGCATCTATAGGTACAGTTTTTACTAACATGTCTTCTGGTTTTTATGGTAGAATTGGCTTAAAACCTTTACAAAAACTTGTTAATTCAATAGCTTTCAACAGTAACCTTAACGATAAAAACTCTAAATTCAATAATGAAATAGAATCTTTTATCTATATAAAACCAATGGTTAGTTACATTCTTTATGACGCTACAATTCAAGGTAGTTTCTTAAATACTGTTAGTCCAATAACATATTCAGTTATGCCTTTTATGTTTTCAACCGAAATTGGTATTCGTTTTACAGCAAATCGTTTTAATTTAGGATACACCATACATTACCACACAAAAAAACTAAAAAGCATTCAAGTACCATCAGGAAACTTTTACGGAAGCATCCAAATAAACTATCAATTTAATTAGTTTGTAAAATAAATTTTTAAAATCGTCAAATTAAGATATATTTGTAGTTCTAATCATTAGAAACTTAATCAATGAAATTTATCGTATCTAGCTCTCAATTATTAAAACAGTTACAAGTTTTAGGAGGAGTTATAAACAGCAATAATACGCTACCAATTTTAGATAATTTCCTATTTGAATTATCTGAAAATCAATTAAAAATATCATCATCAGATTTAGAAACTACAATGAGTGCCGTTGTAGAAGTTGAAAGTACCGATGCTGGAGCTATTGCAATTAATGCTCGTTTATTATTGGATACTTTAAAAACTTTTCCTGATCAACCCCTTACATTTAAAACTGAAGGTGATAGCACTATTGAAATTATTTCTGAGCAAGGAAAGTATGACATGGCTTATTTTAACGGAGAAGAATTTCCTAAAGCTGTTGAATTACCATCTCCAAGTAGCACTGAAATACCATCACATATTTTAGCTACAGCAATCACTAAAACTATATTTGCTGCTGGGAATGATGATTTAAGACCAGTAATGAGTGGTGTATTTTTTCAATTCAACTCAAAAGAATTAACTTTTGTTGCTACAGATGCTCACAAGCTTGTAAAATACACTCGTAAAGATGTTACTGCAGATAAATCTGCTGAGTTTATAATGCCAAAAAAGCCTTTAAACTTATTAAAAGGTATACTAGGTGGCTCAGAAGAAAATGTAACCATAGAGTATAATGACACTAATGCTAAATTTACATTTGATAATGTATTATTAATTTGTCGTTTAATTGATGGAAAATACCCAAATTACGAGGCTGTAATACCTAAAGAAAACCCAAATAAATTGACTGTTGACAGAGCTTCATTTTTAAACTCTGTACGTCGTGTTTCAATATTTTCTAGTAAAACAACTCATCAAATCCGCTTAAAAATGGCAGGTACTGAGTTAAATATTTCTGCTGAAGATTTAGACTATTCTAATAAAGCTGATGAACGTTTACTTTGTGATTATCAAGGAGACGACATGCAAATTGGATTTAACTCTCGTTTTTTAAGTGAAATGTTAAACAATTTAAACTCAAATGATGTATTAATTGAAATGAGTTTACCTAATAGAGCTGGGATTTTAACACCTATTGATGGTACAGAAGAAGGAGAGCAAGTTACTATGTTAGTAATGCCTGTTATGTTAAACAGCTAAACTTTCTAAAAATATAAATAAGAAAGACCGTTTAAGCGTACTTAAACGGTCTTTCTTATTTATAAAACATACACTTCCTAGTAGTTTACAACCTTAAAAGCAGTATTTCCATACCACTCTGCCCAATGTTCAGTATAGCCTTCTACAGGTATATAATGGAACAACGCTGGATCACCTACACAAAATTCATAAATTTTCATCACTTCATTTGTATGATTTGATATATTATCAAATAAAGGGTTTCTGTTCATTCTGAAATTGGTTCCCACAATTCTTGCTTGATAAGCCACTCCAAACTTTAATCTATTGTTAGTTCTAACGGTTACCCAAGCATTCCAAAACCACACTTGTCTGTATTGTTCTGTTTTAGTTTTTGCTCCAATAGAACTATAAAAGTACCAATGTTGATCAAATTGTTCAAGTCTCATTCTTACACTTCTATCATTTAAAAATGGTTCATGATTAACAATTCCTCTTGAAAAATATTCTTTTTTATTATTACCATGCTTATATACTTTTAAGAATTTATTGTATGTAATCATTTTTTGATCAGAAATTTTAACTTTACCTAACTTGTAATCTGCCAAGAATGATTCAATCCCATTTTCATTTCCACTTTTGTATGTATAAACAAACTCACCATCTATTCTATAAATAGATCCTTCAATACTAACTTCTCCATTTTTATTTAATAGATATAACAGCATGCTATCACTAGAACTTACTTCTGCTATTTCTTCTTTATTCAACTGATAATTTTTAGCCTCTTTAGCTTCAACGTTATACGCTAACAATAAAGAAACTCTACCATTTCTATCAAAATCTGATTTAGACAACTCTATCAAATCATTATTAGATTCAATACTTTCTTTAATAAAATACTCAAATTCTTTAAACGATGAAAAAGAAAGTATTCTACTATCTTCTTTAGAGATAACTTTAGTTTCGTTTTCTTTTTTTTCTTCTTTAATTTCTTCCTCTTGACAAGAAATAATCATGATACTTAACATGATTAGTGCAATAATTTTTTTCATAAAAAATAATATTTAATAGTTTTACCTACTCATACGCTTTTCGGCATCCGCGATAGATTTCAAGTTCAAACCTATCACTAACTAAAAATAATTACTTCAATAAGTTTCCGTAGTAAGCAGTTATATTTCCAAATGAACATTAAACAAACAAATTTTTGAAACACATAAGATATTTTTTATTTATGCTTTATTTTCGATAATACCTAATCATAAAAACATTATTAAATTTTAAAATAAAGCATTTTAAATAAAAAAATAATTTCATCTATTGACTCTTAAAACATCTTAAAATACAGTTAATAATGAGATTATTGTTTTTTGTTAACATCTTTCGCTTTAAAAAACCATAAATAATTGTAAATTTACCTCTTTCAAACTAGACAAATTACAATGGGTAGAATTATTGCAATAGCAAATCAAAAGGGTGGTGTTGGTAAAACAACAACCACTGTTAACTTAGCTGCAGCCTTAGGGGTTTTAGAAAATAAAGTACTATTAATTGATGCTGATCCGCAAGCAAATGCTACTTCTGGTTTAGGTATAGATGTAGAAAGTATTGAAAAGGGAACTTATCAAGTTTTAGAACTAACTGTTCCTCCAAAAGATACTATTATACAAACTACTTCTCCTAATGTAGATTTAATTCCTGCACATATTGATTTGGTTGCTATTGAAATAGAGCTTGTAGACAAACAAGAAAGAGAGTACATGCTAAAAAAAGCATTAGAAAGCATTAAAGATGAGTATGATTATATATTAATTGATTGCGCTCCTTCTTTGGGTTTAATAACTTTAAACTCTTTAGTTGCTGCAGATTCTGTAATTATACCAATACAATGTGAGTATTTTGCTCTTGAAGGTTTAGGTAAATTATTGAATACTATAAAAAGTGTTCAGAAAATTCATAATCAAGATCTAGATATTGAAGGCTTACTATTAACAATGTTCGATTCTCGTTTACGTCTTTCAAACCAAGTTGTTGAAGAAGTTCGTAAACACTTTAGTTCTATGGTTTTTGAAACAATAGTTCATAGAAACATCCGTTTAAGTGAAGCTCCAAGTTATGGTGAAAGCATAATTTCTTACGATGCAACCAGTAAAGGTGCCGTAAATTACTTAAATTTGGCGAACGAAATTTTAAATAAAAAGGCATAGTATAGTAATGGCAAAAGCAACAAAAAAACAAGCTCTAGGTAGAGGGTTATCAGCATTATTAAAAGAAACCGCAGAAGTAAACTCTGCTTCAGATAAAAATGCAGATAAATTAGTAGGAAGCATCGTTGAACTAGATATTAATTCTATTGATGTTAACCCTTATCAACCAAGAACTTATTTTGATGAGGAAGCTTTACGTGAGTTAGCTAGTTCAATTAAAGAGTTAGGTGTAATTCAACCAATTACTGTTCGTAAATTAGCTAGCGATAAATTCCAACTAGTTTCTGGTGAGCGTCGTTTTAGAGCTTCAAAATTAATAGGAAACAAAACTGTTCCTGCATACATTCGCTTAGCGAATGATCAAGAAATGTTAGAAATGGCTTTAGTTGAAAATATTCAACGTAAAAACCTTGATCCTATTGAAGTAGCTTTATCATACCAACGTTTAATTGATGAAATTCAATTAACACAAGAAGAACTTAGTACTAGAGTTGGAAAAAAACGTTCTACTGTAACGAATTATTTACGTTTACTAAAGTTAGACCCTATTATTCAAACTGGTATGCGTGATGGATTTATTTCTATGGGACATGGTAGAGCTTTAATTAACGTTGACAGTGCTACTGATCAGTTAAATATTTACGAAAAAATCCTTAGAGATAAACTATCTGTTCGTCAAACTGAAGAACTTGTTAAAAACTTAAAAGCAGGAACAGTTACTAAAGCGGCTAAGAAAAAAGCTTTACCAAAATATATTTCAGAAAGCGTTAATGACTTTAATGAATACTTTGGTAATAAAATAGACGTTACTGTTAATAATCGTGGAAGAGGAAAGATATCTATCCCTTTTACTTCTGAAGAAGACTTTAATCGTATAAAAAACTTATTAAAATAAGTGTTTCAAAAAAAAATTATACTAGTATTTTTAGGTTTCTTTTTATCGTATAACTCTTATGGTCAAAAGAAAGATACTTTGGCTATAAAAATAAAAAAATCTAAATTTACTACTAAAAAATACAACCCTCTATCACCATCAAAAGCAGCTTTTTATTCAGCTATTTTTCCTGGAGGAGGACAAATTTATAATAAAAAATACTGGAAAGCCCCTATTGTTTGGGGTGCAATTGGTGCTAGTATTTATTATTACACAACAAATAGTAATGAATATGATCGTTTTAGAAATGCTTTTAAATTAAGAAAACAAGGTTTAAAAGATGAATTTACTGACAGTAATGGTGATTATATAATATCTACTGCTGGTTTAGAGAACGCTCAAAAAGTACTTCGGAAAAATAGAGATTTATCCTTATTAACTGGAGTTTTACTTTATGTTTTACAAATAGTTGAAGCAAGTGTAAATGCACATTTACTTCAATTTAACACCGATGACAACTTATCTATAAATCCAACTATTTCAACTGATCCAATGCTTATTGAATCTCCAAAAGTTGGTTTAACATTTAAATATTCTTTTTAAAAAAATGAAAATAGCCTTACTTGGATATGGTAGAATGGGTAAAGAAATTGAAAAAATTGCTTTACAAAGAGGTCATGAAGTTGTAATTAAATACTCTGGTGAAGAAGATTATAATATCAAATTAGCAGATGTAGCTATTGATTTTAGTATTCCTGATGTAGCTTTTACTAATATTTCTAATTGCATTAACAATACAGTTCCTGTAGTGTCTGGAACCACTGGATGGTTAGATAAATATGAGGATATTGTTAATCTATGTGATGAAAAAAAAGGGGCTTTTATTTATGCTTCAAACTTTAGTTTAGGCGTTAATATCTTTTTTGAGCTAAATAAGCAGTTAGCTAAAATGATGAGTTCATTAGAGCAATATAATATTACTATGGAAGAGATTCACCATACAAAAAAATTAGACGCTCCTAGTGGAACTGCTATTACGCTTGCTGAGGGTATTATTGAAAACACCCATAAAACATCTTGGGAATTAGATAAACAAGTTTCAGAAAATAGTATTCCAATAAAGGCCATCCGTACACCTGAAGTACCAGGAACACATACTGTTACTTATAAATCTGAAGTTGATTCTATAGATATTAAACATACAGCACATAATAGGCAAGGATTTGCTTTAGGTGCTGTTGTAGCTGCAGAATGGCTTGCAAATAAAACAGGTGTTTACACTATGAATGACGTGTTAAACTTAGGTTAAAAACGTAACTTTTTAACTATAAAAGCACTAATAAATTGACTTTTGCCCTAATAGGGAATAAAAAATTTAAATTATGACATTTACTGAATGGTTTATCTTCTTTTTAATAATTCAAGCAATCCATTTTTTAGGAACTTGGAAACTATATGTAAAAGCAGGAAGGAAAGCATGGGAAGCTGCAGTACCAGTTTATAATGCTGTTATTTTAATGAAAATACTAAACCGTCCAATATGGTGGGTTATTTTATTATTTGTTCCTATTGTTAACTTATTAATGTTTCCTATTGTCTGGGTAGAAACTTGTAGAAGTTTTGGTTTTAATAAAGGAAAAGATACCATTTTAGCAATTTTTACACTAGGTTTATATATCTACTACATAAACTATGCTACTAATAGCTCTCACATAAAAAATCGTAGTTTAAAACCACCAAATGTTGTAGATGAATGGTTAAGTTCTATTGCTTTTGCCGTAATTGCTGCTACTTTAGTGCATACTTATTTTATGCAACCATATACTATTCCAACTTCATCTTTAGAAAAAACATTATTAGTTGGTGATTATTTATTTGTTAGTAAATTTCATTATGGGGCACGTGTTCCAATGACTACTGTAGCTGCTCCGATGGCTCATGATACGATTCCTGGTTTGGGTGCTAAGTCATTTTTATCAGATGATAACCCTGAAAATAAAAATAGTTGGAAAAATAAATTATCATTACCATACATGCGTTTGCCTGCGCTTCAAAAAATTAAACGTAATGATATTGTAGTCTTTAGTTGGCCTGCAGATTCTTTAAAAGCAATGTGGGGAGATAATTCAGGAAAATTTACCTATAAGCCTATAGATAAACGTACAAACTATGTAAAAAGATGTGTAGGTGTTGCTGGTGATAGTTTAGAAGTTAGAGATGGATATGTTTTTATTAATGGAAAGAAAACTATTTTACCAGACAGAGCTAAGCCTCAATGGTTTTTTGAGGTTGATACAGAAGGAAAAAACTTTAGTAGAGGTGCTGCTGAAAAATATAACATTCGAGAATGGGCTCCTAGAGATGGGAAATATATTTTAAATTTAACTGACGATGAAGCAGCTTTAATTAAAAAAGACCCAATAGTTAAAAGCATAACAAAAACATTAAGACCAAAAGGTCACTATGATAAATCTGTTTTCCCACACAGTCCTAAATACGCTTGGTCTTCAGATAATTTTGGACCTATTTATATTCCTAAAAAAGGAGTAACTGTTAAATTAAACGAAAATAGTATTCCTTTTTATGAGCAAATTATTCGAAGGTATGAAAATAACAATTTAACCATTTTTGGTAACAACATATACATTAATGGTAAAAAGGCAACATCATACACTTTTAAGCAAGATTATTACTGGATGATGGGTGATAATCGTCAAAACTCTTTAGACGCCAGAAATTGGGGATATGTGCCTTTTGATCACGTTGTTGGGAAACCTGTAATGGTTTGGTTAAGTTGGGACCCAAAAGCTAAAAGTTTTGGTGAAAAATTAAAATCAATTCGTTGGGATAGAATGTTTACAACTGTTGGAGGAAGTGGAAAACCAGTTTCTTATTTATGGGTTGTAATCGTATTGATTGCTGGTTATATTTTTTATAGTATCAGAAAAAGTAAAAAGAAAGCATAATGGCTCTTTTTATTCCTACTTATTTTGCTCCAATTGCTCAGTACTCTAAAATTTCACAATGTGATTCTGTTACATTTGAATTTGAAGATAATTTTCAAAAACAAACCTATAGAAACCGTTGTTATATATATGGAGCAAATGGGAAACTTTCTTTAAATATACCTGTAAAACACAAACAATCAGAAGGTAGAAAAAAAACAAAAGATGCTATGGTTGAAAATGAATTTCCATGGCAACAACAGCATTTTAAATCGTTACAATCTGCTTACCATACTTCTCCTTTTTTTGAGTTCTATGAAGACGATATTCATAAAATATTTAGTAAAAAGTATTCTTTTTTACATGATGTTGTTGTAGATACTCATTTATTTGTTGCTGATGCTTTACAAATAAGTGAATCTTACTCAAAAACTACTTGTTATGATGATACTGCTAAAGAAGATTTTAGAAGTTTAGCTATAGCTAAAAAGGGTATAAAAGTAGAAATGGATACTTATATTCAAATGTTTGATGATAAACATGGTTTTATCCCAAACCTTTCTATATTAGACCTATTATTTATGGAGGGACCAAATGCTATTAGTTTTTTAGAAAAAATTTCCTTAAATTTGAGATAAACGAATTATACTCTCCCCAAATATAATTGTTTCCTATTACATTTAAAATGAATACAATAGAACAATTTTTATCGGAATACAAGAGCTCTTTATCAACTACTTCGAAAAATAAATTAGAAAGTGCTCTTACTTTAAAACATTATAAAAAAAGTGATATCATAGCTGGTAAAAACCAAAAAGAATCTAAGTTTTTTATTTTAAAAAAGGGAGTAGTCTGCTCATTTTTAGTGGATCAAAAGGGTAAAAATTATATTAGAACATTATTTACTCCTATTTCAGTTATAGCTCCTCATAAATCATTAATAAATGCACCTAATTTAAATGTAGATTATTACTGTTTATCTGATTCTATTATTTTAGAAACAAAATTAAACTTGTTCTTGTCTTTGACTGAAAAGAATCATGATATTTCAATATTATTTTCAAAAATATTAATGCAAGAATACCTAAAGTTAATAACTCGAGTAACACAATTAACCACTTTAAACGCTACAGAAAGGTATTTAATGTTAAAAAAAACGGTTCCAGAAATTGAAAAACAAATTCCTTTACATCAAATAGCGTCTTATTTAAATGTTACTGCAGTACAATTAAGTCGAATTAGAAGAAAGTTATATTCAAGTTAACATGTAAACATATGTTAACAAAAACTCTTATTATAACCCCTAATTTTGTCGGTTCATAAAATAATGAGAATTCTGAAAAATTCAGTCTCCCCACATTTATATAGAAAGGTTTATTTTAATTAATAAACCTTTTTTTATACGAATCTATTTAACAAACCATTGAACTGTGTTGATATCTTTAGTTTATATACTATAAATATATATATAGGAATTATCAAGATACTTTTTAAAACAATATTTATTATTGGGTGAATAGAAAAGTTTAATAATGACATTTCAGGTATAGAAAAATTCCAAAAATTAAAAATAAAATATAATAGAACAATTATAAAAATCATTATAATAGTTTTGAATGTAAAAGGGTTCATTTTTAATTTATTTTGAACAAACCATAATTTAAAACCTCCAAAGAAAAAAGTAATTATCAATGTAGCTAACGCTAAGCCATCGGTAGATAAATTTAAATTATAATAGAAATAATCATTTAAAAAATAAACACCTAATGCCATACCCAATCCAATAGGCAATACTATTCTATAAAATTTAGAATTGTTAATAATAGCTCCATTACTACCTAATAACATTAAAAATAGTTTAGCTGAAGAAATCATTAAAACAACTTTTTCACCTCCAGCATAACCATCACTAGGCATTATTTTAAACAACTCGGAAACATTCGTGTTTACCAATATAAAAAACAATCCTCCTATCAATAATAAGTTTATAGAACTCTTTTTATATAAACTTTCAACTTCCTTGCTATTATTTTCATTTATAGACTTTGACGTTAATGGCTGTAATATTTGGGTCATTGCTCTACTAGGCGCTTCAATGAACGACCCTATAAAAACAGCTACAGAGTAATAAGCAGCCATTGCAAATCCTTCTTTACCTGGTATCATAACCTTATCAATATCTAAAACAATGGCACCTGCACTACCTGCTAAAAGTATATATGAAGTGTATTTCAATACTTCTTTAAAATTAGAGGGTAATCCAAATGAAAATTTAGGTATATATAACTTAAACGCATACAGCATCATTAATATCGATCTTAAAACGTAAGCTAGGGCCATATAAAAAAGAAATTCTTGTTTTGTAATAACATCAAAAGAAACTGCAAAAAGCAAACTCATAACAGCTACTCTATTGTATAATTCTTTTAAAACATTACCAAATACCGATTGTAATTGTACTTTAGCCCAAGAATAAAACACTTCAAAATAAGCACAACAAACTGCAATTATATATATGTAAATTGTATAATTCTCAATAATCAAATTATCTTTTGAATTACTCTTTGAAACATAATTCATTATTAAATCATGAACAGAATCCCACAAAAAACCTACAGGTAAAGCTATAAATAGTGGTAAAAAAAGAACTAAATTCAAAAATTTATCTTTCTCTATTTTTGAAGTATAACTAGAAAAAAATTTGACAATAGTAAAATGAATTCCAAAAGCTATTATTGGCATTATAAGGTTTGAAGCTGCAAAAACATACGTGGCTAACCCATAATATTCTGAAGTTAAAAATCGGTCATATAAATAAACGGTGTTAACACCTCCAATTATAAATCCTAAGTAAATAACAAGAGTGTTTTTAAGCGATTGTTTTAATACTATTCCCAAATTATACTTGAATTAGTTTTTTTATTGATGTATAAATTTTCTCTCCAACATTATCACCATACAATTCTTTATCAAACAACTTAGTTGAAGTTAAAAAATAGTTGAAAGCTTCTATTATTTTTTTCTTTTCGAATCCTGTAATTAACGCATAATCATTATCAACTAATTCTACCCATTCAGTTTCTGTTCGAGCTATAACACAATGCTTTTTATTAAAGAAAGCTTCTTTTTGTAATCCTCCACTATCAGTTATAACCATAGTACAATTTTTTAATAACTCCAACATATCAAAATACCCTATAGGCTCTATTAAGGTAATTTGAGATTCTATTTCGAATTCTTTTAATTTAAGTGCTGTTCTTGGGTGCAATGGTAAAATTACTGGAGTCTTTTTATTTATCTCTTCTAAAGCTTTAAAAATACTTTCAAGTGATTTTTTTGAATCTGTATTTTCTTGTCTATGAATAGTTGCTAAAACAAAATTGTTTTCAGCTAATTTTAATCTGTTAATTATAGTCGATTTCTCTTCTGAAAGCTTACTATAAAACTCAACAGCATCTTTCATAATATCACCATGCTTTTCAATTTTAATCGGTAAACTATCAAACCCTTCAATTTTTAAGTTTTTTAAAGAACTATTAGTTGGGCAACTCAACAAATCTGCAATCCTGTCAGTTACTATTCTATTCACTTCCTCTGGCATTTCCATATTAAATGACCGTAAACCAGCTTCAATATGCACAATCTTAATATTCATTTTTTTAGCAGTTAAAGCCCCTGCTAAAGTTGAATTAGTGTCTCCATAAACAATTACTGCGTCTGGTTGTTCTTTGTATAAAACCTCTTCTATTTTTTCCATCATTTGACCAGTCATAGCCCCATGATTTAGTCCATTAATATTTAAATTATATTTAGGTTTTGGGATTTTCATTTCATCAAAAAAAACAGCACTCATATTAACATCATAATGCTGACCTGTGTGAACTATGATTTCCTGAAAATCATTATGTTCAACTATAATTCTACTTAACACAGCTCCTTTTACAAACTGTGGTCTTGCTCCTAATATGGTTACTATTTTTTTCAAGAATTATTAATTTCTTTAAGTATTTCTGTTAATTGCCTTGTCAATTCTTTTCTATGAAATTTACCAATATCTTTTGAATCAACAGTTAAATTTTGGGCTTTATAACTATTATACAGATTAGCTATTATTATTTTTAACTTTCTTTTATTATCAAAACTTACTATGTCGCCTGAATTAGTAACATTTAAAATTTCTGCTAAATCACCATTTTCTGGTCCAATTGCTAATATAGGTCGTTTTGCTTGTAAATATTCAAAAATTTTACCTGTTATAATACCTTTTGCACTTGGTACGTTATTTACAGCTAATAATAAAATTTGTGATTTTTTTTGATAGTTCAACACTTCATTATGTGGAACATAATTAATTTTTTTTACACCCTTAAAGGAATATTTCTCTAAAGTTTCATCAATTTCTTTGGCTACTTTACCTATTAGTTTTATTTCTAAATCATTTGAAAACTGAATATTTTCTTTACAAATTTCATCTAATACTTCCCATAAAATTTTAGGATTCCTATCGGCATTCATTAATCCTATATGAGTTATAGAAAATGTTACATCTAGATTAATCTTTTCTTTTTGGTCTTCTTCATTATCATATCCATTCGTTACTACATAAATTTTATTAGAATAGTCACAATAATTTTCTTTCATAGTTTTGCCAATAACTAAAGTTGCATCAGCTTTTTTTAAAACCTCTTTTTCTAATTTATGGTGCTTTTTTATTGATTTTTTGGTTAATGGTAATTGATGAAAATAATCTATATCTGTCCAAGGATCTCTAAAATCAGCTACCCACTTTATTCCTAATTCTTTCTTTAACTGTAAACCTATTAAATGCATACTATGAGGAGGCCCAGTAGTTATAAGTATATCTACAGTATTTTCTTTTAAATAGTTTTTAAGTTTTTTAACTGACGGCTTAACCCAAAACTTCCTAGCATCAGGTATAAAGTAGTTTGCTCTTATATATTGTAATATTTTACCAAAAAAAGTGGGATTAGGATTTAAAAATCCTGCGCTAGTTTTAGATCCTTTTTTCTTAAATCTTGATAGTAAATTATTAGGTTCCAAAATAGGACTTTTAATAATCTCTATATTTTCAGGAATATCAATACATAAAGAAGTATCTACAAGTGGATAGTTAGGATTTTCAACAGTATATATAACAGGCTCAATCCCAAAGCTTCTTAAATACTTTACAAATTTAAGCCAACGTTGCACACCTGAACCTCCAGCTGGCACCCAATAATATGTTACTATTAAAACTTTCAATTTATAAATTATTATAGAATTTAACTAGCTTTATACTTTCTTCATCCCAGTTTTCACCTTCATCCATTACAGCTTTATAAGCGTTTTCTGTTTTAATCTCTAATAACTTTTTATTTTTATAAATCATTAAAATTTTTTTAGTAAAATCATTAAAATCATCAGCTTTAAAAACAAGACCAGAATCATATTTTTCAACAATTCTTTTTAATGGCTTACATGAACTTACCAATAATAAACTTTTACTCATCATTATTTGAAATAATTTATGAGGAATTGTATTATTTGTATGTTCATTAGCTTTATGAGGTATTATATTTACTGTAGACTTTTTCATTATAGTTGAGACTTCAGTAAATGGTCGATATCCAACAAAATCAACATACTTCTCCATTTGATTTTCTTTCACAATATTTTTTAATTGCTCCTCAACATCTGTACTCCCTTTTCCTATTAAAAAAAGCTTAGCATTTTTAATTGATTTTACAATTTCTGGCATAGCTTTTATTGCTGTATCAAGTCCTCTATGTGGTCCAAAACCACCTACATAAGTTATAGAAAAACTATCAGGGTTTATAACATTTTGAAGTACCTCATTTTTAAAATTTAAAGCAAACTCTTTCTTTTCTTGATTTGAAATTACAATTAATTTACTAGGGTCAATATCAAAATTTGATACTAGCTTTTGCTTCATCTCCTCTACTACACATATTATATTTTTATATTTAAGACAATATTTCCTTTCTTTTTTTGACCATAATTTAGGGTTCATAAAAAGGAAATTTTTAAATTTAATTAAATGATTTTTTTTCCATGAAAACCATGTTTTTAATGCCTCCGGATAATTTTCATGTAAGTCTAAAATTATTTCTTTAACCCTAGATTTGAATAAATACCCTGTTCCTGCTAAAGGTAAATCATGAATATGTAAATATTCAATTTTATATTTTATCAACGCTTTTTTTATTCCAAAATAAAAAAAAGGATTAACATTAAAAACACTTTCAAATATATCTAAAATTCCTTTTTTAAAATTTGAATAATTCTTTCCTATTCTATAAACTGTTACTCCATTAATCGTTTCAATTTGCACTTCATTTTTCCTATGAGGGCATATAACAATGACTTTCTTATCAGCTGCTACTAATGCATCAGCTTCTTTTCTTACTCTTATATCATTAGGGTAAGAAGCATCGACTACCATTCCTATATAACTCATATTAAAAAATTAATACATTTTTCCAAAATTCTCTCTGTAGCTTTTCCGTCCCATAATTCAGGAACTACACCTTTTTTATTTTTTTTATCTTTTATCTTTTCTAAAAGAACTAATATTTTTTCATTATCAAAAGACATTAATACGTTTGTCCCTTTAGTTATTGTTATTGGACGTTCTGTATTTTCTCTAAGAGTTATACATGGAATTTGTTGAAAAGTAGTTTCTTCTTGAATACCTCCACTATCAGTAATAACACAAAGAGAATACTTTATTAATTTTTGAAATGCAAAATAATTTTGTGGAGGAATAATTTTTAATTTTTCAATTTTAGAAAGCTTATCATACAAATCATTTTTTATAAAACTACTTTTTGTTCTTGGGTGTAAAGAAAAAACTATACTACATTTCTTTGTTACACTTTTTAATAAATCAATAATCTTATGAAGAGCCTCTTTTCCATCTACATTTCTAGGTCTATGCATTGTAATTAACACATAGCTTTCACTTCCAATCTCTTTTAATATATTTGAATTTTCAATTTCTTTTTCAAAATAAACTAATGTATCTATCATTGTATTACCTACAAAAGCTATTTGAGAGTCAGTTTTACCTATTTCCTTTAAGTTTGTAATTCCACTTTCTTCAGTTACAAAACAAATATCAGAAATCTCATCGGTTAATATCCTATTAATCTCTTCTGGCATCCGTCTATCTAAACTTCTGAGTCCACTTTCAATATGACCTAACTTAACATTTAACTTATTTGCTGTTATAGAAGCTGCAAGAGTTGAATTAACATCTCCTACTGAAAGTAATAAGTCTGGTTTAAAAGCTTCAATTACTTTTTCTAATTCAATCATTATCTCTCCAATTAAACTATTTGGAGTAGTACCTTTAACATTTAAAAAAAAATCAACTTCAATATTAAATTGTTTCAGAAACACGTCTGACATTTTTTCGTCATAATGTTGCCCAGTATGAACTATTTTTAAATCGATATTTTGATACTTTTTAGCTATTCTTTTGAATTGTGTAATTTTAACAAAATTAGGACGTGTACCTACTATTAATAAAATATTTTTTTTCATTTAGTTATTTTTTTCTGCATAAACAGCATAATACCTTGGAGTAAATTTTCTTAAAATTGGTCTAATTCCTATTTTATTAATCGGACTTGTCCATTTTTCTGTTTGAATAATATTCCATCCAGATTTTTCAAGTAGCCAATCGTATTGCCAATCTTCAAATTCATGATAATGCCTATCCCACATATCTGTTCTACTTCTATAAGCTTCTTTAAACCACAACCTTAATGGAACAGTAGTTATTATTTTAGTCGCTTCTATCTCTCTTAACACATTAAATGGCGCCAATAAATGTTCAAATATCTCGAAAGCTGTTACTGCATCTACCTTATGTTTTTTTACCAACTCGGGCATTAAATCAAGATCTTCTCCATTAGTATTGAAAACAGTATAACCATGTTTTTCCATAACTTCGCTAAATGGATTTCTAACCCCTAAATCTAGAATTACAGCAGGAGCAGGTATATTTTTTTGTAAAAATTTAATAGTATGTGCGTATCTTTTAATTGGAAGTTGATTATACATTTATCTATTTTTAAGCAAATGTATCACTATTTTAGTTTTACTGGAAAAAACTATTAAGACTTTAAATAAAAAAAATCAAAACGTTTATTATACATTTTGATTTCTTAATAAAAACATAGTACTACTTTTTCTTTCAATCTTCCCTAAATGTTCGGACATTCATATAACAAACATATCAATCATTTTTAATTCAAAAAAAAAACATATTCCTTTTTTTATAAAAAGCACACTCTAAATTAATTTATATTTGCTTACAAATCTCGCTTTTTATAAAAAGCAAACATCTATAATCATTACTAGTTGCGCTTTATGAGGAAATCTATATTTTTTATTTTATTATTTTTAACCCTCTTCTCTTTTTCTCAAACTAAAACTAATTTTAATTCTAGTGACTCAATAAGTTTATACAATAAAAAATGTCTTTTCTTTATTAATAGAAATCAAGACAGTATAAAATATTACATACGTAAATTAAAAAACTTAAATAATGAATGTAGCTTATATCAAGCTTATACTTATGAAGCTAAACTGGCTTATCTAAATAGAAATTACAAGAAAACAGAATTGATTTGCAAAGAGGTACTCCTTAAAATTAAAAACAATGAAGATTTCTGTTTTAAAGCAATTAAAATCTCAATATATACTCGTTTATTTTGGTTAAAGAAAAAGTTAGGAGAGTATAATATTGCTTATAATTATTTAATGGAACAGGAAAAAGTTCTAAATAGTTTAGTTTTAAAAGATAAGTTTTATCATACTAATAAACTATCTCTCAAAAATCATTTGGCAATTATTAAATCTGAATTAGGATTTTATGATGAAGCTCTTAGAATACTAAAGCCTACATTACAACTTATTGATAAAGTTTATAGAAAAGACAAAATAGGCGCCTATCATTCATTAAAATTTAAGTCAAACATTTTAAACTCTATAGGTAATGTATATTTATCTTTAAGTAAAAAAAATCAAAATTTACATTATATAGATTCTGCCTCTTTTTATTATAAAAAAGGTTATAATGTAGCTAAAAAATTTAATCCTCCTCATAAAGATTCGGAGATAATATATAACTTCAAAAAAACAAAGATTTTAATAGCTAAAGAAGAATATTCTAATGCCTTAAAATCAATAAACAACTATAAAAATATACATAATGGATATAACTATAATCATTATGAATATTTTCAAAAAGCCATTTGTTATTACAATTTAAAAAATGCTGATTCTACAATTTTTTATTCAAATAAGCTTTTAAATAATAAAAAAACAACTTGTAGACGCAGTACGTTAATTGCTTTGTACGATATTTTATCTAATCAATATAATAATTTAAAAAAAATAGATAGTGCTTTTAAATATTCTAAGCTAACTATGCTTCAATACGAATTAGCTAAAAAGAACAAAGAAAAAACATTCCAATTATTATATGAAAATGATTTTAATAGAGTAATCAAACTTAATAAAGAAATAAAAAAACAAAGTAATAGAAACCAAAATTATCTAATCATTGTTTTTTCCTTTATAGTAATTCTAGTTTTTCTGTTAGGATACTTAAAATTAAAAAAAGAAAATAAAAAGAAAATATCTGCTATTAATAAACTTAATAGCAAAACTCAAGAAAAACAAACAATTAAGAAAGAATATAATATTGATATAGAACTTGAAAACCAAATACTCTCTGCAATAGAAAAAATTAATGGTTCAAATACTTTCTTAAAATCAGATTTTTCAGTTTCGTCAATCGCTGAAGAAATCAACACAAATTCAACATATATTTCTTTTGTATTTAACAAACATTATAAAAAGTCCTTTAAACAGTTTTACACTAAAAAAAGAATTAATTATATCATTGAAAAATTAAAAACTAATACTGAATACAAGAAATACTCAATACAAGCTTTAGGAGAAGAAATTGGTTATACAAATGCTTCTGCTTTCTCTAGAGCCTTTAAAAAACAAACAGGATTAACTCCATCTTCTTTTTTAAAAACTCTAGAGAATTAAGCCTTTTCTTCTTTTTTTCTATTTAAGAAAAACCAACCTATTGGAACTAATAGTAACAACACATAAGATAATAATGCAATCGTGCTTCCTGTTTTTATAACTTTTGGCTGAAATTTAAACTCAATAGTGTGATTTCCTTTTGGAACTAACATTCCTCTTAAAACGTAATTTACTCTATAATGTGGAACCAATTCCCCATCAATATACGCATTCCAACCATCTTTGTAATAAATCTCAGAAAACACAGCAAATTGCTCTTTTCTTGTTGTTGATTTATAAACTAATTCAGTTATAGCATTTTTAATTAGAGCAATTGTAGCAGTTGAATCTTTTTCCTGTGGAAAGTTTATTTTCGAATTCTCTAAACTCGATTTTCTCAACACAGCTACTTCATTTGTTTTTAAATTATCTAATGCCTTAATCTCTTCATCAGCTGAATTCACTAATTTAATATTATTCACAAACCATGCGTTTCCGTTTGCTTCAGGATTTTCTTGAAACTTATCTTCTCCTGCAATAAAATACTTCGTGTTTAACATGTTTAACACCTCCATATTATTTTTTGCTATTTGATAATCAAATAATTCTTGATAACGTTTCATTTTTGCTGCATGATACCCACCTATAGAATTATGAAAATAAGAAGTCCTTCCATCCATCATAGGGTTTGTAGCAAAATTAGCTACACGATAATAACTTTTATCTTTTAAAATTTCATTATTTGCTTTACTAGCAACAAATGGCTTTATCACTTTTCGCTTAGTTGTAAAATCTTCTTTGTTTACATAATTTATATCTACAGAGATTAAATCGAAAAGAATTAATACTGTTAATCCAATAATAACAGGTGTTTCTTTTAGTTTATTTTTTAGTAAAAACCATAATAATCCAGCTGATAACGTTACTAATATAAGTGAACGAATACCATCCATAAATAACATTGATTTTCTATCAGATTTTAATGCATCTATTAATTCTGGTAACTGTTGATATTGTGCATCTCTAATACCTTCAAAAGCAAATAAACTTGAACCAAAAACAGTAAAAACCAACAACAAACCACCAATAAGATATAATGCTTTTTTAAGAGCTTCTTTTTTCTCTTCACTAGACACTTTTGGTGAAAAGAACTCTTTTAAAGCTATAACTCCTAATAAAGGAACACATAGTTCAGCTATAACTTGAATAGAAGAAACTGCTCTAAATTTATTATAAAGAGGAACATAATCAATAAAAAAGTTAGTTAATACTTCAAAATTTTTACCCCAACTCATTAGTATTGAAAAAATCGTAGCAGAAACTAACCAGTACTTTAATCGGCCTCTTACTAAAAACACCCCAAGAAAAAATAAAAAGAAAAGTATAACTCCAATATAAGCAGGAGCTTCTACTATTGGCTGTTTCCCCCAATACGTTAATACTTGATTTGAATATTCTTTTGCTACACTTTTCCCTGCATTACTTTCTAAAGTTTGATAAAAATTAGAATCTTCACCTAACTTTTCAAAAGTTCCACCTCCCATGAAACGAGGCATTATTAAGTTGAAGGTTTCTGAAATTCCATAACTATATTCAGTAATATACTCTTTATCTAGCCCTGTTGATTTTTCTTTCGGCGTACCATCTGGATTTATTGTTAATTCAGATTTCCCTCTTGTGCTAAAATCAGCATATTGCTTCATTGACATCAATCGTGTAGCATTTACACTAACTCCAATAATTACAGCTACTACTAAAACTGACACCTGCTTAATAAAAACAGAAACTTCTTTAGTTTTTACAACCTCTATTCCTTCAACAATAACTAAAATTAATAAACAAAAACCAAGATAATATGTCATTTGAGGATGGTTTGCATAAATTTCTAAAGCCATTGCTAAAGAAGTAACCACAAAACCAAGTAAATATCTTTTTTGAAATAAATATAGAACTCCTGCAATTACCATAGGCATATACCCAATTGCATGAGCCTTGGCATTATGACCAGCTCCAAAAATGATAATTAGATAAGTTGAGAATCCAAAGGACAAACTACCTAGTATTGCAAGTTTCCAGTCAACCTTTAAAGCAATTAACAATAAGAAGAATCCTAAAAAATATAAGAATAAATAATCAGCAGGCCTAGGTAAAAAACGTAATCCTTTATCAAGGTAACGTACAAAATCATTTGGATAATACGCACTAACCTGAAAAGCTGGCATACCGCTAAAAGCATTTCCTAACCAATAAGGTTCTTCTCCATTCTCAACTCTATAATCAACAACTTGCTTCGACATCCCTTTAAACTGAGTAATATCACTCTGTTTAATTTGTTTTCCGCTTAAAACTGGATTAAAATAAATCAATGAAGCTATTGTAAAAACTACAATAGCTATCACGTAAGGTAAAAACTTTTTAAAATTCATAATTAATCAATTTCTTCAAAATCAACATACTCTCCTACTGAGTTATTGCTTTCTTTAGAGTTATTAGGTTTTTTATCTATTATTGTTTCACCTTCTTTAACAGTAGAACTTTGTTTTTCACCATACTGCTGTTGTGCTTTTTTTTGAACCTTATCAACTGCTTTCTTTAATAAGTATGGGCCAAATAGTTTTGCTAAAAACTTAATAGCATAATAAACTAAAAGAATAATTAAAATAGTTCGTAAAAGAGTCATAGGTCCAGCTTGATGTATTATCATACAAATAAAAATATTCAAAAAAATTACCCAAAAATAACAATTTGAAACAAAAGGTAACGTTAAGAGTTTACAAAACTTATAATATAGAGTAATTCATATTTTTACTGTATGTTTGTATTACTCCTTAAATTTGATTTTTACAACATGATAAAAAGGCTTTTTTTGTTTTTTATTTTTTGTACAACAACCTTTGTACAAGCACAGTACACCACTGTTATAAACTCAAATAGACCTGGGTTATCAGAAAGCCCATATAGTGTAGGTTCTGGAGTTTATCAACTTGAATCAAGTCTTTTTTATAGAAAGGTTCCAATAACTGCAACATTTAGTAACCCTCAATCTATTGGTTTAAATTTATTTTTTAGAACAAGTTTCATTAATGAAAAACTTGAATTGAATTTAAACACCTCTTTATCTAATGATAAAATAGCATTTAAAAATATTTTTGAATCGTCATATAACAAAACTGGTTTAAGTGAATTTACTATTGGTGCAAAATATTTGGTATATGCACCTAAATATGATGATAAAACTAAAGAAATTAGAAGTTGGAAAGCCAGACATTCTTTTGATTATAAGCGATGGATTCCTCATGTTGGTGTTTATGCTGGACTTAGTTTTGGTAATTTTTTAAATGATTATCACGAGAAAGGTGGAATGAGCCCTAGAGTTGGTGTTTTACTTCAAAATGAATTTTCCGATAAATTAAATGTAGTTACTAATTTATTTTACAACAACATAGGTACTGAATTTTCTGAATACTCATATGTTGTTACTGGTACCTATAATTTTAATGATTATTGGTCTGGTTTTGCTGAAATGCAAGGTGTTTTTGAAAAATATGAAAACAAAAGTAGTATTGGAGGTGGCGCTGCCTATTTATTTAACAAAAATCTTCAAATTAATGCTTCTGTAAGAGCTAACTTTGAAAGAAAAGAAATAGGTATTACTTCAACTATTGGTGTTTCATATAGGCTAGACAGGCATTTTGATACCTTTGCTGAAATTGACGAATTTGGAAATAAAATAGAAGAAGATAAGCCAATAAAATATGATGAAAATAGAGGTTTCTTTGGAAGGTTATTTAGCAAGATTAAAAGACTATTTAAAAAAGATAAAAAACGAGAACAAAAAGTTGATTTAGATATTTCTCCTAATAAAGATAATTCTACTATTAGAACAGAAAAACCTAGAAGACAGCGAGAAAAATCGTTAATCGATATTATTTCTAAAGAAGACAAAAAGGATAAAAAGAAAGCTAGCAAAGCTGAAAAGAAAGCGGCAAAAAAGGCGGCAAAAAAGGTAGAAAAAGAAAAGAGACGTCAAGAAAAAGAAAAAGAAAAAGAAATTAAACGTAAAGAAAAGGAACGCTTAAAACTGGAAAAGGAAAAAATAAAAGAAGCTGAACGTAAAGCTAAAGAACGTTTAAAACTTGAAAAAGAAATAAAAGAACTAGAAGAAGAAATAAAAAAAGAGGAAGAAAAAGAAAAAAAGAAAGAAGAAGACGATAATTAAAAAACAGAAATCATACACTTTATATGATTACCATTAAAGAAATAAATACTAAAAAGGAAATGAAACAGTTTGTTAAATTTCCTTTTTCACTTTATAAAGATAATCCTTACTGGGTACCACCAATAATAAATGACGAAATAGCCAGTTTTGATAAAACAAAAAACCCAGTTTTTGAACATGCTAATGCTCAATTTTTTATTGCATTAAAAAACGACAAAATAGTTGGACGAATTGTAGCTATTATTAATACTTATGAAGTAGAGAAACAAGGATTAAAAAAAATGCGGTTTGGGTGGTATGATGTTATTGATGATGTCAATGTTAGCAAAGCTTTATTAGATAAAGTAAAAGAAATAGGATATAAAAACAAGCTTGAATACGTAGAAGGTCCAATTGGCTTTAATAATCTTGACAAGACAGGTGTTTTGACAGAAGGTTTTAATCATATTGGTACTATGATCACATGGTATAACCATCCTTATTATAAAGTTCATTTAGAAGAATTAGGTTTTAAAAAAGAAAAAGAATATTTAGAAAATAAATTTCTTTTTAAAAATGTTGATGCAAAAAAATATAAAAGAATAAGTAACTTAATTCAAAATCGATATAATTTAAAACAACTAAATTTCACTTCTACTAAAAAAATAATGCCTTATGTAGATGAAATGTTTGATTTATTTGGTAAAACCTATTCAAAACTTTCAACCTACGTTCCTATTTCTGATGAACAAATAGCATATTTCAAAAAAAAATACATCAGTTTTATTAATCCTGAGTATATAAAATTTGTTATTGATAGTAATCATAAACTAGTTGGTTTTGCTATTGTAATGCCCTCTTTTTCTGAAGCGCTTCAAAAAGCAAAAGGTAAACTCTTTCCTTTTGGTCTTTTTCATTTACTAAACGCAAGAAAAAACTCTAAAGATGTTACTTTTTATTTAATTGGTGTACATCCTGACTATCAAAATAAAGGTGTTACTGCTATTTTATTTAGCCAATATTGTGAAACTTTTTCAGATAGAAATATTGAAAACTGTATTCGAACTCCTGAATTAGAAGAAAACGAAGCTATTCATAAAATTTGGAAAGATTTTAATCCAGAAACTCATAAAAGAAGAAGAACTTATAGAATTAATTTATAATGCAGTTATTTTATAATCAACATATTTCTGAAGACACAAAGCAATTCACTTTTGATAAAGATGAGAGCAGACATATAGTTCGTGTTTTACGTAAAAAAGAAGGTGATATACTTTACATAACCAATGGTAATCACTATTTATTTACTGTAAAAATAGTAATTGCCAGCGATAAGAAATGTATTGTAACTATTATTAAAAAAGAAGAAAAAAAAAGTTCACGAAATTATTATCTCCATGTTGCCATTGCTCCTACAAAAAACAACGATCGTTTAGAATGGTTTCTTGAAAAGGCTACAGAAATTGGTATTGATGAAATCACACCTATTATTTGTAAAAATTCTGAAAGGAAAGTTGTAAAAACTGAAAGGTTAGCTAAAATAATACAAGCTGCTATGAAACAATCATTGCAGTATAAATTACCTAAACTAAATGAGCCAGTTAAATTTTCTGAATTTATTCAACAAAAACTTTCAAGTCAATTATTTATAGCTCATTGTGAGGATGACGCTAAAAAGAATACTTTAAAAGACGGTATAGATTTAGCTTCAAGTTATACAATACTAATTGGTCCTGAAGGTGATTTTTCCACAGATGAAATTAAAAAATCTTTATCTCAAAAATTCACTCCTATAACCCTAGGTAACACAAGATTAAGAACAGAAACAGCTGGATTAACAGCAGTACAACAAATTAGTTTTTTACATCAATAATTCTTTTTTGTATATTTAACTCAATTAAAAACTAACATTGAGTACATCAGATTTCTTTAATTTGTTCTTACTTATTAGCGCGTTACATGGGTTTGCGTTTAGTATAATTCTGTTTTCATCAAAAAACGGCAAGGATAAAAGTATGCTATACTTAAATTTACTTATCCTATCTATTTCTTTAAACAACATACAGTCATGGGTCCTAGAAAACAAGTTATTTCAACATAAGTTCGCTTTAGATTATATTCAAATACCTTGGCATTTTTTAGCTATGCCTTTTTTGTATATGTTTTTAATTAATTATTTAAAAATAACTTCTAAAACTTATAACTTACTTAAACTTATAATTCCTCTTTTCATCTCTTCAATAGTTGCACAAGTTAGTTTTGTGTTATATTATAGTGCTGTTAATTCAAATGAGCATCAAGATTTTATTTACGAACGCTATACTTCAATTGAAGAAATAATTAGTTTCTCAATATCTATTAGCCTTTTTATCTATTCGTTCTATATTCTTTACAGAAGAGAAAAATTATTTCCAAAAATATTATCATACGATAATTTAAAATGGATTAATACTTTTTTCAAACTTTCATCAGTTGGCTACATCTTATGGATTACTGCATTAGTAATTAAAGTAAGTATGAATTTCAAAGGGTTTATGTTTTCTTATTACCCTTTAAGAATATATACAACCGTATTAATTTATTGGTTAGGTTACCAAGGACTTAGACAACTTAGAGTTTTAAAAGAAAGACAACACCTAAGGGAAGTTCTTTTAACATACCCTATAATTTCAGAAACAAAACAGGAAGTTAATTTAAACTCAACTGAAACAGCGATTTCTAATGAACAACTTGAAAAATATAAAGAATATTTTTTCAAGATAGATAGTTTTATAAGAGCAGAAAAAAAATTTTTACTTACAAAGTATACATTACAAAACCTTTCAGAAGATTTTGACTTTAGCCCTAGTACATTATCTCTTATAATCAATACAATAGCAAATAAAAGTTTTATTGATTATTTAAATGAAATGAGGATTGAGCAAGCTAAAAATTTATTAATTAATTCAGAATATCAAAATTATACAATTGCCTCAATAGGTCTTGAATCTGGATTTAATTCAAAATCAACTTTTTTTACCGTTTTCAAAAAACATACAGGTTTAACTCCATTTAATTATCGAAACAAAGCTTCTTTAGCTATTTAAGATGATTTTAACACTTAATTAGTTCGAAAACACTTAATCTGGACGTTTTCGAACTCAATTTATAAATAGATACACTAAATTTGATTTAAGAGAAATAAATATTTAAAATACAAAAATTTTGAAGGGGTTTTTTATTATTAAATATAATTTCTAAAAGATATTGTTGAGTTAAGAGGCTCAACGATGAGAAAGAAAAGGTTTAAACCTTAAACACCAGCTATGTATAGTTGGTGTTTTTTATTTAAATTAATTCAATGAATATTTTTTAAAAAGCACGAAAATTAGTTCGAAAACACCCATTCTGGACGTTTTCGAACTCTACAAATAAAAAAAACAATTATTATTGTAGTGAAATTAATTGAATTTTATATTTCTGAGATAGAAAGCTTTAATGATATTAAATTTCTTAAGGGGAAAAAAGAAAACACCAGTTATTATAGCTGGTGTTTTTTAATTATGTTTTATTATATTGTCAACTAAAATACTTTTAGTGAAAAGCAACATATATATTTATTTATTCTTTTTTTCATTTTTTGTTAACGCTCAACAGATAGCAATTTTGAAATATCAAGGTGGTGGTGACTGGTATGCAAATCCAACAGCTCTACCAAATTTGATTACCTACACAAATACCTACACAAAAACATCAATTGACAAAGAACCGCAAACAGTTTCTTTAAATGATAATGCTTTATTTAATTACCCTATAATTTTTATAACTGGTCATGGTAATATCTTTTTTAATAGCGAAGATTCTGAAACCTTAAGAAACTATCTTACATCTGGTGGTTTTTTGCATATTTCAGATAATTATGGCTTAGATAAATATATCAGAAGGGAGTTAAAAAAAGTTTTTCCTACAAGTGAATTACAAGAAATACCTTTAAACCATCCTATTTACAATCAAACTTTTTCTTTTCCAAAAGGGCTTCCTAAAATACATGAGCATAACAAAAAAAAGCCACAAGGTTTTGGACTATTTCATAATGGCAGGTTGGTTTTGTTTTATGACTATGAAAGTGACTTAAATGATGGTTGGGAGGATTCTCCTGTACATAACAACCCAAAAGAAACAAGAGAAAAAGCTTTAAAAATGGGAGCTAATATTATTGAGTATGCTTTTAAACATTAAACTTTTTCAAATAGATTCTATTCAAATAAATTTTGACACAGAAGCACTCTGGATGCTAAATATAGCATTAGCTATCATTATGTTTGGTGTATCATTAGATATCTCTATAGACGATTTTAAAAGACTATTTAAGAACCCGAAAATTATTTTAGTAGGAATACTATCACAATTCATTTTATTACCTTTATTTACATTTTTACTAGTTATTATTATAAAACCTCATCCTAGTTTTGCTTTAGGAATGATATTAATAGCCGCATGTCCAGGAGGTAATGTATCTAATTTTTTCAGTAAAATGGCAAAAGGGAATACTGCATTATCAATTAGCTTAACTGCTTTCGCTACTTTGGTTTGTATTGCTTTAACCCCTATTAACTTAAACTTATGGGGTAGTTTATACCCTCCCACTAAAGCTATTTTAAAAACAGTTAACCTTAACCCTTACGAATTAACAAAACTTGTTTTACTCATTTTAGGCATCCCTCTTTTGTTAGGAATGCTGGTTAACTATTATCACAAAGAAATGGCAAAAAAAATAAACATTGTTTTAAAACCGTTTTCAGTTTCCGTATTTCTCTTATTAATAATAATTGCATTATATGACAATGCTAATATTTTTAAAAACCACATACATTTAGTTTTATTCTTAGTAATTTTTCATAATCTATTTGCTTATTTCATTGGATACTCAACAGCTAAATTGTTTAAATTGTCGACCAAAGATTGTAAAACAATTTCAATAGAAACTGGAATACAAAATGGTGGCTTAGGATTGTTACTTATTTTTAGTTTTTTTGATGGCCTTGGAGGAATGGCTTTACTTGCTGCTTTTTGGGGAGTTTGGGACATCTTTTCAGGAATGTTATTAGCTACCTACTGGGGAAGAAAAAAGAAAACATAATGCGTACTATTTTATATTATACTTTTAAATTTTTTATTAAAACCGGTTTATTTTTTTATTCTAAAAAAATAAAAATAAATGGTAGTCAAAACATTCCCAAAGATGGAGCTGTTTTATTTACGGCTAATCATCCAAATGGATTAATAGACCCAATATTAATTGCAACACATATTAAACGTAAAACTCACTTTTTAGTAAGAGCTGCTGTATTTAAAAAACCTATTGTTGCATATTTTTTTGATCTATTAGGAATGATGCCAGTTTATAGAATTAGAGACGGTATCAAACAATTATCAAAAAATGAAGCCATTTTTAACAAGTGTGAGCAGTTATTATCAAAAAACAAAACACTTCTTATTTTTCCTGAAGGGAGTCATAATCGTAAAAGATCAATTAGGCCATTAAGTAAAGGTTTTACTCGAATTATATTTCAAACACTTGATAAACACCCAAAAACAAAGCTTTACGTAGTTCCAGTTGGTATTACTTATCAAAACTCTTCAAAATACCCCTCAAAAATTGCTTTAAGTTTTGGTATTCCTATTGAAACCAACTCATGTATGAACGAGGTGAATAGGTTTGAAGTAACTAAAAACTTAAAAAAAGAGGTTCTTGAACAGCTTAAACAACTAACTGTTCATATTCCAGATGATGCTAATTATGAAAAAACACTTACTAAATTAAATAAAGCTAATGTTGATTTTACAGAAATTCATAAAATAAATAATTTAGATTATACTAATAATATTAACGATAATTCAAAAAGTACATTTAACTATTTAAAACCATTACTTTTCTTAGTTATATTAAATAGTATTATTCCATATACATTATGGAAAATTGCTTCTAAAAAAGTAGATGAAATTGAATTTTTAGATACGTTTCGTTTTGGTTTTAATATTATCTTATTTCCTTTTTTTTATATTTTTCAAAGCTTAATTATTAACTATATATTTAATAAAGAAATCGCTATAATTTATTTAATTATTAGTTTCTTTATTATTCTTGCATACGCAAAGCTATCCCCTACTAATACAGAATAGCGTCTTGTATATCTTGCTGTATTTTTGTACGCATATTACTTCTTACAAGCCCTCTATTACGCATTGTTGGATATATCCTATTAGATAAAAACACATACAAAATACCACTTTCAGGATCTGCCCAAGTATAAGTTCCTGTAAAACCACTATGTCCAAAACTTTTATCAGAAACACATCCACAAGTTGGCTTTTCTTGAGGTCTTATTTGTGGTTTATCAAACCCTAAACCTCTTCTTACTTTTTTATGGGCATAATATCTTTTATTAAACTTCTCAATTGTTTCTTCTTCAAAATATTTCTTACCCCCATAGCTTCCTTTCTGAAGGTACATTTGCATTATTTTAGCTACATCATTAGCGTTTGCAAATAAACCTGCATGACCACCAACACCACCTAACATAGCTGCTCCCATATCATGAACATAACCATGCACTAATTGATTTCTATAATAAGAATCTTTTTCCGTAGGTACAATCTGGCTCTTTTTAAACTTTTTAAGTGGTAAATACGTCATTCTATATGCCCCTAAAGAACTATAAAACATTTCATATGCTAATTTATTTAACGGTCTCTTATATTTTCTTTCAATAATCTCTTTAAATATGTAGTACCCTAAGTCACTATACTTATATCCAGGCCTTTCTCTTTGTTCTGAATCTACAATATGCTTATATATTGTATCTCTATAACTTTTTGCTAAATATAAGTTCTTTGCAACTTTTATATTAAACTCTTTAGACTTTCTTTTTCTATAATATTGTAATGAGTTTTCACCAGTAATTGAATCTTTAGTTTCTAAATAAAAAGGAATCCAAGAACGTAATCGTCCATAATGAGACAGTATTTCTTTTAACAATAATGTATCTTTGTTAGACTTAGAATACCTAGGCAATACATCTCCTAAACTAGAAAAAAGACTAATTTTCTTATCTTCTTCAGCCTTCATAATCATAGGTAACGATGCTAATATTTTTGTTAACGACGCTAAATCATATATATCGGTTTTCTTTACTTTTCTTTTTTTAGAAAGTGTATGGTAACCAAAACTTTTATGGTAAAAAACTTTTCCATTTCGAGCTATTAAAACTTGACCACCTGGTGCCATTCTTTTCTTTAAAATAGTATCTATTCTTTTGTCAATAATCTTTAACTTCTCAGAAGAAACACCTACTTCTTCAGGAATAGTATACTCTAAAACATCTAGATCATTTACTACAATCCCTTCACCTACTTTAAAAGTATCATGAATACTCACTGGTAATTTACCTTGTATTTTAAAAGCTCCAAATAAAGCTTGGGCTGTTAACTCTTGAGATAATTTACTGTTCTGATAAGAGACTACTACCGTTTTAATGTTTGTAAATGACTTTACCTTTAACAAGCTATAAGGACTCGCAAATACAGTTAATATTACATTATTATTACGAGAAATTTCTTGTAGCCATACTAACTCTTTGTTTGTAAATTTATACCCTTTCCATGGATGTTTATTTGATTTATGAAACCCTACTATTACTGTTGTGTATTTTTTCAATTTTTGATTCAAAACACTTAAATGTTTATCAGAAACTTGATCAACTTTAGCATAATTTTTAAGCATTTTAAAAAAGTCATTTCCTTTTGCATTTCCTAAAGAAACATATGCTATTTTTTTGGTTTCAAGGTTTTGTATAGGTAAGTTTTCAGTATCATTTTTTACAACAGTAATTGCTTTTTTTATTAATCTCCTATGCAAAACATTATCTTTTGGCCTATGCAAGTCTTGTTTTAAACTATCTATAGATATCGGTTTATAATTAGCTAATCCAGCTAAAAATTTTGCCTTTAAAATTTTACTTACAGAATGGTTAATTCTTTCTTCAGTTAGCTCATTTTTTAAAATAGCTTCTTTAAATAAATTTATGGTCCCTGGAATGTCTTGAGGAATCAACAACAAATCATTCCCTGCTAAAAAAGTAGCTAAATTTATTGAAGCTGGAGTATTGTAATTGGCTGCACCTTTCATATTTAAGCCATCAGTAATAACCAACCCCTTAAACCCTAATTTAGTTTGTAATAAATCGGTTACTATTGTTTTTGATAGCGAAGATGGTAATTCAATATTTTGCTCTAATTGAGGCATGCTTAAATGAGCAACCATAACACTAGAAACACCAGCTTTAAACATCTTTTTATACGGATATAACTCAATAGAGTCTAAACGTTGCTCTGTAAAATTTACAGTTGGAAGTGTTTTATGCGAATCTGTAGCTGTATCACCATGCCCAGGAAAATGCTTTGCATTTGCTAACACACCAACACTTTGCATTCCTTTAGTAAATGCTATTGCTTTTTCTGTTACGTTTTCTTTACTTTCTCCAAATGAACGATTACCAATAATAGGATTATTTGGATTTGTATTTATATCAACAACTGGTGCGAAATTTATATGAATACCTACTCTTTTACAATGCTCTCCTATCCTTTTACCTGTTTCTTCTAATAACTTATTATCTGTTATTGCTCCTAAGGTCATATTCCAAGGAAAACGATACGCTTTTTTTAAACGCATATCTAATCCCCATTCACCATCAAAGCCTATCAATAAAGGCACTTTAGCTGTAGCCTGATATTTGTTATTTAGTAACACTTGTTTTTCAGGAGTTCCTTGCATAAAAATCAAATTACCAACATGATATTTTGTAAGCATATTTTTAATATACTTCTCATGCTCATCGTTTCTATTGGAATACGCCTGAATCATAAATAGCTGCCCTATTTTTTCATCAATAGACATTGATTTCAATATGCTATCTACCCAAATGGTTTGTGCTTCTTTATTTTTTGATTCTAATGGATCTAATTCTTGTCCATTTACCAAGTTTGCAATAATTACTAAAACAAATAAAACTACTTTTCTCTTCATACTTCAACTATAAATACTCTTTTATTAAACTCAATAGTTATACCAAAAATCGTTTATGCCAACTTTCGTTTGCAGGTACTTCCCATTTTGTTTCAAAATCTTCTTTTGTATTTATCATATTGTTGAATACTATAGTATTTGAAGTTATTTTTTTATCGTCTACAAACTTCTTAAAATCAGACAACTTAACTATATTAATATTTTCTCCATCTTTAAAAGAAATATTCATTTTGTCCATTAAATCAATATTTAATTCTTTTTCAATTTCTTGAACAAAATGTACAGAAGAATCTATAGAACATCCCGAAACGTTATTAAAACCTTCGTCAACTGCTAGTACTAAAAACTGACTATATTTTATTGTAAACGATCCTTTTAAGTCATCTCCGTGTCGTGTCCAATTATCAATAAACAATAAAGCTTTAGCACTTATTAATTCTATTTCTTCTTGAGTAAACTCTCTATCTGCTTGATATATCCAAACTCTTGAATGGTCAGGTAAATTTTTATATTCTATAAACATTTTCTTTGGTATTATTAATTACTTCATATTAAACTTTGCCTGTAATGCTTTTAATTTTTCATCATCAGACATTGTTTTAACAGGTGCAGTCATTCTTTCTTTTATTTGTCGTAAAACCTTTTTAGTGTATAAAGGAAAATCTGCATTTTGTATCCAGGAATTATATCCAGGATTTTCTTTTAACACATCCTCTACTAAACGCCCTTTGTATTTACCAAAAGAAAAAATTTCTTGCTTGTCGTCATTGAATAAAATAAAACCAGCAAAATCTGCACGTTGTGTATGAGAAGAAAACTCACTTAATTCTTCTACAGTGTTTCCTATATCATCATATTTACTTAGTTGCGCTAATAAAATTTCATAGGTTGCTAAGGTATCAGCTTCAGCAGAATGAGCACCTTCTAAATCTTTACCACAATAAAATTTATACCCTGCACTTAATGTTCTTTGTTCTTTTTTATGAAATATAACTTGAACATCAATAGCCTTTCTATTAGTCATATCAAAATCAATTCCAACTCTCATCAGCTCTTCAGCTAATAAAGGAATGTCAAATCGGTTAGAATTGAATCCTGCCAAATCACAACCTTCAATCATTTCGTTAATTTTTACAGATAAATCTTTAAAAGTTGGTTCAGTAACTACTTTCTCATTTGTAATTCCATGAATAGCGGTTGATGCTTCTGGTATTTCAATTTCTGGGTTTACCAACCATGTTTTACTTTCTTTATTTCCATTTGGAAAAACTTTTAATATTGATATTTCAACAATTCTATCTGTTGCAATACTTATTCCTGTAGTTTCTAAATCGAAAAATACAATTGGTTTTTTTAAATTTAATTCCATTTATTTTTATTGTGTTAAGCTTATAAAAGCTTTTTATTTATTCGTTATTTAATTGTGCCTTAAATTCATCAATTTGATCTATCACCTTTTGTGATAAAGTAGGCTCTTTAAAATTATATTGTTGTAGCTCTTCTAATAAAACTTTTGCTACAATATACCTTGCAGTTGGTTTATCATCAGCAGGAACAACATACCAAGGCGCATAATTTGTTGATGTTCTATTTAAAACATCTTCATAGCACTCCTGATATTTATCCCATAATTTACGTTCTTTTAAATCTCCTGCAGAAAATTTCCAATTCTTTTCCGGAATATTTAAACGTCGTAATAACCTATTCTTTTGTTCATCTTTTGATAGATTTAAAAAGAATTTCAAAACTACAGTTCCATTTTCTTCTAAATGCTTTTCAAATTGATTTATTCTATCCATTCTTGAATGGTAAAAATCATCATTTAAATCTTCTAAATTCTTTACCGTAGGAATACTTTCTGAAAACACATACTCAGGGTGTACTCTTGTAACCAATACATTTTCATAATGAGTACGATTAAATACACCTATTTTTCCTTTAGCTGGAAGTGCTATATAGTGCCTCCATAAAAAATCATGTTTTAACTCCAATTCAGTAGGTACTTTAAAACTATGTACCTCTACCCCTCGGGCATTAACATCTTTAAAAACTTCTCGTATTAAACTATCTTTTCCTGAAGTATCCATTCCTTGTAAACATATCAAAACACCATATTTACCTTCTGCATACATAGTATCCTGTAATTCACTAATTTTTTTTCGAAGTTTTTTAAGCTCCTTTTTAGCATCTTCTTTTACTTCTTTTGTACTTAAAGTACTTAATTTAATTTCTTTGGAAACCTTATAGTGTTCTACGTTCATAAAAAAAATAGTAATTATACTATAAATGTACTAAAATTACTGCGTTTAATGATTGATTTTATCTTGGTTTTTATCAATTAATTCAATTACTCTTATTATTATTTTTCGTTTTTATTCTTGAATTTTAACCATTCAAAACTTAACACATGAAAAAAACTATTATAATTCAAGGAAGTTCAAAAAGTTACGGTAATACTAATACAGTAATTAATTATTTAAACAAGGATGAAAATTTTGACATTATCGACCTAAAAACCAAAAACATAGGCCCATTTGATTACGAATTCAAAAACAAGGAAGATGATTTTATCCCTTTACTAGAAGATATTATTAATAAATACGACACTATTGTGTTTGCTACACCAGTATATTGGTACAGTATGAGTGGTATTTTAAAAGATTTTTTTGATAGGATGTCTGACCTTTTACATTATAAGAAAGAGTTAGGACGTAAAATGAGAGGTAAAAACATGGCTATGATTAGTAACTCTGGTGCTAACGACTTAAAGCAAGGTTTTACTATGCCTTTTATTGAAAGCGCAAATTATTTAGGTATGAACTACCTTGGAGACACGCATGCTTGGTTTACAGAAGATGGAACTAATATTACTATTGAAGCAAAAGATAACATCGACACTTTTAGAAAATTATTTTAATTAAAAATTTTAAAACACAATTGTTAATCGTAATATTGCAATATAATAATCAATTAAATGGGCCTTACTAAATCTGAAATATTTACAGAAGAGCAAAATGATATTGCAAAAATCGCTAAAGTTTTAGGGCATCCAGCTCGAATAGCAATAATTCAACATATTTTAAAAATAAAATCATGTATTTGCGGGGATTTAGTAAACGAAATTGGCTTAGCTCAACCTACCATATCACAGCATTTAAAGGAACTGAAAAATACAGGAATCATTAAAGGCAATATTGAAGGTACTAGTGTTTGCTATTGTATTGATCAAGAAAACTGGCCAATTATACAAGAAAAATTATTAAGTATTTTTTCACAAGAAAACAAAAATAACAATTGCTGTTAACAATAATAATTTAATAGAAAATCATAACACTATGAAACTTTCAGAAATAAAAAAACATCTTCAAAAATTAGAAACTATTGCGTTTGAATTACCTGATGGTAGCCTTGTTCCTTCTCACTTTCATGTTACTGAAGTAGGTAAAGTAAGTAAACACTTTATTGATTGCGGAGGAACTGTTAGAAAAGAAGAAGTTGTTAATTTTCAACTTTGGAACAAGGATGATTATGACCATCGTTTGCACCCAGAAAAATTAACTCACATTATTGAGTTATCAGAAAAAACTTTAGGTATTGAAGATTTAGAAATTGAAGTAGAATATCAAGGTGATACTATTGGTAAATATGCTTTAGATTTTAATAGTAAAAACTTTTTACTAGTTAATAAAGCAACAGCTTGTTTAGCTGAAGATCAATGTGGTATTACTTCCAATAAGAAACCTAAGGTTAGCCTATCGGATTTAAACAAACAAACATCTTCTTGTGATCCAACTAGTGGTTGTTGCTAAATATAAAAATGCCGTTATTTTAAAATAAAATAACGGCATTTAAATTTTATTCTCAATCTATTCAACGGGAATACACAAATCTACAATCCATTTCCCATTTGGATGCTCTTGCCCGTTATTATAATAAATCTCAAAAGGATCTCTTTCTGATTTTCTATACCCTTGTTCACTCATCCATACAAAACTACTTTCCCAAGCTTGTTGAAACTCTTTTGAAGTTACTTCAAAACGAGAAACAATACACTTTGTAGCAGGTAATACTTTCAAATTTACTTGACCATCTGAAGTAACTTTTTGACTTAACACCACACAAGCACTCATTCTAATCTTATTTGGATCAGTTATTTTTGGACTGTCATGATAAATAGTCAACATTCTAACATTTTCTTGATTCATTACTCCTCTTGGAGTTGCCCATTTAATAAGTTCATTATAAGCGTTACCTATTAAATCCATTTTTCCTTGATAACCTATATAAGCCAACTCCATATCAGGTACTGTTTTCACATCTGTTTTTATTGCATTCATTTTAATCCAGTTTAAAGCATTATTAATATTGTAAATATATTGCTCAAACCTTACCTCTATTTGACCATCTTTGCTTTTGGTTTTACAAATCTTGCTAAATTTACTTGGACTTTGTTTCTTAAATTCTTCTGGGGAAACTCCATAAAATTTTTTAAATCCTCTAGAAAAGGACGATAAACTAGTAAATCCTACTTTTTCAGACACTTCTGTTATTGTTTTTTCTTTTTGATGTAATAAAAAATGAGCCGCTTTTTCTATTCTTTTTCTAAAAACAAACTCATTAAGTGTTTCTTTAGTTACAATTTTAAAAAGTCTATGAAAGTGATATGGAGAAAAATAAGCAGCTTTTGCTACCTCTTCTAAATTAAGTTTTCTATCTAAATTTTCTTCTACAAAATCAATTGCTCTACCTACTCTTATGATAGTTTTATTAGAAATAATATTGGGTAAACTCATGAATATTTTTTTTGAAGTTGATAAAATAAAAAACCACTAACAAAGTACAAAACTACATCTATAATATCCGATGTATACCTTATGTTAGTTTGTGGTAAAAAAAACTCAAATACAATTGAATAAAATAAAGAAATATATAATACACCCCAAATAGGAATACAATATTTTTCATTTCCTTTACTCCATCTTAAAACATACAAACATATAGATAAAACTATTGGAACAATTAAAAAGTCATTTACATAAAAACGAACAAATCCAGGTAGCTCTATCTTATACAATGAAGCTAAATAAACAAAACTCCCAAGTAAACATGAAAAACAAAAATAGTATAACAACCCTTTCTTTTTCATCCAGCTGCCACCATAGCTATAAACCATGCTAAAAAAGCCCCTATTGCACTTACAACTAAAAAAACAGAATGTAATACCCAACCTGCAACTCTGTACAAAACAAAAGGATGTTTTATTAGTCTTTTTGCTAAATTTGGATTCTCTAATTCTTTTTTAACCTCTTCAATCTGCTCTTGCTTAAACTTAGCTACTTTTAATTCTTGTCTTTTTCTATGAGATATTAAATTTCCGCAACTTTTACAATAATCAGAATTCTCAGTAAAAACTCCACACTTCGAACATTTAATATTTGTTTTGATTTTAGACATTTTCTTTTTCGAATGAATATTTATTTTTCTTTTTATAAGGTCTAATAATCAGTCTAGTTTCTCTATCAAAACGAATATAGTTATACACCCAATTCATAAAAACAATTACTTTGTTTCTAAATCCTATTAATGAAAAAAGATGAACAAACATCCATACAAACCAAGCAAACACTCCTTGAAATTTCAGCTTTGGTAAATCTACTACTGCTTTATTTCTTCCAATGGTAGCCATTGAACCTTTATCATTATAAATAAAAGGCTTTAGTTTTTTCCCCTTTAATTCGAGAATAATATTTTTCGCCAATAACTTACCCTGCTGAATTGCAGGTTGAGCCATCATAGGATGTCCATAACTATAACCTTCAGTTTCCATACAAGCAACATCTCCTACAGCATATACATTTTCATAACCAAGTATTTTACTATACTTACTAACTTTAAATCTATTTGCTCTTTCAACTAAACAAGTACCTTCTAAACCTTCAATTACATCTCCTTTAACCCCAGCTGCCCATATTACTGTTTGCGCATCAAAATGATCTTCTCCATCAGTTTTAACAGTTACTCCATTATAATCTAAAACTCGTAAGTTTTTCCAAACATCAACCCCTAATTTGATTAAGAAATCTTCTGCTTTTTCAGAAGCTTTCTTACTCATTCCTTTTAACAATTCTCCAGAACTTTGAATTAGATTTATTTTCATTTGCCTTATATCTAAATCTGGATAATCTTTAGGTAAAATACCTTTTTTCATTTCAGCTAAAGCACCTGCTAACTCAACACCTGTAGGCCCTCCACCCACAATAACAAAATTCATTAGAGCCAAACGCTTCTCTAGATTCTTTTCTAGTAAAGCTTCTTCAAAATTTTCTAATACTAAACTACGGATGTTTAATGCCTGCGGAACAGACTTCATTTCCATTGCAAATTTTTTAATATTAGTATTTCCAAAAAAATTAGTTGTTGATCCAGTAGCTATAACCAATTTATCATACTCTAAATTTCCTATAGATGTTTCTATTACATTTCTTTTAGCGTTTACATTGGTAACCTCAGCTAAACGAAAATAAAAATTATCAACATCATTAAATCTTTTTCTAAGTGGAAAAGCAATACTATCTGGTTCTAAACCACCTGTAGCTACTTGATATAATAAAGGTTGAAATGTATGGTAATTATGTTTATCAATTAAAACTACTTGAAGCTCTTGATTTTCCAATCCTCTTGCAACTGCTAATCCAGCAAAACCTCCACCTACTATTATAACACGCGGAAAACTGGTTTGAGGTATATTCATATATCTTAGTAATTAAATATATTATTGTAAGAACAAATTTAGCTAAAAATTCTTCTTTATATTCAGTTTTTTTATAGCTTTATAAAATGAAAAATTTTGTACTACGTTTTTTCAGAAAAAATAAAAAACACATAATAGTTAGCTGTAAAACTGATGAAGTTATAATCAATGATCAGAAATTTACTTTCCCTACCAATTACAACTCTTTAGTAGCTATTTTTGGAGAGCCCAACAGAAATTTAAACAAAAGTAAAAATTATGTTTTTTGGGATTCATTAGGCGTTTTTTGTAGATATACCGATACCGAAGAAATTTTTTCTATTAACTTTTTTCAAAACAAAAAAGATAGAAGCGAATACAATACTAAAAAACAATTTAGTGGAGAATTATTTTTAAATGATGAAAATATTACTAATAATGAATTTGATAAAATTTCATTAGGAGATATTTCAATTCTAAGGCTGGGTAGTGAAAACGAAATCCGTTATGGTTTTAGTATTGGAGTAAACAAAAGCTATAAACTTTTATAGGATCACTCCAATACTTTACATCATTCTTTATTCTTTAAAAAGTTTATTTTTTTCACCTAAATCATTTATTTTATAAAAAGCTGCATATTCAACTAACACTCCTTTTGTTTCTCCAGACTCAAATGTTTCCCCGTGCTTTACATCTATTTTAATAACTCTATTATTATAATCACTAGAAACATCATCAACTAATGAGTGTCCAATAATAATTTTTGAAGCGTTATACATTTTTAAAATATTTGATAAATCATCACCTGATGTTTTCTCTACAGAAGTTCCATTCATTAAAAGAGCTGTACTATGCTTAATATCTAAGTTTAACCTTCTATCCCAATATGGACTATTAATTGAACCAATAACATACTTGTCTCTTTCTTCTTTAAGGTTTTTAAGGCTAGTTACAATTCCATAATAATTCTTGGCTATATTATTTAGTTCAGTAATGCTATAATTACCTTCGTAATGAAATTTATTTAACCCCCCATGAACAAATATTAAATCTCCTATTTTCTCAACTATATTTTTTGTTCTTAACCATTTTCCTAACTCCGTTTTATTTGAATATAAAAACCTTAAAGCATCATCCCAACTTGTTTTTTTACTTATTTTTTTAGCTACCTCTATATATTTTTCATCATTATAAGAAACATTACCATACATATTCATAATTTCATGATTCCCTAAAATAAAGTGTACTTTTCCTCCACTTTTCTCAGCTTCACTTTCAAGATGATAAATTAGCCATAAAACCTGTGTTACTTGATTTCCCCTATCAAAAAAATCACCATTTAAAACTAAATGTCCATTTCCAAAAATCCAATTAGCATACTTGTCAATAATCTTATTACTTCTCAAAAAGCTATAAAAACCATTAAAATTACCTTCTATGTCTGATATAGCAATAAGTTTATTAGGCATTTTATATACATCTACTTCCTTTTTTAAAGAACTCTTTAAGTTAACATTAAACTTACTCAGCTCCCTACAATTTGTTTTTACTACTATGTTGTTGTTTTCTTTTTTCGCTCTTTTAAATTCATTTTTATCAGTTACAAAAAACAAACTATCTTTAACAATATAAGGACCATCAACTCCATTAAAAGCAACTTCTACTTGCTCATTAATCTTAAACCCAAAAACTTTATTTTTTAACCATAATGCATTCAACCCTGACCAATAAAAATTGTGTTTTCCTTTTTTTGTATCTGTATCTTGGTACCCTAATATTATTGTTGTTAACACTAAATAAGCAATCATTAAAACACCGCTCCACTTTAAAACTTTTATACTGTTTTTTTTCATTACCCAATTTTTTACTTACGAAATAACTCATTACCTTTCAACATGTAAATACTCTTTTGTAAACTACCAATCATAGTTATAGAGTTATTTTCTAAATAAAATACCTCCCAATCTAAACCTCTATTATTAGTATAACCTAAACCTCCTTGATTTGTTAAAACAACTATTTTATCACGATTTAATATTTTTATTTTTTCTATTTTCTCATTTTCATTCGATAAAACTGGTAATTGTATTTTATTTTTTTTAACTCCTCCTTCACCGAACATAAAAAGTTCCTCTTCTAAAAAGTCATAAAACAAAAAATTAGTTTCATCAAAAAAATCAAAAGCCAACAAACTAGTTTTTTTCAAATCTAATTTAACCTCTTCCCAGGTAGCCCCCTTATCAAAGCTCCTCAATAGACTTTTGGCCTTTGTATCAAACAAACAAACCGTATCTTTATTAAGGTATACTTCTTTTATATATTTAACATCCCTATAACTACCTCTAATATTAGCTAATTCAAATCCTTCCTTCCATGAACTGCCCCCATCTGAAGATTGTAAAACATACCCTTTCCCTCTTTTATTTGCTAACATTAACATGTCTTTAGAGTTAAAACATATGAAATCTCTAGTTAGGTACTCTATTTTTGGAACACTTACAGCTAACCAGTTCTTACCTCCATCTATTGAGATCTTATACTTATCACTCATTCTAGAATAAATAAAATTTTCATTTACTACTTTAAAGTCTAAAAAAACATCAGACTCATCTATAAGTACATCCCATAATTTCCCCCCATCAATAGTTTTATAAATAAAACTTTTGTTAAAAACATTAGAATTAATAGTAACACCAAAACCAATTTTATCATTTACAAATTCTACATAATTAAAAGACTCAGGTAAATCATATTTCTGCCAATTGAAATCTTTTACTTTTAAATAATGCTGAAAGATTTCTTTATTATGATTTCCTAATAATATTTTTAAAACTCCACTTGAAGCATTTGCAGGTATTTTAATTTTTAAATTATTTTTAGATAGTGAAATAATATCTAATAGATCTTCATTCAAATACACCTTTATATCTTTAGGAATATCAATCCCAAACAACTTTAGCTGAGTATTTCTTTCTACAAAGTTCGATGAAAGTTCATCAATACTACCTTCTAAAAAAAAGCTTTCTTTTTCTTTACATGATACAACTAAAAAAAGGCAAGTAAATATGTACAATATTTTATTCACAAGTTGATTATTTAAAATTATGACACAAAATTGAATATTGTATTTCGTAATTAAATAACCATATTCAGGTAATTTTATAATAACTGAATTCCGTTATAGCTCTTTTTTTTATTTTTCTTTAATTTGTATACATTCATCAGTAAAACACATGAAACTTTCATTTAGTTTTTTTTTATTTATTATTCTCACTTCTTTACATTCTTATTCTCAAGAAGAAAAGAACAAATTAGACCTAATAATAAATGAAATAACAAATGGTAAAACTCCTTTGAAAAACATACGTATAGCTGATTCAATACTGTATACACTTAAATCAACCCCAAACCATAATATCTATAAAATAAAAGCTCATCATATAAAGGGTATAAGTTTTTTTATATTACAAAAAGCTGATTCAGCTCAAGCAGAATTTAAAAAAGCTCTTAACTTTTTCAATCAGAATAGAGTACTTATAACGCAACTTCCAAAAAAATATACTTCATTAGCACTAGGTATTTCTCACTATGAAAAGAGTAAAGGGAATTATTATAACGCTTTTTCAATACTCTCAAATACTTTAAAAAATTTAGACACATTTAACATCAACAATAAAAGCAGGATACTAAGTAGTTTAGCTGATTTAAATTTACTAATGAACTACAAATCTAAAGCTAAAAAAAACGCTTTAAAAGTATTAAAAACACCAAACACAACTAAACTAACTCAAAATTTAAATTATATAACTCTAGGTAAAATTTACCTAACCTCAAACCTAGACTCTTCTTTATATTTTTATCAAAAAGCATCTTTATTTTTTAAAAAAAATAATCTCCCAACATTTTTTGCCAATAATACCAGTATTGCTGAAGTATTCATAAAAAAGGGAAAACTAAATAAGGCAAAAAAAATGTTATTAAACGCTGAGAATTATCAACAAAAACATGATAATGTTATTTTTCTAGGTAAAACTTACCTTTTATTATCTGAAATTGCTTTTCACGAAAAAAACACTTCGCAAGAATTAAAATACTTAACTAAGGCTGAAAGTTATTTAATTAACGACAACTATAAATTTGATATAGAAATACTATACAAACGGTTTACAAATTTTTATAAGAGAAAAGGAAACTTTAACAAAACACGTAAATATCAAATAAAAGCTCAACAAATTAAGGACAGCATTCATAACAGAGATAATATTTTTTTAGCAAAAGAACTAGAGTCAAAATACATGAACCTAGCTAAAGAAGATGAAATAAAAAAGCAAAAAGTACATATCCAAAAACAAAACAGTCGAAACAAAATACTATTTATTGCTCTTATATTAATTCTTGTTCTTCTTGTTTTTACTATTTTATTATACCGTAAAAAATTACATACACAAAAACAACTATCAAAAGAGAAATTAAAAACCCTTTTAGAATCTCAAAAAGTTAAAACAATGCAATCTCATTTAAATGGTCAAAATAAAGAAAGAAAAAGAATTGCCAAAGATTTACACGATAGTATTAGTGGAAATATAGCTGCTATAAAAATTAAATTAACAAATATAAATAGCAGTGATACTTCTGAAATAAAAAAAATAATAGCAAACATTGACGACACATACAATGAAGTTCGTATTATATCTCACAATTTACTTCCAAAAGAGAACATAAGCTTTACAACTAATATTAATGAACTTATTAACCTATATAAATCAAACGATTTAAAAATTGAATTTGACAGTTACCCTGAAAAAGAAATAAACAAGATATCTCAAATTATTTCATCTGAAGTTTACAAAATAGTACAAGAACTAATAACCAACGTTATAAAGCATGCTGAAGCAACAAAAACTATGATTAATACAACTCTTCATGAAAATTATTTAAATATATTAGTTGAAGATAATGGTTTAGGTTTTGACATCAATAAAAGTAAAAAAGGAATTGGCTTAAACAACATTACTTCAAGAGTTACAAAACTCAATGGAAACTTAGAAATAGATTCAACTTTAAAAAAAGGCACTACTATTAATATAAATATACCTGTGAAATAATGATTGAAAAAGTAAATATCTTAATTGTTGACGACCATAAAATGTTTTTAGAAGGAATTCAATCTATTTTACAAAAATCACCCATAATTAAAAATATTCACGTAGCTACAAATGGAGAAGAAGCATTAAAAACTTTAAAAAACACTAATTTTGATATTGTTATAAGCGATATTGATATGCCTTCTATGGACGGTATAGAACTTACTCAAAAAATAACACACACACACAATAATATTAAAATCATAATTGTTAGTTCTCATGCAAATGGAGAAACAATAACTAAAGCTATAAAAAAAGGAGCTAATGGTTACCTATTAAAAAACACTGGTAAAACAGAACTTTTTAAAGCTATTGAAACAGTTATTAGTGGGCAAAATTATTTTTCAAACAACATAAAAGAAATAATTAGTAACAGCATATTCAACCCAATTAAAACAAAAAAACAATCGGTAAAATTAAGCAGTAGAGAAAATGAGGTACTACTTTTAATCTCTCAAGAAAAAAACACACAAGAAATTGCCAATGAATTATTCATTTCATTCAATACAGTTGAAACTCATAGAAAAAATTTAATGCGGAAAATAGGAACAAAAAACATGGTTGGTTTAGTAAAATATGCTATCCAACAAGGTTTAGTAAACTAAACGAATCACATTTTATTTTTAAGTTTAGCAAATTCTTTTTCTAAAAAAAGGAGCTTATCTTCTAAAGGATCACCGAGTTCTGGCAAGCGTTTAAAAAACACATATCTAATACGCCATAACTCTTTTACATCTGCTAAATTAAAAGTTTTGTCATCTATATTTTTATGATCTGCCCTCAAAACAACTTCTTTTTTAGCCACATAAAAACGCCTTAATATCAACTCATTTTTCACTAATACCAAAACTAAATCTCCATTATTTAATTTAGGTATAATAGCCAAAGGAACATATTCTCCTACAACAATATCTTTAGGGTATAAGCCTTTGTCATGCATTGACATTTCAAGATTACTAACAGTAAAAGCTCTAAAGTTTTTTGATAAATTTAATGGTAATTGCATCATTGGCAAATCGTTTATAAAATTTTTCTTATCAAAATATTTTACATACTCACCACTATTTACATCAGTTATTAATGGTACACTTGCCAATTCTTCTTTTTCAACTTTTTCAGCCTGAAGCGTTAAATCATCTTTAAATTGTAATAATTTATTTACAGTTAATTCAGCCGTTAACAAATCACCTATAGGAATGCTAAAAAAATTAGCAATCTTAATTAAAGTATCTATCTTAGGTTCACTCCTACCTTCCTCGTAAGCCCCTAAAGTAGCCCTCTTTAGATCAAACAACTCGGCAAAAGCCTGCTGACTTAACCCTTTAACTCCCCTTATTTTTTTTATATTTTTTCCAAAAAAAGACATTATTTGCTAATTTTATTTGCAATATTAAAAATATTGTGTACTTTTACACTAACAATATTAGCTAATACTTTTGGTTTTTGCTAAAATTTTTAGTCAAATTTCAAAAAAAATTAAATTTACAACCTCAAAACTAAAAAAAATGGTATTAATAACTATCTATGTTACAAGTCTTATTTTAGGATCTTTTTTGTAATATTACACGTTTAAAGAAAACAATTAAATTAACTAACTCAATTGCTTATGATCAATCATTTCACTAAGACTAAAAACTTTTTACAAGAACTTAATTTTAACATCACAAAAGAAAATGAAGCTGATGGGGTTTTTGTCATTGAAAAGGAAAGTTTTGGTATAAAAAACTTAATTGTAGGTGTAGCATATCCTATAGTTATTATGGAACAATTTCTTTTTAAAGTAAATCAACCAAATGAAGAAATTTTCAAAAATCTTTTAAAGAAAAATAGAGATATAATTCACGGAGCTTTTGTTCTAGACGACAGTGGTGAACGCGTTATTTTTAGAGACACTTTACAATTAGAAAATTTAGATTTAAACGAATTAGAAGGAAGTTTAAACTCACTTAGTTTATTATTGAGTGAATACTCAGAACAAATTATAACATATTCAAAATATTAAAAAAAAATTATCATGAACATATTTAGAAGATTATTTAAAATAGGAAAAGCTGAAGCAAATTCTGCCATCGATAAAATGGAAGATCCAATTAAGATGACCGAACAAGGTATCAGAGATATGAAGCAAGATTTAGATAAAAGTCTTGAAGCTTTAGCACAAGTAAAAGCAATGGCAATTAGAGCCAACAATGAAAAAGAAGAGTATACTTCTAAAGCAGAAGATTACCAAAATAAAGCAATGCTTATTTTGAAAAAAGCTCAAAATGGTGATTTAGATGTTTCAGAAGCAGATCGTTTAGCTAAAGAGGCTTTAATTAAAAAGGAAGAAGCTACAAAACACATAGCTAGAACTTCTGAAGAGGCTGATAAATTTAACAAATCTGTTACTCAACTTGAAAAAAATGTTTCTGAAGTAAAATCAAACATTAGTAAATGGGAAAATGAATTAAAAACATTAAAAGCTAGAGTTAAAGTTAGTAATGCTACTAAAAACTTAAACAAACAAATGGCTGAAATTGATAGTTCTAGTACTGTAACAATGTTAGAACGAATGAAAGAAAAGGTGCAACAAGAAGAAGCTTTAGCTGAAGCTTATGGAGACATTGCAAACGAATCAAAAAGTATAGATGATGAGCTTGATGCTATTACTGACACTACAGAAGATAGCGCTTTAAGTGATTTAGAAAAATTAAAAGAAAAATTAGGTATTAATAACGATAAAGAAGCATAATATTGAATTCACTAACCGACATAATATTCTCTAATGTAAACATTACATTAACCATATTAGTTATTATACTAGTTATTTATTGGCTTGTAACTATGGTTTCTGGTATTGATTTTGACCTTGATGTGGACATCGATGTAGACGTTGATGTAGATGTGGATGCAGGTATTGAAGGAGGAAATGTTGACTTTCATGATATTGCAAATACAGAAGTAAATAAAGAAGATGTAGTAGGTAAGAGACGAAAGCCATTAAAATGGTGGCAAGTAATCCTTATTTACTTCAACTTTGTTGGACTTCCATTTATGTTTACTTTTACCTCTTGGATATTCATTTGGTGGATTTGCACAACAGTTAGTACTACAATAACAAATAGCTTTAATACCACTTTTGGTTTTGTATTAATGCTTGCGGGATTCTTTCCTTCATTATTTATTACTAAAGTTTTCACATCGCCCTTTAAAAGTTTTTTCAAAAACTTAAATCAAGATGGTGATAAACCAATTGACATTACTGGTAGAACTGGTGTTTCATTATCAAAAATAACAAACAAAAAATTAGGTTCTGCTGAAATAAAAGCAGAAGGAGTTACTCTTTCTATTAATATTAAGTCCTTAAATGGAGAGTTAATCGAATTTAGAGATCAAATATTAATCATAAAACAAAGCGCAGACAAAACATTTTATTACGCACAAAAATATATCAACTAAAAAAACTAATTAATTACTATGCTAGAAAATTTAATACAAATAGGATCTATTGCAATCGGGTTAATCTTATTCTTGGTAATTGCATACTTTGCAATCGTTGCAATGTTTTACAAAAAAGTACCTCAAGGACAAGCTTTGGTTCGTACAGGTTTTAAGGGAACCAAAGTTGCTACAGACAGAGGAATGTATGTAGTTCCTGTATTTCACCGTGTAGAAATCATGGATATTTCTGTTAAGAAAATTCAAATAGAACGTTTAGGTAACGATGGACTTGTTTGTAAAGATAACATGCGAGCTGATATTAAAGTAGCCTTTTTTGTTCGTGTTAATAATGAAGTAGAGTTTATAAAAAAAGTAGCACAAACAATTGGATGTGAAAGAGCTTCACATCATACAACATTAGAAGAATTATTTGAAGCTAAGTTTTCTGAAGCATTAAAAACGGTTGGAAAGAAGTTTCAGTTTACAGAATTATATGAAGCTCGTCGTGAATTTAGAGATGAAATTGTTGATATTATTGGTACTGATTTAAATGGTTACACTTTAGAAGATTGTGCTATTGATTACTTAGAACAAACACCTGTTTCTTTCTTAAAAGCTGATAATATTTTAGATGCTCAGGGGATTAAAAAAATCACTGAATTAACAGCAGCACAAAACATTAAGTCTAACTTAATTATGCGTGATGAAGAAAAAGTAATTCGTAAACAAGATGTTGAAGCTCGTGAAGCAATTTTAGAGTTAGATAAGCAATTAGCAGAAAAAGAAGAACAACAAAAACGTGAAATTGCTAACATCAAGGCACGTGAACAAGCAGAAACTTTAAAAGTTTCTGAAGAAGAACGTTTAAAGTCAGAAACAGCAAGAATCGCAACCGAAGAAAAAGTACAAGTTGCAGAAGAGAATATGCAACGTCAAATTATTGTTGCTGCAAAAAACAAACAACGTACCGATGTTGTAGAAACTGAACGTGTAGAAAAAGACAGAATGCTAGAAGCTACAGAACGTGAACGTATTGTTACTCTTGCTCAAATTGAAAAAGAAAAAGTAGTTGAAGTAGAAAAGAAAAATATTCAAGATGTTATTCGTGATCGTGTAACTTTAGAAAAAGGCGTGGTTGAAGAACAAGAAAACATGAAAGATATTGAAGCTTTTAAAACTGCCGATCGTAACAAACAAGTAAAAATTACAGTTGCTGAAGCAGATGCAGAAGAAGCTTTAATTAAAACAATAAAAGCTGCTGAAGCACAAAAAGAAGCTGCTAAGCAAAAAGCTGAAGAAATTAATATTGAAGCTCAAGCACAAAAAGAAGCGAGTGAAAAAGAAGCAGAGGCAAGAAAAACATTAGCAGAAGCTAAAGCTAAAGAAGAAGCTACTATAGGAATGTCTGAAGCACAAGTAATGCATGCAAAGGCAGATGCCAACGAACGTCAAGGACTTGTTGATGCAACTATTATTGAGAAAAAAGCGAAAGCGGAAGCTGCTGGAACTTTAGCAAAAGCAGAAGCTTTAAAAGAAGAAGGGATTGCTGAAGCTGAAGTTATTAAAGAAAAAGCATTAGCAGAAGCTACAGGAATTGAAGAAAAAGCGGAGGCAATGAAAAAACTTGATGGTGTTGGTAAAGAGCACGAAGAGTTTAAATTACGCTTAGAAAAAGAATTAAAAGTTGATTTAGCTCATATTAACGTTCAAAAAGATATTGCAGATGCACAAGCTCAAGTTATTGGAGATGCTTTAAAAGCTGCCAATATTGATATTGTAGGTGGAGAAACAATGTTCTTCGATCAAATAATTGGTCAAATTACTAAAGCTAAAGGAGTGGATAGACTTGTTAAGCACAGTACCAATATTCAAGATGTAAAAGATGCTATTTTGGGAAGTGATGATGTTAAGGGGAATTTACTAGAAAAAGTAAAAGATTTCGCTAACCAGTATGGAATTTCAACTGAGGATATTAAAAATTTAACGATTGCCAACCTTTTAATGGATTTAAAAGGAAAAGCAACAAATTCAGATGAAGAAAACTTATTTGGTAACCTATTTAATCTTGCTAAAGGTTTAGGACTATCTGATAATAAGTTATCATAATACATAAACTATGAGGTTAATTTAAAACTAACCTCATAGTTTGTATTTCACAATACTTTACAAGAATAAAAGCCATAATTCCGAAAAAGAACTCCTTTCTTTACCTTATAAAAAACATATGGAAAACCAAAATACTACTCAACAATTAGACGGCGGAACTTATGAAATTATTCAAGGTAGATTGCAAAAACAAAAGCAAGATTTACTAGAACGATTGCATAAATTAAATGATGCTAGAAAACATGTTTTTGGCACCATTGAAACCAAATTAATTGCTAATGATAGAATAAATACTGATAACAATTGTATTGCCAGAGATATTGTTTCTCTAGGTAACACTTCAATATTTGGATACAACGTACACTTTGGGTTACGAACCGATATAAAACTTTCAGATGTATTTAGTATTTATGAATTTAAAGACAATCACTTTCATCTACAATCATTGAACTTATTAAATGATGCTATTTTTACTGATGATTTTACCAATTTATATAAATACTACAGAAATACTATTTTTTCTAAGTTTGCTATTATTGGAAACTACCTATATATGGTTTTCCAATTAAGTGAAAATAAAAACGATATTAAAGCTTTTAAATGGCTTATTAAAGAAAACTCACTTCAATATATTGACAACAGAAGTGAACATGAATACAAGTTTCCCACCCAACATGAATTTAAATGGCAAGAAGTATCTAGAGATATGCATCGTTATGGTTCACACCCACATATTTCCATTTTAGATAAAATTTTTGTTGAAACTATTGGTGGTGACTTAACTATTAAAATTGAAGATAATACAAATGATGGAAAAGGTGTATTGTCAGAACCTGTTGAACATATTGATCAAACTTTAGACGATGGTCAGTTTCGTTATGGAAATCTAGGAAATTTAATTACTCTTGAAGTAAAACCATTCCAGGAAGACCCTAGATACTTTGTTTACAATCATAAGTTACAAGAAGTAAAAAAAATTGATAGTATAAAAGATACAGCTGTTCAGTTACCTGATGATCATGGTATTATTTTCCCTAACGGTTATTACCTTCAAACTGGAGAATACAAATTATTTGAAAGCGACACGAAAGATGTTAAATTTCAAGAAAAAATAATTTCACCAAATGGAGAAGATTTCTTATATGTATTTTACGCAACCATTCGTGGATTATACATATTAATGTCTTACAATATTATTGAACAGGAAGTAAAAACCCCAATAATATGTAATGGATTTACCGTTTTAGAAAATGGTGAACTTTGTTATTTTCGTACAGAAAACGAACAAACCAAACACCATGTTGTTCAAATTTGGCAAACACCATATTTAAAAGGCGATTTTATACCTTCTCAACATCAAGATAGTCTATTATACAAAATAGGGAATAAAGATATTGTTAGTGCAATGGCTGAATGCCATGAATTAATAAACCTTTTAAACAAAGAAGATAACTATACTGGTTTATACGATGATATTGCTCGAATATCAAAAAACATCAATGATGCTTACTACTGGATACTAGAACAAGAAACTCATCAATTAAACCTTCCTATTTCACAAATTAATGAAGCTGCAAATGCCGCTATTGATGAATTTGAAAAAGTAGTACAATTAAAAAAACAAGCAGAATCAGAAACCAAAATTATCAATCAAAAATCTGATGAACTTTTTAGTAAAATAAAAAGTACTTCCTTTAAATCTATTGATGATTTTGTAGTACTATTAAGTAAACTTAGAACTTTACGAGGTGAAGTTATTAGCCTTCATGATATTCGTTATATAAATATCGAATTATTAACTGATTTAGAAACTCAAGTTGCAGAACAAAATAACTTAATATCTAAACGATGTGTTCAGTTTTTACTTAATGATAAAGCATTAGCTCCATATCATAAAAGAGTTAATGAAAAACAAGAAGCCTTACCTACAATAAAAAAAGTAATTGACGCTAAATCACTTGAAAAAGAAGTAAATCAAATTACAGCTGATTTAGAAATGTTAATCGAAATTGTGACTAATTTAGAAATTGAAGACACCTCACAATCAACAAAAATAATAGATAATATATCTTTAATTTTTGCCAGTTTAAATCAATTAAAATCTGGTATAAAAAACACTATAAAAAGTTTAGGTAGTAAAGAAGCTAAAGCTGATTTTACAGCTCAATTAAAGTTAATTGATCAAAGTATCATTAATTATATTGACATGGCTACCACTCCTGAAAAATGTGATGAATTTCTTACTAAAACTGCTATTCAATTAGAAGAATTAGAAGGTAAATTTGCCGATTTTGAAGAGTTTATCACCCAAATAATTGAGAAAAGGGAAGAAATTCATAATGCGTTTGATAGTAGGAAAAATAGTTTAATTGAAAAACGAAATAAAAAAACAGTTGCATTACAAACTGCTTCTGAACGTATTTTAAAAGGAGTTAATAAAAAAGCTCAATCTTTTACCACAATCGAAGACATAAATGGCTATTTTGCAGCTGATTTAATGATTAATAAAGTTAGAGACATCATTAATCAATTAAAAGAACTTGATGATATAGGTAAAGCTGAAACCTTAGAAACACAATTAAAAGTTGCCAAAGAAGATTCTTTACGTAAGCTTAAAGACAAACAAGAACTTTATGAAGATGGTGAAAATGTAATTAGACTAGGAAAACATAAATTTGGTGTTAACAAACAATCATTAGACCTTACTATTGTTTATAAAAATGAAGGCCTTTTTTACCATTTAACTGGAACTAATTTTTATGAAGAAATCACGAATGAAACTCTTTTATCTTCCAAAAAATATTGGAACCAGGAATTAATATCTGAAAATGACACTGTTTATCGTTCTTCTTATTTAGCTTATAAATTATTTAGAAAATTCCCTGAGCAAGAACTGATTAATTTATCAGAAGAAAATTTACTAACTCTTGTTCAAAAAGAAAGTAGTAATTTATATTCTGAAGGCTATTTAAAAGGGGTTCACGATGTTGATGCTACAAAAATTTTATATACTTTAACTCACAAAAATCATGAACTAGGGCTACTCACCTATTCGTCAAATACAAGAGCATTTGCTCAATATTTTTGGCATCACTTAACTAAAAACCAACAAAACAGCTATAACACAACTATAAAAGCCTCTGGTGAAGTACTAAGTATTTTTCCAAACAGTACTTCTTACGATTTTATAATTAGTGAATTAGAAAACGCTGTTCAAATATTCAATAAAGAATCACAATTATTAAACATTACTAATTGTAGAGAGGTAGCAGAATACATTTTTAAAGAATTTCAACAAAATAACACATTTCAAATTAGTACGGATGCTATAGATATTAAAAATCTATTTATTAAAACTTTAGACAAACAAGATGCCTTGCATAAGTTTAAATCTGGAATACAAAAACTTGAAAAATATACCGCTAAAATACAATTAGCAACACAATGGGTAACCTCTTTTATTAGCACAAAAAAGCCAGCTTTTAAAAACTATACTCATGAAGTAGTATGTTTACTTCTTTTTGAAACCCTTTCTAAATCAAACATTGTAAGTGTACATCCTAATACAAGTTTAAAAGATTTAAAAGGAAATCATTTAACCATAAATGATGGTGTTTTTAATTTCAATTACCATCAATTTATAACAGACTTACAACAGTTTATTGAAATTGAAGTTCCTAATTTTGAAAAGTACAGAGAAGCAAAACATCAGATTACTGAAAATTTAAAAGAAGAATTAAAATTAGAAGAATTTAAACCAAGAGTACTTTCTTCTTTTGTTAGAAATAAATTGATAGATCAAGTTTATTTTCCATTAATTGGAGATAATTTAGCAAAACAGCTAGGAACTGTTGGCAATAATAAACGTACCGATAGGATGGGAATGTTATTATTAATTTCTCCTCCTGGATATGGTAAAACTACTTTAATGGAATATTTATCAAATCGTTTAGGTTTGGTATTTATGAAAATAAACGGCCCAGCTATTGGACATGAAGTCACTTCTGTTGATCCTATGTCTGCTAATAACTCAGCCTCTAGAGAAGAACTAAAGAAATTAAATCTTGCATTTGAGATGGGAGACAATGTTATGTTATATCTCGACGATATTCAACATTGTAATCCTGAATTTTTACAAAAATTTATTTCACTGTCTGATGGTACTCGTAAAATTGAAGGTGTTTATAATGGAAAACCTAAAACCTACGATTTACGTGGTAAAAAGTTTTGTGTAATAATGGCTGGAAACCCATATACTGAAAGTGGTGATAAGTTTCAAATACCAGATATGCTTGCCAATAGAGCTGACATATATAACTTAGGAGATATAATCGGAGATACTGAACATTTATTCAAGTTGAGTTTAATAGAAAATTCAATGACTTCAAACCCTGTACTGCATCAACTTAGTAGTAAATATTTTGAAGACGTATATACGCTTATTGATAAAGTTGAAAACAATACTCAAGAAATTAACTTAAAAGGAAATCATACAAAACAAGAAGTACAAGACTATACTGCTGTTTTAGAAAAAGTGATTACAGTTCGTGATACTATTTTAAAAGTAAATCAAACCTATATACAATCGGCTGCAATGGAGGATGCATATAGAACTGAACCTTCATTCAAATTACAAGGATCATATCGTGATATGAATAAATTGGTTGCAAAAATTGTACCTATAATGAATGATGATGAATTGCAACGATTACTATTATCTCATTATGAAAGTGAATCTCAAACGTTAACCTCATCGGCTGAAGCTAATTTATTAAAATACCGAGAATTAATAAATAATTTATCAAATGATGAGTTAACTCGATGGGATAGCATCAAACAAATATTTATTAAAAATAATAAATTAAAAGGTTTTGGTGATAAAAATGAAATGGCTCAAATCTTAAGTCAAATGATGGCTTTTTCTGATAATTTAGAAGGAATTAAAGCTGTTTTAAAAAAAGGCTTAGATAAATAATATTATGTTTACATAAAAAACTAACTAAAACTAACACTATGGGATTTTTTGACCTATTCAAAAACAACAAAGAAAAAGAAGAAAAACATTACGACCCTACAAATATTAAAATAACGGATTTAGAAAAAGGATACTTACTAGATTACGACTTAGAAACCTGGACTGTTACTAAAATGTCTGAATATGATTGGGGTAATAATTTTTTCACTAGAGAATTTACTATAGAATCAAAAGGAAAAAAAAGATTTCTTCATATTGAGGATGATGATGAACTTATTATCACTCTTTCAGAAGAATTAAAATATAGAAAACTTGGTACAACCGTTACAACCTATATAGAAAATAACGGAAAACCACCTAAAGAAATTTCTTACCAAGATATTACCTATTATTTAGATGAAGAAGCTTCAGGATACTATAGAAATGTAGAAGCTGAAAACTGGGAGGAGCTTATTTCTTTTGACTATTTAAATGAAGATGAAAATAAATGTTTAACTATAGAACAATGGGATGAAAATGATTTTGAAGCCAGCGTTGGAAAAACACTTAAAACATTTGAAATTAGTAATATTTTACCATCATATAACGAATAATTATGCGCCTTATTAAGTACTTTTTTCTATTAACTATATGCTTATTAATAAATGCATGTGGTGCAAGTAGAAAACCAAAATTTGTAAAATCACCTATTGACAATATAATTACAAAATATATTGATAAGAATAATTACAATGTCATATTAGCAGATATGGATTATAAAGAAGATACTGATAAGTATTTTCATAAATATCGAATTCTAATTGAAGAATCTAAACCTTTTTTAACAAAAGAAGAATTAAATGACACAATTAATAAACCTACTGATGTAAAAATTGTAAACACTGATTGGAAAGAGGTTTCTCCTATAACTTTTGACGAATACAAAAATGATTTAGGAATGACCATATTGAGTAAGAAAAATGGTAAACTCGACAAAAACTCAGCTCCAGCTGGTGTAAATAGTTACGTTGGAAATTCTAGATACGGTGAATGGAGAACTCATAGCAATGGTAGTTCTTTTTGGGCTTTTTACGGTCGTTATCGTTTATTCTCTGATTTATTTTATGGGTCTAGATATGGTTATGGATATGGCTACCCTAGAAATGATTGGAATGACTATAATAGAAATTATAGAAATAAAAAATCATACTATGGTAGTTCAAATAAATACGGAACGAAATATGGAAGTAACACCAATACTTCATGGAGTAAAAAACCACAAACATTTAAAAGCAGAGTAAATTCAAAGGTTAGTAAAAGTGCTTCTAGTTTAAAGTCTAGAGGATATACTTCTAGTAAAAGCTATAGTAAAACAAAAAGAAGTAGTTCAAGATATAGTAGATCATCCTCTCGTTCTAGAAGTGGCGGATTTGGTAAATAACAACGATTTAAAAAACTAAACAAAATAGATGGAAAATCTAACCGAATATATAAACATTAACAGCTTACTACATTCTTTGGGATATGTAGCAACTGCTTTTATAATTTTTTACTTAGGGAAAATAATTTATAAATTATTAAACCCTAAAATTAATATAACACACGAACTTATAGAAAAAGATAATTTTGCTTTTATCCTTTCATATGTTGGGTATTTTATCGGACTTATTACTATCCTTGGAGGAGCAATTGTAGGAGAAAGTGCTGGTTTTTATACTGACCTAATTCATATTGGAGTTTATGGAATAGCAGGGGTCATTTTATTGCATATATCAATTTTAATTAGCAACAAGTTAATCCTTCCAAAATTCGACATTAAAAAAGAGATTATAGAAGATAAAAATGAAGGTACTGGAATTATAGAGGCTTGTATATATATCGCCAATGCATTGTTACTTCATGGAGCTCTTATTGGTGAATCTACTAGTTTACAAGAAGGACTTTTAACATTTATTAGCTATTGGGCAATAGGAAACTTTATGCTCATTATAGCAACAAAAATCTTTACTTTATGGATTAATTTTGATGTACACAAGCACATTGAAAAGGATAATGTAGCGGTAGGTGTTAGTTTTGGAGGAGCCATACTTGCTATTGGGATTATAATAATGAATGCATTAATTGATCCTTTTATTGATTGGACAACAACTCTTATCGATGTTAGCTTACAAACTATTTTAGGAATTATCTTGTTACCAATTATGCGCTTCTTAACAGACAAAATATTATTACCTGGAAGAAAATTAACTGATGAAATCATTAATCAAGAAAAACCAAATATCGGTGCAGGATTAATAGAAGCATTTGCTTATGTTGGTTCAGCTATATTAATTACATGGAGTATCTAAAAAACAATTCATTTATTCTAAAATCGGCCATTTTCGCTACAGGTTTTGCCGGAATTGTAGCTGAATATGTGCTATCAACTTTAGCTACATATTTTATTGGAAATTCAGTTTTTCAATGGACAATGATTGTTTCTTTAATGCTATTTTGTATGGGATTAGGAAGCAGACTTAGTAAAAGGTTTACTAAGAACTTAATTAGAAATTTTCTATTACTTGAATTAGCTTTATCACTAATTGTTGCTTTTTCATCTGTATTAGTGTATACACTAGCAGCAGTATCATCATACTATGATGCAGTTATCTATTTTTTAAGTATGCTTGTTGGTTTACTAATTGGTTTAGAAATCCCTTTAGTTGTAAGAATTAATAAAGAATATGAAGATTTAAAAACTAACATTTCTTCAATTTTAGAAAAAGATTATTACGGAAGTTTATTAGGTGGAGTATTCTTTGCTTTTATAGGCTTACCTATACTAGGACTCACCTATACTCCTTTTATTTTAGGGTTCATTAATTTTTTTGTAGCCTGTTTAGTGTTTTATCGCTTTAAAGGTAAAATGATAAAAAACCAATTAAAATCAATGTTAGCTATGATAAGTATTGTTTTAATTACACTTATCATGGGAATGAGTTTTACTGACACAATTATTACCTGGGGTGAACAAAAAAAATATAAAGATAAAATTGTTTATTCAACCCAAAGTAAATATCAAAAAATTGTGCTAACTGAATGGAAAGATGAACATTGGCTATACTTAAATGGAAACTTACAATTTTGCTCAATAGATGAAGAAATGTATCATGAACCTTTGGTACACCCAATTATGCAACTACACCCAAATCCTCAAAAAATACTAATTCTAGGAGGAGGTGATGGATGCGCTGTAAGAGAACTACTAAAATATCCTTCAGTTGATAAAATTGATATGGTAGATCTTGACCCTAACATGACTGAACTTGGAAAAAGCAGTCCAATTCTTATCAACATTAATGAAGGGTCAATGAATAGTGAAAAACTTAAAATTTACAACAAAGATGCTTACGTGCATCTAGAACAAGACAATCAATCTTTCTACGACGTTATTATCATAGATTTACCTGATCCAAGAAGTGTTGAATTGGGCAGACTTTATTCTCATGAATTTTATACATTATGCAAACGTAAATTAAGACCTCATGGATTAATCATCACACAATCTGGTAGTCCTTATTTTGCAACCAAAGCTTTTCAATGTATTGATTTAACAATGCAATCTGCAGGTTTCACTACAGTTCCAATGCACAATCAAATTATATCTATGGGAGAATGGGGATGGATTATAGGAACAAAAAACAAAGATGTTTCTAAAGAGAAATTTAAGCAAAAACTTCGAAACCTACAATTTTCATCAGTATCAACAAAATGGATTAATAAGGAAGCTATGTTACTAATCACTTCTTTTGGTAAGAAAGATTTTTTTAATATTGGCACAAATAAAGTTGAAGTTAATAAAATTCAAAACCCAGTATTATATCAATATTATTTAAAAGGAAATTGGGATTTATACTAACACAAAATGAACACTGACTACAAACACATACAAGCCAATATATATAATTTTCAAGAATGGATTTCTGAAACTAATCCTGAGATTTTAAAAACGAGTTTTGAAAATTTATTACAACAAAGTAAATTTACTTTATTAGCTTTTAACGAACATCATTTTGAACAACAAGGATACACCTGTTTTTGGCTACTAGGAGAAAGTCATTTAGCCATTCATACGTTTCCTGAGAGTAACAAAACCTATATAGAACTTAGTAGCTGTAATCAAGAAAAATTGAACGTATTTAAAAACTTGATGCAAGCATGAGTTCCAAACAAAAATTAATATTCTTTATACTAGTTGCTGGAATCTATAATATACTAGTATATAGCCTATATCATTTTGAATCTAATTTTGAAAATACTAATATAAATAACCTTGCTGATGCTTATTGGTATTCTATTGTTACATTAACAACTGTTGGTTATGGTGATTTTTATCCTATAACATTCTGGGGAAGACTCATCGGTATTTTATTTGTATTGGGAAGTCTTGGTGTCTTAGGATACATCGTAACAGAATTAAGCTTAAAAATATCAGAATACTTAAAAAAAAGAGAAATGGGATACTTTGGAACAGACATGAATAACCACTGTATAATTATTGGATGGAATGCTTTTTCTAAACAAGTAGCAGATCAAATTATTAAGGCTGAAGAAGACTTAGCAATAGTTGTGAATAAAGAATCTGACTTAAAAACTATTAAGCAATTATACTCTGATAAAAATTGCTTTGTTTTACTTACTGACCTTAATGATTACAAGGCATTAGATAAAATAAAGCTTAAAGAATCAAGAAGAGTTTATATCAGTTTTGAAAATGATACCGACACATTAGTTTATACAATTAGTCTAAAAAAACGATTTGAAAACATTAATTGTGTAGTTGCTATAGAAAACATAGAATTAAAATCTTCTTTCAACTATTTGGGAGTTCAGTTCATTATTCCAAAAAATGAAATTGTTTCAAAATTTATAGCTAGTTATATATTTGAACCTAATGTTGCTTTACTTACAGAAGATTTAATTTCTACTTCTAACGACAAAAGTAATTTAGACATTTGCGAAACTAAGCTATCAAGTAAACATACTTATATTAACACCACTTATTTAGAAACTTTTATTCATTTAAAAGAAAAATATGGTATTACACTAGTAGCACTTAGCAGAAAAGGACAACTCATTAAAAACCCTGAAAACCATCTTACACTTCAAGAGAATGATGTTATAATATATATAGCTAATGGGGAAAATAAACAGTTTATAAATTAGCCTATGGACAATCAATTAAATGATATACTAACAAACATTCCTTTATTAAGGAAAAAAGTTGAAAAAATAAGTTTTGAAAATAATATAGATAAAGATGAATTATTAATAGAAATGCTAAAATTTCTTAACCTTATTCATATTACAAAAACAAAATTAAGTCCATCCTTATTAATTGATTTAGCATGGCATGAATTTATTTTATTCACTAGGTATTACCAAAAGTTTTGCTCTACTCATTATAATAGGTTTATACATCATACTCCTAGTGAAAATGAAGATTATACTATTTATCAAAAAACAATAAAATTATATATTAAACATTATAATAAACCACCAGAATCTATTTGGGGATCTTATGCTATGACCCAATGGGAATCTAATAATTGTGGGGCTTGTCATAATTAAAAATTAGCCTATGTATTTAGAAGGAATTATTACCATTGACCCTAGTCAATTAACAGAAATTAAAAAAGTAAAACCAACAAAAGCTTTTAAAAAATTCTTCCATCACCTAACGCTTGGAGTTATTTCAGATAAAGAAGAACGCGAAACTTTTACTGCTGTAGCAATACTGCAACAATTAAACGCCACATTTAGAAGTTTAAAAATCAACAATATCATTAAAATATCACATGATGATATTGATTTCTATCATGATAAAGATGGAAAAGAAAATGATTTAAAACATGCTCTCGATAAATATGAAATAGAGGTAAACGATGCTATGTCTATTCATTTCAAGCAACTAAAACTTGTTTTAGAGCATGAAGATTTCGATTTTAAATACCTGATAGAAATTGAAATAAATAGAGATCACAAAATAGGAGTTTTCCCTTTAGTTATTAAAATTTCAGGGTTATTTAAAGAACTTGAATCAGGAAATCCTAATAAAACTATATCTCAGGCAACCAGTTCTCAATTAAAATTTGACCAGTTTAAAGAAAAGAAGACTTCAAGATTTGATTATTTTTTAAACAAAATAAAACTTGAATTAAAAAAACAAGTAGAAACTGATGATATTCAATCTTTCATTAAAAACAAACACGTACTACCTAAACAAAAAGTAAATACAAAAGAAGATATTAGATACAATACAAAAAGAGGGGGGATTTATGGTGGATATCATGGCTTTGATGACTATCTTTTTTATAGTTTAATTTGGTCAGATATCATGCATCATAATAACAATATAGTTATAACAGATTCTTATTATGAAAATGATTCTGGAGAAGATATTGGATATGCCAAAGAGTTAGAAGTTTCAAATGATGCTTTTAATAGTGAATCTAATAATGACTTAACAGATTCTGTCACTTTTGAAGAAGACCCTTTAAGTATTAATGAACCACCAACAGATGAATCAAGTAACTGGTTTGATTTCAATTCTTGGGGTGGTGATTCAGATTCAAATGGATTTGATTTCAGTAGTAGCCCATGCTCTAACTGTTCATCATGTTCAAGCTGTGCTTCTTGTGGTGGTGATTAATATTAAAAACATATTGAAAATTGATTTTAGCATTTGATACCTATTATTTTGAAAACCAAGCAAAAACCGTTTGTATACAATTTAATAACTGGAACAGTAAGGAAACTACTAAGGTTTATGAAGAAACTTTAACTGGTATTTCTGACTATATTCCTGGAGAATTTTACAAAAGAGAATTACCTTGCATTTTAAGCTTACTTAAAAAAATTAACCTAGATAATTGTTCCGCAATAATTATAGATGGATTTGTTTTTTTAGATGACAACAAAAAACTAGGACTAGGTGGACACCTTTATAAATCATTAAAAGATAACATTCCTGTAATTGGTGTAGCCAAAAATGATTTTAAAAATATCAATACTCACAAAACATCGATTGTAAGAGGTACTAGTAAAAAAGCATTACATATTACTGCAATAGGAATGGATGTAAACATTGCTGCCAAAAAAATTAAAGAAATGCACGGAGAGTTTCGTTTTCCTGATTTATTAAAAAAAGTAGACTCACTAGGTAGAGAAAACCTTACAAACTAAACTTATGTTCTTTTCTGAAATAAAAAGTAATTACAACGAAGATATCTCTATCTTAATAAAACCAGATAATCACCCTTGGAATTATATTTGTGAATGTGGTGATGCTAGTAACTTAACCGTAAAAGAGATACAAAATACGAATGCGGTTTTTATTAGTCATACCCATATAGATCACTTTGTAAACTTTGACGCTATCATAAGACATCAAATAGGTACACAAAGAAGAATTCTTATCTGTGGCCCTAAAAATATAGCTAAACAAGTTCAAAATAGAATAAAAAGTTACACTTGGAATTTGATTGAAAAAGATGCTATTATTTACGAAATACGTGAAATGATTTCTGACAATGAAATTCATATCTATGAAATAGAACCTCCTGTATGGGAACTTAAAAAAACTTCTATTAAACATAACAACATTCTTTTTGAAGAAAATAACTTTATAGTAACTGGAATATTGCTTAACCATAAAACACCTTCTCTAAGCTATAAATTTAAAGAAAAAGACACACTTAAAATCAACCTTAAAAACAGTAATTTTAAAGGAGGAAAATGGGTAAATGATTTAAAAAACGCTTTTCTAAAAAAAGAAGAAACCGTTGCTATAAATATTGAAGGTAAAAACTATGAATCTAAAGATTTATTTCATTTACTACACACCCAAGAAGGAGATTCGATAGGAGTTATTATGGATCATGCTGCTAATTTTGAAAATCATTCTAAGATTAAAAAGCATTTTTTTCAATCTAATAAAATATACATAGAATGTTTTTATAAAAATGAAGACAAAGAATATGCTCACCTTAATTATCATAGCTACTCAGAAAAATCAGGAGAAATAATGAACGCATCTAAAATAAATGAGGCAATACCTGTACACTTTTCTAGAAAATATAACGAACAACAAATAGAGGAAATTATTTCAGAATTTAAAACAGTTTTCAAAAACTAAAAAAACCCTTTGAATTTTATAAAAGCTCAAAGGGTTTAAAATAAATAAAAAACAACTTCTTTTTATTATCTTAGAATAACCATAAGTTATTTAATAATAAATCGTTTATCTTCTTTGGTATATTTATTTTCTATTGTTAAAATATAAATACCAGTTTTTAATTTATCTGTTTGAATACTTCTTCCTGCTAGTTTTCCAGTTTCCAGTACCTGCCCCAACATATTCGTAACACTATAAGAAGCATTTAATAAATTCTTACTATTTCCTGTTAAATAAAGAAGCTCTCCTCTTTTAACTGGATTCGGAGCTACTTCGATTGAAGAAAACACACCTTCATCCTGAGTACCAATAACGTCTGTTCGAATGCCAAATTCACTTACATTAATTGATGATGTTCCACAAGAGCCTTCATAAATTTTCACATTAGAAAAAGTAGAATTATTTCCTGATCCAGCATCATTATCATTAATAAAAACTAACCTATCCATGGTTCCTGTATAAGAACTACCTACAGGAATTACATATTTTTTTGTTCCACTTACATAATTATCAAAATTAGTTACTCCATAATTTTGAGTTCCATGAACTTTGAAATATCTTGAAGAAGTTAAATTATTGTCATTTTCAAATCCTACTGCGTGAATCTCACCTTCAGACGTACTGCTAAACTCAAACTCTATTACAGTGTTAGATGTAACTGTATAATTCATTAAAATATACTTCCAAGTATTATTCGTTAATGCTAGTGAACCTCCTGAGCCTCCAATAGAATAATTTCCACTTGAATCTTGATTAGAAAATGGACTTATAGTAAAATCGTTAAAATTCAAAGCTGTACAATCACCTCCTGGGTCTCCTGCTCCATTAGTAATAGATATTGCATCTATAGCAATATCACTTTGCCAACCACTATTTCCAGAACCAGTAACTACATTAAACCTTAATTGTACACTTGCTTCATTAGCATAAGCACCTAAATCAATAGTTGCAGTTTTCCAGCTATTTCCTTGATCTCCACTTTTGCTAAACACTGATGTCCAAGTACCTGTATTGTCTTTTCTTGCCTCAACTTTTAAAGTCGCAATTGCGCTACCATACATGTGATATTGAAAAGCCAATTTAGGATTTGCTACCGAACCAAAATTTAAACAAGGAGAATTTAAAATAGCTCTCTTATTAGGGTACCCTGAACCATTTCCTGAAGCTTCAACATATAAATACGTAAAACCATCAGCTGCATTACTTGGTCCAGTATTACTTGAAGGAGTTCCTCCAGAATCTCTTGTAAAGTTTAAATCATCTCCAGTGGTTGCATCTTTCCATAAGCCTAAATTAGTTTCAAAACTTTCATTGAAAGGGAACGAAGTAACATCTCCAGCACAACTTCCTGGATCTGGATTACCTCCATCACATGGATTGGTATACGATACTGTTTGATCAGAGTTAGTATTACTACCTCCATTATTATTTTCTACAGCTCCTTCTCCAACTCCTCTACCTGCGAAAGCTTTCCAAATTAAACATTTGTATTTTCCTCCGTATAAATCTTGATCAGCTTGTAAAATACCATCTCTACCTGATACAAAACCAGGATTACTTGCTGTATTTTTTAAACCCTCTATAACTAAAGCCATTGCAACATTATTACCTCCAGTACCGGTATAAAAATTTGGATCAAAACCTTCTTGATCTATAATCAACCAAGTCATATCCCATAATATTGAAGCAAAACTATAACCAACTCCATGCGGTACTCTTAATCCGCCTATATCAGCATAATCTGTATTATTCACAGATCTATCAGTTGAATACACCGTTGGCCTAATTCCTACTCCATCTAAAGCCTGACCTAACGCATAAGTACCAACTCCTTTTCTATCAGTTCCTTTATCACCAGCTTTCATGGTTAGCATTAATCCGAACCAATCAGACCAACCTTCACCCATTTGTTCAGATCCTCCTAACACATTCGCATTCCTTCCACCTACTAATCTTGTAGAAATACCATGTCCATATTCATGAGCAATAATCATATTATCAAATGAACCATCTCTATTAGGATTTGTTCTAGTCCATAAATACATTTGCATTCTTGCATTACCTCCATCTGTTGGAGTTGCCATATTTGCATTATTAGTTCCTCCTCCATCTTGAGAATCAGCATTTACAGAATCACTTCCTGCTCCTCCTTTTCCATAGTTGTTTTCTTGAAAGTTTCCTGAAGCTTCATCAAAACCATATTGATACCATACATCATGCATAATATTATTCCAATAGAATAAGTTAGTAGTTGAAGCATCACGATAAGTACTAGGTGCTTGAGTTAAATTAACTGGGAAATTAAAATCCAAACTAGAACCTCCACTTGGAGAAGCTCCAGTGCCATTATTTCCGTTTGCATCTTCTTGAGCCCATACATTATTACCTCTTGTAATTGTATGTTCAGCACCTGCAACACCATTTGTATCATGCCACCCATAAGGTGATGCTACAGAATTAGCTGGATTAGTAACAACTGTTCTTCCTCCATCATCTGGGTTAATTAATGGCATTGCATATACATTATAAGAATCTGGCGCTAACATGCTAGATTCTTTTAAATATGGAGTACTAGATTCTTTATTTGAATTAAAAAACTCAGAAGAATCATGAGTTGTATGAGAATCATGACCATGATGAGTGTCAAAATTACAAGTTATAACCCAGTTACTTTCCGATATAATTTTATTTGAAGAAGCATCTACGTAACTATTCCACCAGTTTTTACCTCCTTTTTCATATAAATTAACATTCCAGCACAAACGTAATTCACCTTCATGTAAGAAGTATACCTTTTTAACAAGAATGGGTTCATTATCTTCTGTAATTCCTGAATTCTTAAACTCAACTAAATCATCTCCTTTACTTTTTCTCATTGTTTTAACTAATTTAGCACTAGTTAATTTATGAGCTCTTATAACTTCATTTATAGCTTGTGTTTCCGTTATAGATATTGATTTTTGTTTAGATGTTTTTATCTTTATATCATTAACAAATTGATTTTTTGAATAATTAACTTTATTATTTATAATTGATAAATTATAAGTACCATTTACAATAGGAATACCATTATAATACTGTGTTAAATAATAATGCGTCAATCCTTTTTTTAAGGAAGACGCAGTACTAGTTACTTTCCATTCAGCATAATCTAAAGATGTCGTTTTTCGAGCTTTCTGTAAATCATTAAAATGTTGTTGGATCAGTCCTAAATTTTTAGGGGTTTGTGTTTGCGAAAAATTTGTTTGGCATATTAAAAGTAATACAACAAACAGGTAGTTTTTTTTCATTTGTTTGGTTTTGAGGGATTTATATCTACGTAAAGTTAACAAACCATCTCCCAAAACTTTAAAATGTTAAAAAAATAAACATAATATCGTTTTTTAACAAAAAAACACACTTTTAAATCATTTTTTTAACAACAAAATAAATTAAACCACAAATTAACAGTGAAAAAACATTAAATTTTTCAATAAAACATAATTAAAGTCTACACTCCCGTCAAAGTTAGTACCAGCTTTCTTTTCCCTCCACAATTTCTATGTTCTCCTAAATATATACCTTGCCAAATCCCCATATTCAATTTACCATTCGTTACAGGAATCAAAACTTGACAACCTAATATTGAACTTTTAATATGAGCAGGCATATCATCATCACCTTCATAATTATGTTTATAGTAAGACATTCCTTCCGGTATCATTTCATTTATATGTGTTTCAAAATCTAATCTTACAGTTGGATCAGCATTTTCATTAATTGTTAAGCTAGCAGAAGTATGCTTAAGAAACACTTGAAACTGTCCGGTTATAATATCTCCTATTTCAGGCATTTCTCTAACTAAAATATCTGTTATTAAATGATAACCTCTTCTATATTCATTTAATTGAATTTCTCTTTGGTAAATTTTCATTTGCTAAAAATAGAAGACTATTAATTTAATTCATAAAAATCATCTATTTTTTTAAACATTCTTTCATTGTTTTCACTCTTAGTAGTTATTTCTAAAGCACCTCCCCATACTTTATCATTGCCTTTTAGTTGTTTCATTATAGCCTTCATATCTGAATACTCAATAACCTTCATTGCATCTACCAATGAAAACCATCTGATATCAGAACACGACTTAGGTATTTTTAAATCGCCTGATTTGTACGAGGCTTGATAATAATGCATTAATGTTGGTTTTACACGACCTTTATAATGAAAAGTAAACAACCCTCTTAGTTTAATTTTTTTAATTTTAGCCCCAACTCCGTCACCCATTCTCTCAATAAATTTATATAGCGAATAGTTGCCTTTATATTTTCTCCCTTGTATTTCCCATGAATCTCCCCATTTAACTAATAAAATTTCTTTTTTATTATTTGTTATAATTAATTTAAAGAAAGAATAATTGGTAGAAACTACTTCAGACTGACCTACAATTTTTGCACTTATTAAAAACAATACTATTAACAAAATTATCTTCATTCTATTATATATTTTAAAAACAAAACCGAATAGTGTTTTCCACTATTCGGTTCAAACTTAAATAATCAAAAAATGGATTTATTCATCTAAATAATCCTCTAAAACTGTGATCCACCCCTTAACTGGATCTAGTAATAGTTTTTCAGTATTTTTAGTATACTCTAATTGAATTGTACCTGTAGCTACAGGATCAATATTTTGACCATCTTTATAAGCCCATACAGTTACTTTTAAATCATATACTTTTCCTTGAGTTAAATTATCTTGCGTTAATCTTAATAACTCTAAAAAAGCATAATCAGCAATATTGTTAGAAGTATTAATCGTTACTTTAGGATAAAAAAAGTAAAAATCATTTTTATAATCTGTTAATTGAGGAATGTTTTTAGAAAACTTTGTACTCGTTTTTCTTAAAGCCTCTCTACTGGTTTTTTGCCCTGCCATCTCATACGTAATATTAAACCACGCTCCTGGATGAGAAACTGATAACGGCTGCTCAAAGTAAGGCTTAAAAGCTACTGTTTCACCCAACTCTCTTTTTGTTATAAAATTAGCAGATTTTTCAACCGGTTGATTAGCTTTTGAACTTTTTAAATAGTGCGTTTGCTTAGCAAATGCAACTTTACCATGGTAATTTTTATACGTTTCAAAACGCATTAATTTCTTTTTAGTTTTAGCTATTTTAGCAGTATTTAAACTACTTATTAACATATCAACTTTAGCTTGTGCTGTTTCAATATCCCAAGTATCTAAGTCAGCTTTATTTTTTGCCATTACCTCAATTACTGTTCTTTTTGAATCTAATGGAACAGACTCTTCGTATTTATTAATACTTCTACTTGTTTGTTGAGTTTGTGCTAAAACCCCTGGTGCCACTTCAAAAACCTCAACATAAGACTTTGCATAAGAAGACATCCATACAAAAAACATTTTTACTTGTTTTTTTCTGTAATAACTCTCCTTAAAGTTCATTTTTAATTGAGGCTTTTCTTGTTTTTTTTCCCAATAATGTAATTCATTAACAACTTTCCCTTCATTTTCTTTTACAAATCTAAAGCCAAATGCTTTTTTATCTTTTAATCCATGATACTCACCACTTAAACCTAAATCATCTTTTTCATTGTTTAAATATGAAAACGTTCCCCCTGAAGCTCCTCCAGATTTAGATTTTTTAGATGAACTTTTTTTAGAAGTTACTTTTTTTAATAATCTTTTAAACTGAGCATTTGACTCATTACTTGTTCCGAATAGCATTGCTATACTTAACGCACATGTTACTAATATTTGTTTTCTCATTATACTTGAATTTAATAGTTTATTTAGAAACTTAATTTAACTGCTTTTACTTGTTTATTAATTCTTCCTTTATCTCCTCTTACTCCATTTCTTCCTCTACTTGCATATGAATATTTAGGAGCTCCTCCTTTTCCACCTGCTCCTCCTGCATTATTTAAAACAATATTTAATTTGGTAACAGAAGGATCTTTAATTAATAAAATATTACCTCCTGCTCCACCATTTCCTCCATTTCCTCCATTTGGAGAGCCTTTTCTTCCTTCAAACCCATTCATTCCCTGACCACCATTATTATTTACAATTAGCTTAGTGTTTGGTGTTAACTTATACCTCACAACCAATTTATTTTTAGTTGTATTGAATATTTCTATTTTATTTAATTTCACTCCAGTTTGTTTGTGTGAAACCGTTTTAACTTTAATTGTTAAATTATCACCTCTTCCAGCATGTTGTCCATTTTGACCTTGAAAAACAGTTACATATTTATGTCTTTCATGCCCCCAAAAACCTGTTTGATTTACCTGTATAGACAAGTTGTTTGTTGTGTTAATATGCTTAGTAGCTTTCAATGTTTTATGAAATTTTGAAATAGCTTGAAGCGTAATTCTATCTTCTTTTAAAGTTTTAGCATCTTCATCAATTCTTACTTCATCAATTGTATTACTACAACCTTTGTTTTTAAGAATAAAATCACTCCAAGGAATTTTACCTCCTAAATTTTCTGTTGATAATTTACTTCCATCTTTAAGAATTGCAACAACACCATATTTTATAGCTTCAGAAAAATGAGCTACTTTATTAGGAGTATTCACTAACTCAATTTCTATTTTACGTACCTCTCTATTTTGTAAAGAATTTTTCTTTCTTTCTGCTTCGGCTATAGCTGATTTTTGTTCTTTTACTTCTGCTCTGGCATTCGTTTGATTTTTAAATACAGCTTTTGAATAATTTTCTACTAACTTATTTAGCTCTTTATAGTTTTTATTTAAACCACCTTTTGTAAAAACATATTTTGTTGTTGCTTGCTCTTTTCCATTCCAACTATAATAAACCCCTATACCATCTATAAAAGTTAAACGATATGTTGAAAAAGAAAAATATGCTGGATGACCTGGTACGTCTGGTTTAAAAGTTTCATCTAAAATACCTGCTCTTTTTACTAAAACTGTGCTGGTTTTATCTCCTGATTTTGAAAATTGTATTGGCCATTGCTTCTTAACTTTTACCATTTTATACTTACCATAAGAAACTTTTTTAACTTTATACACTGTATATTTTCCAGAATTATAGTTTGCTAATATTTCATTCTGGTTTTGTTGTGCAGAAGCTATCAATGTAAAAAGCACTACTATTATTAATAAAATTCTCTTCATGTTTACTTCTATTTAATTCTGTTTATACCCCTCTTTAATTCTTATACAAATAACGCTTGCTAATATCAAAAAAGCAGAAAATTACTTCCCAAACACACTAAATTACTTCCGAATGAAAAACATACAAAAACCTATAAACCAATAATTTGAACACGCAAACAATTAAAAAACCTGAAACATCAAAAAATAACCTCCAATAAAAAAAGCCAAAACTAGTATCCTAGTTTTGGCTATTAATCTCTTTAAAAAAATTTACGTTATAATAATTTTGACAATTTTAAAACCTTGCCACAATGCTTACTTTCTATTTTAAAAATTACTTTTCCTTTTCTACCACTTTTTGCCCAACGTACTTCTTTTCCCACTTTACATGAAATACTTGTTTTTGACCCTTTATTTAAGGATACAAAACCAGTTCCTGTATAAATTGACACTTTACTTTTAGTATCATTTATTAATGAAAAACTGCTTCCAATTATTTTTTCTGTCTTTACTTCTTTAAAGGTTTTACTTTCTTTTGGTGAGTTAAATAATAAAGCTCCAATTGTTGATACAATAATAAATACTAATTTCATTTGATTATTTTTTAGTTAATTTTAAAAACAAAAACTGCATGAGACAATATGTATCTCATACAGTTTTTAACAACACTACTTTTTAACAAACTTCTTGATTCCTATTTTATCATTGTCTGTTTGTACTTTTATTAAATAAATACCTGAAGATAAGTCACTGATATTTATTTCTCTTTCTTTTGATGTTTTTACTTCTCGTCCCTGAATACTATATATAGTTATTTCTTTAACCTGCTCATTTAATTGTAATCTTAAAATTGTTTCTACTGGATTAGGATATACAGCAAAATCTTTTAATCTTTTCTCATCTTCTATCCCAGCTGTTACTTGACTAAACGTTGCTATAATCGATTTATTTGCATTCATAGTAACTGTAATTTGGTTGGTAGTTCCACTTGCATCACCACTCCAACCATCAAACTTCCATCCAGAGTCAGGAGTAGCTGTTAATGTTACATTTGTTCCATCAACATATCCACCTGTAACATTTGGATTTGTAGTTACTGTTCCATTTCCTGCTTTAGTTACAGTTAATGTTCTCATTATTGTACTAAACATTGCTGTTACCGTTTTATCTCCACTCATTACAACTGTTAATGGATTCGAAGTTCCACTTGCATCTCCACTCCAACCATCAAATTGATATCCTGCATTTGGCATAGCAGTTAACACAACACTTGTTCCATCATCATACGTTCCACTTGTTGGATTAGGATTCGTTGTTACTGTTCCGTTAGATGCATTGATTGTTAACGTACGTTGGATTTTACTAAACGTTGCCGTTACTGTTTTATTAGCATTCATTACAACTGTTACTGGATTCGTGGTTCCACTTGCATCTCCACTCCAACCATCAAATTGATATCCTGCATTTGGCATAGCAGTTAACACGACACTTGTTCCATCATCATATTTTCCATTTGTTGGATTAGGATTCGTTGTTACTACCCCGTTAGTAGCATTGATTGTTAATATACGTTGGATTTTGCTAAACGTAGCTGTTACTGTTTTATTAGCATTCATTACAACTGTTACTGGATTCGTAGTTCCACTTGCATCTCCACTCCAGCCGTCAAATTGATATCCTGCATTTGGGGTAGCTGTTAACACAACACTTGTTCCATCATCATATTTTCCATTTGTTGAATTCGGATTCGTTGTTACTGCCCCGTTAGTAGCATTGATTGTTAATATACGTTGGATTTTGCTAAACGTAGCTGTTACTGTTTTATTAGCATTCATTACAACTGTTACTGGATTCGTAGTTCCACTTGCATCTCCACTCCAACCGTCAAATTGATATCCAGCATTTGGCGTAGCAGTTAACACAACACTTGCTCCATCATCATACGTTCCACTTGTTGGATTCGGATTTGTTGTTACTGCTCCATTTGTTGCATTAACTGTAAGTGAATATTTAGCTGTACAATTAACACTATAACTAGCAGTAGCATCTTTATTCCATACCGAAGTTGGCGTAAATCCTGAATCTATCTGAATACAACTTAAATTTGGATTTCCAGTTACCGTCATATAAATAAACTGTGTATTATTACCATTAGCTACATTTAAACTCGTTAACTTACTATTTCTAGCATCTACCCCTGTTAAGTTAGAATTTTGAGACACATCTAAACTACTAATTAATGTTTGGTAAATGTTTACGGTTTTTAATGAAGTGTTATTAGATAAGTTTAAACTTGATATATTATTCTTTCTACAATTAAGAACCTCTAAAGCTATATTAGAAGAAACATTAATAGCTGTAAGCTCATTATCAGCACTAATCAATTCTTTTAAAGCTGTATTCGTAGTCAAATCTAAACTTGATATTTTATTAATTTGAGCATCTAACTTTATTAGTTTTGTTAATCCAGTAGTGTTCAAAGTAACAATTTTATTCACAGAACACTTCAATTCAATCATATTTGGGTTACCAGATAAATCTAAAGCTGTTATATCATTGTTAAAACAATTAACCTTAGTCAAAGTTCCTGTTTGAGGTAAAATTAAAGTTGTTAATGATGCTTGCTGCTGTGAGCAATCAATTTCTGTTAAAGCAATATTACTTGATAAATCTATACTTGTTAGCTTATTTCTTTCAAAATTAAATTTTGTGATATTTTTAAACTCCTCAATACCCGTTAGATCACTAATGTTTTTAACACGTATACTTAAAGTTCCTGTAAAAGCATTTGCCTCTGTACATTGTATTTTACCATCATTATTTATATCAATTTTTGGCGTATGATTTAATAGTCCATTCTTAAAATTAACATCCGGTATAGATACTATACAGATAACACTAAACTTTGCTGTTACTATTTTATTAGAGTTCATGGTAACATTTACTGAATTAGCAATACCAGTAGCGTCACCTGTCCAACCATCAAATTGATAACCAGGATTTGGAGTAGCATTTAATGCCACCACTTGCCCCTCGTTATATTTTCCATTTACTGGATTAGGATTTGTAGTTACTGTACCATTAGTGCTGGCTACTGTTAATGTGTATTTTATTCTACTAAATTTTGCAGTAATTGTTTTATCTGAATTCATTACTACTGTCAAAGGATTAGTTGTTCCACTTGCATCACTAGCCCATCCATCAAATTTATATCCAGCATCAGGAGTTGCTGTTAATACTACACTTGTTCCTTGACTATACCCACCATCAACAGCTACTGGATTTGCAGTAACACTTCCATTTTCAGCTTTTATTTTCAACATTCTACTAACATAAGTAGACGCACCAAACTCATAAGCCCCCATATCAACAGTTCCATTATGAATTCTTACGTTCCCTATTACATCAGAAGCTCCAATCATTACTGCATTGTCCCCAGTATCTTTTGCAGGAGAAGCTGTAGTTAATGAAACATCATTATTTGCCAAATCTGTAAATAAAGGATCAGAATTAGATACATTTGTTACTCTTGAACTTGGTAAATTTGAAAAGCTATCTTCTCCAATTGAGTTTTTTACAGTAATATTTTGCCCTAATGTTGTATGAACTTGAGCTATAGATTTACTAACAACACCTCCAGTAGTTGTGTTTTTCCAAAAAATACAATTTGCCATATTTCCATTAAACACTCCGTTTGTTCTTCCCATACCAACAGCTGACCTATTAAAATTATTTAGACCACTTGTTGTTCCTAAATTAACATTATTAACATAAGTATTATTTATTAAATCACAATTCATTGTAGATCCAGTACCATAAGCTCTAAACCAGCCTGCACTTCCTGCATGACCTTTATTTGTACCATTATCTTTAGCTATATTATTATCAAAAACAGAGTTTTTAATTTTTATAGTTGCTATTTTGTTATTTCCAGTATAACTATATATCGCAGTTCCATATCTTGATAAATTATTTTTTACAATCGTATTTCTAATTTTCAAATATCCAGACTCTTCAAACCTTGATAAAATAGCCGCCGCTGCTGAAGTCGATACATTATTATCTATAATACAATTTGCAATTTCTAAATTTATCACTGAATGACCTTTGAAAATAGCCCCTCCAGACTGATCATCAGACGCTGTTCCATTGGCATGACCTCCTTGAATAGTTAAACCATCAAGAACTACATCATCATTATTAACTTTTATAATATGATAAGAGTTATCATTTCTTGTAGTGTTAGTAAACTCTAAAGTAGAATTATCATTCCCTAATAAATCACCAGATAATACAGTTCTATTTGCATTTATATTTCTTTGAGATACTTCTGTTTCAGTACCTGCAAAACTTCCATATATTTTAATTCCTTTTTTAGAAATTGTAAAAGAATTAGATCTCCCCGAAGTTGATGGTAAATAGGTTCCTTTTGCAACCCATATTTCATTATTTTCATAAACCTCTGTCAAAGCATCATTTAAATTTACAAAAGCATCTACCCAACTAGAACCATCATTTCTTCCTGTTGCATTTTTATTCACATAAACTGGAACCCTTTCATTTTTGAATATTTTATACTCAGACCATGGAGAAGTAGTGCTTGCCCCACAATTTCTTCTTACATAAACTTTGTACGTACTAGGAGAAGTATTATTAAGAGTAAAACTCCCTGTTTTATTTGTAATAATAGTTGCTGAAGAAAAAGAGTCAGCAATTTTATGATAAGCTACATCTATAGCTTGAGATCCTGAAATATTAATATTAATTGTATCCTCTGTTACATTAGAAGCTGATAATATCTCTGCTGAAATTGATCTACAAAAATTATTATAAGAACCTATATTATTAATTTCCGTTGCAGTTAATAATCTTCCATACACTAATACATCATCAATATCGTTAGCATATTTGTAATTTACAGGAGCATTACCACCATTTAAATTTGCGATTTGAAATTTACGTACATTTTGAGAATGTCCATTAGTAACCCTTAACTGTCTATTTAAGAAAGTATTTGGTCTTTTGTTCTTTTTATGATTTGTATCTAGAGCCCCATCTACATATATTCTTATAAAATTGTCAACTCCTTTACTTGTTCCAATATTATCTGATCTATTAAATATTGAAACTACTATATGATGCCATTCACCATCACTCACAATTCTATTTGATATAGCTGAATGTCTATCTAACCTTCTTAATCCATTATAAAAAGTAAACTCATATCCATTTTCTACTCTTATTTTGCCATTTTCTAGTCTTACTGAATACCCTAACATATTAGTTGAGCTAGCTGCATTACCTCTTGAGCTTTTTTCAAAAATTATTTTTGAATCTGATGACACCTCACTTGTTTTAACCCAAAAACTAATACTTGTATCAATTGTTGAATTACTAGTTGAATAATTAGTATTAAATGAACTACCACTTAATTTAACTGCACTAGTTGGTGCAACATTGAACCTATCATTTATTTCAGTGTATGTTGTTCCTGAAACCGAAAGCGCCCCCCCATTAACTCCATCAACCAAAACACTTCCATTGTTGAAGCCATATTGAACAATTAAGTTATTCGTAGGGAATTGTGCACTTACAACACTAGTTACAAACAAACATATTAATAGTATTTTTTTTACCATAACATCTCTAAGTTTAAAGAATTTTATATTATTTCTCAAACAAAGAAAGTTTAACCCAAGTAGTAGAATTCATTTTTACTTCCGAATGAAGTATTTTATTTTCCAAATGAACTTTTTACTAAATATTTCTTCTCTTTTTATGTGTAAAAAAGTGTTTCGAAGTTCTCCTTATAGCTTTTACTTACTGGTACTTTAAAATCAGATTCTAACGTTACTTCTTTTTCTTTTTTAGAATATACTTCTATTTTATTGATATTTACAATCCACGAACGATGAAGCCTTACAAAATCTTTTTTATTGCATAATAAATTTTCATAATAGCTTAATTTTTTTGCTACCATATATTTTTTATTATTTTTTGTATATACTACTGAATACATTCTATCTGCTTCAATACACAATACATTATCAATATCTAATATTACATAATCTGTTTTATATGGTATCGCAATTTTTTGCAATGCTTTTTTATTCTCTTTTAAAACATTTAAATTGGCTTTTGAAAATTCAGTGTTTTTAATTGATTTTTTTACCTTTTTTACCGCTTCTTGTAAACGCTCAATATCTATAGGCTTTAATAAATAATCAATTGCTGCTACCTCAAAAGCTTTTATAGCATACATATCATAAGCAGTTATAAAAATAATTTGAAAATCAATCTCTGAAAACTCATCCAATAATTGAAATCCATTTTTTCTAGGCATTTCAATATCTAAGAAAACTAATTGCGGTTTATGTTTATTTATAGCAACAGTAGCTTCATCTACATTTGCTACTTCTGAAACAATTTCAACTTCTTTACAAAATGCATTTAATAAGTATCTTAAATTCTCTCTTGCATTTAATTCATCATCGACTATTACAGCTTGTATTTTATTCATCTTTATTTACATAGGGTATTTTAACAATTACTTTCGTTCCTTCATTGATTGCCTCATATTCAAAACCTATGTCGGTTTTATAATAATCTTTCAATAAGGTTAATCGTTCTTGAATTGCTTTGGTTGAAAACGAAGCTTTTTTTGTATTTAAAATATTTATTTCTTTTGACTTTTCCACTCCAATTCCATTATCAATTATCACACATTTAAAAACTTCTTCTTGATAAAAATTAATAGTTACTTTTTTTAGTCCAGTAATTTTATGAAGTAAACCGTGTTTGATTGAATTCTCTACAAAAGGTTGAATTATCATTGAAGGTATTTTTATATCTTCAATATTTTCAATTCCTTTTATTTCATATACAAAATCATCTCTAAATCGAAGTTTTTCTAACTCTAAATACTTTTTTAATAACGATAATTCTTCTTCAAAATAAACGAAACTCTTTTCACTCATTTGTAAATTCTCTCTAATTAAAGAAGCAAATTTTGTTAAATAAGTATATGCTTCATGCTTATCTTCTTTTAAAATTAAACTTTGAATAGAATTTAACGCATTAAACATAAAATGAGGATTCATTTGTGCTTTTAATGATTTTAATTGCAAATGTGCTAATTCATTTTTCTTTTTATCTTCTAGTTCTTTATATGCATACGCTAACTCATTTTCATTTTTTTGATTTTGTTTTTTAAAATAATTTACTAAAATAAATGTTCCAAAAAATTGAAATAACACATTCAGATAACCAAAATATTTTTCTGGATAAATAGGGTTTATATAATTTGGCAAATAATATAAACTTATTGCTAAGAATAGCACACCAAAATGAATTACTTTATTATCGAAAAAAAACAATGCCAATAATGGTAGTATTATATAACTATACTCTCCATAAAAACCTCTAAAAGCAAAATTTGTATTATAAAATAAAGCTATTATCACTAGCATAACAAATAACACCCTTCCTATTTTATACTTTTTTTGACTCTGTAAATAATATATAGTTATAAAAACAACAATTTGCACAACAAAAGAAAGTGTTTTACTTATATCTAATTGACCTAAAAAAAAATCAACTGTTAAAAAAAATACAGCTGACAACAAACCAAAAGCACAACAGTAATTTAAAACTTTAATTCTTTTAACATCTGTTGTTGTTAATTCTTTTACTATTCCTGTATGAATAATTTTATATAACAGACTCATTCTTATTCATCTTTATTTACATAAGGAATTTTAACAATCACTTTTGTTCCTTCATTTATTTTTTCATATTCAAAACCTATATCACTTTTATAATAATCTTTTAAAAAAGTTAATCGTTCTTGTATTGCTTTTGTTGAAAATGACGCTACTTTACTATTTAAAGTATTTATCTCTTTTGATTTTTCTATTCCAATTCCATTATCAATTATTACACATTTAAAAACTTCTTCTTGATAAAAATGTATGTTTACTTTTTTTAATCCAGTAACTTTATGAAGTAATCCATGTTTTATTGAATTTTCTACAAAAGGCTGAATTATCATTGAAGGTATTTTTATATCTTCTATATTTTCAATTCCTTTTATTTTATATTCAAAATTATCTCTAAATCGTAACTTTTCTAATTCTAAATATTTTTTTAATAACGATAATTCTTCTTCAAAATACACAAAACTCTTTTCACTCATTTGTAAATTTTCTCTTATCAAAGAAGCGAATTTGGTTAAATAAGTATATGCTTCATGCTTGTCTTCTTTTAAAATTAAACTTTGAATAGAGTTTAATGCATTAAACATAAAATGAGGATTCATTTGCGCTTTTAATGATTTCAATTGTAAATGTGCTAATTCATTTTTTTTCTTGTCTTCTAATTCAACATAAGCTTTTTTTAACTTGTCTTCGTTTTTAATATTTTCATTCCTGAAATATTGCACAGCCACAAACATTCCTAAAAAAAAAGGAATTACATGAAAGAAACCAAAGCTTTCCTTTTCATAAATATTTAAATAGTAATTGGGTATAAAAAACAGTAATAAAGCAATTATTAAAAAAATATAATGGACCCACTTGTTGTCAAAAAACAGTAATGTTCCAATTGGAACTACTAAATAATAGTATTCCGTATACTCCCCTTTATACAAGAAATTATTATGTAAAAATAAAATTGAAGTGAATAATATGATAAATAAAAACTTGGCAGCTTCGTATTTTTTAAAATAACTAACAATTAAAACTGAAAAATACAATACTGATTCTAACAAAAATAACAAAGCCATTTTATCAGGTAAATCATTTGTAAAGTATTTAACCACTAATGCTATTAATGGATTTAACCCCATAAAAAAAGCTGCAAAATTTAATATTTTAATCCTCTTTACGGTTTTCTGAGATAAATAGCCATGAACACCAATACTTATAATACTCTTGTATACATTTTTTATTCCATTCATTTTATATAGTATATGGTATTCTAATAACAACTTTCACCCCTTCTAAAGCTTCTTCATAAACAAAACCTATATCTGTTTTATAAAATTCTTTTAATAAACTTAACCTTTCATAAATTGCACTTGTAGAAAACGATTTTTCTTTATTATTCAGCTTATTTATTTCTTTTGATTTCTCAAGACCTACTCCATTATCTATTATTTCGCATTTAAAAACTTCTCCTTTAGAAAAAGATACTGTTAATTCTTTTATTCCTTCAATTTTATGAAGTAATCCATGCTTTATTGAATTTTCTACAAAAGGTTGAATTATCATTGATGGAATTTTTATATCACCAATATTTTCTATTCCTTTTATTTGATATTTAAAATCATTTTTAAAACGTAGTTTTTCTAATTCTAAATATTTCTTCAGTAACGATAATTCTTCTTCGAAATGAACAAAACTTTTTTCACTCATATTTAAATTCTCTCGAATCAATGATGCAAACTTTGTTAAATACACATAAGCTGCATGTTTATCTTCCTTTAAAATTAAACTTTGAATTGAATTTAAGGCGTTAAACATAAAGTGAGGATTCATTTGTGCCTTCAGTGATTTTAATTGTAAATGTGCTAATTCATTCTTTTTTTTATCTTCGAGCTCTTGATAAGCCTTTTCTAATTTTTTTTCATTTTTTAAATTTAATGACTGTGAGTAATTAAGAATTACATAGCATCCTACAAAAGCAGAAAGCAATAATAATGGATTAAATATTTCAATGGGATAAATACCTGGTATTAATTTATAGGGTACATAATATAACAACCAACAAAATATCATTATTGAAATTGTTATTTTCTTATTATCTATTAAAATAAGAGCAACTAATGGATATACAAAGTAAAAATTTTCCATCATTCTAGATGGCTCTATAAAATTTGCAAAAATAAACGTCACTACTATTAACGTTACTATAAATAAGACTCTTGCTGTAATATATTTCTTATGTTTCTGTAATCCATATACAGATACAATAGTTACAAATGAAAATAAATGTAAAACAATACTTCTATCTAAGCTTTGTGAAAAAAAAGGATCTAAAATCATAAAAAAACAAATACAAATAGCCCATGTTAAACAAAACGCATTCAGTAACCTTATTTTTTTATGTTCTCTTTCATTAGTATCATAAATACCAATATTTAAAGCAAATTTATATCCTCTTCTTAAAACCTCCATCTCTATATTGTATATGGTAATTTTATAACAACCTTTGTTCCTTCTTCAACCTCTTCGTAGGAAACTCCAATATCCATTTTATAAAATTCATTTAATAACTGTAACCTATTCTGTATTGCTATTATTGATGATTCATTAATATTCGATTTAGTGTTAAGTACACTTACCTTTTTAGATGCTTCAATACCAATACCGTTATCAGTTATTACGCAAGTAAATATCTTACTCTGATAAAACTCTATTGTAATTATTTTTTTTCCATCAGTTTTATGCAGCAAACCATAACGAATAGCATTTTCTATAAACGATTGTATTACTGAAGACGGTATTTTTATTCTTTGAATTTCTTTCTCTCCTTTTATTTCATATATGAAATCTTCTCCAAAACGTAATTTTTCAAGTTCTAAATACTTTTTTAACATTGATAATTCTACATCAAAACCTATAAAACTTTTCTCACTTGTTTTTAAACTTTCTCGCATTAATAAAGAAAATTTTGTCAAGTATTTATATGCTTCTTCTTTATTATTTGTAAGTATTAAATTTTGTATTGAGTTTATTGCGTTAAATAAAAAGTGTGGATTCATTTGAGCTTTTAATGCTTTTAACTGTAAACTAGCCAACTCACTTTTTTTACGTTCTTCTAACTCTAAAAACGCCTGTTCTAACTGCTCTTTATTTAGTAACAATTCTTTTTCATGCTTTTTATTTAAAGTTTCGGCATAATTTAAAATTACGAAGGCAGCAACAAATACTGAAAACACTAAGACTGGTAAAATGGTATTTTTAGGATAGTGTTCGTAATATAAATTTGGCACAAAATATAATAGAAAACATACTACAAGAATAACTATATTAATCCATTTTTTATCTACTAGTATCAAAGCTATTAGAGGGTAAACAAAGTAAAAATTTTCAATTAAATTTAATGGAGTAGTATAATTTGCAAACACAAATGTAACACCAATTATAGAACTCAAAAATAAGACCCTTGCTAATGTATAGAATTGTTTACTTTGAAAATAAAAAATGAATGCTATTAAAATATAAGAAACACCATGCATTATCAAACTACCTTCCAACTCTCTTCCAAAAATAATATCAAAAATAGTTATCACAGGAATCATTACAGACCATGTAAAACAAAATATATTTAAAAGTTTTATCTTTTTATTTTCTTTTGTCCCCTTAGTATTTTGTATACCTGTATCAAATATTTTTTTTACAATAGAATTCATTGAGCTTTTATAATCTTAAAACAAGGAAAAACACTTTCTTTTTTCAAGAATATTCCTGTAATATATTTTTATTTTTTTCGATAACTTAAATCTTCTTCCTAATCAAGCAAATTTGTTTCCAAATGAATATTTTACACTTTTGTAAATGGAATTTTAATAACAACTTTAGTTCCTATAGGAACTTTTTCATAGACCACTCCTATATCAGTTTTATAATAATCTTTCAAAAAAACTAGTCGATCTTTAATTGCTTTAGTAGAAAATGACTCACGAGTTATGTTACTTTCTTTTTTAATTTTCTTAGCTGCTTCTACCCCAATTCCGTTATCAAATACAACACATTTTAAAACACCATCTTCTTGAGAAAATTCTAAAATTATTTTTTTATCATCTCCTTTCTTATGTAATAAACCATGTTTTAAAGCATTTTCTAGATAAGGTTGAATTATCATTGTAGGTATTTTTATATCTTCAACCTTACTATCTCCTTTAATTTCATAAGCAAACTCCCCTCCAAAACGAAGTCTTTCTAATTCTAAATACTTAACTAACAACTGTAATTCATTATCAAATTGAACAAAACTTTTTTTACTCATATTTAAATTTTCTCTAATTAAAAATGAAAATTTAGTTAAGTAATCATACGCTTCATGCCTCTCACCCTTTAATACTAAGTTTTGAATAGAATTTAACGCATTAAACGTAAAGTGTGGATTCATTTGAGATTGAAGGCTTTCTAATTTAGAAGATACCAATTGTTTTTGCATTCGTTCTTTTTCTAACAATTGTTTTTGTTTTATTCTTAAGCTCTTTATCCTATTCGTAAAATAAAACCACACAAATACAAACAACAACAACAAGCCACCTACAATGAACCACCATTCTTTATAAAAAGGGGGATTTATTTTTAATTTAATGGTTTTTACTGCTGTTTCTTCTTTTCCATTTATTTGAACAGCTTTTAATTCAAACGTATAAGATCCAGCAGCCAAATTATTAAAAGTAACCTGATTAACACCTTGTGAAATCAAACTCCATTCTTTTGATGCTCCTAGTAATCGATACTTATATTCAATGTTGTCTTCAGCTAAAAAGCCATTGGTATGAAAACTAAACTGAATTTTTTTTGTATTAGAATCAAGCTTATAACTTTCCTTTATAGAAACCTGCTTATCTTCAACTGAAATCTTAGTGAAATAGAAATCTAAAAGAACAGTATTGGTAAAAACCTTTTCTTTATCTATTTGAAAAACACCTTTATTAGAGCTTAAAAAAACAGTTTTATCAAAAATTGAGATATCAGAAATATTAAAAGAATTTAATCCATGCCTCTTAGTTAAATTTCTAAACCTACCAGTTATTGTATTTAATACTTGTACACCTTTGTTAGTAGAAATCCATAAATAATCTCCATCACTTTTTATAACACTTGTTAAATTAGAAAGCAACCCATTTTTTTGTGTGTAGTTAATAATTGTCCCATCTTCTTTTAAACCAACTATACCATCTTTAAATGTAGAAAACCACACCACACCATTAGCTGTTTCATCAATATCAACTGCAAAAATTTCTCTATTTTTAAAAGTTATTGTCCTACTTTTTAAATTCTCATCATATTCTTTTACCCCGTACACATATCCTACATAAATTTTTTTACTTTTTTTACTATAATAGGTTGAGTATGATCTTTTAGATCCAATTCTTTTATTCTTTTTTGGATTATCTACTAAAACAATAGCTGCTGAGGAATAGGCCGCCATCACTACTCTATTTTTATCTATGAATGAAAAGTCTTTTACATTACCATTCATCTGGAATTTTTTATACTCTTCAGTTTTTATATTAAAAACATAACAATAGGTAGCAAAACTTATTAAAGCTAGTTCATCAGTCAATCCTATAATAGCAAACACTTTTTGTTTATCATTTAAATCAAATTTCTTAAGTGTTTTTTGTTTAATATCAATAACACCAATATCTCCATTAGTAGCCCCAAACAATACACTATTATCCCCTACCCTATCCATGGCACTAATATTTTGCCTGCTTTCATCTAATTCATACTTATTCAAATAAGAATTTGGTACTATAAAAACACCATTTCTATGAGTGGTATACCAATAATTGTTATATCTATCTCTTAAAAAACCAGTTATATACTTTCCTTCAAAATTTGTTCTTTTATAAAAAAACTCTCCTTCTTTATATTCACAAATTATTACTCCTTTATTAGTTCCAAACCAAAATTCATCTCCGGCATCGTAAAAACTTTTTACAATTGTATTACCTCTTAAAATTCTTGGAAGTAATATCTTTTTAAAAGATTTACCTTGCTTCATTAAAATTGATGGTTTTTCAACATTCACCCCATCAGCCTGAAAGTTAAAGGAATAAACAAACTGCTTATTTTTATGAGTAAAATAACTTGTAGCTCCTTCTATTGAAATATTAGAGCCCAATGAAAACTCATTGGAATATTCCTTACCATTAAGACTATACTTATAATAATTAGTACTTAATAAGAACAGTGAGTCCTTGCTTCTAAAAACCGAAGCAACTACATTAACACCATCTTTAAATATTTTCTTTTCTTTTGTTTCTAAATCAATTCTTGCTACATAACCTAAATTTGAAGCTATCAAACTATTTTTGTATAAAAAAAAGCTTGCTAATTGGCCACTTGCATGTTCTTTTATATCTACAGATAAATTTAGTTTATCATCTTCTATATAAAAATACTGACCAGAAATATTATTACACCAAACCCTACCTTTTTCATCCAATTTCAATCCGAATACTGATAACCCTCGTTTGTCAGGGTGTGAATAATTTTTAAATTCCTTTCCATCATAACGAAAGAGACCTTTATCTGCAGCTAGCCATACAAAACCTTCTCTATCTTCTATAACGCCATAAAATTCAATATCTGGTAAACCATCTTTTTCTGTTAAGTGATTATATACTGGATGTTGAGCAAAAGTTAACTTACTCAAAAACAGTAAAAAAAATAAAAAGTAAAGGGTTATTTTATTCATAATACTTCTTCAGATCTATATTTTCAAATGTAGTTATTATTATAATAGAAAAAACCCATTGCAATAAATTGCAATGGGTTTAATGTATATATTAGAATGTAATTACTTCACTTCTTCGAAATCTACATCTTCAACATTATCACCTTGAGCATCACCTTCAGGTTGTGCTTGTTGTTGAGCTCCTGCATCTGCTCCACCAGCTTGTTGCTGTGCAGCATACATTTCTTCTGAAGCAACTTTCCATGCTTCATTAATCTTCTCCATTGCAGTATCAATTTGCGCTAAATCTTTAGATTCGTGAGCTTTCTTCAACTCCTCTAAAGCTGCTTCTATTGGCTCTTTTTTATCTGCTGATAATTTATCTCCAAATTCTTTTAATTGCTTTTCCGTTTGGAAAATCATAGAATCTGCACCATTAATTTTCTCTGCAGTTTCTTTAGCTTGCTTATCTGCATCTGCATTTGCTTCGGCTTCTGCTTTCATTTTCTCAATTTCTTCATCAGATAATCCTGAAGAAGCTTCGATACGAATATCTTGAGATTTCCCTGTAGCTTTATCTGCAGCAGAAACATTGATAATTCCATTTGCATCAATATCAAAAGTTACTTCAATTTGAGGAACTCCTCTTTGCGCTGGTGGAATATCAGTCAATTGGAAACGTCCAATTGTTTTATTATCTGCAGCCATTGCTCTTTCTCCTTGTAAAACATGGATATCAACAGAAGGTTGGTTGTCTACTGCTGTAGAAAACACTTGAGATTTTTTTGTAGGAATAGTTGTATTTGCATCAATTAACTTAGTAAATACGTTACCCATAGTTTCGATTCCTAAAGATAAAGGCGTTACATCTAATAATAAAACGTCTTTTACATCTCCAGTTAAAACTCCTCCTTGAATTGCAGCTCCTAAAGAAACTACTTCATCAGGATTTACTCCTTTACTTGGTGCTTTTTTGAAAAACTTCTCAACCGCTTCCTGAATAGCAGGAATACGAGTAGAACCTCCAACTAAAACAACTTCATCAATTTCATCAATTGATAAATCTGCATTTTTTAAAGCAGTAGCACAAGGCTCAATAGTTCTTTTAATTAAATCATCAATTAACTGCTCAAATTTAGCTCTAGTCATTGTTCTAACTAAGTGCTTTGGTCCACTTGCAGTAGCAGTAATATACGGTAAGTTAATTTCAGTAGAAGTTGTACTAGATAACTCAATTTTCGCTTTCTCTGCAGCTTCTTTTAAACGTTGTAAAGCCATAGGATCTTGACGTAAGTCCATGTTTTCTTCAGCTTTAAACTCTTCAGCTAACCAGTTGATTAATTTTTCATCAACATCATCTCCTCCTAAGTGTGTATCTCCATCAGTAGCTAATACTTCAAATACTCCATCTCCTAACTCTAAAATAGAAACATCATGTGTACCTCCTCCAAAATCAAATACAACAATTTTCTTATCGTCATGAGATTTATCTAATCCATAAGCTAAAGCTGCAGCAGTTGGTTCGTTAATAATTCTACGAACTTTTAATCCTGCAATTTCTCCAGCTTCTTTAGTTGCCTGACGTTGTGCGTCATTAAAATATGCTGGAACTGTAATAACAGCTTCAGAAACTCCTTGACCTAAATAGTCTTCAGCAGTTTTTTTCATTTTTTGTAATACCATTGCAGATATTTCTTGTGGCGTATATAAACGTCCATCAATATCTACACGAGGTGTATCGTTATCTCCTTTAACAACTTTATAAGGAACCCTTCCTGCTTCTTTAGAAGATTCAGAAAATTTATTCCCCATAAAACGTTTTATAGAATAAACAGTTTTAGTTGGATTAGTAACTGCTTGTCTTTTTGCTGGATCACCAACTTTACGCTCTCCTCCTTCTACGAAAGCCACAATAGATGGTGTAGTTCTTTTTCCTTCTGCATTTGGAATTACTACTGGCTCATTTCCTTCCATTACAGAAACACATGAGTTGGTAGTACCTAAATCAATACCTATAATTTTACTCATAATACTATTTATTTTTTTATTTTTAATTCAATTTTACGAGTAGAGATAGACAAACTGTATGCCAATAGAAATTTAGCAATAATTTGTCAGTAATTAATAAAAAAACAGAAGTATTCAATGACACAATGTCATTTTACATGTCTTTTTGGTATTCTTTATAAACTAATTTAATATTAGCGTATGTATTTTGTAGTGCTTCTTCTATTTCTTTTTCATTCTTAAAACACACATCGGTAATTCCTTCTTCTATTTGAGGCTTTAATTCTCCTTTATAATTTGAGTGCATCAAATACCAATATGTTTCTTTAAGTCTTTTTTCTCCATTTTGTAAAAAAAGATGGTATGTATTTAACAAGAATTTCTTTATTACTAAATTTTCAATACCACATTCTTCTTCTACCTCTCTAATGGCAGTTTCTTCAATTTCTTCTCCTCTTTCAATTCTTCCTTTTGGCAAGTCCCACTTATTTCCTCTGTATATAAATAAAACTTCTTTTTCTTCATTCAAAACTAACCCTCCTCCCGCTACAATAGGATTAAATTTTTCTCTAAATCTTCTCCAATCTTCATCTAAATTTGTAGAAAACAGGTAAACACCTGATAAAATATTTGCTTTTAACTTATAAATTAGCTCCTCTATAACAGTGTTTTTAAAAAGATAAACAGGATAGTTTTCTTCTTTTTTTATCGAAGTTGTTAATATTATTGGTTTATCATTAACAAAAACTTTATACATTTGCGACATGGATTTTAACAAAGATACGGCAAAAAAAACGGCTGAACTCCTTTTACAAATAAAAGCGATTAAACTTAGCCCTAAAGAGCCATTTACATGGGCTTCAGGATGGAAGTCTCCAATTTATTGTGATAATAGAATTACATTATCTTTCCCTTCAGTTAGAAATTTTTTAAAAGAAAAAATAGCAAAAATTGTAGAAGATAAGCATGGTAAGCCTGATGTTATTGCAGGTGTTGCTACTGGAGCAATAGCCATAGGTGTATTGGTTGCTCAAGAATTAGGTGTTCCTTTTATATATGTAAGACCAGAGCCAAAGAAGCATGGTCGAAAAAACCAAATAGAAGGTTACTTAGAAAGTGGACAAAATGTTGTGGTTATTGAGGATTTGATAAGTACTGGTAAAAGTAGCTTGAATGCTGTTAAAGCTTTAAAAGAAGCAAACGCTACTGTAAAAGGTATGGTTGCTATATTTTCTTATGGATTTGATATAGCTTCTGAAAACTTTAAAAATGATAATGTCGAATTAACCACTTTAAGTAATTACGAGTTTTTATTAGAACAAGCTTTAGATAGCAAATATATAACTAGTGAAGAACTTCGTACTTTAGAAGATTGGAGAGTTTCTCCTAGTACTTGGAAACAAAAAGAAGAATAGTTAAAAAATAGATTAATGAATATTGAAGGAAATATTGTAAGAGTAAAAAAATCTTCGGAAGAACTTTTTAATTTTTTTACTAAACTTGAGAATTATGAGCAATTAATGCCTGAAAACACTCAAAAATTTGAAGTTGATGGTGATAGTTTTATTTTTGGATTAAAAGGTATGCCAGAAATTAGATTGGTTATGAAAGAGAAAACTGAGTTTTCAAATGTAACTTTAGGTGCTGCTAGTAGTAAATTACCTTTTACCTTGGCTTCAGACATCAAAGAAATATCTGAAAATGAAAGTGAGGTTACATTAAAATTTAATGGAGATTTTAATCCTATGATGGCCATGATGGTAAAAAAACCTTTAACTAAATTTATCGAAACCCTAACAGAAAATATAGCTAAATTATAACAGTATATTTTTAGTACTAAGCAAATGAAACTTCTTTAATTTCAAATTCTTTAATAGTTTCATCGCTTAATTCTATTTGGAGTTTACCATTTTTAGATACTCCAACTATTTTACCCATAAATAAAACGTTTTGATTTGTTTTAAACATACTCGGAACGTTTTTTTTATACAACACATCTAAATACTTTGATTCAAGATAGTCATACTCTTTTGCATTTAAAATTTCTATATTTTTTTCTAATCTAACAACTACTTTTTTTAATAAATCATCCAAACCTAATTCTTCTTTTAAAATATCTTTAATTGAAACAGCTTTTAATTCTTTATTAGACAAAAAAGATTCATTAACATTTAACCCAACACCTATTACTGACGATTGTATTTCATTGCCTTTCAAAGAATTCTCTATTAAAATTCCGCATATCTTCATTCCTTCTGCCAGAATGTCGTTAGGCCATTTTATAGACATTTTTGGCAATTTCAACTCATTAAGTACTTCATATACACTTATAGCAACAGAAAAGTTTAAATATCTCTGACTTGTTACCAACAAACCTTTAAACTTAACAAAAACACTAAAAGTCAGGTTTTTACCCTCTTTAGAATTCCATTCAGTTTTCATTTGCCCTCTACCTAACCTTTGATGTTTAGCTACAACAACTGTAAAATTTTCTAGTATTGAATTTCCTGCCATTTCTTTCAAAAAAGTATTTGTTGAATCAATGGCATCAAGTTTGATTATTTTCATAAATATTTTATAAGTAAAAGTAGTATCAATAATACACTATTTACTCGCAAAAAAATAATAACTTTGCTAAAATTTAATTTTTTTTAATGACTAAAAAACAAGCAAGCACAGACGATTTAATAGCTGTGATTATAAAGGGGATTGATGACGTAAAAGGAGAAGACATTCAACTACTTGATTTAAGAGAAATTGATAATACCGTATGCGATTATTTTATAGTTTGCTCTGGTAATTCAAACACACAAGTTAATGCTATATCTGGTTCAATACAAAAAGTCGTTAGTAAGGAACTAAAGGATAAACCTTGGCATGTAGAAGGTCAAGGAAACTCTGAATGGGTTTTGATGGATTATGTAAACGTAGTAGTACATGTTTTTCAAAAACAAACACGTGAATTTTATGATATTGAAAGCCTTTGGGGAGATGCAAAAATAACGCAAATAAATCCGGCATAATTAATATATTTTGAAACAAATTTTATGAGTGATAAGAAAAAAAACACACCTAAACTAACCTTTAATTCTCTTTGGATATATATTCCAATAGCAGTTTTATTTATAGGGTTAACTTTTTTTAACTCAGGTTCAATGGGTTCTAAAAATTTATCTGAAAACGAATTCAATCAAATTCTTAAGGATAATGATATTTCTAAAATTTTTATATACAATAAATCATACGCAGAAATATTTATTAAAGATGAATCTTTGAGTAAAGAATCTCATAAAAAATTAAGTAATTCTCCTTTTTACAGAAAAGGGGCTCCACTTTACAAATATAATTTTGGGGATTTACAAAATTTTGAAAAAGAACTTCAAAAAGCAAAAGATACATATTCTTTAGATTTTGATAAAGGGAATGATAGTAAAACTAGTATGATGGATACCATTATAAGTTTTTTACCTTTTATTTTACTAATTGTTATTTGGTTATTTTTTATGAGAAGAATGTCAGGATCTGGTGGTGGTGCCGGTGGTGGTGGACAAATTTTCAACATTGGTAAATCTAAAGCTAAACTTTTTGATCAAGACACTAAAGTAAAAACTACTTTTAAAAATGTTGCTGGTTTAGAAGGTGCTAAAGAAGAAGTACAAGAAATTGTAGATTTCTTAAAGAGTCCTGAAAAATATACAAGATTAGGTGGAAAGATACCAAAAGGGGCCTTATTAGTAGGACCTCCTGGAACTGGGAAAACTTTATTAGCTAAAGCTGTTGCTGGTGAAGCTGGTGTACCTTTCTTTTCTTTATCTGGTTCTGATTTTGTTGAAATGTTTGTAGGTGTTGGTGCTTCACGTGTAAGAGACCTATTTAAACAAGCTCAACAAAAGTCTCCTTCAATTATATTTATTGATGAGATAGATGCTATTGGTAGAGCAAGAGGTAAAAATAGTATGACTGGTGGTAACGATGAACGCGAAAACACGTTAAACCAATTATTAACTGAAATGGATGGTTTTGGTACTGATACAAATGTTATTGTACTTGCCGCAACAAACCGTGCAGATGTTTTAGACAAAGCTTTAATGCGTGCTGGTCGTTTTGACCGTCAAATTTATGTTGACTTACCTGACTTACACGAACGAAGAGAAATTTTTGAAGTACATATAAAGCCTTTGAAATTGGCAGACAATGCTAATTTAGAATTTTTAGCTCAACAAACTCCTGGGTTTTCTGGTGCTGATATTGCCAATTTATGTAATGAAGCTGCTTTAATAGCTGCAAGAAATAATAAAGAAGCTATTGAACATCAAGATTTCTTAGATGCTGTTGATAGAATCGTTGGAGGTTTAGAAAAGAAAAACAAAGTAATTACTCCTAAAGAAAAGAAAGTAATAGCTTTTCATGAAGCAGGTCATGCTACAGTAAGTTGGATGTTAGAACATGCTGCTCCTTTAGTTAAAGTTACTATTGTACCACGTGGACAATCATTAGGTGCAGCGTGGTACCTTCCAGAAGAAAGAAAGATTGTTCAAACTGAACAAATGCTAGATGAAATGTGTGCTACCATGGGAGGAAGAGCTGCTGAAAAATTAATGTTTAACAAAATTTCTACTGGAGCTTTAAGTGATCTAGAAAAAGTAACTAAACAAGCAAGAGCAATGGTTACTGTATACGGATTAAACGATAAAGTAGGAAATATTACATATTATGATTCATCTGGTAATGATGGTTTTGTAAAACCTTATAGTGATGCTACTGCTAAAACTATAGATGAAGAAATTTCAAAAATAATAGAAGGTCAATATGTTAGAGCTATTGAAATATTAGAGCAACATAAAGATAAATTAACACTATTGGCTGATCGTTTACTAGAAAAAGAAGTTATCTTTAAAGACGATTTAATTAAATTATTTGGTAAAAGACCATTTGAAAAAGACGAAACAAAAGAAAATACAAATCCAATAACAGAAGAATAAGTTTTTTGTTTTAATGAATTTTTTTAAAAAACTATTTAAATCATATACAGAATCATCTAAAGAAGAAATTAATCGTCAACCGGTTAATCTTTCTTTAGATGATTTGTTTGTACATCATTTTATTAACAAAGGAGGGAAATTTTTATATTCTACAAGTATTAATGAAGTTATCATCAATTTAGAAAATATTTTGAAAGAGAATAACTGGGAAAATATAACTTGTACTGATTTTGATTTATTAAAAATCACCCAGCAATTAAAAATAAAATCTCAAGATACACCTAACAATACTATTCCTTTTTTTACTAGTTGTGAGCATTTAATTGCTAATAAAGGAGACATATTATTTTCTTCAAACCAATTAGGAAGTAATAAAATATCTGAATTATCTGAGAACTTTATTATTTACGCAACCACAAGTCAACTAGTGAAAAACATTAGTGAAGGTTTAACAGGTATTAAAACCCATTTTAAAGGTAATATCCCTACTAATATTAGTTCTATAACCAATTATACAATACAAAAGAATAATGATGATTTTTTGAATTACGGTAATAGCAATTCAAAAAATTTATACTTACTTCTTTTTGAAGACCTCTAAAACATGCGAAACTTAGTAATAAGAAGTATTTCTGGACTTGTTTATGCTATTATTTTTATCTCTGCAATATTATACTCAGCAGAATCATATACTGCCTTAATTGCAGTTTTCTCTGCTATATGCTTGTGGGAATTTAATAAAATCATTAATTTCAAAAATTATATTCCATATATAATACTCCCTATAGCTATATATTACACTAAAGAAATAGCATCTAGAAGAACTCTTTTATTCATACTGATTATTACATTAATTTGTTCTTTTCAGATGATTTATAACCTATATAGAAGTAAAAATTCAGAATATCCAAAAACATTTATGGATAAATTAGATGTAGGTATTCGTTATATTATTTTACCTTTTACTTTTTTAACTTTACTTCCTTTTATAAACAACAACTATCATCCATATGTTATAATATATATTATAGTTCTTATATGGACTAACGATAGTTTTGCTTTTTTAGTTGGAAAGAATTTTGGTAAAACTAAATTATTTGAAAGAATCTCTCCTAAAAAAACTATTGAAGGATTTATTGGAGGTTTATTTTTCTCTTTAATTGTTGGTGTTTTAATTGGTTATTATTCTTCTGTATTATCTATATTTAACTGGATTATCATTGCTTTAATTGTTTCTACAGCTGGTACTTTTGGTGATTTAGTTGAATCGATGTTTAAAAGAAGAGCAAATGTTAAAGATAGCGGAACCATAATGCCAGGACATGGTGGATTACTTGATCGTTTAGATAGTTTATATTTCCTTGCTCCTTTTGTATATTTGTATATACACTTTTTAATGTAATACCATTTACATATTATTTATGATAAATGATTTAGACATACAATTTCAGGAGGCTTATAAAATAGCTTCAAACATGCAAGGTAAATTACCTCAAGATATTATGCTTAAATTATATGCGTATTATAAACAAGCTATGAAAGGAGATCAATTTTCTTTTAACGCTAATAATAACACAACTACAGGCCTGAGAAGTGCATTTAAATTCAATGCTTGGGTACAGTTGAAAGGCATGAGTCCTGAAGATGCAAAAAAAGAATATATTAACTTAGTAAATACTATTATAAAACAATACTTATGAAAAAATTAATCTTTCCTCTCTTATTATGTGCTATTACTTTACAGCTAACTTCTTGTAAAAAAGAAACAAAAAAAGAAGAGCAAAAGGAAGCTAAAGTTGAAAAAAAACAAGCTCCTTTTTCATTAAAAAATGCTGATAATAAAGTAAACTGGACAGCTTATAAAACCACAGAAAAAATACCTGTAAAAGGTCAATTTAAAAAAGTAAACATCACCGCTGGTGGTGAAGGAAACTCTGCTAAAGAAGCACTTAATAACGCTGAATTTTCAATTCCTGTAAGCAGTATTTTCACTTCTGACTCTGGAAGAGATTTTAAAATTAAAAAATTCTTTTTTGGTATCATGGACAAGACTGAATTACTTTCTGGAAAATTAGTTTTAGAGAATGATTCTATTGGGTATTCTGACATCACAATGAATAATGTTACTAAAAAATTACCTTTTACTTATACTTTAGATGGAAAAAAATTTAGTTTAAATGCAACTATGAAAGTAAGTAACTGGGAAGCACGAAAAGCTTTAGATTCATTAAACACAATATGCAAAGACTTGCATAAGGGAGCAGATGGAGTTTCTAAAACCTGGGATGAAGTAGCTATAAATATAGTTTCTGTATTTAAATAAAAAGAAATAAACATAATAAAAAAGGTCGTCTAATTTTTTAGACGACCTTTTTTAGTTTCTTAAATACATTTTCTTATTTAAATATACAAAGATGCTTGTTTAACTCTTTTTTGTTGCTTTTAATGTAAATATTAATGGATATAATTTATCTTTTGTCGTAAACATTCCATTTTCAGTTTTTACAAGATCAGGAAAAACATCATAGGGGCTTTCGTCATACTCATTTAGGTACTCTATCTGCAATCCTTCAGATGTTAAGGCTGTAATTATCTCTCCTAAACCATGATTCCACCCATATTCCTTACTGATAACTTCATTTTTTTCATCTGCATAAGTACCTGAATATTCTTCATAGATAACTTCTTTTTGATTGTATCCAAAACTAAGTTCTGCAGGTTTCTTTAGATAATCAAACATCCACACGATTGGGTGAAATTCTGCAATAAAGAAAACCCCTCCTTCTTTTAATCTAGATGCTATTATTTTTGCCCAAGGCTTTAAATTTGGCAACCAACCAATGGTTCCATAACTTGTGAACACGATATCAAATTGCTCGGAAACATGTTTATTTACATCATATACATTACAACATATAAATTTAGAATCTAGCTTTAATTCTTCATTTAACTCTCTTGCTAACTTAATTCCTTCATCTGATAAATCGATGCCAGTGCATTTAGCCCCCTTTCTACTCCAACTTAAAGTATCTTGTCCAAAATGACATTGTAAGTGTAATAATGACTTCCCTGAGACATCTCCTAAAGCATCCAACTCATATTTCATTAATGAATTTTCACCTTCCTTAAATGCTTTTAAATTATACATTTCACTTTTAGCATGCACAGCAACTTTTTTATTCCAAGTTTCTTTATTTGTTTTAAAATAATGTTCAGTAGTTTCCATAGTACCAATATATAAAAAAATAAAAACTAAACCCTTAAGCTAATACTAATGTACATTTTGCATCATTCTTTTTATTTTTTTTGAAAATATCATTACCAACACACCTATTAAAAAAGTAAAAAATCCAAAACCAGAATACACAGAAACATAAGAATATAATTGATGAAATATTGGTTCTTTAGATAAAATTACTTCACTTGACATTCCTGTTATAAATGTTGTTATTTCTCCTAATAAGCCATTTGAAAAAACTCCTAAATCACCATCTGACACTGTTGTTAATTTTGCTATTCTCCCTGCAAAAAAATGCCCATAAAAATTAGCAGAAAACCAAACTCCCATTATAAAAGCTACATATTTAGTTGGAGATAATTCTGTTATTTTTGACAACCCTATTGGAGATAAAAAAAGCTCCCCCATAGTTAACACTAAATAACCTACTATCAAATAACTCATTGGTGTTTTAGCAAACTCATCAACTTGGTATGCAGACATTGCAAAAACTACAAACCCTAATCCTAAAAGAGCTATACCTACGCCAAACTTAATGACAGAATTTGGATTTTTGTTTATTTTATTTAAGTACATCCACAACATTGAAAATGGTATGGCAAATAAAATTATAAAGCTTGAATTTATACTATTAGTTTGAGCAGCATTTATTCCTATTAAATTCACGTTTCTGTCTGCAAATAACGTTAGTGAACTACCAGCTTGTTCAAATATTGCTGAAAACACAGTATACAATACTGTAAAGTAAACGGCTACTAATAATTTTTGGCGTTCAGAAACAGTTACATTTCGTAAAACATTAATTATATATAAAACCAAAAACAACGAAACAATCCAAACTAAATAGTGTTCAAACTGATGATATCTTACAATTAAAGCAAAAACAGGCACGAATAATAAAGCGCAGACTGTTATTAAACTCCCCATTTTAATACCAAACTTTTTTTGATTATATACCGCTAAATTCGGAACAGCACCATGCTTATCAAATACATTATTATTTAATCCTTTTTTAAACACTAAAAGCCCTAAAAGCATTCCTATTCCTGCTAAAACAAATCCGTAATGCCATCCATACAATTCAGCTAACCATGCACACAATAATGGAGCTACAGCTCCACCAATATTAATTCCCATATAAAAAATAGTAAAACCAGCATCGCGCCTTGTGTCTCCTTCATTGTATAACTTCCCTACAAAAGAAGATATATTAGGCTTAAAAAAACCATTTCCAATAATTATTAAAGAAAGTGATCCATAAAAAAATATAGGTTGTTCAAAAGTTAAAAAAAAGTGTCCTAAAGCCATTAATACCCCACCTAAAACAATTGCCTTTCTGAAACCTAATACTTTATCTGCTAACATTCCTCCTATCATTGGCGTTACATATACTAATGACATATAGGCTGCATAAATACCAAAAGACATTTCATCTGTAAATAACAAATGTTTGGTCATGTATAGAACTAATAATGCTCGCATTCCATAAAAAGAAAAGCGTTCCCATAATTCTGCAAAAAATAAATATAACAATCCTCTAGGATGACCTAAAACATCTTTTGTTGATGTATGATTTTTCATATAAAAATAGTTTTGAGCGAATATAAAATCTGCTAAAACCACTTTCTACAATTGTAGTTAATTGTAATAAAAAATAACCTTTTGTGAGTTTCTGTAACACTAAAAATCAGCGCTTAAGAGTTTTAAAACATAATAGACTTAACCTTCCAATTTACACTATCTTTTTCAACAATAATTAACCCTTCTTTTTCAGAATCTAAGGCTACTATTTTTTTTCCTTTTTCATTCCAAAAGGCACTTTTACCTCCAGCTTTAACACCCCAATGTTCTCCACAAAAGTTACTCATAAGAATTGGTAACATGTATTTTTCAGAATACCTTTTTAAAGACGAATACCCTTTATCAATACCTTCTTTAGAAAAGAATATACTAGGAACATAAACTGTTGACTTATCTAACTTTGCTTGTTTAGGATGTTCTACATTATCGATATCAGCACAAATAGCAAAAGACAATTGTTCATTTACTATAGTTACTTTTGGATTGTATAAAAAAGAACTTTTATAGTACATCTCTTCTCCTGAATGTAAATATTGCTTTGTATAAATTTCCTCGTCTCCTTTTGGTTTTAGTATGAAAGACCCTATGTATAACATATCATCTAACAATATTGGAGCTCCAACAACAATTATAATATTATTCTCTTTAGATAATTTTCTTAAGCTATTTAATCTTTTATCCTTTTTTATAAAGGCTAATCTTTTTCCTTCTTCTCTACAATATCCAGTTATTGACATTTCAGGAAATGTAATTAAATCTACTTTTTCTTTTACAGCTTCTTTTATAGCTTTGATATGAGCAATAATATTCTTTTCAATTTTACCTACACTTACATCAATTTGAGTTGCTGCTATTTTCATTTAATTACAAGTTTTTTATACTCTTCTAATAATGCTTCATCAACAAATATATGTTCTGGAATAATTCGTAATCTATATTTACTTTCTCCTATAAAAGTAATTAAATCTTTACGCTCTAATTTATTTTCATCTGTTAATTGAAGTATTACATTTATATTATCTATAATCCTTGTTAAATATGTTTGACTCTTTATCTCACCTCCATAACTAACAACAATACTTTGCTTATTAACTTCATTAAACTTTCTTTTATATGCAAAATTCAGTAAATTTTTATACTGAGTAGTTTTTGAACCAAAATCAATTTTCTCTGCTATAATTCCTTTAGAAGGAATAGTTAATTCGACTAAAGACCAATCTAGAAACTTTATTTTCATTTCATTTGGTTTTGGTGTATTCGCTAGTTGAATAACCCAACTTGTTGCTAAAACTAGAAAAACGGAAACTAACGAGGTTTTAGTTATAATTCTAATAAGCTGATTAAAAAAATCGTTATTCAAGACTGTGAACACATCTGAAAACTGTGAAATAAACAATAAAAAAATTGCAATTATTGAAATAACAGCTACTAACTTTAAATCTCTATGCATAAAGGTTCTATAAAATGAAACCCCCATTAAATAACATAGAAAAGTTGTTAATAAGAAATCAGGAATTCCAACAAGTTTAATTCCATAGTAAATATTAGTACCAATTATAAAAGATAACAATAATGTTAATGAAGCAGCTATAATTATAATAATAGAAATAATTTTTACATTTTTTTCATTTCTATAAATAAACTTAGGAGCATCGTGCACATAATGTAGCGCCAATAACCAAAATAAATTATTTATAGTAGATAATATATTTATTCCTATTTGGTACGATAATGTGTCTTGAAAATTAAAATAATTAGCAATGAGTCCCCATGAACCTGAAAACACCCACACCAACATACCAAAGCTAAAATATAATAACCCTTTATCTACTCGTTTAATTCCGTTTCCATCTTCTAATACCGAAAAAAAACGTTTTCTTATATTATAATAAATTGCCAATAGTAAAACAGCACCTATTAATGAGATAAAAATATGTGACAGGTTATGAAACTGTGTTACTTCTGACATACTTTTATTTTGAAAGTATCTTATTTACCAAATCCTGTTTTGCTTTTACATCATCTCCAAATAACCATCGTAAAGTATTATCTTCCCAAATTTCATCATATTGCTTCTGGTCGATAATATCTCTATCAATTGCTAAATCTAATAATTTTCCTGGATATGATGATTGGGCATCACTTTCCATTTCTCCTAACGGATATGGATCATCTAGCCCCATTATTATTTGATTTGACCCTTGACGATCTATCATTAATTTTAAAGAATCTGTATCATGAACTAACGTATCAAAAAAGATATTAGGATGCCCTACCGCCTTCCTTGGATGCGTTTTTCCTTCAAACAAATCTGGCCTTCCATCAAATCCTTGAATACGTCGTCCTAAATTCATTTGAGCTAATTGCCCTCCATGTGCAAAACATGTTCTAATATTTGGAAAGCGTTCTTGCATTCCATTTAATGTATAAAAATGATAAGCATCACCACATTGCGCCAACATCCAAATTAAATGAAAACGCCAATTAGTGTTCTCTAATTTTATCATTTTATCTCCATCATACGGGTGAATTTCAATAGCTAACTTATACTTATCTGCTAACTCAAAAATACGGTCATTTTCTTTATCAAATACACAACGCCATTGACCAATTGAATCCATAAAATGAGTTGGCAAACACAATACTTTTAACCCCAACTCTTCTACGCAACGTTCCATTTCATATAATGCTCCGTAAATAAACCCTGGATGAACTACAAAACCACAAGTAAACTTATCTGGATGATCATGCTGAACTTTTGCATTAAAATCATTTTGAAAACGCAATGCTTTTTTCATTTCTTCTAAACGCAACCCGTTACCATATAATTGAGAAAGATTTAGAACCACTGCATGATCTAATCTATTTTTCTCCATCCAAATCAATTTCTCATCTAAGAAAAAACTAGAGTCAGTTACAGGTCTTTTCCATCCTTTTTGAAGCATATGTTTACGTTCATCATCTACCCAAAAAATTTCTTTTTCCTTCATAAATTGAGGAATTTGTTCTGGATAAGGTAATAAGTGTGAGTGACCGTTTATTCGTAGTTTTCGTTGTTTCATTTTTTATTTTAATTGCAACTATAATTTATAATATTAATTAGCATTCTTTTTCTGTAAACAAATCATTGTAGCCTGCATAGTAGTATACAATGTGCCTTGTTCATCTTCAACTTTAGCTTCACAAAACACTAGAGTTTTTCCCGACTTTACCACCTTTCCTGTGGCTACAACTAATTTAGAATTAGCTGGTCGTAATAAATTTGTTTTAAATTCTACAGATAAAACATCTGAATTTTCTGGCATTACTGTTAACGCTGCATAACCACAAGCAACATCCATAATACTTGTTAGTACGCCAGCATGAAAAAAACCATGTTGCTGGGTAAGATTATCTACCTTCATACACTGTATTTTCACTTCTCCTTCTTTGATATGAAGAATTTTTGCTCCTAGAGTTTTCATAAAACCCTGTTTAGAAAAACTTTTCTTTATCTCATCAATCATTATTTTACTTTACTAGGAGATTCCATTACTGTTCCACAGTTAGAACAGGTACATTTTTCCGTATTAGAATAGTACTTATCAAAAATAATAGGCATATCAGTTTCTATATTATCTAAAGCAAATTTTTCTCTATAAAGCTGCGTACCACATTTTTCACAATACCATTCTAAAGCATCTAACATACCCTCATCTCTTGGATATTCAATAACTAAACCTACGGTATTAGCTTTACGTTGTGGTGAGTGAGGTACTTTTCCTGGCAATAAATAAATATCTCCTTCTTTAATTTCAACATCTATCATTTCTCCTTTATCATCAATAATTTTCAACACCATATCTCCTTCTACTTGATAGAAAAATTCTGGTGTTTCATTATAATGATAATCCTTTCTATTATTTGGGCCTCCAACTACCATAACAATATACTCTCCATTATCCCAAACTTGTTTGTTACCTACTGGTGGTTTTAATAAATGACGATTTTCATCAATCCACTTTTTAAAATTTAAAGGTTGTACTAACTTGCTCATTTTTTATTATTCTATAATAGGTCAAAAAAAAGATTGTCTAAAAAAGTAACACTTTTTCATAAAAAACAATTTACAAAAACAGCCTTAATCAAAATTTATGATTTATATAAGACTCTATTGATTTATTTTAAATGATATACTTTCTAGACAATCTCCTTTTAAGAAACCTTAGTTACTTTTTTAATCTAACAGATAATTGCTCTAGATTTTTTTCTATTACTTTTTAACGTAATAGTATTATTCAATTTATTTTTATAAGAAAAAATACTTTCCTTACCTTTTTTAGCTTCTTGTATTTTTACAGGAAAAGCGAATTCAGCTAAATCATAGCTAAAACCATTTGCATCCATATTATAGCTATAGTTTTTTATTAAAGTATTAAACTCAACAGCTAACTTCTCTTCTAAAATATAATACTTACTCGTTCCGTTCTCTTCAATAAGTATTGCTAACTCATCACTTGTAAACCCTAATAAGGATTTTTTCTGTACCGAAATAGCATAACACTTACTAGATAATTTAACTAGTTTATTAGAATCATACATATACCCTAATTGATTCAGCTCTGCTATTAAACCTTCATGTGCCTTTGTAAAGTTAAATGGTAAACTACTCAATGAAATATTTTTAATTTTATTTAAACTAGACAAAGAGTTTACATTGTTACTAGCAATAGTTGAAGTTGGAAGCATTGTTAATGCACCTGCTCCAATAGCTGAAGTTGTAATAAATTTTCTGCGATTCATACTTTAATATTTAAGTTGGTTAATTAATTATTTACTAAGTTATAAAGTTACTATATTTATATATATTTTTTAGCTACCCCTTATTTTTTTTAGTATTTTAACCTTAAAATCATCACAAACTTTTAGTCCTACCCCCATCAACAGGGACATTAATTCCATTAATAAAACTTGCTTTATCACTTGCTAAAAAAACTACTGCATTTGCTATTTCTTCTGGTTTTGCAAAACGTTTAGCTGGTGAAGCATTTTTCATTGCTTCAGATACTTCTTCTATTGTTTTACCCGTTTTTGTTGCTTTGTTATTTATTATTTCGTTTAAACGCTCGGTTCCTGTAGCTCCTGGTAATACATTATTTACAGTTATTCCAAACTGTCCTAATTCATTTGCTAATGTTTTAGACCAACTAGCTACTGCACCTCTTATTGTATTAGACACTCCTAATCCGTCAAGTGGCTGTTTTACAGAAGTAGAAATTACATTTATAATCCTTCCATATCCTTCTTTTTTCATAAACGGCACTATTGCCTGAGCCAACACATGATTACATTTTAAATGCTGAGTAAATGCTCTTTCAAACTCATCTAATTGAGCATTGAAAACAGGACCACCAGCAGGGCCTCCTGTATTATTTATTAAAATATGAAATTCTAAAGATGTAGCTTCTATTTTTTCTTTTAACTCTTTAGGGTTTAAAAAATCGGCAACAATATAAGCATGCCTTTGATTATTATTTGGTAGCTCGTCTAAAACCTTTTTTAACTTTTCTTCATTACGAGCTATTAAGGTTACATTAACTCCTTCTTCAGCTAATTGAATTGCTGAAGCTTTTCCTATACCTTGTGTACTTCCGCAAACTAAGGCATTCCTATTTTGTATATTTAAATTCATATCTATTCGTTATTCTTAACCTTTCTTTTAATTTTAATTGCTTTTTCAAAATGATCTAATTGATGTGTTTGAATCCACCAAGTTGCCACTTCCATGAGTAATTTAGGATCATCATTTTTATTTTTAAAAAATGCGTAGAATGAAACTCCAACTTGATCTCCTTTTTGAGCTATTTTTTTATCACAAACCTCAACAATTCTTTGTCGTATTTCATTATTCATATTTTATACAAATATTTTTAGGTTCAGTAAAAAAACGCAATGCTTCAAAACCACCCTCTCGTCCAACTCCGCTCGCTTTTTGTCCACCAAAAGGCGTTCTTAAATCTCGCAACATCCATGTATTTACCCAAACAATTCCAGTATTCAATTGTTTAGAAAACTGCATTGTTCTGTTTAAATTATTAGTCCATAAAGTTGCTGATAACCCATACTTTACATCATTAGCCAACAATAGAGCTTCTTTATCCGTTTTAAAAGACATTAAGGTTACTACAGGTCCAAATATCTCTTCCTGGTTCAATACACATTTATTATCTCCAACTTCGATAATTGTAGGTTGTAAATAGTATCCGTTTTCACTTCCCTCTACCACTACTCGATTTCCTCCATAAAGAATTCTTCCTCCCTCATTTTCGGCTATATCAATATATGATTTTACTTTTTCTAAATGTTGTTTTGAAACAAGTGCTCCTACATTTGTATCATTATCAAAAGGGTTACCTATTTTTAATTCAGATACTTTTTTTACAAAATCTTTCTTGAATTGCTCATATATAGATTCTTCAACAAAAATTCTACTTCCACATAAACAAATTTGACCTTGGTTAGCAAATGAAGATCGTACCGTTGTAGTTAACATCTTATCGTAATCAGAATCTGCAAAAATGACATTCGGATTTTTTCCACCAAGTTCTAAAGACAACTTTTTAAACATAGGTGCTGCAGTTCTTGCAATATGTGCTCCTGTTGCTGTACCTCCTGTAAATGAAATTGCTTTTACCTCAGGATGCTCAATAATTGCTTGTCCAGTAGTTTGTCCTAAACCATGAACTATGTTTAATACTCCTTTTGGTAATCCAGCTTCATTACATATTTCCCCTAATAAATACGCAGTCATTGGCGTTACTTCACTTGGTTTTGCTACAACACAATTACCTGCTGCAATTGCCGGAGCTATTTTCCATGTAAATAAATATAAGGGAAGATTCCATGGTGATATACAACCAACTACGCCAATAGGTTGACGTAATGTAAAATTGACAGCACCTAATCCAATACTTTCATGAGACTCTGATGAAAACTGAGTAATGGCATTTGCAAAAAAACGAAAATTACTTGCAGATCTTGGGATATCAACCACACTTGCTAACGAAACTGGTTTACCATTATCTTTAGCTTCTGCATTAGCGAAACGTTCAAGATTAGCTTCTAATAACTCAGATATTCTTATTAGAATTCTACTTCGATCTTCCAATGTTTTATTAGACCATTCAGGAAAAGCATCACTTGCTGCTTTATAAGCCAATGCAACATCCTCTTTAGTCGAGTTAGGTATTGTACCGTATACTTCTCCTATTGATGGATTATAGTTATCTATGTAATTCTCATTAATTGGAGACAGAAACTCGCCATTTATGTAGTTTTTTATGTTCATATAATCTCTTTTCTTTCTAACCACTCCATTGGAATTTCTTGATTACAAAATTCTAAATGAATTACTCTTCTATCATGATTTGTTATTGATTTAGAAGATGCATGTAATAGTAATGGTTTCATTAACATAACTCCACCTTCATTTACAATACACAACTCTTCTTTACCTATATTTTCTTTTTTAAAATTTTCATCAATTCTAATAATTCCATTTTTATGGCTCTCTAATATCACTTTTAAAGCACCATTAGTTTCGTCTGTTTTATCTAAATGTATTCTAAAAGTGATTATGTTTTCTAAAATTTCTTTAGGAGGTATAACTCCTAACTGCGCGTTTTTATTAGTCCAATTAGTATAGCCTTCAATAATTAATTTCTTTTTTACACTAATGCTTAAATCTTGATGATGACTAACAAACCAATTAAATTTCCCTATTTTATTAAAAAAGATAGCTTTTGACAAAAAATAATCAGTACAACAAACAGAAGCATATAGTTTTTTAAATTTTTCATTTTTAAAAATAACTTCTTTTATTTCTGGCACCTTGTTTACTAATTGCCTAATAGCATATTTATTTTCTGAACTTTCAATCAAATGAATTAATTGTAAACGTTCTTCATCACTAAAAATAGACTCAGTAATTGAATAACCTTTATTAATTAGCTCTTTTTTATTTTGACTGAATTCACTCATTAAATTAGTTTGCTTTTTTATATGCTGTAACTTTAATTTCTACCACTAAATCAGGGTGTGGTAATTGATGTACAGCTACAGTAGTACGTGTAGGACCTGTTTCTTTTTCAAAAAACTCAGCATATGCTTTATTATAACCTGCAAAATCATTCATGTTTACCAAAAAAGTAGAAACATCTACTACATCTTTTATGCTAGCACCAACTGTTTGTAAATTCTTATCAATGTTTTTTAAAACTTCACGCGTTTGTGTTTCTATATTCAAACGTTTGGTTCCCATTTCATCAATAATATCTACTCCAGCAATTGAATTATCTGCACGGCGCGAACTTGTTCCTGATACAAAAATAAAATCTCCTACTACCTTAACATGTGGATAAGCTCCTCTTGGTGTTACTTTTTTTTCTCCCATTATTCTTTTGTTGCCAACTCTAATAATTTTACAGTTGTTTTATAGTTTCTTGTAGTTGCTACTACATTTAATTTTTTTTCAATGCTATTATTTGTCAGTTTCGTTTTTCCAAAACCAGACACACAATTTAAATACACAACATCACCATCAACTTTATATTTATCATCTTTAATCCCTTTTACTTCTATCTCGGTAGATGCTGGTTTTTTATTTAAAAAAGAAAATGCAACTATTTTTTCATTCTCTAATGAAAAAGGATAAGCTGTAATTGCTTTTTCCCATTCTTCTTGATTTCTTGCAAATACAGGAACTTTATACCCGTATTTGCTAGTAATTTCTTTTTCTATTTTTTGACAGATAACTTCCTTTGAATCGTCAGAATCTAAAATAACATTTCCACTTTGAATATATGTTTGTACATTTTTAAATTTCAAATTGTTTAATAACTCTCGTAATTCTGCCATAGGAATTTTATTTTTTCCTGACACATTAATACCTCGTAATAAAACTATGTATCTTCTCATCTATAAACCTGCTATCTTATCTTCCTCTAAAATCTCATTCGTTTCTTCTTGCACCTTTCTAAGTACCTCTTTTAAATTAGAAACTGAATTCAAATCATTATGAGCAACCATATTTAACAATGCTTTGTCTTGCGCTCTTCCCTTCTTCATTGCTTCTGAATAGGGTATGTTTTCATTAAAAGTAACCATTGAATATTTTGAGAAATACTCTTTAGGAAAATTTTCTTCTAACGACATTTCTAACATACGTTTTTGCTTAAATAATGGGTTAGCAACATGATCACGCATTTCATAATAATTATCTATTGCTAAATCGGCTATTGCATCTGTATCTTCTTTTCTAACCAGTTGGTATTCTTTAAAAACAGCTTCCCAGTTACCTTCATGTTTATCTAAAATTGTATCAAAAACTGTTACATCTTCAAAAGAAGCATTCATACCTTGCCCATAAAATGGAACAATCGCATGAGCTGCATCTCCCATAAGCACTGTATTTCCTTTATAAAACCATGGAGAACATTTTACTGTTCCTAATGCTCCTGTTGGATTATTAAAGAACTCATCTTTTATACTTGGAATTAATTTTAACGCATCTGGAAATTCTTTTTCAAAAAATTCAGTTATTCTCTTTTCAGTTGTTAAGTTATTAAAATTATATTCTCCTTCATCATAACTTAAAAATAAAGTAACGGTAAAACTTCCATCTAAGTTTGGCAAAGCTATTAACATGTATTCTCCACGAGGCCAAATATGTAAATGGTCTTTACTTATTTGATGATTTCCTAATGCGTCTGCAGGGATTTCAAGCTCCTTATATCCATGTGTTAAGTAATTTTGAGAATAACTAAACAAAAATTTCCTTTCTAAATAATAACTTTTCCTCAATACAGAACCGGCTCCGTCAGTTCCAAAAATCACATCTCCATTTACTGAAAACTCTTCTTTTGTTTTATAATCTTTAAAACGTACTACCGTTTCTTCAATATCTACTGAAATACATTTTTTGTTAAAATGTATGGTTACATTTTCATGCTTTTCTGCTTCAGTTAACAAAATACCATTTAAATCTCCTCTAGAAATTGAGTTAATATATTCCCCTTGTCTTCCTGAATAATTTGAAGCAAATGTATTTTCTTTAGCATCATGAATTAAACGCCCGTGCATTGGAATACATATCTCTCGTGCCTTATCTTCAACTCCAGCTAAACGCAATGCTTTAAAGCCTCTATCCGATAATGCTAAGTTAATAGATCTACCTGCTGATATATCATTAGTTCGTAAATCTGGCCTACTTTCAAATAATTCAACTTTGTATCCTCTTTGTGCTAATCGTAAAGCTAACAATGAACCACATAAACCAGCTCCTATAATAAGTATATTATCTTTTTTATTCATAAAACTAAATTAGTTCATTTCTCCGTTTCTTAAATTTATCCCTGTATACAAATACGCTTTTAATGAACAAATAAAATCTGTCCATCCTTGAGTTTGTTGCATTACTTTTTTAATCCCTTCTTCATTATTATCATAACTTCTTTCTTTAATACTTACTTCAGTTACATTATCACTTTGACTATTAAATTCCATTTCAACTTCAGTGGTAACTTTATTTCCCTTCCAACTAAAAATAATCTTACTATTTTCATTAATTGATAATACGGTAACCAAACATTCGGCACAAAAATCTTTCCACTCCCATTTTACTTTCGTTCCTTCAATTAAATCAGCACTTGCATTAGAAACAAAGTATTTTGAAATTATATTTTTATTTACTACTGCATTAAAAACAGTATTTACATCTCTTTTAACTACATCTTTAATATGAACTTCTAAACTCATAATAGTCCTTTTAAAATTGAAACCATTTTATAAACATCTTCAAAACTATTATACATTGGTACTGGTGCACAACGAATAACATCTGGCTCTCTCCAATCAGTAATAATATTATTCTCAGTTAACTTTTTATGTAAACTTTTATCTGCATTCTTTACTTGAATAGATAACTGACAACCTCTTTCTTTTGGGTTTGAAGGAGTAATTATCTTAATGTCATCAGAATTTATTTCATTTATTAAAAACTCAAAATAACCTGTTAGTTTTTCAGATTTTTCACGTAATGCTTCCATCCCTACTTCATTAAACATATCTAAAGAAGCCTTAATTGCTGCCATTGATAATATAGGAGGATTTGACAATTGCCAGCCTTCTGCTCCAGCCATTACGTCAAAAGGTTGACGCATATTAAAACGTGTTTCTTTATTATGATTCCACCAACCTGAAAAGCGCGGTAACTCTTTATTTTCTGCATGTTTCTCGTGTACAAACAAGCCTCCTAAACTTCCTGGTCCTGAATTTAAATATTTATATGTACACCAAGCAGCAAAATCCACTCCTGAATCATGTAACTCTGGAGATATGTTACCTGCTCCATGCGCTAAATCGATACCTACAAAACAGTTTTTAGCATGACCTATTTCTGCTATTCTTTTTAAATCTAAATATTGACCTGTATAATAGTTTACTCCTCCTATTAACAATAAAGCAATTTCATCACCTTGCTCAGAAACAATACTTTCTAAATCTTCTATGTTTAAAAGCTCTTCTCCCTCTCTTGGCTTCCATTCAATTAATCCTTCTTCAACATCAAAACCATGAAATTTTAATTGCGACTGAACTGCATATCTATCAGATGGAAATGCATCACTTTCAATAACTATTTTATATTTTGTTTTTTTAGGCTGATAAAAAGAAACCATTAACAAGTGTAAATTTGTTGTTAATGTATTCATTACAACAACTTCTAATGGTTTTGCGCCAACTATTTTTGCCATAGTTTCCGTTAAAAACTCATGATAAGGTAACCATGGTGTTTTACCTTCAAAATGACCTTCAACTCCATAATTAGCCCAGTCATTTAATTCTTGTTGAATATATTTTTGTGTTTGTTTAGGTTGCAATCCTAAAGAGTTTCCTGTAAAATATAACCAATCATTCCCATCTTCATCTTTTGGTATATGAAACTCTTCACGTAAATATGATAATTTATCTTCTTTATCTAACCCTAACGCGTATTCTAATGTTGCTTTATACATACTTTCTTTTTAAATCACCTAGTAAAAAGAGCTTTTAAATGCTCAATTTATATAACATAAAAAACAATAAGTGTTTCACTATTTAAAACGGTGTTTTATAAATTTATATCTTTTTTATTACTTTAGCAAATAAGTAATACAATTATTTTTTATTAGATGAAAGAAGTTAACGACAATAAATTAAATCAATCTATCATAAAAGCTTTTAAACTTTTAGATGCTTTTACTGAAGAAAAATCTTCGTGGGGGTTAGAGAACTAGCTATAAAAACTGGTTACAACAAAAGCACAACTTATCGTTTATTGCACACATTAACTTCATTAAATATTGTTCATCAAAACAGTGACGAAAAATACAGTTTAGGTAGTAAAATTTTTGAATTAGGCAATCGAGTTTCCATATATAAAGCAATCACTAAACTCACCAATAAGTCTATAAAAAAAGTAGCTCTTGAAATACAAGAAACAGTTTTATTTAGTATACTTAAAGACAATAAGGTATTTCATATAGACAAAGCAGATAGCTTACATGGTTTAAAGATCAACACATCAATTGGATCATTTGAACCAATTCATGCTACAGCTTCAGGAAAATTATTATTAGCATTCTCTTCTACCTCTATCAAAGAAAATATTTTAGAAAATATTGAATTAACTTCTTATAATAAAAACACTATCTCTTCTATTTCTTTATTAAAAAAAGAGTTAGAAAAAATACAAAAACAAGAATATGCCTTAGACATGGAAGAGTTAGAATCTGGTCTAGTGTGTATTGCTATTCCAATAAAAAACAAAAATAAAAAAGTAATCGCTAGCATTAGTGCTTCTGGGCCTTTAAGTAGATTTAAAGTTGAAAACATCACTAACTATATTACAACATTACAAAAAGGCGCAAATATTATTGAAACAGAGTTAAGTAGTTTTGACACTTTATAAAATACATTATGAATCAAATAAGAAACTCTTTAAATGAATTATCTAACATTTCAGACGCTGACTGGACATATTTCTCTTCTAAATTAAAAAAAATTGAATTCAATAAAAAAGAAACTATTCTTTCTAATGGTCAAACTGAAAATTACTTATTGCTTAAACTTATTTTTTTACCATAAAAAATGCCTCGAATTAACTTCAAGGCATTTTAATAAATTTTAAACTTAATTACTAGTACAATACTCTAAATTTAATTGTACCATTTACTTTTTTAAGCTTACCTATCACTTCTTGGTTATACTCTTTATCAACATCAGTAATAACGTATCCAACTTTCTCATCAGTAGAAAGGTATTGACCTGTAATATTCAATTCATATTTTGCAAGCACCTTATTAACTTCTGCCATAACACCAGGTACATTTTTATGAATATGCAAAAAACGATGTGCGTTTTTATGCTTTGGCAATCTAATATTAGGGAAGTTTACAGCATCTACCGTATTTCCAGAATTAATATAACTCATGATTTTATTTGGTACGAAATCCGCTATATCTTTTTGAGCTTCTTCAGTACTTCCTCCTACATGTGGTGTTAATATAACATTATTCAACCCTTTCAATTCAGTATAAAAATCACCATTTTTCCTTGGCTCTTCAGGATACACATCTACAGCTGCGCCAGATAATTTCCCTGACTTTAACCCTTCAACTAAAGCTTCAATATCCACTACAAAACCTCTTGACAAGTTAACTAAGTGTGCACCATCTTTCATTTCAGCTATCTCTTTTGCTCCAATAAAATTTTTATTTGCAGCGTTATCATCAATATGCAACGTAATTACATCTGAGATATTTAACAACTCTTTTAAAGTGTTAATTTTCGTTGCATTACCCAATGCTAATTTATCTTCAACATCATAATAATACACATCCATACCTAAAGCTTCTGCCAATATAGAAAGCTGTTTACCAATATTACCATAACCAACAATCCCTAACTTTTTACCTCTAACCTCTCTAGAGCCCTGTGCTGTTTTATTCCATTCTCCGTTATGTAATTCTGTACTTCGTTGAAAAACACTACGCATTAACATGATAATTTCTCCAATAGCCAACTCAACTACCGAACGTGTATTACTATATGGCGCATTAAAAACTACAATTCCATTTTCTTTACAAGCTTCTAAATTTATTTGTTTAGTACCAATACAAAAAGCTGATACGACCATTAATTTTTCAGCAGCCTTAATCACTTTTTCAGTAACTTGAGTTTTAGAACGAATACCTAATACATGTACATCTTTTATTTTCTCTATCAACTCTTCTTCTGATAAACTTCTTGACACAGTTTCTACAGAAAAACCATCAGCAGAAAGTTTTGTAAAAGCATCAGCATGTACATTTTCTAATAATAAAATTTTAATTCTATTCTTTGGGTATGAAATATTTCTTGGCAAATCGTTTACGTATAAAAATTCATCTAAATTTGGAGTAATATAATCAGCATTAGCAACTGTCTTATCTCTTGATACATTTTCAGTATAAGCAAAAAATTTATCTGCTACTCCTGCTTCTCTAGTTACATAATCACTATATCCATCACCTATCACTTGAATTTCTCCTTCAAGCTCTAAATTTTTCAAGCATTGGATCTTCCCATTATGAGTTGATAACACATTATCCTTATCAAAACCAACTATAACATCATTTTCATCAAACTCAAAAGTATTTGCATACACTCTTTCAGATGGAATATTATATGCGGCAACTATAGGATCAATAAACTCTTTAAAACCAGCGGAAATAACATAAATATCATCAGAAAAATTTTCAAAAAACTCTTTATTCCTTTCAATTGACAAAGATACTTTTTGTTTTAACTCCTCTATTAAAACTGTCAAATCTGATTTTTTAGCATCCAATAACTGAATTCGTCTTTCCAAAGATTCAGGAAAAGAAATTTCGCCATCAATCCCTAAGTTTGTTATATTAACTATACCATTAATAATCTCTTCTTTTTTAGGATTATTAACTAGAGTAATTTCAGCTAAAACATCTAGTGCTTCTACTTTAGTTAACGTACTATCAAAATCAAAAATATAATTTCTTTTTAAAGTACTTACTGTGTTCATTTTTTAAATATTTTAGTATGTTGTGTTGTGTCAGCGCAAATTACAAAGGATGTGTTAAAAAAGTATCACAAAATGATAACATTTTCTTTTTTAAGTTAATTTGCTTAAAAAAAGAAACTTTTACCCCTTATTTTTTAAAAAATCAAAAGCATTCCCCACCACAACAAAGGAATAGCTTCTACCCAAAAAGAACTATAATACTTTGACTGTTCTTCTTTCGCTCTCATTAACATTGTAGAAAAAAGTAGAAAAACAATAAAAAACACCTTTCTAAAAACATTCTCCTCTGCTATTAAAAACTCTAGAAACAAACATATCATTAAAATAAAAAAGCCAGCTTTTTTAGTATTTTCAATTCCTATTTTTCTTGGTATCGTTTGAAGAGAAATAGCATCAAACTTTATATCTCTTATATCAAAAGGCAGAATTAATACTATTACAAATAAAAAACGTTGAAATAACATATAAAAAGTTTTAACATCTAACTGATTGCCCGCATCATATATTGGCAACAACACAGTTACTCCAGCCCAAACTAATGCAACTACTATAATTTTCAAATAACTAATATTTCGTAAATTTTTTTGAAGCTTCCCTATAAAAGGCACAGCATAAAATAAAGTCAATAAACCAAATGGTAGAGTTAGTATTAGTGTTTTTACTTTTAAGTGAGCTAAATAATAACACGCTAAGAGAAAACACACTAAAGAAAAAACTTGAATATATTTCAGATTATTAGTCAAGCTTTTATGATGTAATTTTGCTACACCTGCATACTTAACAAAGTTATAACCTGTTATTGTTCCATAAAACACAAAAAAATCTAACGGTTCATTATAAGGTAATCCAAAATACAATTCTGTTAACCTCATAAAAGCATACACAGAAAACCCTACATGAATACTTGAATTTATATAAAAATTTACAACTTTTTTTAAGTAATCCATTAAACAAAAATAACACATATGTTTATTATTATATATATAGGTAATAAATTATATAGTTTACGATAAAAACATGCTTATTAAATCATCTATTTTAATTATTTTTGAGGCACTTAAAACAAACAGCACAAATGAACACGAATTCATTTCAATTAAGACACATTGGTCCTCGTGTTAAGGATCAAGAAAACATGCTAAAGACCATCGGTGTAGATTCTTTAGATCAAATTATTAATGAAACTATCCCTGACGATATTCGATTACAAGAAGAGTTAAATTTAGCTCCCGCAATGAGTGAATATGAATATTTAGGGCATATAAATGAACTAGCTGCCAAAAATAAAGTTTTTAAAAGTTATATAGGTTTAGGTTACCACGAAGGTATTGTACCTAGTGTTATTCAACGTAACATTTTAGAAAACCCAGGATGGTATACTGCTTATACTCCTTACCAGGCTGAAATAGCTCAAGGACGTTTAGAAGCTTTATTAAATTATCAAACAATGGTTTGTGATTTAACTGGAATGGAATTAGCTAATGCTTCTTTATTAGATGAAGGTACTGCCGCTGCTGAAGCAATGGCTTTATTATTTGATGTTCGTGAAAGAGCTAAGAAAAAAGCTGGTGCTAACAAATTTTTCGTTTCTGAAGATATTTTACCGCAAACGTTATCGGTATTACAAACTCGAGCTATTCCTATTGGAATTGAACTAGTTATTGACAACCATGAAAACTTTGATTTTTCAGATGAGTTTTTTGGGGCCATTGTTCAATACCCTGGAAAACATGGACAAGTATATGACTATACTGATTTCGTTGCTAAAGCAAATGAAAACAACATAAAAGTAGCTGTAGCTGCTGATATTTTATCTTTAGTTTTATTAAAAGCACCTGCTGAATTTGGAGCTGACGTAGTTGTTGGTACTACACAAAGATTTGGTATTCCATTAGGATATGGAGGTCCTCATGCTGGTTATTTTGCTACTAAAGAAGCTTACAAACGTAGTATACCTGGTCGTATTATAGGTGTTACTAAAGATAGAAATGAAGACCGTGCTTTACGTATGGCTTTACAAACTCGTGAACAACATATCAAACGAGAAAAAGCTACTTCAAATATTTGTACTGCTCAGGTATTATTAGCTGTTATGGCTGGTATGTATGCCGTATACCACGGTAAAGACGGCTTAAATTTCATTGCTAATCAAGTTCACACTGCTGCTACAACATTAGCTAGCGGGTTAGAAAGATTAGGTTTCAAACAAAAAAATAGTTCTTATTTTGATACTATTTTAGTTGAAGTAGAAACTAGTAAGTTACGTTCTGTAGCTGAATCAAATGGAATAAACTTTAACTACATTGATGAAAATCATGTTTCAATTTCTGTAAACGAAACTGTTAGTTTAAAAGAAATAAACACAATTATTGATTGTTTCGAACAAACTTTCAATATACAAGATATTACTATAACTGAATTTACTTCTGTTGATGTAATACCAACAAACATTCAAAGAAATACTACTTTCTTAGAAAACGAAGTATTTAATACGTATCAATCTGAAACAGATATGATGCGTTATATTAAAAAATTAGAACGCAAAGATTTAGCTTTAAATCACTCTATGATTTCTTTGGGTTCTTGTACTATGAAGTTAAATGCAGCTTCTGAAATGTTACCTTTAAGCAACCCTCAATGGGGTAATATTCACCCTTTTGCTCCTTTAAATCAAGCTCAAGGGTATCAAGAAATGCTTATCAATTTAGAGCAACAATTAAATGTTATTACTGGTTTTGCAGGTACTTCTTTACAACCTAACTCAGGCGCACAAGGAGAGTTTGCTGGATTAATGGTTATTAGAGCATACCATAAATCAAACGGTGATGATCACAGAAACATCTGTTTAATACCCGCTTCTGCACATGGTACCAATCCTGCTTCTGCTATCATGGCTGGTATGAAAGTAGTTGTTACTAAAACTGATGAAAGAGGAAACATTGATGTTGAAGACTTACGTGTCAAAGCCGAATTACACAAAGATAATTTAGCGGCATTAATGGTTACCTACCCATCTACTCATGGAGTTTATGAAAAAGCCATTAAAGAGGTTACACAAATTATTCATGATAATGGAGGACAAGTTTACATGGACGGTGCTAACATGAATGCTCAAGTAGGTTTAACAAACCCTGCTACAATTGGAGCTGATGTTTGTCATTTAAATTTACATAAAACTTTCGCTATACCTCATGGTGGTGGTGGACCTGGAGTTGGCCCAATTTGCGTTGCTCCTCAATTAGTTCCTTTTTTACCAACAAACCCAATTATTAGTACAGGTGGTGATAATGCCATCACAGCAATTTCAGCAGCTCCTTGGGGTTCTGCTTTAGCTTGTTTAATTTCTTACGGGTATATTACAATGTTAGGTGCAGATGGATTAACAAACTCTACTAAAAATGCAATATTAAACGCAAACTACATAAAGGAAAGATTGCAAGGTCATTTTGACACCTTATATACAGGTGAAATGGGGCGCGCGGCTCATGAAATGATCTTAGACTGTAGAGCTTTTAAACAAAACGGTATTGAAGTAGTAGATATAGCTAAGCGATTAATGGATTATGGCTTCCATGCACCAACTGTATCTTTCCCTGTAGCTGGAACTATAATGGTAGAACCTACAGAAAGTGAAAGCATAACTGAACTAGATCGTTTTTGTGATGCATTAATATCCATCAGAAAAGAAATTAATGAAGCTGTAAAAGATAACAACAACAATGTTTTAAAGAATGCTCCTCATACTCAAGAGATGTTAACTGCTGATGAATGGGACTTACCTTATTCTCGAAAAGAAGCAGCCTTTCCTCTAGAATATATAGCTGAAAATAAATTTTGGCCGTCTGTTAGAAGAGTTGATGATGCTTATGGAGATAGAAATTTAATTTGTTCATGCAACCCTATTGAAGACTACATGGAAGTTGAAGCTTAAAAGCAAATACTTTATATTCACAAAACCACCTAAAAGAAACTTTAGGTGGTTTTTTATTTATTTAACTCTCTACCCCCTTTCTACGCTTTCTAATTAACTCAATTTTATTTTCCATATTAATTTCACAAAAACACTAGCTACTTACCAGTATTAATTATCTCTAATTATCCTTAATAAAAAAACACCCACTAGTACAATAATTATTAACATATTTTGTATCTGGAAATTAAATTAGTCCATTCGGAAATTAATCAACTCACCTATAATAGAAATAATGTTTTTTTACATTAGATTTAAATAAATAACTTTATGAAAAAAATAATAATTGCTGCAATTTTTATCGCAAGCGGAATTTTAAATGCTCAAGAAAATAAGGGAGTCACTAAAATCGAAAAAGGAACATGGAATTTCACAACTGATCTTTCTGTTTACAGCTTTAATCGAAGCTATGACCAAATTAAAAATGAAAACTCAACTTTTTCATTTAATATCACACCAAAACTAAATTATTTTATTGGTGATAACCTTAGTCTTGGCTTTGGAATAGGGTATAATTATAGAAACAATGATAATACAGACAACAATCAAAATCTAACTACACAAAACACAAATACTTTTAGTTTCAACTCTTACATCAAAAAACATTATTTTATTGTTTCAAATTTATCTTTTTTCTTACAGGGTGAAGTGAATTATCAAACTGGAAAAACAAAAACTATTTTTCAAAACTCAAGTAATATACCAACCAGTGATATTAATACATTTTTCATAGGAATTAGACCAGGAGTAAGCTATTTTTTAACAAATAAAATAGCTATTCAAGCCTACTTTGGATCTTTAGGATACACAAATACTACTATTAAAAATGGTACTTCATTTAAAGAAAATCAAAATAGATTTGATCTTAACTTAAACCCTTCTCAATTAATTTTTGGAATGTCATATTATTGGTAATTAACTTTTAAAATCAACAAAAAAGCCACATTAAACATGTGGCTTTTTTATATTTTAATAAATTCTAACTACTCTTTATCATATTTACCTCTAATTAACACATTCATAAATTATAAATTTTGCATTTTCAGCCATTACAGTAACGTTATTAAATAGAATAGTTAAATGAGTTTTATAATTCAAATGTTTGTTCGCAACTAAAAGAAAACGACCGTCTCCATTTAAAACCCTCTTTACTCCCTTAAATAACTCTAAAGCTACTTCTATATTATTTTCATGTTCAAAATGAAAAGGTGGATTAGAAACCACCAAATCAAAACACCCTTCTTCTAAATTATTTAAATTATTATCACAAATAAAAGTAGCTTTTTTATTTTTTAAATTAAGTTTAGACGAAGCTATTGCCAAATTAAAATCATCAATTAAAGTAGCTTCTATATTTGGATATTTACCTATTAACTCATGAGCAATTACACCATTACCACTAGCTAAATCTAAAACTTTCAATTCACTTGGTAACACTTTTATATGTTTCAAAAAAAACTGTGTCCCAATATCAATTTGCCCAGATGAAAACACTCCGTAATATTGATTAAATTCTTTTCCTTTGTAACCTATTTTATTACTACATTCTTTATATTCAATATCCTCTTTTGGTTGTTTTAACACTAACAATCTAGCTTTTTTCCATGCTTTTGATTGTTCCGAAATTTCGAAATAATTTGAAGCTATTTTTAAAAAAGAAGGTGAAAAATACTTAGTCATAAATCCACATACAACTTCCGTAGAAGAAATTGAAGCTTTATGGACTTGTTGTAAAAACAATTCAAATAACTCTAATGATTTAGGTATCTTAATCAATGCCAACTCTACTTTTTCTAAATCATCTAAAGAAGTTTTATAAATAATATTCGAATTTAATTCATTAAGGTTTTTATTATGATTAATTGCCTTTTGCTGACTTGCGTAATTCCAAATAGTAGTTACTTTTTTATCATTTAATGTACAATTCCAAAAACCAAAACGATCATTAAATAAATGAATATTTTTTACGTCTTTACTTATAACATTATTCAACACCAACAACTCAGCATTACTCCATGCCTTTAAAGTATTATCTTTTGTTTTTGGATAACGTTCTAATTGATATTTCTGATTGTTTATAGTAAGAGTTGATTCCAAAAAATCTTGTTTGTTTTGATTTATAAATTTTTATGAAAATTTAATTTTCATAAATTTCATTTAAAGAAATAATAGCTCCAGCTTTATCTCTTCTAAATACATGTTTTGAAGTAACATCGCTAATTTTATCTTTACCCATGGCTGCAACTACCTCCTTAACTGCATCAATTGTTTTACTATGATAATTTTTAACCCTAACGTTTTTGTACTTAACAACCAGGGCTTCTACTAAATCTTCATCTTGTGTTGCCACTCCAACGGGACAAGTATCTAAATTACATTCACGCGCCTGAATACACCCTAAACTTAACATAAAACTTCTAGCCATACCTATTACATCTGCTCCCAATGCTAAATATTTAACCACATCAAAAGCATCAATTGCCTTACCACTTGCTATAATTTTAATTTGTTCTTTTAATTTATACTTTTTTAATGTTTTATTCACAAAAACCAATCCATCTAGCAAAGGAGTACCAACATAGTTAGAAAACTCAAGAGGTGCTGAACCTGTTCCTCCTTCTCCTCCATCAACTGAAATAAAATCTGGATAGTTCTTAACCTCTGCAAAAGTTTTAATCATTTCTTCAATCTCATCATTATCGCCTACACAAAACTTAACTCCAACAGGTTTTCCATCACTTAAATCTCTAACCTTTTGAATAAAAGCTATCATTTCTTCAAAATTAGAAAAGGCATCATGATTGGGTGGAGAGTCAACCCTAGTATATGGCTCAACAGAACGAATTTTAGAAATTTCTTCTGTATTTTTCTTAGCTGGTAAAATACCTCCATGTCCTGGTTTTGCTCCTTGTGAAATTTTAATTTCAATCATCTTAACTTCCGGTCTTACAGCATTTTCTCTAAAAATCTCCTCATCAAAAACACGCTTACCTTTAACTGTTTTTCCAGCACCAAAATAACCAGTTCCAACTTGAAAAATTAAATCACCACCTTCTAAATGATAGGGTGAAATACCACCTTCACCTGTATTATGTGCAAAATCCCCCATTTTTGCTCCTTGGTTTAGCGCCATTATAGCATTTTTACTCAAAGAACCGAAAGACATTGCTGAAATATTTATAATAGAAGTATCATACTTTTGAATACACTTATCTGAACCTATTAAAACCCTATCCCCTTTTACTTTATGATGATCTTTTGGAAACAGAGAATGTTTTACAAACTCATACCCCTTTTCATATACATTATGCTGTGTACCAAAAGGAACTGTTTCAATTTCTTTTTTTGAGCGTTGATACACTATACTTCTCTTCTCTCTATTTATTGGTGTTCCATTTAAATCATCCTCTATAAAATATTGCTGAATTTTTTCACGCTCTTCTTCAAAAACCCAACGTAATCTAGCTACTATTGGAAACGCCCTCATTAATGAATGTTTTTTTTGTAAAAAAGCATCATATATCGCTAACATGGTGAATGCCGATGCAATGGTTAGCAAAATGTAATTCCCCATATCAGGTATAAAATAAACCAATACGCCACATAAAACATTTGCAATAATAACAACTGCCAAAATAGTGTCTCTCATTTTTTTTTGAATTTTACTCGCTAAAATACAAGATTTTCATCATAAAAAAAGCTCTGATAAATATCAGAGCTTTTTTTATATGTGAATAAACAAAATTACTTTTTGAATTTTGAATATTTATTTTTGAATTTATCAATACGTCCTGCAGTATCTACTAATTTAGATTTACCTGTATAGAACGGATGAGAAGTTCTAGAAATTTCTAATTTTAATAATGGATATTCTTTCCCTTCAACTTCTAATGTTTCTTTAGTATTAGCTGTTGAACGAGTTAAAAATACATCTCCGTTAGACATATCTTTAAATGCTACCATTCTATAATTTTCTGGGTGTATACCTTTTTTCATCTTTTAAAAAACTTTAAACTTTATAGTGAAATTATTTATAATTGGTAAGATTATAAACGCTTTCAGTAAAATCAAAAACCTGCAATGGCTATTTGAAGTTGCAAATTTAATTCTTTTTTTTAATTTCCAAACAAAAAAATGTTTTAATTTGTAGTATTAATACATAAATTGAAAATCAAACAACAAAATATGCGCATCTATAAATACTTAACAATACTAGCACTACCTATCATCGCATTAACATCCTGTAGTGAAACCAGTTATAAATTCAAATTAAGCACAAGCAAGAAAGTTAAATTAGGAGATAAGGCTGCTGTTAAACTTGAACAATTAAAGGGAGATGCAATTGATTCTGTTCATTTATATGTAAACAGTAAACGTATTAATAATAAAGAAACCAGTATTGCTATAAATACAAATGATTTTGGAGTCGGTAAACATGCTGTAACTGCAGTTGTTTTTTATCCGAAAAAATCAAAAAAACTAAATAATTCTATTGAGGTTTTAGCTAACAAAAAATATGATAGTTATAAATATAAAATTATAAATACTTATCCTCATGACAAAAATGCTTATACACAAGGACTAGAATTCTATAACGGTTTTTTATATGAAACAACTGGAAAAAGAGGGAAATCTTCTTTAAGAAAAGTAGAACTGGAAACAGGAAAAGTTATACAAAAAATTGACTTAGATAAAAAATACTTTGGAGAAGGAATGACCATCTTTAAAAACAAAATTTATTGGCTAACTTGGCAAGCTCGTAAAGGTTTTATTTATGATTTAGAAAGTTTTAAAAAGTTAGGAGAATTTAATTACAATAATAGTAATGAAGGATGGGGATTAACTCATAGTAAAGATGAACTAATAAAATCTGATGGCACAAATAAAATTTGGTTTTTAAACCCTAATAATCAACAAGAAAAAAGAAATATACAAGCCTACACCAATAAACTTTCTTTAGAAAAATTAAATGAACTTGAATTAATTAATGGTAAAATTTACGCTAATTATTGGCAAAAACCATTAATTGCTATTATCAATCCTAAAAATGGTGTAGTAGAAGGAATTATAAATCTAAAAGGCTTAGTAAAAGAAATGCAAAAAACACAAAAATTAGTAGATGAAGATGATGTTTTAAATGGAATAGCTTACAATTCAGAAAATAATCACTTATATGTTACAGGTAAGCATTGGGGTAAATTATTTGAAATTGAATTGGTAAAACAATAATTTCAATAATCTAAGGTTATATTGTTATTTTTATCACTTTGTTAAACTTATGATACTTTACTTATGAGGTATGTTTATTGCTTTTTATTAGTTTTTTTATTAATTATTAGTAGTTCTTGCAGAAAAGATTTTGAAACTATTCCAAGTTTTGGAAGCCTAGAATTCTCAAAAGACACAGTTTTTTTAGATACTATTTTTAGTAATATAGGTTCAGCTACCTATAATTTAAAAGTTTATAATAAAAGTAATAAAGCTATCACCATCCCTGAAATAAAGCTAGAGAACGGAACAACATCTAACTATCGTTTAAATGTAGATGGAACACCTGGAAAGGATTTTAAAAATGTTGAAATTTTAGCAAATGACAGTATGTATGTTTTCGTTGAAACTACTATTGATTTCAATACTGTAACAAACCCTCTTTACACTGATAAAATTTTATTTGATAATGGTAATAATCAACAAGATGTAGATTTAGTTACTTTGGTTCAAGATGCTCATTTTATTTTCCCTGCTAAAAACAATGTGGGAATTGAAACACTTACTATAGATGGTAAAGATTCAAAAATACAAGGACGCTTTCTTAAAGACAATGAACTAATTTTTACTGATGATAAACCCTATGTAATTTATGGATATGCAGCTGTTCCTAATGATAAAACTTTAACTATAAATCCTGGTGCTAAACTTCACTTCCATAGAAATTCTGGATTAATTATAGATACGAAAGCAAGTTTAAAAGCAAATGGAACTTTAAACAAAAAAATAGTTTTTCAAGGAGATAGATTAGAACATAGTTTTAAAGATGTACCAGGACAATGGGGTACAATATGGATGCGAGCAGGAAGTAAGGAAAATGTATTAAACAATACTTTAATAAAAAACGGAATTGTTGGTATTTTAGTAGACAGTATAGGGCATAATAGCACTCCTACTTTAACAATTAAAAACACAGAGATTTACAACAATTCTAGTTATGGGATTTTAGGTAGAAATACCAATATATTAGGTGAGAATTTAGTTATTGGAAACACAGGACAATCCTCTTTGGCTTGCACATTTGGTGGCACTTATAATTTTACTCATGCTACCTTCTCTAATTTTTGGAACAACAGTTTACGACAGTTACCTGCTGTTTTAGTTAATAATTTTATAATTTTCACAAATAGTAATGGTCAAGAAAACACTTTAACAAGAGATTTATTTGCAGCTAATTTCACTAACTGTATTATTGATGGCAATAACAATATTGAATTTATTTTAGATAAAAGTGATAAAAGTTTATTTAATTATAACATAAAGAACTGTATGATTAAATTTAATGACATTAATAATAGCTTTACAAATAATCTAGAGCTAAAATTTGACAATACTTTACATTATCAAAATATTTATTTAAATAAACCTTCAAATTTTAAAGATGTTTTCTCTAATAGTTTTATTATTGGAGATAAAAGCGAAGCTATTAACAAAGGAATCCCCACTATAGTTACTTCTGATATTCTTGGGGTTAGCAGAGCAACAAATATAGATTTAGGTGCATATCAACACATTACTTTTTAAACTCAATCACAAACACACCCCACTTAACTAACTATTAATTAACACCATAAGAAACACACATCTTCCTTTTCACTAATTAATAATTATTAAAAAAATTAGTTTAAATCTTTAAATATTTTATAAAATCTTCAATAAAATAAAGGCTTCTGCTAGATAGTTTTTGTTAAAAAAGTTGTTTTTTTAAGAATAAATTAAAATTTTAGCGACTAATTAATTCAAATAATTATATAATGAGAACAAAGTTTAATGGAATTTTAACGCTCTTGTTAGCGTTTCTTGTTCATGTTACCTATGCGCAAGATAAAGTCATTTCAGGTACTGTTTCAGATGAATCTGGTCCTTTACCTGGGGTTACTATTTTAAAGAAAGGTACCACAAATGGTACTGAGACAGATTTTGATGGTAATTATTCTTTAAAAGTTAAAACAGGTGATATTCTTGTTTTTAGCTTTGTAGGAATGAAAACTGCTCAAAAGGTTGTTGGATCTTCAAATAGAATTGATATCACGTTACAAAATGACAATCTTCTTGATGAAGTTGTAGTTGTAGCATATGGTACTCAAAGTAAAAAAGCTATTGTAGGTTCGGTTTCTATTTTAAATAATGAGATTATAGAAAAGCAACAAGTAGTATCTGTTACCAATGCACTTCAAGGTAGTGTTCCTGGGGTAAATATTATTTCTGCTGGGGGTCAACCTGGTGATAACCCAACGATTCGTGTTCGTGGTGTAGCTTCGATTAATGCAGATGCTTCTCCACTTATCGTTTTAGATGGTACTCCTTATAATGGTAACATTAACTCTATTAGTTCTGATCAAATTGAGTCTATGACAGTATTAAAAGATGCTGCTTCTACCGCTCTTTATGGATCTAGGGGTTCAAACGGGGTAATCTTAATTACTACTAAGAAAGGTAAATTTAATGCACCTACAAGAGTAACTGTTAGATCTTCTGTTGGTTTCGCAAATCAAGCTGTTAAGCCTCATGAGTTAATGAGTACTGATGATCAGTTTAGATATACTTGGGAAGCAATTAGAAATACTAATCAGTATGTAAATGGTCAATCTGCAGCTTTAGCTGGAACTAACGCATCTAATAGTTTAGTATCTGGTCTTGGTTACAACCCTTACGGACCAAGTGTTCCAAATCCAGTAGATGCTAATGGTAACCTTGTTACATCTAACAAATTATGGGATACTGATTGGAGAGCTTTATTATTTAATGATTCTGCTATTAGAACAGAGCATGGTTTAACTGCATCTGGTGGTAGTGAAACTTCTAGTTTCTTCTTCTCAGTTAATTACTTAGATCAAGAAGGTACAATTTCAAAATCTGATTTTGAACGTGTTACTACAAGGTTAAACTACTCAGGTAAGTTAAAAGATTGGTTAGAATTAGGTTTCAATACTTCTTATTCTACGTCAAGCCAAAATAACCCTACACAATCTGGAAATTCTTTCCAAGCTGCTACACAATGGACAACAAGTGTTTCTTCATTATACCCTGTATACAGAAGAGATGCAAACGGTCAATTTGTATTAGATAACAAAGGAAATAAAATTTTTGATTACGGTAATACTGCAGGTCAAGCAGTAAACGGAACAAGAGCTGTTTTTGAAGGAGAAAATGGGTATGGTGCTCTTTTTAACTATATCAATGTTAATAAGCGTGATAACTTACAGGCTAATGGACATATTCAATTTAACTTAACTGAAGATTTAAACTTTAGATCTACTTTAGGTTTTGAAAAAGTAATTTTTGATTCTTATGCATATGTTCATAATGAATTTGGATTTGCTGCTAATGTTGGTGGTAGAGTTACACAAAATAGAAATATTACTTCTACTCTTAACTTTATTAATGCTTTAAATTATTCTAAGACATTTGGAAATCATAGTCTTTCTGCTAGTTTAATTCAAGAGGCATACAAATTAAAAACTGAAGGTTTAAATGCTCAAGGTGTTGGATTTTTACCAAACGTACAAGTATTAGATGGTAGTACAACTCCAGAAAATGTTGGTGGATTTATCAATGAAGAAAGATTAGAATCTTATTTAGGTAGACTTTCTTATAACTATAATGAAAAGTATTACCTTGAAGGGTCATACAGACGTGATGGTTCTACAAAATTTGATGAATCAGTTAGATGGGGTGATTTCTTCTCTGTTGGTGGTTCATGGATATTATCAAACGAATCTTTCTTAGAGGGTAATGATATTATTAACTACTTAAAATTAAAAGGTTCTTATGGTGAATTAGGTAACAATAGAGGTATTGGAAATTTCCCATATTTATCGTTATTTAATACTGGATGGAATGAATTAGCTAACACAGGAGTTGTTTTAGGTTCTGTATCTGATCCTGTATTAACTTGGGAGAAAACTTCTTTATCAAATATTGGTTTAGATTTTGGTATACTTAACAACAGAATTAATGGTAGTGTTGAATATTACAACAAAAAATCTATCGATTTAATATATGATGTTCCATTACCTTTCTCTACTGGTAACTCAAGCATTAGAACTAATGCTGGTTCTATTGGTAACTCAGGGGTTGAGGTTAACTTGAACTCTCAAAATATTGTTAATGACAATTTTGAGTGGAATACAAACTTAAACTTAACATTCCAGAAAAATGAAATACTTGAATTAACTCAAGATCAATTCATTAACGGAACAAAATTATGGAAAGTAGGAAATTCTCTATATGAATTCTTTATCCGTGAATATGCTGGTGTTGATCCTGCTACTGGAGAAGCTTTATGGTACAGAGATGATGCTAATGGTAACAAAGTAACTACAAATGATTATAGTGTTGCTACAAGGTATCAAACAGGTAAAGAATCTTTACCAGATATCGTTGGTGGTTTAACAAACTCTTTTAAATATAAAAACTGGGATTTAAACATTTTAATGAACTTTAGTTTAGGTAGTTATGTATATGACTCAACTTACGCTGGTTTAATGGGTGGTTTTGAAAACTTAGGTAGAGCTGCGTCACCTGACTTAGTAAATCGTTGGCAAAACCCTGGAGATGTTACTGACATTCCTCGTTTACAAGCTAGTAATAATGATTTTAGTGCTCAATCTGATAGGTTTTTATTTAAAAACGACTATTTAAGAGTTAAAGCTTTAACACTTGGATACTCTTTGCCAACAGATGTTGTAGAAAGAGCTGGATTAAGTAGATTCAGAATTTATTTCCAAGGGGACAATTTACTAACTTTCCAGAGTCATAAAGGTATTGACCCTGAACAAAGTTTAGCGGGTACAACAAATAGTAGATCTTTTAATCAAAGAATTTATTCTTTTGGAATTAATTTAGAATTATAAAAACATTAAAAAGATGAAAAAAAATTTAACACGTTTCGTCACATTACTGGTAGTAGCGGTTGCTATGGTTAGCTGTAATGATGATTTTTTAAATGACCCTAAACCAACTGCTTCGGTAACTAATGAAGTAGTATTTGGTTCAAGAGCTGGAGCAGATGCGTTTGTTTCTGGTATCATGAGAAGATTTAGAGGGCAATTTACTTCAACTGATGCTGCTGGAGTTAACTCTATTTACTATGCAAGAACTGTAAAAGGTAATGATATTATTCAACGTAACACCTGGTTTACATTTGATTATGAAAACGATAACAGAGAGCCTACATACAGAAGAACTCGTTTTGCTTGGCAATATCCTTTTTACATGATTAACCAAGCTAACGCTTTAATTAATGGAGCTAATGCTTCAAATTTATCTGCAACAGATAAAAAGCAAATCGTTGGTCAAGGTAGAGCAATTAGAGCTTTCTTTTACTTTCAATTAGCTATGGAGTTTCAACATACTTATACGTATGACAAAACTTTACCAGCACCTCCTATTTATACAGACTTATCTACTGTAGGTAAACCAATGAGTACTTTAGAAGATATGTATAAAATAATTGTTGATGATTTAGTATATGCTACTCAAAACTTAGATGCAAGTAGGTTAGCTAAATCTTATATCAACCAGAATACTGCTTATGGTATTTTAGCGAGAGTATACCAAACTATGAATAACTGGACTGGTGCAGAAAATGCAGCTAGAATGGCTTATGGTGGTGGTTCTCCTGCTAGTGTTTTAAATGGTAGCTATAATGCTGGATTTAACGATATTTCAAATTCTGAGTGGATTTGGGGTAGCGCACAAAGTACTGACCAATCTAACTATTATTGGGGAGCTCCTCACGCACATGCTGATCATTATGTATTATCATATTCTGGTACTTTCATAAACAACGATTTTGTTGCTTTATTTAGCCCAAGTGATGTTAGAAACATATTTGTTAGAGCTTATGGTGTTCCAGCTACTGATTATAGAAACTACGTAACTAGAAAGTTTACTTTCAAGTTTGATTCTGATCACCCAATTATTAGAACAGCTGAAATGTTATTAGTTGAAGCTGAAGCTAAATACCATAATAGTGACCCAACCGGAGCTCACAATTTATTATTTGCTTTACAATCTCAAAGAGATCCTTTAGCTGTTAAATCATCTAATACTGGACAAGCTTTACTTGATGAAATTCTTGTTGAAAGAAGAAAAGAGTTATATGCTGAGATAGGTGTTGAATGGTTCGATGCAAAAAGATACAGAAAAGGTATTACAAGAACTGGTAACCAAAGAATTATGACTTCAGCTTCTTTAACTGCTGATGATAAAAGATTTTTCTTAAAAGTTCCTCAGGCTGAAATCGATGCAAATGATGCTATCGATGATAGTGTTAACACGAACAGATAATCCTTTTTATCTTTTAAAATAAATAAAACCACCTCTTAAAAGAGGTGGTTTTTTTATACTATAAATTAACTACATTTGCACCATGGAAGAAAACACAGTAATTTTTGGAATTAGAGCAATTATTGAAGCAATTGAAAGTGGTTCATCAATAAATAAGGTATACCTTCAAAAAGGATTAAGAGGTGATCTATTTTTTCAATTAGAAAAATTAGTAAAAAAGAATAAAATTTCTACTAGTGTTGTGCCTAATGAAAAGTTAGACCGACTTTCTAAACATAGTAATCATCAGGGTGCTGTTGCAAAAATTTCACCTGTAGAATTCCATGATCTAGAAAACTTAATAGAAACTACTCTTGAAAATACAGATAAACCTTTATTTCTATTGTTAGATCAAGTTTCAGATGTAAGAAATTTCGGAGCTATTATTAGAACTGCTGAATGTACAGGTGTTCATGGAATAATAATTCAAAAAGGAGGTAGTGCACCTGTGAATGCCGAAACAATAAAAACTTCAGCTGGAGCAGCATTTAAGATACCTATTTGTAAGGTTGATCATATTAAAGATGCTATTTTTCAATTAAAAGCTGCAGATATTAAAATAGTTTCTGCTACTGAAAAAACAGAAGATTCTATTTATGACATCAATTTTAATCAACCATTAGCTATTATAATGGGATCAGAACATAAAGGAGTTAGTAATTCTGTTCTAAAACTTTCAGATTATAAAGCGAAATTACCATTACTAGGTGAAATAGAATCACTGAATGTATCTGTTGCTTGTGGTGCGTTTTTATATGAAACTGTAAGACAACGTTTATAAAGTATGTAACCTAATTATCAGAAATAAAAAACAACCTTAATTGAACGAATTAAGGTTGTTTTTTATTTCTGATAACGCTTTTATTTTATTCTTCTTCTATGTAAATATATTTATAGTTAATTTCTTTTAAGCTTTCTATTTCTTCTTGATCAATAATTTCAGGTGGTAAATAATTACCTTCATCGTCAAACATTTCATCAAATTCAGTTTTAGAAAACTGAAAATTTTCTTTAACAATACCTTCTTTCCTAAAAATAAATGAAAAAATACTTCCTATTAAAAAACCTGATAAATGTCCTTCCCATGACATTCCTTCTTTAATTGGTAAGACATACCAAACCATACTACCATATAGAAAAATAATAACTAGGGATACTGCTATTAATCTAAAATGTTTTTTTATTATACCACTAAAAAAAGTAAAACTAAAAAGTAAATAAACAATACCACTAGCTCCTATATGATGTGCTTCTCTTGCTATTAACCATGTGAGAATACCTGTAAGTAAACCACCATAAATTAAAACTTTGTCAGCAACTTTATTATAAAAGAAAAAAAGTATTGATGATAATACAAATAAAGGTATTGAATTATTAAATAGATGACTTGTATCGCTATGTATAAATGGAGATAGTATTACCCCCCTAACACCTTTTAAGGTTCTTGGAAAAACACCATACTTATTAAAATTAAAACCAAATTTAATTTCAACCCAATAGACAAGCCATATTAAGATTACAAAACTTAATGGGATTAAAAATAAACTATTTGAGCCTTTTAATTCATCTTTATCATTCATATCATAAAAATAGCAAAAACACTTCCAAATAAACATACCTGAAATAATGACATATAATAGTAATTATTATAATTAAATCGAACCAATCAAATTATTACAAATATTGTTAACTTTGAAATTAAATAGGAAACTTCTATAATGATCCAGCCATTAGCAGAACGCATAAGACCAAAATCACTGAATGATTACATCAGCCAACAACATTTAGTAGGTAAACAAGGTATTTTAACTAACCATATAAAACAAGGAATAATACCTTCTTTAATTCTATGGGGACCCCCAGGAATTGGAAAAACTACTCTAGCAAATATTATAGCTAATGAATCTGGAAGGCCTTTTTATACCTTAAGCGCTATTAGTTCTGGGGTTAAAGATGTACGTGAAGTAATTGAAAAAGCAAAAAAAAGTGGTGGTCTATTCACTCAAAAAAATCCTATTCTATTTATTGATGAAATTCATCGTTTTAGTAAATCTCAACAAGACTCTTTGTTAGCTGCTGTAGAAAAAGGTTGGGTTACCCTTATTGGAGCAACTACTGAAAACCCTAGCTTTGAAGTTATACCTGCCCTATTATCAAGATGTCAAGTTTATATTTTAAATTCATTTGATAAAGATGATTTAATTTCTTTATTAAAAAGAGCGATGGTAGAAGATGATCTCATTTCTAGTAAAGAAATTACCCTTAAAGAGATGGATGCTTTATTGCAAGTTTCTGGAGGAGATGCAAGAAAACTATTAAACATATTTGAATTACTCGTTGCTGCAGAAGATAAAATTGAGATTACAAATGAATTAGTTTTAAAAAACATTCAAAAAAACACTGCTAAATACGATAAAACAGGGGAACAACATTATGACATTATTTCAGCATTTATAAAATCAATCAGAGGTAGTGATCCAAACGCTGCTGTTTATTGGCTAGCAAGAATGATAGAAGGTGGTGAAGATGTAAAGTTTATTGCTCGTAGATTATTAATACTTGCATCAGAAGATATAGGAAACGCAAACCCAACTGCCTTAATTTTAGCCAACAATACTTTTCAAGCTGTTTCAATTATAGGAAACCCTGAGTCTCGAATTATTTTAAGTCAATGTGCAGTATACTTAGCCAACTCGACTAAAAGTAATGCTTCATATATGGCTATTGGTGAAGCTCAAAACTTAGTTAAAACAACTGGTGACTTATCTGTTCCTTTACATTTAAGAAATGCTCCAACTAAGTTAATGAAAGATTTAAATTATGGTAAAGATTATCAGTACTCCCATAACTATCAAGGAAACTTTGTAAACCAAGAATTTTTACCTGATGAAATAAAAGGCACTAAATTATATGAACCTGGTAATAATTCTCGTGAAAATCAATTTAGAGAATTATTAAAACAACGTTGGAAGGACAAGTATAAATATTAGAAAACTCTAACCTTAAAACTTAATCGAATAGTATTTAACTACTTTAGTAGTATCTTCATAGTACTCAACTATCCATTTGTCTTTATTTTTAAATAGAATACCTTTTTTATTTTTTAAAACAAAAACATCCTTAACACTCGTATTTAAAATTTCATAAACCCTTTCAGGTTTTGTATTCACTAATTGAAAACCATTATTTATAGGCTGGGCATATAAAACGTTATTTTCAATATTTATTGTTTTAACTGCATCAACAACTTTTACTTCTTTAACAATTGGAGTTACTACTTCTTTTTTAGAAATATCTACTACCTTAATTGCTTCAGAATTGTATTTGTATTTTAAAGCTTGAACAGACTTAAAAGCATCTCTGATAGCTTCATGATATCCTTTTTTATAATCTTTTAACTTGCTCTTCCCTACTTTTGAAGAAAACACAATATTATTATAACAATCTTTTAACTGAACAATACTCTTAACAGTAAACATTCCTGAATCATCTTTAATAGTACCTGTTAATGCTAAACATCTGTTATCTCCTAATTCTTTAGGTAGTTTCTCATTATCTAAGAAAACAGTAAAACCATATTTTTTGAATAAAAATTTTGTCAAGGAATTCGCTTTGTACTGATCTTCTTTTTTTAAAAAATCAAACCTAGTAGGAACTATTACATATTTGTAATTATTCACCTTTTTTTGACAAAATACTGTTGTTGTTACTAAAAATAAAACAAAAAATACTTTTTTCATTACTTAAAAATTAAATTTACTCCAACTTGAAATGAAGCTTGATTAGCATCAGCAATATCGGTAATTTTAAACAAATTATCTACCATTCCAAATACATTAACTTTTCCTAATTTTGCAGAAAGCCCTACTCCTAAATTACTATAAGAAAAATCATCAATAGTATATGTTACTTTACCTTTTATACTTTCAAATAGTCTTTTTTCAAGAAAACCTGTTAAAGCAAACTTAGGTCCATTTGGCCTTATAACAGAAAAAATATGAGCACCAATAGCATTATCAAAATAGTCATTATATGATATATCATGGCAATTTTCTTCTCTTCTAGATTTACCCCAACTATGTTTAATAGAACTATTAAATTTTATAGGTCTTGCTACTGTATATGACTCTTTATTTTCTGCTCTTGGAACTTGTTGTCTAAACTCATTGTCTATATCTCCCCAATAATCAGGATTTGTAGCATCGTATTGAAATTCAATTCCAGAAAAAACAAAATCACCTATCATTGTTCCATTTCTTACATCTTGAGAATAACTGATAAATCCTAAATCTAGTAAACTTGCAGTGATTTCTGTTTGATCATTTAGTTTATAAGTAAATCCAATATCTACTCCTAATCCTAAATTTCCTCCAAAGAAAGTTCTACCTAATAATGTACCAGCAGAAAGATTTGATTCATTATTCTCATCATAAATACCAGAACTATTTCCTGATATATTTATATTATTTAAATAATGAGAATAAATATTATTTTGCCCTAATCTAGTTGTAAAGCTTCCAGTATTACCAGTAGAAGTTACATTTACTGCTCCAGAATAAATTTTCAATCTAGTTCCAACTGTTAGTTTTTTATTTAAGGTTCTTGAAATACCAAAATGTAAAACCCCAATAAACTCAGCTTTTACAGATGCTTGAGATAACAAAAAACTTCTATTTACATTTGAAGCATTTCCTTCGTTTATTAAACTCAAAATATCTTTAGGTATAGTAGCAAAAGCATCCATTTCAGTATAAAAACCTGCTGTAATATAATCTCTTTCATTTAATTTATACCCTCCATTTAAAACTTCTATTTGAGAATTTACTTGTATATAGTCATTCTCTGATAGTTTATTAAGAGCATTTCTATATTTAGTAGTAAAATCAACACCGTCATTTCTAAATACATCAGCTAAAGTAACACCTGTTATACCAACATTGGCTGATATATTTGACATTAATGGAATTCCAACATGGTACTTATAATTTGTTACTGCCCCTGGGTTTAGTAATAATGTTTGAGGGATTTCATCAAAACCGTACAAGATTTGTTTGTTTTGACCATAAGAATTAGACATAACTCCAAAAAGAGTTATTAAAATAATTAATAACTTTTTCATTAGTTTATTTTAAAATAAAAGGTTCCTGCTGATTTAAAAGTAAAAACTTTACGCTCGTTGATATTTATAATAGACCCATCTGAACTTGGAAGCAATTCTAATATTACTTCTATCCTTTTAGAGTTTAAAATACTGTTATTAACACTCAAGTCAATTTCTTCTTTATACTTATAATTTAGAGTATTTTCAGGAACAGCTACTTGTCGTAATCTAAATGTTTCAGTACCTGCACCATCCAAAAACCTAAAATCTAATGTAAACCTTCTATTAAAAGGATTGTCAATTTCAAAATCAACATCTATCTTTACTAAATCGTCAGTTACAGAATTTTCAAAAACGAAAAAATTCGAAGTATCAGTTATGCGTGTAATTTCTGTACCTGTTGGGCTTACAAAAGTAGTTTGCTCCAATTTTGTATACGCCAATGAAGCTACAAATGTTGGTGATATTTCAAAATTCTGTGCTTGATCAAAATCTAAATCTTTTACACAAGATGTAAAAAAAATAAGTAATGCACAGCTAATAACTTTAAACAAACTTTGTTTCATCATAATTAGTATAGTAGGTTAAACTTCAACGTTATTTTTTTATAAATATTGCTTTAAATCTAATAATGAACTAACACTAGTTACATCATTTCCTTTGGATTTTTCTTCAGTAAAATGTATTGCATTCATCCCTGTATTCAATGCTCCCATTATATCAGCTTCATAACTATCTCCAATCATAATAGACTCTTGTGGTAAAGCTTCTGCTTCAGATAAAGCAAATTTAAAAACTTTAGGATTTGGTTTTTTAACACCAACACTTTCTGAAGTTACAATGATATCAAAATATTTAGAAATACCTGATTTTTTCATCTTTAATTGTTGAACTTCTTCAAAGCCATTAGTTATAATATGTAATTGATATTGTTTTTTTAAATATTCTAACGTTTCAATTGTTCCTTCAAACAAATGACTAAAGTTTGGTAAATATTTAATATAATCTTCTGCTATTAAATTAATCAATTCATCAGTAATCACATAATTTAAAGCATCAAAAGTATCTTTGAGTCTTTTATATCTCAAACTAGATTTTGAAATTTTTTCATCTCTATATAATCTCCAGTAACTAAAATTTATAGGAGAATATATTTTAATAAACTCTGTAAAATCAAGGGTTATACTTTGTTCTTTAAATATTTGCTTAAAAGTTAACTCAGAATTTTTTTCAAAATCCCATAATGTATGATCTAAATCAAAAAAAAGATGCTTAATATTCGTCATGCTTCAAATTTAAAGGGTTTTATGATTAAAAAAACTATTTTAGCATAAATTTTACTGTAAAATTTTGACAAAAAGTAAACTTCATATCCTTTTTTTATGTGGATGGTACCCCTCAAGGGTTCTGCCTAATAATGGTGATTTTATTCAGCGACATGCAGAAGCTGTGAGCTTAAAACATCAAGTTTCTGTTTTACACATTATTTCAGACGCATCTCTAAATAAAAATATTGAAATTTTCTCAGAATCGATTAATGAAATTCACACACACATAGCTTATATAAAACCCAGTAAAAATCCTATTATAAAAATAATTCGATATTATAATGCTTTCATAATTTTATTAAAGAGAATTGGTACTTTTGACATAGTACACCTCAACAAACTATTTCCTTTCGGAATATTAGCATTGTATTTAAAATGGGTTAAAAAAAAGCAGTTTGTTATTTCTGAGCATTGGACAGGCTATCATATGCCTTTAGCAAAAAAAATTTCAAATATTGAATTATTTTTATCTAAAATTATAGCAAAACAGGCCTCTTATATTTGTCCAGTTTCTGATGATTTAAAACATTCAATGTTAAACTTAAATTTAATAGGAAAGTATCTAAAAGTACCTAATGTAGTTAATACTAATTTATTTTTCCCATTAAAAATAGCAACTAAACAATTTACTATTGTTCATATTTCAAACATGCTCGATTCACATAAAAATGTGTCAGGTATTATAAAAACCATCACTGAATTAAATAAGACGGTTACTGACTTCAAATTAATTTTAATTGGAGAAAATTCTTTAAAATATAAAGATCTAGCTGATAAATTAAAAATTAGTCATAAAATAGATTTTATTGATCATATTCCTCATTTTAAGGTTATAAACTACATACAACAAGCTGACGTTTTTGTATTATTCAGCAACTATGAAAACTTACCATGCGTTATTCTGGAAAGTTTTGCTTGTGCTACTCCAGTAATTAGTACAAATGTTGGTGGTATTTCTGAGTATTTCCCCAATAAATTCGGATTTTTAATTGAACCAAAAAACGAAGATCAATTACTAGAAAAATTAATATATATATACCGTTTTCCAAAAAACAATACAGAAAAAATGTATAAATATGCTCAAGAAAACTTCAGTAATAACAGTATTGCTAATCAATTCTCTAAACTATATGAAAAAGCATTAAATTGAATTTAATTAGAACCTACATACAAAGTTTTTTAAATCGTTCAGGTGGCTATATATTTACAGCAACTATAATAGCAAGAATATTCTCTTTTTTAACCTCTTGGATTGCTTTACAGTTAATACCAAACAAAGAGCTAGGTTTAGTATTATTTTCTTGGAATATTATTACTTTTTTAATTCCATTTATAGGTTTTGGATTGCATCAAAGTTATATACGTTATGGAGCACTAACAAATAATAACAAAGACAAAAAATCCCTCCTCTATTATGTATTAAAAAAAGGTGTTATTGCTTCTGGAGTTCTTTCAATTATAATTGCTTCTATAGGTTTTTTGTTTCCTTTTAAATTATTTAAAACAGGGCATTACTTAAGTATTTTTTCTTTAATTTTCATTCCTCTCTTTTTATTTGAAGTCATTAAAATAAAAGCACGTTTGGAACATAGAAATAAAGTAGTTGCTTATTGCGAAATCATATACAATTCACTTTTAATAGTTACTGTAAGTTTATTTTGCTACTTTTTTCAAGAGAATGGATATATCACTGCCTTAATAACTACACCTATCATTACTGTTTTTGTATTCCGAAAAGAAATAAATATTCAATTAAAAACAAGAATAGAAAAACCTTCTTTTATTAATAAAGAGTTTTGGAAATACGGTTTTTTTGGAGGGTTAGCTAATGTAGCTACCATGTTACTTTTTGCTATTGATATTTTATTAGTTGGTTATCTTTTAGAAGAACCAGAAAGCATTACTGCTTATAGATATATATCCTTAATACCTTTTAGTATTTTATTTTTACCTAGAGTTTTTATTACTACAGACTTTGTTTCTTTTACTGAAAAAATCACTCAAAAAAAATACATTTATAACTATATAAAAAGTTATATGTTATTATTTTCAGTCATTAGTATAGGTTTTGTTATCTTTTTTCATCTTTTTGATGAAATAACTTTAACTTTTTTTGATGCAAGTTTTACTCAATACAGGGAGAGTTTTTTTATTTTGAATATAGGTGTATGTGGAATTTTGATATTTAGAGGTCTTTTTGGTAACCTTTTATCTTCTATTGGAAAAATAAAAGCAAACTATTATATAACTTTAACTGCACTATGTATAAATATAATTTCTAATTATTATTTAATACCCAAATTAGGTATTAAAGGAGCAGCAATAACTTCAGCCTTATTAATGTGGTTTACAGGAATAACTTCCTTTCTTACTTTTGTTTATTATTATAAAAGAAACAATTTCACCGTTTAAAAAACTTAATAAATTTGGGTAAGTCATTATAATACAATTGAATGTATTTCTCATCAACTGCTCCAAAACTTTTATAGTAATTAGCAATGTTTTTCATAGAAGAACCTCCAAAATCAAAAACATCAAAATTTCTTGAATATTTATAGATTGCTCTATCATTCATAAATGTATTAGCCCCATTTTTCCGATTTTTAAAATCAGAAGAACAAACCAATTCAGTTACTCTTTTTTTATGTTTTAAAAAAAAAGCTCCAGAAACAATTCTATTATCCATATCATAAACAGTTAAAAGCTCACCTACTTTTTTACGAATACAAACCTGCATTAATGATAGTAATCTATCATAATCTTTTTCAGAAATTTTTTTTACACGTTTACCTACGTTTTCTTTAAATAAGTTAATTAAAACTGTTGGGCAATCACTCCAACATTCGTTTAAGTCATGAATCACAGCTTTTTTTAATTCTCTTTTTCTATTTCTATTGTAATTAGTATAAATAATCTCATAATCTTGTTTTAACGATAAAACTTGTATTCTTTTTTCTTGTTGAAAAACAGAAAACATGCTAAACGAATTCATGGAATTCATACGTAATTCGACAAATTTAAAGTTTTCAAAGAGTTCTATTAAAAACTCGTTTTCATCTTCAACCTCATTTGAATATATACCTAGTTGAATTAACCAAAAAGGTGGATAAACATACTTAATAAAAGCTTTTTTTCTAAAAGGCAACGGCATTACAGCTTCATAATCATTCAATACTAAAACACTCCAATCATCAGCTATTATATCTAGATACCAAGAAAACCCGAATACATTTGATTGTAGAGAATTAATAATACAATCATTATACTTTTCTATCTCTAGATCTTTTCTCTTTACGAATGAAATCATTAAGCTTTTACTATTTTTAACATAGAATCATACAACCTACTCCACCCTCTCCAACGTTGATACCCACTTAAACTTTCATTATGAAACAATGTTATAAAAACACCATTTACTCTTTTTACTTCATTTTTTAAATCTCTAATTTTACCTAGAGCTTGTTTAGGAGTTAATTTCATATAATCATTTAACGTAGTATCCATAACAGCAAAAGGAAAAACTTTTAATGGTGTTTGTATTTCAAAATCAATATCGTAAAAATAAAATGGTGTACAAGTACTTGCTCTAAATCCTGCATGGCTTGCATACCCCATTGAATAATCTTCCTCTATTTCTAAATCAATTAGTTTCTGGTAAGTATCAGGCAATGAAAAACGTAAATAATGTTGCCTTGATCGTTTAATAGGCATATTGGTTATAGCTTCCAATCGTTCTTTTTCTTTTTTTAGCATCGCTAAATCATTCATTGTATAATAGGAAGGATGCAAACCTACTCTTGCATAGTCTACCATGTTTTTAATTAATAATTTAAATTTAGTTTTTGAAGCAGAAACATTAGTGTCAAATGTTGTATAATCAGCTATTAAAAAAAAGAAAAGCGTTCTTATATCATGTTGTTTTTTTAAATCAATAATTTTCTGAAATGTATCAAATGGATCTTTTTTAATATTAAAACGAATACTAAACCTATCCCATAAATTAAAAACTTTTAACTGATATGCATCTTTAAAAAAACCACCTACAGTTCTAACAAAACTTTTATGTTTATATGCAAAAGCATTATCAACGTCAATTGTAGAAATGAAACTATATTTTCTTGAACTATATTTATATTCAGGAAAACGTTGTTTCAATTCTTCTAAAAACATGTACGACCAAATATCAATAAGTGGTTTTTCTAAAAACTTATATTTAAAAGCTATACTTTCTGCTGCTTCAAACCGTCCATGTTTATCTTTTATATGAGGTAAATATTCTTCATAACGAGTAATTAAATAAAAGCTTGCTGAAAATATATCAAAAGGTATATTTGATTTGTCTCCTTGTAAGAAAAAACAAGGAACTCCTTTCCATTTTTGCATGTGTATTTCTACATCTCTTATTCCTTGCTGAAAAAGTAAATCGTGACTTTTAATAAAAAATTCTTTTCCTAATGCTACTTTAGTGTATGAAAATTTAGGTCCATTATGTGCTACAAATTCTTCAACTTTATTTGTAAAACTTATAGGTATTTGTAATACACGGGTTATGATGTGTTTAAAAGTATATCTAACCCTAGGAGTAATCTTATGCGTATAAATTAAAAGCATTTTTATAATTTTATAAGTAGCAAAGTTTTAAGTTTTTTATAAAACTCCCTCATCTGCAAAGCTAAAATACGCTTTTTCAGTAATTATTAAATGATCTAATAATTTTAAGTCTAATGTAAAAGTTGCTTTCTTTATTTTTTTTGTTAATTCAATATCTGAATTGCTTGGTATTAATTTACCTGACGGATGATTATGACACAATATTAACCCAACGGCAAAAAGTTCCAATGCTTTTTTAAATATAATTCGAACATCAACTAAAGTAGCAGTTAACCCACCTTTGCTTATTTGATGGTTTGCTAAAATTTTATTTGAATTATTTAAATACAACACCCAAAATTCTTCGTGTTCCAAATCTCCTATTATAGGTTGCATTATTTTTGCAACATCAAATGAAGATGTTATTTTACTTATTTGTTGTTTTTTTTCAAATTGTTTTCTTTTACCAAATTCTAATGCAGTAACAATAGTTGTAGCTTTTGCCTCCCCTATTCCTTTAAAGTGCATTAACTCTTCAATGGATAATTTTGATAAATTATTGAGATTATTCCCTACTGATTGTAATATTCTTTTAGATAAATCTACTGCGCTTTCTTCTCTATTACCAGAACTTATTAATATCGCAATAAGCTCAGCATCTGATAATGTATTTTTTCCTTTTAACAATAGTTTTTCACGAGGTCTATCATCTTGAGACCAAGATTTTATAGCTAATTTTTTCATTGTGCAATTTTTCTTTTTAATGATAAATATAAATCATTTTTTGCACAACCCAACCAAGCACAGTATCTTTGTACTCTATCTTTTTTAATTTTAAATATGAAGATTATCATAGCCGGGGCTGGAGACGTAGGTTTTCATTTGGCTAAATTACTTTCTTATGAGTCTCAAGATACTTATGTAATCGATTTTGACGGAGACAAACTTAATTACATCAATAATCATTTAGATGTTATTACCAAAAAAGGTGATGCTACTTCTATTAAATTACTGAAAGAGATTGGTATCAACTCTGCAGATCTTTTATTAGCTGTAACTGAAAGTCAAAATACAAATTTTACAATCTCTGTTATTGGTAAAGCCTTAGGCGTTAAAAAAACTATTGCTAGAATAAACAACCCAGAATTTTTAAATAATGATGTTATCAACTTTAAAGATTATGGTGTAGACTTTATGATTTCTCCTGAGGAGTTGGCTGCTAAAGAAATTAAACTTCTTTTAAATCAATCTTCTTTTAATGACACAGTAGCTTTTGAAAATGGTGTTTTCAATATAATGGGAACAACTTTAGGTTATAAGTCTCCTATTTTAGATTTAACAGTTAAAGAAGTTAAAGAGAAATATTGCCTAGTTGATTTTATTACTATTGCCATAAAAAGAGAAGGAATAGCACAAACTATTATTCCTCGTGGTGATACTGTATATAAAATGAATGATCAAGTTTATTTTTCTGTACCCAGCTATAGTATTGAAAAGTTACATCCTATTATAGGAAAAGAACATGTTGATATTAATAATGTAATGATTCTTGGTGGTAGTAGTATTGGAGAAAAAACAGCAAGGAATTTATGTATTGATAATTTTAAAGTAAAATTAATTGAGCGTAAAAAAGAAAAAGCTTTACAATTAGCTGAAAATCTTAGAAACACACTTGTTATTAATGGAGATGGAAGAGATTTAGAACTCCTTGAAGAAGAAAACATTCGAGAAATGGATGCTTTTGTTGCTGTTACTGGTGATTCTGAAACAAATATCATGTCTTGTTTAGTAGCTAAATCAAAAGGAGTAAAAAAGACAGTGGCTTTAGTTGAAAATATGGATTATATTAATATTTCTCAAACTATTGGTATTGACACACTAATTAATAAAAAATTAATTGCGGCTAGTAATATTTTTCGCCATATCCGTAAAGGTGAAATTTTAGCATTAGCTAATTTACATAATATTGATGCGGAAGTTTTTGAATTTGAAGTTCAACCAAATGCAAGAGTTACAAGAAAAGTAGTAAAAGAGCTACGTTTCCCTAGAGAAGCCATTATTGGAGGTGTAATTAGAGATGGAAAAGCGTTAATGTCTTTTGGTGATTTTCAACTAAAAAGTGGTGACAAAGCTATTGTGTTTTGTTTACCAGAAGCAATATCAATTGTAGAAGATTTATTCAACTAATGGAAAATCTTAACTTTAAACTTATTTATCGTTTTTTAGGTATAACTGCTGTTTTAAATGGCTTGTTTATGTGGCTTGCCATCCCTTTTAGCTTATACCATAATGAAAATGCTGTTTTAGGAATTTTAAATGCAGGAATAATAACCGTTGCAATTGGGCTTTTACTTTTTTTCTTTAACAAGCCTAATTCAAAAAAAATTCAAAAAAAAGAAGGATATCTAATTGTTACTTTAGGATGGTTAACATTGTCATGTACTGGAATGCTTCCTTACTTATTATCTGGTGCTATTTCGTCAATTCCTGATGCTTTTTTTGAAACTATTTCTGGGTATTCAACAACTGGATCTTCCATATTAACAGACATTGAATCTATGCCAAAAGGAATTCTTTTTTGGCGAAGTGCAACACATTGGATTGGTGGTATGGGAATTATAGTACTTACCATAGCTATTCTTCCGCTATTGGGTATAGGAGGAATGCAATTATTTATGGCTGAAGCTCCTGGTCCTTCTGCTGATAAATTACACCCTAGAATAACTGATACAGCTAAACGCTTGTGGTTAATTTATGTTCTTTTAACATTTGTTGAATTTATATTATTAAAAGTTGCTGGTATGACTTGGTTTGATGCCATTAACCATGCCATGGCTACTGTAAGTACTGGAGGTTTTTCAACAAAGAACTCTAGTGTAGCTTATTATAATAACATGCCTATTATACAATACATTATAGCTATATTTATGTTTATAGCTGGTACTAACTTTGTACTTACTTATTTTGCTTTAAAAGGAAAAATTCAAAAAGTTTTACAAAACGAAGAATTCAAATATTATTTATTTAGTGTAATAGGTATTTCAACAATTATTGCAGTAACTATCATCTTTTTTCAAGATCATAATTTAAATACTAGTATTGAACACCCAATGGTATTTGGAAAAGTAGAAAGTGCTTTTCGTCATTCATTTTTCTCTGTTATTTCAGTAATTACAACTACAGGTTTTGTAACTGCCGATTTTACCATGTGGAACTTTTTTATTACGGCAATATTCTTTTCGTTATTTTTCTTAGGAGGGTCTGCCGGATCAACTTCTGGTGGTGTAAAAATAGTACGTCATATTATTCTACTTAAAAGTAGCTTTTTAGAATTTAAAAAATCATTACACCCAAATGCCATTATACCTGTTCGTTATGATGGTAAAGCAGTTAGTCAGACCATTGTATTCAACATTCTATCTTTCTTTGTTTTATACATGCTAATTTTTATTCTAGGAACAGTTATTCTAGCATTTTTAGGCTTAGATATTAAATCTGCCTTAGGTGCTTGTGCTTCTTCTTTGGGGAACATAGGGCCTGCTATTGGCTCTGTTAGCCCTGTTGATAATTTTTCTCATTTATCAGTTGGTGCAAAATGGTTCTGTTCATTTTTAATGCTTATTGGTCGTTTAGAACTTTTTACAGTTTTAATATTATTAACTCCTTTTTTCTGGAGAAAAAACTAATACGCCTTTCCCTTTTTATTAATATCATTCAACTCTTTTATTAATTGTTATTCAATAGCATGGAGCTTAAACCTCAATAAATACAAGATGTTTTTATAAATTAAACACTTTCTTAATTCCTTATAATAACACAGAAATAGTTTAATGTTATACAACTTCACAAAAAAGAGCTCAAACTTCACAAAAAATAAAAATTTGCTTTGAAAATTTCTTCCTTTGCTTAAAGCAAAAAACATGAAATCACACATATTCCAAAAAATAATACACTTACGCCTCAATAAATATCACTTAGGTCTTATTTGCAAAAATTAGAAAAGTCTATTCCTACATTTGAGATAAGAAAACTAAATAACTCACTTTAAATAAGACTCTTAAAATCTATACCTTTTTGTATGGATTATGATTAGCAGGACAACCTATTATAATTTGTCTCTGTATGGTATTAACAATTTTAAATTAAATATTAACTACTAAATTTTATTATTATGGATCCATTTTTAGGACAAATCGTATTATTCGGAGGAAATTTTGCTCCAAGAGGTTGGGCTTTATGTGAAGGTCAATTATTACCCATAGCACAAAACTCTGCTTTATTTTCTATTTTAGGAACAATTTATGGAGGAGATGGAAGGACAACATTTGCATTACCAGATTTACGTGGTAGAGCTGCAATTAGTTCAGGTCGTGGACCAGGATTATCTGATCGTAGATTAGGATCAAGAAGTGGTCAAGAAGTACATACGTTAACAACTCTTGAAATGCCTTCGCATAATCACTTAACAAGTAACAACGGAGCAACTGACCAACATGTACAATTAAGTACTAGTGCTGCAGTAAACGAAACTCCTCAAGCTGGAGATGTCCCTGCTGCCGCTGAATATGGTAGTGGTCTAAGTGCTACAAAAGTAAAATCTTTTGGCCCACCTACTGCAGGAAATGTTGTAAACGGGCAAACCTTAAGTGGGAATGCTGGTTTAAACATTTTAAACAATGGAGGAAACCAAGCACACAATAATATGCAACCATATTTAACAACAAATTATATTATAGCTCTTCAAGGTGTGTTTCCTTCAAGAAATTAAAAAGTTAAATTTATATTTTTTTTCAAACTAAGACTCTAATGAATTTTCATTAGAGTTTTTACACAAAAATCTCTTATAAATTAATTCTAAGTTACTATATATCAAATAGTTTTTATTATATTTAAAAAACTTAACCAAACACATAATAAATAATGAAACATTATTACTTAAAACTTCTATTAATCCTTCTGTTTGTATTATCAAAACAACTGTATGGACAAACTCCAGGAACTATGGAATTTGGAACTTCAACTACAGTTCTCGCCAATACTTTAAACCCAAGTGCTGATCAAAGTGCTAATGCTTTATTAAATGGATTTGATGTATCTATGACCTCTTCAAATTCAAGAATTATTGCTTTTGCATTATCAGGAAATGGAGCTGGTACAAATTCTACAGCTGGAGGAGCAGAAGCTTCTTTATTTTTTGGAGGTGATTCTTCAGGAACAACTAATTCATCAACTTTATCTACAGATTCTGGTGGTGAAATTGGTATTACAAGTTTTGATTTTGCATACGAATATAACTCAGGAGCTACAACTCAATCATTTACAGCATCAGGAAAAAAAGATGGAATAGAAGTTGGAACAAAAACTATTACAGTAGGGCACAATACATTAATAAATGTAGATTTAACAAATCCAACAACAGGATCTTTTGCAGATATTGATGAATTAATATTAACACCTTCATCTCCCTTTATTGGAGGCTGGTCATTAGATAGCATGGTTATAGTAGCTGCAGTCTCAAACACAGCTCCAGTAATAGCAGGTACGTCTGCAGGTCAAACGGTAAATGATAATGCTACAGTATCTCCTTTTTCTGCTATAACAACTACAGATGCAGACGGAGATAATCTTTCAGCAACTATTACTTTAGATACTAATGCTAAAGGTGTTTTATCTGGTACTGGATTAACTGGTACTGGTCCTTATGCTATTGCTAGTACTTCACCTGCTGACTTGCAAGCAAAACTTAGAGCTTTATCTTTTAATCCTACTGATAATAGAACAAGTACATCTGAAACAACTACTTTTACTGTAGTTATAAATGATAATACAGATACAGATACTAACAATACAACTACAGTAATTTCAAATGCAGTAGCACCAACTGTTACAAGTATAAGTTCTTCAACTGCCAATGGTACCTATAAAGTTGGCGATAATGTAATAGTTACCGTTACTTTCTCTGAAATAGTTACTGTTACTGGTACTCCTCAAATAACCTTAGAAACTGGAACTACAGATAGAACTGTAAATTACAACGGAACTGGTAGTGGAACAAATACGATACAGTTTACGTATACTGTTCAAGCTGGGGATTTAAGTGCTGATTTAGATTATGTTGCTACAAATTCATTAACTGCCGGTACTAGTATTCAAGATTCTGGTAGTAAAGATGCTACCTTAACTTTACCTAGCCCTGGAGCTGCAAATTCTTTAGGTGCTAATAAAGCATTAGTTATTGATGGAGTTGTTCCTACTGTAACGAGTGTAAGTTCTTCAACAGCTAATGGAACTTATAAAGCTGGAGATAATATTATAGTTACTGTTACTTTCTCAGAAGTTGTTACTGTTACTGGAACTCCTCAAATAACTTTAGAAACTGGAACTACCGATAGAACTGTAAACTATAATGGAACTGGTAGTGGAACCAATACTTTACAATTTACATATACTGTTCAAGCTGGTGATGTAACTGCTGATTTAGATTATGTAGCTACAAATTCATTAACTGCCGGTACTAGTATTCAAGATGCTTCTGGGAATAATGCTTCTTTAACATTACCTAGTCCTGGTGCTGCTAACTCATTAGGTGCTAATAAAGCAATTGTTATTGATGGAGTTACTCCTAATTTAACATCCTCTAATCCAGCAGATGATGCTACTGGAGTTGTTATTTCGCAAAATATAGTATTAACATTTAATGAAAACATTAGCAAAGGTACTGGTAACATACTTATCAAAAAATCATTAGACAATAGTACTGTTGAAACGATAGACGTTACAACTGCTTCTGTTACTATAAGTACGAATACTGCCACAATTAATCCTAGTTCTGATTTTGATTTAAATACTGGGTATTATATTCAAATAGCTAATACAGCTTTTAAAGATGCAGCTAATAATAATTATGCTGGTATTTCTGATGCTACTTCTTTGAACTTTACATCAGAATCAAATCAAACAAATGCATATGCTGTTGCTAGCGGAAATTGGTCTGTACCAAGTAACTGGTCATTAGGTAGGCTACCTATTAGTACTGATAATGTTAATGTAGGCACAAATACTATTAATTTAGATGTTAGTAATGTTACCATAAACGATTTAAGTATAAGTATCGGTGGATCTTTTAATATATTAAGCGGTCAATCTATTACAGTTGAGGGAAACCTTAACCAAAATGGTACATTAAACATATTATCTAACGCTTCTAACAATGGTTCTTTAATTGTTAAAGGAAACCATACGGGAATTAGCAATGTTGATTATCACCGATATTTATCTACCAATTGGCATTTAGTTGCTTCTCCAATTTCTGGTAAAAACATTAATGATTTTTCAGGAAATGTAAGTACTAGTGGTAACAAATATGCTATTGCTCCTTATGTAAATAATGTTGTAAGCGCTTCTCGTTGGAATCACTACACTACAGCAGCTGGATCAAATGATATTGCAAGTGCAGGAACATTTACTGTTGGTAAGGGGTATTCAATACAAAAAAGTACAGGTGGTACCATAAATTTTTCAGGTACTCTAAATACTACTGACAAAACTTTCCTAATTACGGATGGTGGTGATAATCCAGCTGGAAACAGATGGAATTTAGTAGGTAACCCATTTACTGCATCATTACATGCTAGTAATGCAGCTGATGCTACTAATAACTTTTTGAAAGTAAACATTGATGCTGGTAACCTTGATCCTTCAAGAGCTGGTTTATACTTATGGAACGGTTCGGCTTATGTAGAAAAAACTGTTGATGATGCTGCTTTTTATATTGCACCAGGACAAGCATTTTTTGTTCATGCTCCTGATGCAGGTGGAACTTCTGTAAGCTTTACGGAAGCTATGGAAACACATCAAACTGGTAATGTATTTTTAAAAGGTAACTCTGTAAGTTATCCTGAGATAATTTTAAATGTAACTGAAGATAAAAACACATCTTCAACAAAAATTAGATATATAGAAAACAAAACTAAAGGTTTAGATCCAGGATCAGATGTTGGTACTTTTACAGGTACAAACGCTACCTTTAAAACATTTACTCATTTAGTTAGTGATAGTAAAGGTATTGATTTTGCTATTCAAGCTTTACCAAATAAAGATTATGAAAACATAGTTGTTCCTATTGGTTTAAAAGCTAAAGCTGGAAAATCGATAGAAATCTCTGCTAAAGGTACTAATTTACCTAGCGGTATTGACATGTATTTAGAAGATAGAACAAACAATGTTTTTACTAATTTATCTAAAGAAAACTACACTATTAGCCTTAAAAGTGATGCTGAAGGTATAGGTCAATTTTATATTCATACAACTTCTCAAAAGTTAAGTACTAGTGATACTAATCAATTATTAGAAAACGTAAGTATATACAAATCTTCTAAAAATGAATTAACAGTAGCTGGATTACAATCAGAAAAAGCTTCTTTAACTGTTTACTCTATACTTGGTAAAAAAATTACTACTAAAAAATTCAGAACTAATGGTGTTTCAACTATTTCCCTTCCTGAAATTGCATCAGGAGTATATGTAGTAGAGCTATCAACTGAATTAGGAAAGTTAAGTAAGAAAATTATAGTTCAATAATTAAAAAGTATGACCATGAAAAAACAAGTTAAAAATAACGACACCGATATAACTCGTAAAGAAGCTCTTAAAAAAATAGGAAATTATGGTAAATATACAGCCCTAACAGCCTTAGGAACCTATATATTATTAAACCCTAAAAAAGCGCAGGCACAAAGTCCTGAAGCACCAGGGTTTTAATTTTAAACCAGCATACATAAAAAAGCCTCAAGAAATTTCTTGAGGTTTTTTTATATCTCTTATCTCAAACCAAAAAACCCCATTACCACCTATGAATCAGTAAATTAAATAAAAAAAATATCAAATAATATTTTTCTACTAATTATTTTTTTTCTAAGTTTAGAATCTGAAAAAGAAAAATCATGAAAAGAAAAAATTGTCTCGCTTATGCGATAGCTCTTCTATTGCCCTATTTTTTAATCACTTCAACCTATAGTCAACAAATTAATGATAATTTTGACAATGGTGCCATTACAGGTTGGACTCAAGGAACAAATGGTCACTGGACAAGTTCTACAACCTCTCCAATTAATGGTTCTCATTCATTAAAACATAATCTATCAAATACAGCTGGAAAAAGTTATATCAGTAAAAGTATTTCCAGTTTAGATCTAACTACACAAGATATAACTTGGCAATTCAACTTAAAAAATGGGAATTGGGACCCATCTGGGGGTAATAAATTTTGGATTTATTTAACTGCTAGTGAATCAAACTTAAGTTCATCAACCATAAACGGATATGCAATTGGGGTTAACTTAACCGGTACTTCAGACATTTTAACCTTATGGAAAGTAACAAACGGAACAGTAGATACATCTATAATTACTACCGCTATTGATTGGGATGCTAATGAAATTAAAGGTATTAAAGTTACACGAAGCACAAATGGTTTATGGAAATTATTTATTGACGAAAACGGAGGATTTGATTCTTTAGATCTTAAAGGAAGTGTTACTAACAATGATTATATTATAAAAAACTATTTTGGAATTTATTTTCAATACACTAAGTCTAGAGCTGGTTTATTATGGATCGATGACATATTAGTTGAAGGTAAAACTCCATCAACTAATCCTACTGTAAGTTTTAAAACCAGTACTAGTTCTATTAATGAAACAAACACCACTTTCAATAAACAAATACCTCTCTCATTTTCCAATTATACATCCAACGCTACAATTAATATTACAATTGACAGTAATAGTACGGCAGAAGCAACAGACTATTCATTAAATACATCTTCATTAATTTTTACTTCTAACGGAACTAAAAATATCTCTTTAGATATTAATAATGACCTTGATATGGACAATGAAACAATCATTTTAAAATTAACTATTACTAATGGAGTTGCCGATATAAATATTAGCACTCATACTTTAGTTATAATAGATGACGATTTATCTAAAATTATTATTAATGAAATTTTAGCTGATCCAACTGGAATTGATGCAAATGGAGATGGTACAATTAGTACTTCACAAGACGAGTTTATTGAATTAGTTAACACTGACGTTACCCCTCACATTCTTACAGACTACACCATTTCTGACAATAGTTCTATTAGACATACTTTTGGAAATATAACAATACCAGCTGGTGGATCTGTAGTTATTTTTGGTGGAGGTGCTCCTACTAATATTTCTGGAATATCATTAGCTGCTTCAACAGGACGTATTAGTTTAAATAATACTGGAGATACAGTAACTTTAAAAAACAACAACGGTGTAATAATTACAACATATACCTACGGAAGTGAAGCAAATGCAGATCAATCCATTGGCAGAAATGATGATTTAACTGGCAACTTTGTAAAACATTCATTAATTACCTCCAATCCGCAAAAGGCTACACCCGGTAAATATAACACCACAGATTTACCTTTTTCTACAATAACGTGGAAAGGTGCTGTTGATTCAAACTGGAATACTTCTTCAAACTGGAGTACAGATAAAATTCCATCAACTTCTGATGAAGTTTTAATTTTAAAAACTACAAATCAGCCTACAGTTAACTCTTCTACATCTATAAAAAAAGTAACCTTAGCTTCTGGGGCTTCATTAATTGCGAATGCACACTTAAATGGAGACATAACTTATAGAAGAAGTTTAGCTACTAATAATTGGTATTTAGTCGCTTCTCCATTAAAATCAGAAACTATTGAAAACTTAATTGCTTATAATGATTTTGCTACTGGTCCAAATAAAAATATCGGCATTGCTCCATATAAAAATGATGGATCAGCCTGGAACTATCTATCAAACAACTCAACTGGAGTAATTACTTCTGGAAAAGGGTATTCTGTTAAATTAAATGTTCCTAGCGATTTAAAATTTACTGGTGAAATAAATACAGGCACCATTACTTATCCTATTACCCAAGCTACCAATAATTTTAATTTAATAGGAAATCCATTTACATCTTACATTAATCTTAGTACTTTCTTTACTGATAATTCAACTGCTTTATCTGAGGAAACAATTTGGCTATGGAATCAAGCAACTAATAGTTATGATTTAAAAATGGGCGGTATAGATGGTAGCTTTCAAATATCACCTACTCAAGGTTTTTTTGTTAGTGCTAATCGTAATACCAATATTACCTTTAGTAAAACTAATCAAAGTCATCAATCTGATACCTTCCAACGAAATACAAAAACAGAAATTAATGTAACAGTAACAGAAAACAAAAATACTAAGTCAACCAAATTGTTCTATTTAAATGAAGCAACTACTGGTTTTGATAATGGTTATGACGGTACAATGTTTAATGGTATTTCTTCAAGTTTTGCAATCTATTCTCAATTAGTTAGCAATAATAAAGGCAAAAATTTTGCTATTCAATCCTTACCTATTAATAATTTAGAAACGATAATTGTTCCTATTGGTTTAAAATTTGATGCAGGAAAAACAATAGAATTTTCTGCCAAGTCTACTAACTTACCTTCTAATATTCAAGTATATTTAGAAGATAGAATTCATAATACTTTTACTAACTTATCTAAAGAAAATTATACTAGTACCCTTAAAAATAATGTCGATGGTATTGGACAATTTTACATTCATACTACTTCTCAAAAATTAAGTTCTAGTAATAATAACCAAATATTAGAAAATGTAAGTACTTACCAATCTTCTAAAAACGAAATAACAATAACTGGATTACAGTCTGATAAAGCTTCTTTAAGTCTATATACTATACTTGGTAAAAAAATAATTGAAAAAAAATTCAAATCTAATGGTAAAATAATTATTGGTATACCAAAAATAACTTCTGGAATCTACCTTATCAAAATAACCTCTAAAAACGGGTCTATCAACAAAAAGATTCATGTAAACTAACAATAAAAAAGGTTGTAAAGTATTTTATAACCTTTTTCAAAAACCACTAAACAATTAAAAATCAACATTTAATCTATTTTAATTTTCATTCATCTATACTTTAAGGGAATCCATCTAATCTCCTACATAACAACCATCTTCCTTTTTTAATTTTACAATAAGAAACTTAAAAAATAATATTATGATTACTGATTTTACTCTTAAAAAATTATCTTTTGAATATGTAGCTTATGATACCCTTTTAAGCGGAATACATTATAATTTCAATCATCCAACAAAAGGCGCGTTTACAGCATTAATGCCAGATAAGTACTCAAAAATAGAAATTGACTCTGTTGATTTATCCGTTAATCTAATTTTCAACGACATTAACGACTTAAAAGAATGGGTAGCAAATTGATAATAAAAAAACAAGTGACAATTTAAAATCATCACTTGCTAAAATTACTAAATCAATTAAAACTTACAACTTCCTTCGGTTATCGTCAGATTTTGTATCAATTAATTTATTGTATGGATCTACACCTACTTCAACAGGTTTTTTATCAACTATAATAGATACTCTATTATTTATCTGAGTTACTTTATGTTTTTGTAAGTATAATTCAACTTCTTTTTTCTTTCCATCTACTTCTTCTTCTCCAAAAATACCGATATCAACATAATCTGCTAACTTAACCGATAATACAGGTTTTTTCATTTTTTCTGTCTTGTATGATAAAGTATCACCTACTTGTTCACCATAATAACGCTTCCCTTTTTCATCATTACGATATTTAGAAACTTCAAAATCTATATCTACTTGATATTTACCGTTCTCTAATTTCTTAGATGTTACTTTAGTTATTCTGTTTTTATACAACGTAATGGTTTCAAACATATCTTTAATTACATATTGTAAGCTATCCGGTGTAGCTTTTTTTATATAATCAACCATTTCTATTGATGTTGTATATGGAGCATCTTGAAACTTAACCTTTTCGACATACTCTTTTAAGGCATTGTTTAATTTTTCTTCACCAATATAATCACTCAATGCATAAAATACTAAAGATCCTTTTTGGTAACGTATATATCCTTGTCCATCATTATACATTAATGGTTTTTCACGTTTACGCTCAAAAGTACGTGACTGCAAATATCCATCTAAACTTTTCTTTAAAAACTTACGCATTTTAGATTTCCCGTATTCATGCTCTAATACTTTTAAAGACACATATTCCGATAAACTTTCCGATAACATTGTAGCTCCTAAAACATCAGCACCAATAACTTGATGTGCCCACCATTGGTGTGCTAACTCATGAACTGTAATTGCAAACGGATAGTCTACTCCACCTTCATTGGTATCATCTACATCAGCAATAAAACCTATTGCTTCTGAAAATGGTATCGTATTTGGAAATGCCTGAGCAAAACTTCCTTCAGTTCTTGGAAATTCAATAATTCTAACTTGCCTATGTTGATAAGGACTAAAGTTTTTTGAATTATAATCTAAAGAAGCTTTAATTCCTTCCATCATTCTTTCTAAATTAAATTCATGTCCTTTATGATAATAAATCTCTAAATTAACATCTTTCCATGTATCTCTTTTCACTTCAAATCTAGCAGAATTAAAAGCATAAAAATTCAAAATCTTACTATCCATTTTATAATGAAAATACTTACGCCCGTCTTTTACCCATTCTTTTTGCAAATAGCCAGGAGCAATGGCTATTTGATCTTCATCTGTACTAACAGTAGCTTCAAAATCAATCCAATCACTATCTCCAGAAATATAGGTATTTCCTAAAGCAGTGCTATCTGATGGATGTGGACGTAATTTATTTTTTGGTAAATCAAATTTTTCTCTCGTTTTATCATCCCTTAGTTCTCCTGCAGAAGAATACCCTAATGATGGATAAATACCACTATTTATAAACGTTCCATTAGCCAATACTGGTGAATGACTACGTAAAAATGTATTTGGTTTATTATGAACTGTAAATTTTAGTTCTAAACTATCTCCCGGTTGTATTGGCGTATTAAATTTATAGATATCAAAATTCTGAATTGTATCCTCTAACACCAATTTGTTTAATTTATTAAACTCAAATGTACTTGGGTAATCATTATGATTTAAGAAAATACTATCAATAGTTTCGTTAGTTTTATTAATCATTTTATATGTTCCCGAAGATTTAAAATCTCTTGTCTTTGGGAAAATATTCATATCAACATTAACGGCTACTATTCTAGGCTGTGCTTTTCCTTCGTACTTTTTATATTCTTTTTCCCAAGTAACTCGTAATTGCTCTCTCTCTTTTGATGATTTACGTATATTTAATACGTTATTTTCGTAATAAATTCTACTACCGAGACTAAAAAAGCCTAGCAATAAAACTACAATTCCTAAAACTAATTTAATGGTTAATCTTTCTTTTAAAATTGATAACCTTTCTTTAAAAGAATGAGGTAAACCACGTACCCAAAATAAACCTGCTAAAATTAAAGCCACTAAACCTCCTAAAAACCAATAAATTTTATACGTATAATACCTACTAAATGAAGCTCCATATTCATTCATGTCTGAATATGAATAACTAGGCCCTTGATTGTATTTAAATATTGACTGCTCTATTCCTGCCAAACCTAAAAACTGTATTCCTATTGCTATTACCAACAATACAAATAAACCTAAGTATGGATTTCTAAATAACGATTGGATAAACAAAGCTAGCATAGCCCAAATTACAAAATGAATAAACTTTAACGCATATACCTCAAAGAAATAGTGTCCTAATTCAAAATTATAATACCCTTTATAAATTTGAAATAACACCCCAGCAACAACTATTACTGCTAGCATTACCAATTGCATTTTTAATAAGGCTGCAAATTTAGATAATAACAAAGCCCAGTTTTTTACCGGCGTAACATCAATAATATGATTTGCTCCTGCAATGCTCGCTCTATGAACTAACATACCTGCATACAAGAATGTCATTAAATTTATAAATAAACTAAATGTATTTCCTGGAATTAATAACATTTGCCAAGTGGTAGGATATGTTTTAGTTCCGAATAATTCTCCCGCCCCCATAGCTGTAAGTAAAATAAATATTAACCCTACCAATAAAATACTGATAAATGGTAAGCTTGTTATTATATACTTAAAGTCTATATTTGATAATTTCCAAGTAGTTTTAATATCATTTATGAATGAGTAATCGTAATTTACTTTTGGTAGTTCAATACGAGTAATTCCTCCAAAATTTTGCTTAATAATACGCTCTCCTTTACTCTTTTTAAAACTAAATGTGAATGCATTCTGACTAAATGAGAATAATTTATATACCCCTGCTAATATTAAACTAGCAATTCCTAACCATAATAGTCTATTATAAATTATTACACCTTTAAACGGAAGTATTAATTCGTTTTGCTCTGCGACTGTCCAATAACGTGTATAATAATTTGCTGCCTGTCCTCCAAAAGGGTCAAATAAAGCTGACCAAAAACGATTATCTGGATTCGATAAAAGACTATCTGCAACACCTTGTACAAACATTAATAATAATACCGTTATAAAACCTGCAGCAATGTTTCTTGAAAAGGTAACTACTCCAAAAACGATTACTCCAAATAACAATACATTAGGTATAATATATATTAAGTAAGAATGTAAATATGCTGAAAAATTAAACGCACCTACTATCTCTGAGTTTGTTCCTGGTAATCGAAAACCAAAAAACAAACCTAAACCAGCTATTAAAATAATTAATAGCACTATTAAAAAAGAACTTAAAAATTTTGCTGATAAATAATTAGCTTTATTAAAAGGATACGAATACAAAATTGAATGCATATTACTCTTATAATCTCTATATACCGAACTACCAATAATAGATGGAAATAAAAAGAATAAGAAAATAGCCAATGTGTTAAACATTCCGTTAATTGCCGAAGGAGAATTTACTATTTTAGATGACCCCGTAGTCACTGTTAAAGAATCAAAAATACCTGCTGAACTTGCTGATAAGACTAATGCCAGCAAAAAGAAGATTGCTGCATATATGTATATTGCTGGCTTCTTAAACCAGTATGTTAATTCGTGCTTAAATATTGTAAAAAACATGTACTTTTATTTTTTGAGTTAAAAAATGATTTCGTTAAATAGTTACGCCATTACTGGCTGATCATCTTTTAATGCAATAAAATATACATCGTCAAGTTGTGGTTCTGCTTGCTTAAAATCTTCTGTAGGCTTTTCATCTGCATACACACGTACATTTAATGTATCATCTTGATTATAATTAGATGAAAGAACATTAAAAGTAGCTTCATTACTTTCTAAATCATCTCTATCAATAATCTTAGTCCAAATTTTCCCTTCTATTACTTTTGTTGCGGCTGCAGGTGTTGTATGTTTTAAAATACGCCCACCATTTAAAATTGCCATCTCTTTACATAACTCTTTTACGTCTTCTACAATATGTGTAGAAAAAATAACAGTACAATTCGTTCCTACCTCTCTTAACACATTTAAAAATCGATGACGTTCAGCTGGATCTAAACCTGCTGTAGGCTCATCAACAATAATTAACTTAGGATTGTTTAATAATAATTGAGCAATTCCAAATCGTTGCTTCATTCCTCCTGAATATCCTGCTACGTATTTTTTCCTTACCTCATATAAATTAGTTATTTCTAAAACCTCTTTAACAATTTTTTGTCTATCAGATTTTGAACTAATTCCTTTTAACGTTGCAAAATAATCTAACAAATCTTCAGCTGACATTTTAGGGTATACTCCAAAAGACTGTGGTAAGTACCCTAACATTTTTCTAAATGCCATTTGATTTTCTAACACATTAATTCCATCAAAAGAAATACTTCCAGAATCTGGAATTTGCAATGTTGCTATTGTTCTCATTAATGATGATTTTCCAGCTCCATTAGGCCCTAAAAGACCAAACATCCCTGTTCCTATCTCTAAATTTAAATTATCAATAGCTTTTACCCCGTTTTTATAGGTTTTAGTTAAGTTTTTTATAACTAATCTCATAATTATCTGATTTAGTTGGTTTTATTCAGTTTCTATGTTAGAAGCTTTAAAAGCTATTTTGTTACAAAAAAAAAGCTCTTTTCGGAAAAAATTTTTATTCATACGGAAACAATATCCTTTAGGTTTTATTTAAAAATGGAATATTCGTAGCAAATAAAATATACTATTATGAAAAAATTATTTCTATTACCTTTTATTTACTGTATGTTAATAATGGGATGCCAAACAACAGACTCTGATGTTTTGGATAACGAAAAAAAAGAAACATTAACTGTTCAACAACGATCAGAAAACATTCCTCTTATAAGAAAGGTTTCTGCCACTTTTAATAAAGTTGTTCAAAACGAAGAGGCCTGGAAAAAAATACAAGCTTTTGTTACTGAAGATCATGTTATACTTAAAAGTAACAATGTTTTTGAAGATCATTTTATAATGAATGCCAAATTGGTAATTGAAGATGATATCATCTTCAGAGCAGAAACGATAAAAGATGATGTTTTACCTAAATCATCGTTAAAGGAGGTATTTATTAATACTTATAGTTCTCTTTATCCTGAAGACAATATTAATTACACAACTATTTTAAAACAATTACCAAAACTTCATTTTGGAATACCAGTTTCAGCATTAAAAAATTATGATACATGGAAAGAAAACGGATTTCCTGTATTAGCAAAAAGCTACGATGCAAACAATAATAAGTTAGAGAAGGTTAACAAAGAAGAAGCTATTAAGCTAATAGGTATTGATAACTTTAATAAGCTTACTGAAAAATCAAAAGAGCCTTATGAAAGTTATTACGCATCTAAATCAGATGTTGTTATTGCAATAATAGCTATTGCTACAAGAAAAAAACAAGGAAACATTATAACTATTAAAGATGATAAAACGTCTATTGCTTCATTTGTAATCAATGACGAAAAACATTACAATGAATTGATTGTTAATGACGGTAATGAAACCTTTGCTTTTGCACAAAATAATATGATGCAACAAACTTACATCGATTTACCAAATGGATGTAATGGTTATTATTCATTTATATGTGGAAGTGATAAAATGAATACATATACCCAACAAATGCAAAAATTAGCAAATGATACTTGTAACACTATTTGGAGATGTATTCCTTGCTGTGACCCTTATACTGGAGGAATTAATTATTACGCAATGATTTTTGAACCAAATTCTATAAAGTGTAAAAAAACAATGGATTACTTACAAGTATTAAGTATGTACTCATTAGAGGTTAACTATTAATTTAAAATTAAAAAGAGGAGTTTGAAACATTTCAAAACTCCTCTTTCATCCCCTAAAAAAAATTATTTATTTTGGCTTCCTGGTGGATATTTAGCCATTATTTCTTTTACAAATTCTTTAATTCGAGCTTCTTTTCGCTCTACGTTACTTACACTTAAAGCTCCAGTACCAATACCCTGCCAAACCAACTCTTTCTTACCCGCGTCTAATAAATCTATAAATAAAGTTCCTTCAGTGTGTTGTGATACCCTCATTGGACTTGGTCCATAATACCATGGATACCAAAATCCTCCAAAACGATTATCATTTACATTAATTCGTTCTCTTGATTTTGTAAATAAACTAACTAGAACATCTGGTGAAGATGATTTCTTCATTCCTTTCGCTATTAATTCAGCTTCAATAGCACGCATTATACGTTTTTTATCAAGATCAGAAATTGGTGCTTTATCAATACCTTTTTTATAAAAAGCAAATGTTTTGTATTTAGAAAAATCTACTTTGGTATCGTAATCTGTAGTAACTCTTACTGAGACACAAGAAACAGCTAGTAAAGCTATGATAGGTAAGAATAGTAATTTAGATAGTTTCATTTTTTATAGAATTTAGAGTTTCAAGCATTATAGCATTCATTAGTTAAAATTGCTTAACTTGAAACTCTAATTCTTGAAACTGTTACATATTTTCAAACAGTGCGTCATCTACTATATTTGGAAGCGTTACTTGTAATTTTTTCTCAACTTCCATAGCTCTTTTAATTGCAAAAATAGCTTCATCATTTCTTGCCCAACTCCTTCTTGCTATTCCATTATTTACATCCCAAAAAAGCATAGATTGTAAACGACGTGATGCTTCCTTAGAACCATCAAGAAGCATGCCAAAACCTCCATTTATTACTTCACCCCAGCCAACACCACCTCCATTGTGGATTGATACCCAAGTAGCTCCTCTAAAACTATCTCCAATTACATTCTGTATTGCCATATCAGCTGTAAAACGAGACCCATCATAAATATTTGAAGTTTCTCGGTACGGAGAATCAGTACCTGATACATCATGATGATCACGCCCCAATACAACTGCCCCTATTTTTCCTTTTTTAATAGCTTTATTAAAGGCTTCTGCTATTTTCATTCTTCCTTCTGCATCAGCATATAAAATACGTGCTTGCGAACCTACTACTAATTTATTTTCTTGCGCTCCTTTAATCCACTGAATATTATCAGCCATTTGTTGCTGAATTTCAATAGGCGACTTTTTCTTTATCTTTTCTAAAACTTTACAAGCAATAGCGTCTGTTTTTGCTAAATCTTCTGGCTTTCCTGATGTACATACCCAACGGAATGGACCAAATCCATAATCAAAACACATAGGCCCCATAATGTCTTGTACATAACTAGGATACTTAAACTCACGACCAATTGTTGGATTAGAACTCATAACATCAGCTCCTGCTCTACTTGCTTCCAATAAAAAAGCATTTCCATAGTCAAAAAAGTAAGTACCTTTTTCTGTATGCTTATTTATAGCAGCTGCATGACGACGTAAAGTTGACTGAACTTTACCTTTAAACTCTTCAGGTTTATTTGCCATCATTTCATTTGCATCTTCAAATGAAATATCTACTGGATAATATCCTCCAGCCCAAGGATTATGCAATGATGTTTGATCAGAACCTAAATCAATATGGATATTTTCTTCGTCAAATTTTTCCCATACTTCAACAATATTACCTAAATATGCTATTGAAATAACTTCTTTATTTTCTTTAGCTAAACGAACTCTTGAAACCAATTGATCTAAATCAGTAATTTTTTCATCAATCCACCCTTGATCTAAACGTACTTGAGTAATTTTAGGATTTACCTCAGCACAAACTGTAATACAACCAGCTATATTTCCTGCTTTAGGTTGCGCTCCACTCATACCACCTAACCCAGCAGTTACAAATAAATTCCCTTTAGGTTCTTTTTTTATTTTACGAAAACCATTTAATACAGTAATAGTTGTTCCATGAACAATACCTTGAGGACCAATATACATATAACTTCCAGCAGTCATTTGTCCATATTGTGTAACTCCTAACGCATTAAACTTTTCCCAATCATCTGGTTGTGAATAATTCGATATCATCATACCATTGGTAACAACTACTCTAGGTGCATCTTTATGAGAGGGAAATAATCCCATAGGGTGACCAGAATACATAGTTAACGTTTGTTTATCGGTCATTTCCGATAAATATTTCATTGTTAATAGGTATTGCGCCCAATTAGAAAATACTGCACCATTACCACCATAAGTAATTAATTCATGTGGATGTTGAGCTACTGCATAATCCAAATTATTCTGAATCATTAACATGATTGACTTTGCCTGAGTAGATTTCCCTGGATACTCTTTAATATCACGAGCATGCATTTTGTATGTTGGACGAAAACGATACATATAAATACGACCATATTTCTCTAACTCTTCCTTAAATTCTGGTAATAATACTTCGTGATGTTTTTTATCAAAATAACGTAATGCATTTTTTAGCGCTAATTTTTTTTCTTCAGCAGTTAAAATATCTTTACGCTTTGGTGCTCTATTTATTGACGAATCATAAATTGGCATTTCTGGTAATTCACTAGGAATTCCTTGTTTTATTTGTTCTTTAAATGTCATCATAATGTCTTTTTTAAGCTACTTTAAACTTTTGATTTTTAACCATATTTATTAATGCATTAATATCATCTTTCAATACTCTATCATCTTCTAACTTTGCTACTTCACTTCTAATTAACTTAAAATTATCTTCTATGATAGGTGAAAATGTATTTGGCCTTCTAAAGTCCATAGCTTGTGCAGCATACATAAACTCAATTGCAAATATTTTATCAATGTTTCCTAGAATTTGATTGAATTTACGTCCAGAAATACTCCCCATAGAAACATGATCTTCTTGTCCTAATGAGGTTGGAACACTATCAGCTGATGGAGGAAAACACAATGATTTATTTTCAGTTACTAAAGCTGCTGTAGTATATTGAGGAATCATAAAACCTGAATTTAAACCACCGGCTTCGGTAAGTAATCTTGGTAATCCATACTTTCCTTCTAAAAGTAGATAACATCGTCTATCTGCTATATTTCCTAATTCAGATGCTGCAATTGAAGCATAATCTAATGCCATTGCTAAAGGTTGCCCATGAAAATTCCCTCCAGATATCGCCTCCGTTTCACTTAAAACTATAGGGTTATCTGTAACCGAATTCATCTCTATTTCTGCCAAATCATTTAAATGAAAATATGCATTTCTAGAAGCTCCATGAACCTGAGGCATACAACGGATTGAATATGGGTCTTGTACTCTAGGAAAACTTGTATCTTCTACGTTTTGAGAATCTTTTAATAACATTCGCATACGTTCAGCAACTTTTAAATTCCCTTTAAATGGTCGAATTTGATGTAACTCTTCTTTAAATGGTGATACATTACCTGAATATCCTTCTAAACTCATAGCTCCAGCTACATCAGCTAAATCTAAAAGGTATTCCATCTTTTTTAAACCTAAAATAGCGTGTGCTAAAATAAATTGTGTTCCATTTATTAAACCTAAACCTTCTTTAGCTTCTAATACTAAAGGCTCCAAATTATTTTTAGCTAATACTCCTTTAGCTGGTTGTATTGTATCTTCAACCCAAAATTCACCTTCACCTAATAGTGGTAAAAAAAGATGTGATAATGGCGCTAAATCTCCTGAAGCTCCAACTGAACCTTGCTCAGGAACAACTGGTAATAAATCATTTTCAATAAAATAAACGATACGTTCAATCATTTCTATACGTACTCCAGAGAATCCTTGACATAATGCTTGTACTTTACAAATCATCATTATCTTAGATAGCTTTTTATCAATTGGATTCCCTACTCCAACAGCATGTGTAATTAGTAAATTTTCTTGTAACTTACTCGTTTCTTGAGGTGTAATTTGCACATCACACAATGGTCCAAAACCTGTATTTATACCATAGATAGCTGCATCAGAATTTGCCATTGTATCTACCTTCTTCCTACATACATCTACTTTGCTCTTAGCTTCTGCTGTTATACCTGCTTTTAAAGTTCCTTCGGCAATTGCAATTACTTTATTTACCGTTAACTGATCTATTCCGTATTTAAACATGTCTTTTATTTCATTTTCTACAAAGTTATTTTTATTTTTGATAACCAACAATATCATCTTTATCATTAAATAATAACCATGAGTTATCAAATAGAATTAAGACATTTTCGTTACTTCTTAGCTGTAGCTGAAGATTTACACTTTAGGAAAGCTGCCGAACGCCTTTTTATATCTCAACCAGGATTAAGCAGACAAATTAAACAAATGGAAGAAGATTTAGACATACAACTGTTTGTTAGGCACAATAGAAAAGTACAATTAACCCCTGTTGGTATGTATTTAAAAACTGAATTAACTAGGAACCTAAAAAACCTTGATTATATTTTAAACTATGCTAAGCTATTACAAGAAGGTAAACATGGACAATTAAAATTTGGATATGTAGGTTCGGCTATGCAAGAGATTATTCCTAATTTGTTAATTCGCTTTAAAAAAGAACATCCTAATGTTCAATTTGGACTAAAAGAAATGGATAATGATAAACAAATTGATAGCTTATTATCTCAAGATATTGATGTTGGTTTTGTAAGATTAGATCGTGTACCTAGAGGCTTAGTTATTAAACCTATTTTAAAAGAATCTTTCTGCTTAGTATTACCTAAAAACCATCCAATTAATTCAGATACTTTTAAAAATTTAAACCAATTAAAAGACGAATCTTTTATATTATTTGATCCCTCTTATAGCCCCTCTTATTATGAAAAGGTAATGCAAATTTTTGATGATAGTGATTTCACTCCAATTATTTCTCATAATACCATACATGCTGCCTCAATATATAAATTAGTTGAAAATAATTTTGGCTTATCTATTGTTCCTAAATCTCTTCAACATGGATATGCTATGGGTGTAAAATTTATTGAACTTACCAATATTTCACAACGCACTACTTTATCTATTATATGGAATAAAAATAACAGAAATCCTATAGTAACTTCATTTCTTGAAAAAACAACTTCATAGATGATTTGAGATTTTTATGCTATATTATAAAATTCATTATTTTTACAAACTCAAGAAATGTTGTAATACAACCATGATTTTTATATCAAAACATATAATACCTAAAGGCTTTATTGGTCTAACTTTATACCCTTTTATATTTTTAAAAAGGAAGGACTTAAGATATAATTACGAGCTTGTAAATCATGAAAAAATTCATCTAAAACAACAACAAGAATTACTTATTATTTTCTTTTTTTTATTTTACGCTATTGAATGGTTAATTAAGTTAATTATATACAAAAACAAACACTTAGCATATAAAAACTTAAGTTTTGAACGAGAAGCTTACTGTAATGAAACTAATTTATATTATTTAGAAGAGCGTAAATTATGGGCTTTTTTAAGTTATTTATAATTTACCTACTAGTTTTTGCTTATTCTTTGACTTTAATATCATTTCAAAATTAAATAATGTTTTTCTAACAATACATTTTTCCATAATACCTTCATCATTATAAATGTAAGTATCTATATGCCTACTTCTAGGATTTATTAACTCAAACTCATTAACCTTTATTTTTTTTATTTTTTTATAAAAACCTCCAACCTCTTCAAATACTTTTTCTTTGTCTTTTGGTTTATAATACGTTAACATAATAGTACTTAAATGTATTGGTTTTGTATGTTTTGTTTTTTCTCCGTTAGTAATAATATTATATGTACTATTTAAATATTCTAGTGTTGACTTCTCTCGTATTTTTCCATTCTTTTTCACTTCATAAAAACTCTTTTTTAAAACATTATTTTCATATAATGTTTTCATTATAGTACTTATTTCTTTTTTTCCAAAAAAACGAATTATTGATAATGAATTTGTTGAATATTCTATCTTAGTTCCTTTTATAGTTCTGTTAGCTATAACAGTACCAATTGTTTTTCCAAAAACGTTTACATCATATTTATATTCTTGAGCTACGAGCACGTTACAACCTATAAATAAAGCCAATAACCATAAAATTACACTTACTTTATTTTTCATATTTCTAAAATGAAGTTTTAAACCCTACTCTTATTCCAAATTTTGGACTCTCTGGACCATTCACATTTTTAAAATCTCCTCTCCAAATAAAATCTACTCGTAATGGCCTTAAATTACCATACCCAATATTCTCAATACCAAAGCCGTATTCAAAATATGGTTTTCTGTTTGGTGCTACATATTTAATTGACGATCTATTTATTTTTTTATTTCTTTTTGAAATACTGCCATACACAGTTCTAAAAGTAAGCAGACTACGCAACCCTAATTTTTTAATTAGTGGAATTCGATTCATCAATAAACCATTAAAATGTTGTTCAAAATGACCTTCAACTGAACTATCAGCAACAAAATCATAATAATCTAGTAAAGCAAAAGTATTAGGTGTTAAAAAGTACGTTTGATTTGATGGTACTGCTGTTAATACAGAAAGTGGTGTTTTACCAAAAGTTTTAGCTACAATTAATGTTGGGTCAAATACTCCAAACTTACCTATAGGCAATGGATGGTTATATAATATTGATAATTTTTCATAATCTACATTCCCTCCAAAAATTCCTTTATAAGCTTTCTTATAATTTATTAACAACTTAGGGTGTAACTTTGTTCCTAGCTGTCTATCTACCCCAAACCCTTCTGTTACTCTACCTGGTTGATAATTTATGTAAAAATCAGAATAAACATCATTAGTTACGTTTATTGTTTTGTTATTTTTTTGATTAAAAAATGCCATTGAGAAACGATCAGGGGCAGCTGAAATAATTTTTTCATGAGCAAACTTAATTCCCATGTTAAAGTTGTTTACTATTTCTACATCAAATCGAAACATTTTCTTTTTAACTTTTGCTAAAAAATAATTATCACCTCTTACAAAAATTGCTTTTGGTCCTTTATCTGGTTGAGGTATTAAGTTTCTTTCATTAAACTTTGTAAAACCCATTTGCTCAACATCATCTATGTAAGCAGCTCCAACAGTAATTCTAGGCTGAGACGAAAGTAAATACCTTGCTTCTAAACCAAACTTTATTTTTTTATCTTTAAAACCATAAGCCCCATGCCCTAAAATTCTAAAACAATCATTGTTTGTTTTAAAAGTTCTAAAACCTAAACGTAAACGTACACCTTCAATATCATTTTTTGCTGTTGTTGTGAATAAGTTACCTAATTGTATTCCTGTAATTGGTGTAAAATACCCATCTGATATTGTATAAATGGTTCCTGTAATTTTTTTTATTTTACCACTTGTCTTTATTTTATTTACAAGTTGAAATGTTTTATTAATTTTTTCATCTTGTTTTCTTTTCCAATAACTAGCTTCTTTTTTATATTGATTCGCTCTTTTTTGAACTATTTTAACATCATAAAAATCAGTTGATTTTTCGTGATCAAAAACATATTTTGAAAACTTTTCGTTCTTCACTAAATATATTCCCTTTTCTTTTTTGTTCTTTGTTAAAAAAGTAAATTCTCCTTTGTAGGTGTTTGTTTTTGGTAAGTAAATACTGTCATTTTTTAAAAGGAATGTTTTTCTAATAGATAAATCTCTAACGAAATTTAAGTTAACATTTTTTAATATTTCCATTTCAATTGAAGTAAGAGCAAAACTTTTATCGGCTACTTTTAAGTGACCTTTAAAAACTAAATCTCCTTTTTGTCGAGGAAAAAAATGGATTGTATATTTTTTTCTATTACTTACTATTGAGCTATCTGACAAAACATAATCATAACTTCCAAAACCTGATGTAGAAATTGGACTAACAAATGTTTTATCTAAAATATAAATATCGTCATTATACACATCTATTTCTTTAAAAATAGTAGTTGCTCTATCTACATACTTTCCTAATTGATGGATTCCTATTTTACGTTCTCCTTCAATATCTCTCCGTATTTTACCCAGTGAATTATTCCCATAAACTTTTTCACTTTTTTCAATTAACTCTACTGGAATATAATAGGTGTTATTTTCATAATTCTTTTGAACATAGTTTTTCATTTTATTAAATTTATTACGTAAAACTTTACGCATAAATAAACTATCCATATTTCCAAAACCTAATTCTCTTGAACTGTATTGGTTATACTGATAGGCTTTCACTAAAGAAAGTCCGTTTTTTTTCTTTCTTCTCCAAATCTCTTTTAAAATACGAAAAGCTGGGTTCTTTTGTTTTTTCAGTCTTTTTTTAGGTTGTTTTACAATAATAACCTCATCTAACGTAGTACTATCTTCTTTTAAAACTACTTTGATTTTATTAATCTTACTTTTTAATAATATTTCTTGTGATTCAAACCCTAAAAAAACAATTGAAATTATTGAAAAATTCTTTGAACTTTGTATATAAAACTCTCCCTCTTCATTCGTGGTTGTACCAGTTGTAGATCCTTTAAAAAAAACATTCACATAAGGTAAAGGCTCTTTATTTTCATCTAAAACTACTCCACTAACTTTTGTTTGGCTCCATAATGTTGAACATAATAGAACAAATACTATTGTTAATATTCCCTTCACTATAAAACTACTTTACGGTTTTTAATTTGTTTTTTTTGTAAATAGGATTTGTTGAATGAACCCTGTTTCCATCAAATGGACGAGTTATTAAGTTTTTGAAATCTTTATTTTCTTCCACATTCATATTGGTATCTATGCCATGAACAATTTCTGATTGTTTCATTTTACTAAATGTAGAAAAAACACGATCCCAGATTGAAAAAATGTCTCCATAATTACTATCAGTTTGTGGTAATACATAATGATGGTGTATATGATGAGTATTTGGGGTTACAAAAATTAATGATATTATCGCATTATAACGATCTGGTAATTTAGCCTTTGAGTGTGATGTTAAATTAATAAAACTTTGAATAAACTGTTTAATTAACAAGAACTGTACTGGTACTCCTAAAATGAAAACTATACCTATTAAAAAACTTACTCTTACTGTTGTTTCACCTGGGTGTTCTCTTACTGTTGTTGAAATATCTACATCCATGTCGCTATGATGTACTTGATGGAATCTCCAAAAAAAAGGAACTCTATGCATCATTACATGATACCAATAGTCAAAAAAATCTATACAAATAAAAGCCACCAAAAAATGAGCTATAGAGAACTCATTTAATGGTAACTGATAAACAAGCCCCCATTGTTTATCTTGTGTCCAATTTGCAACAATAAAAACAATAGTAGAAAGTGCTAATTGAACTGGTAGCACAAAAATTATAAACTTTGCATTTAACAAAGAATGCAAGGCTTTCTTTTTTACTTTTTCAGAAAATAAAATCAGCTCTAAGCCCCAAAAGAAAAAAATAATTAAGGCATAGGCGATTAACTGTAAAACCAAAGGGTTTTCATTAAGTATTGACATAGTAGGTTTTTTATACGATTATAACTTATTTAGTTTGGTTGATTGATAGTTATAATTCTCTACGCTATATTTTTATATAAAATAGCGATAGCTAGTGTAATTTAAATTTAGGATTGAACTAAATAGAAGTAAATTATTTAGTTACTTTTTCATAATATAAAGTAATAACACCTTCTTCAGTTTTTAAATTCAAAACCATATTTTTAGTAGTAAAGGTTTTAATTTTAAAAATTGTGCTTTCGTTATTTACATCGATTTCAATTTTATTAGCTGCTTTATCTATTTTAAATTTACCCGTAACTTTTTCACCTAAAAATCCCGTAAACTTATTTGGTTTTGTATATTCTTGATACGCTTCTGCTACTCCAAAAACTTCTAAAGGGCTTCCTTTTTGCCCCATCATTCCAACTTCTTTCAACTTCCATTTCCCAATGATTTGAGTTGAAATTTCTTGGCTAAATGCTGAACCACATCCTAACCATAACAAGATAATTACTATTGCTTTTTTTTTCATTTTTTATATATTAAATTAATATTCATTTTTCCTTATTACTAATGCATATTTTAAAGTAACAACATAGGATCAACAGTCAGCAAAGAAACACTGAATCAATAAAAAAAATGGATTTAATCAGTCCGAGAACACGTACCCGGACACTTTAACACCTATATAAGTAACCAATAACTCATAGATTTCTTTTTTTTAAGTTTATAATATAAAACCCATAGTTATATGTTGCAATTTCTTTTGAAGTATTCAATATTATATTACCACTCCATAAGTTTTCTATTGAAATTTCCTCTTTAACAACCCCCTTTACTTTATAACTATTTTGTAGTACATGAATTATAAAAGTAAATACATCAAATAACACATCTGAACATATTTTCATTTGTTATATAGTTTTAAATTATATGACAAAACTATTTAGGAATAGAAGTATATTTTCACCTAAAACGATGAAACTGGATTTTTTTCGATAAGCCTGTAAAAAGGAGTATCCAAGTGATATAAGTATCACTTATTCGACATTTAAATTTCTTTGTCTTTAATAAAAGTAGGTTTAATTTAAATCCGCAACCGATTTTAATTTGTTTTTATATTCACTTGGAGTAACACATTCTGAATCTTTAAACGCTTTATAAAAAGTTGATTTAGAAGAAAACCCTGCTTCTTTAGCTAATCCTAGTATAGAATATTGCTTTGCTTTTTCAGAATTAATCAATTTTTTAAATTCTGTAATACGAAACTGGTTTATAAAATGATGAAAATTCTTTTTTGCACATAAATTTATTAAACTAGACAACTCTCTTTCCTTTAAAGCTAACAACTCAGATAATAATTTTATGGTCAAATTAGGATTCGTAAAATACTTTTCTTTTTGTATTTCATTACAAAGTTCTACATACTTTAAATCTTCTAAACTTTCATCAATTTTAATATTTCCTTTAATAATTTCTGTTGGAATTTCGATTTCTGAAACTTCTTCTACATGTGCTATTTGTTGAAAACCATTATAACCAACCCAGTATACAATAAAAAAAGTAACTCCAGTTACTATAAAATCTATACTATTTTCTAAAAACTGATTCTCTTCATTAATAAATAACATGCCACAAACAAACATAAATACATGCAGGCATACAATTGTAATCATTATCACTTTAATCCATGAAAGTGTTTTATTTTCTACATAAGAATAGTAACTCTCTAACCGTTCTTTAAACTTTCTTAATTTATAAAAACTAATAATTAGTAAAGGTATGTTTATTAGTAAGTATACTAACTCATATAAAACCTCTTCTAATTCAGAATCTTTATATGAGAAAAGATTTAAAAATATTCCAGGAACATACAAAAGCAACCACCATAAAGCCTTTTTATCTTTACTTATTGTAACCAAATAAAGAAATAACGATGGAATTATGAATAGATATGTATTTAGTTTTATAGATAAATGACTAAATAAATTGAACAGCTCTTTATCTTTTAAAAAGTCATTAAATATATCAATGCTTAAACTCCACAAAAAAAGAATTAAAAAAATATTCCTGGCTTGATTTTTTATTTTTAATGTTAAAAACAAAAAACCAATCATAACTCCTGCAAATGCGGCTAATAAACTTACAAATATTGTTAGCTGTTCTAAAATTCCCATATTAATTTAACAAAATATAAATATTAGATGTTTTAATTTAATTTTTGTTACAAATCAAAACCCCAGTTTTAAGCGTTTAACTTGTTAAAAAATTTCCTCCTTAAAAAGACTTTATAGTAAGTTTAACAGTTTTCATTACTTTCTCCCTATAATTACCTTCTTATTATTCTTAATAAATCGGAATATTTTTTAATATTTCCGTAAATTGCATGCCAATAATTCAAGTTAATTTACGAATGGAACAAATAACTCCTTATAAACCTATACATAAAGTACGAATTGTAACTGCTGCCTCTCTTTTTGATGGGCACGATGCTGCTATTAATATCATGAGAAGAATTATACAATCAACTGGTGTTGAAGTAATTCACTTAGGGCATGATAGAAGCGTTGAAGAAGTAGTGAACTGTGCTATTCAAGAAGATGCAAATGCTATAGCAATGACATCATACCAAGGTGGTCACAATGAGTATTTTAAGTATATGTATGATTTGCTTCAAGAAAAAGGAGCTACTCACATCAAAATTTTTGGTGGAGGTGGTGGAGTTATTCTTCCTGAAGAGATTAAAGAATTGATGGATTATGGAATAACTCGTATTTATTCTCCTGATGATGGAAGAGAATTAGGTTTACAAGGCATGATTAATGATTTAGTAAAAACTTCTGATTTTGCTATTGGTGATGTTTTAAATGGAGAGGTTAAAAAATTAGCTTCTAAAGAAATTGGTAGCATAGCTCGTGTAATATCTTCTGCTGAGAATTTCCCTGAAGTAGCTAAAGAAACTTTAGATACCATTCATGAAAAAAACAAAAATTCTAAAACACCTGTTTTAGGGATAACTGGAACTGGTGGTGCTGGAAAATCTTCATTAGTAGATGAGTTAGTTCGTCGTTTTTTAATTGATTTTCCTGAAAAAACAATAGGATTAATTTCTGTAGATCCTTCTAAACGTAAAACTGGTGGAGCTTTATTAGGAGACCGTATTCGTATGAATGCTATTAATAATGACCGTGTTTACATGCGATCATTAGCTACTCGTCAATCTAATTTAGCCTTATCAAAATATGTAAATGAAGCAGTTGAAGTTTTAAAAGCTGCTGAATTTGATTTAATCATCTTAGAAACTTCTGGAATTGGGCAATCTGATACGGAAATTATTGAACATTCAGATACTTCTTTATATGTAATGACTCCTGAATTTGGGGCTGCTACTCAATTAGAAAAAATTGACATGCTTGATTTTGCTGATTTGGTTGCAATCAATAAATTTGATAAACGTGGTGCCTTAGACGCTATACGTGATGTAAAAAAACAATACATGCGTAATAATAATTTATGGGATGTTCATATGGATGACATGCCTGTTTTTGGTACTATTGCCTCTCAATTTAATGATCCTGGAATGAATACGCTATACAAACGTATTATGGATAAATTAGTTGAAAAAACTGGAGCAGATTTAAAGTCTAATATGGAAATTACCAAAGAAATGTCTGAAAAGATATTTGTAATTCCACCAAGTAGAGTTCGTTATTTATCTGAAATATCTGAAAACAATAGAGCATATGATAAAAAAGTTGACAGTCAAGTAATTGTTGCTCAAAAATTATATGGTATTCATCAAACTATAGAATCAATAGTTAATTCGGATGTTAAAATTATTAAAACAGGATTAAATGAAGATGAAATTTTACAAGAAACTCAAAACGATGAACAAGATTTCATTAAGCTTTTAATAGCTCAATTTGATAAGGTAAAACTAAATCTTGACCCTCATAATTGGGAAGTCATTTTAAACTGGCAAGAAAAAGTACAGAAGTATAAAAACCCTATTTACACGTTTAAAGTACGTGATAAAGAAATTAAAATAGCAACACACACTGAGTCTCTTTCTCATTCTCAAATACCAAAAGTAGCACTTCCAAAATACCAAGCTTGGGGAGATTTATTACGTTGGAATTTACAAGAAAATGTTCCTGGAGAATTCCCTTATGCATCTGGTTTATATCCTTTTAAACGTACAGGTGAAGATCCTACAAGAATGTTTGCTGGTGAAGGTGGCCCGGAACGAACAAATAGACGTTTTCATTATGTAAGTTTAGGTATGCCTGCAAAACGTTTATCTACTGCTTTTGATTCTGTTACTTTATATGGTAATGACCCTGGTCACAGACCTGATATTTATGGTAAAATTGGTAATGCAGGAGTTTCAATTTGCTGCTTAGATGATGCAAAAAAAACTATACTCAGGTTTCGATTTAAGTCATGCTATGACCTCAGTTTCTATGACTATTAATGGTCCAGCACCAATGTTATTAGGATTCTTTATGAATGCTGCTATCGATCAGAATTGTGAGAAGTACATCAAAGAGAACAAACTAGAAAAACAAGTTGAAACTAAATTTAAAGAAATTTATGATTCTAAAGGATTGGATAGACCTAAATATCAAGGTGAACTACCTGAAGGAAATGATGGTTTAGGTTTACTTTTATTAGGTTTAACAGGTGATATGGTTTTACCTGCCGATGTTTATGCTGATATTAAAACTACTACATTAGCACAAGTTCGTGGTACAGTACAAGCAGATATTTTAAAAGAAGATCAGGCTCAAAACACATGCATTTTTTCTACAGAATTTGCTTTACGTTTAATGGGAGATGTTCAAGAATATTTTATAAACAAACAAGTTCGTAATTTTTATTCTGTTTCTATTTCTGGGTACCATATTGCAGAAGCTGGTGCTAATCCAATCACTCAATTAGCGCTAACCTTAGCCAATGGATTTACCTATGTTGAATACTATTTATCTAGAGGAATGGATATTAATAAATTTGGACCAAATTTATCATTCTTTTTCTCTAATGGAATTGATCCTGAATATTCTGTAATAGGTCGTGTGGCTCGTAAAATATGGGCTAAAGCATTAAAAAACAAATACAATGCTAACCCAAGAGCACAAATGTTAAAGTACCATATTCAAACTTCTGGTCGTTCTTTACACGCTCAAGAAATTGATTTTAATGATATTCGTACTACATTACAAGCTTTATATGCTATATATGATAATTGTAATTCATTACATACCAATGCATATGATGAAGCAATTACAACGCCTACTGAAGAATCAGTACGTAGAGCAATGGCAATTCAATTAATTATTAATAAAGAATTAGGGTTAGCTAAAAATGAAAATCCTATACAAGGATCATTCATTATTGAAGAATTGACTGACTTGGTTGAAGCTGCAGTTTTAGAAGAATTTGATAGAATCACTGAACGTGGTGGAGTTTTAGGCGCAATGGAAACTATGTATCAACGTTCAAAAATACAAGAAGAAAGCTTGTATTATGAAACTTTAAAACATACTGGTGAGTTCCCTATTATTGGTGTAAATACATTTTTAAGTTCTAAGGGATCTCCAACCGTACAACCAGCAGAAGTTATTCGTGCAACGGAAGAAGAAAAGCAATTCCAAATTCAAACAAAAGAGCTACTTAACAAAGCTAATGACGGAAAAGTTCAAGAACAGTTAGCTATTTTACAAGAAGCAGCTATTCAAAACGAAAATTTATTTGACAAATTAATGGAAGCTACTAAGTATTGTTCATTAGGACAAATTACTCAAGCTTTATTTAAAGTTGGAGGGCAATATAGACGTAATATGTAATAAGTATTACCTTTTTATAGATATCTAAAACCCTCACAAATTTTGTGAGGGTTTTATTTTTAACAGTAAAAAATATTTTTTTACTATTATAACATAATAGCATTTAAATTTACTGTAAAGAAAGTGGTAAATGGTATTAATATAATATTCGTATTTTTGGTAATGCTATGAAAAAAACACCTGATTACCCTATTTCTATTACCATAAAAAGAGTTTTACATAAAAAACAAGATGTTTTAGTTATTGTATTTCCTTATTCAGATTTAATCATTTCAAAATTAAAAAAGCTTAATGGTTACTACTGGAGTAAAACTCTTCATTCCTGGCTCTGTTCTTTTTCAGAAAAGAAACTAGCTGAAATTCAACATGCTTTAAAACATGAAGCTTCTTTTGTTTTGGACACATCATTATCCATTAATCCGACCATTAAACCTAAAAAGGAAAAAAGAAATATTTCTTATGAAAACAAAATACTTATTAGGCAATTTGTTCAATATTTAAAGGGTAAACGATATAGTGAAAGTACAATAAAAACATATTTCACTTTCGTTGCAGATTTTATTAATTACATAGAACCAAAACCTATAAAAAAACTTATAAATAGAGATGTTGAACTATTTATTGAAAATATTTTTGTTCCCTTAAATTACAGTATTAGCTCTCAAAGGCAATTTGTAAGTGCTATAAAATTATTTGTTATTTTTTATCCCTCATGTAAAATTGATAATTTAAAACTACAACGTCCCAGTAAAAGTAAAATTTTACCTTCTATTTTATCTCAAGAAGAAATAATCACCTTATTACAGGTTACCAAAAACCTAAAGCATAGAGCCGTTTTAGCATTAATTTATTCTGCTGGTTTAAGGATAAGTGAATTAATTTCTTTAGAATTAAAAGATATTCATATTAATAGATGTCAATTATTTATTAAAAATGGAAAAGGAAGAAAAGATAGATATGTAGTTTTAGCAAAAAGTTTTTTACCTCTATTAGAAAACTATATAAAAACTTATACTCCTGAAAGGTATTTTGTAGAAGGCTTACCTAACAAACAATATTCAACAAGTAGCATTCGTAAGTTTTTACATCGTTCAACTAAACTAGCGAATATAAAACGTGTAATTACACCTCATACACTAAGACATAGTTATGCTACACATCTACTTGAAAATGGAATAGGTTTACGCTATATACAAGAATTACTAGGGCATTCAAAACCAGAAACGACTATGATATACACGCATGTGGCTAAAAAAGATTTATTAGACATAAAAAGTCCTTTAGATACAATTTTATTATCTTTAGCAAATAGGGATAAAAAGGAAGAAAAGTTCCTTTTATCCGGAAAAATAATCGAATAAATGAGAACTTTGTTCTCTATATAACGAGTTACCATTAATAGTGCTGAATGAAATTTGAGATTACTTAAAAGCTCAAGAAAGTATTTTAAAAGTATCGCTTATTTAGCAAATTATTAGATTAATATCCTTTTTTGGGAACTAAACGCCAAAGTGTTCTTTGTCCATTTAAAATATGTTGAAAATATTGAATATGTAGTTTGTAATTGAAAAATTATAGGCTAGCGTTCTACCTCGTTCTTATTCCAAAAAAGGTGGTGGTGAATAAAACGATGTACCAACCTAAACGCTTTATAGTTGAGTATATCTTCCAGGTTTGATTGTTTAAAATTAAAGTTGTTTTCTGTTTAAATAGTTAAGGCTAGCGTTTTGCCTCGGTTGGTTTTAAGAGTATTTAGTATGGCTCTAGTTTTACATTTGGTTTGTGTAGCACTAAAAAGGGTAACAATGCATATAAAAAATAGCTACATTCTTACTGGTTTCAAATATTTTCCTAAATTTGATATTCAAAAAAGCTATGAAAACTTCCGAACTAAAATTCGCAACTTTTCATATCCTTAAACGTTGTGTACCATATAAAAACTGAACATAAAGAATGAGCTTTTGGAAAAAAATATTTAGTGGTAAAATTGACAAACCTACAACTGAATCGCATTTTGATAAATATCGAAAAGAACTAAATGAATTGAATTTAGAATCCTTTTCAGATTTAGAAAATTTGGTTAAACCATTAATAAGACAAACAACCAAACTCGAAATTCAACCTGCCTCAAGACCACCAGAAAATTCTCAATTAGAATCTCACTTTGGAGGGAATCCTTATTTTGAAAAAGGCGAAGAATGGCCTAAAGGTAAAAACGGAAAACATTTGGAGTTCATTTTTCAAGTTTTCAATACACCTGGACTGGAGTTGCCTAAAAGCATAGAACTAGTTCAATTTTTCTACGACTGGGAAGAGTTTCCATGGGAGACTAACGATAATGGTTGGTTAGTAAAAACCTATAAACAAGTTGAGAAAGGAAAAACTGAATTTATTGCTAAACCAGTAGAAAAATCAAAATTTTGCAAAATAGAATTTAAACAGACTAAAACATTACCGGACTGGGAAGGAGTTGATTTGTTTGGAAATAATGCGTCCAAATTATCGTGTGTTTTAAACGAAGATGAACCTTGGGATAGTTATGACCAAATCGTGACCAAATTAATAGAAGAGCAGGATTATCAAAGTCAATTAGGAGGTTATCCAAAATGGGGTCAAGGAGAATCAACACCGAAAGACAATGAAGGAAACCCAATGAGACTTTTATTTCAAATTGACTCAGAAGACAATGCAGGACTTATGTGGGGAGATGTCGGTTTGATTTATGTGTTTTATGATGAAAAATCAGGGAGAATTGAATTCACTTTGCAATGTCACTAACCGAAAATAGAAATACGATACACAACAACACCTATACGCAATGTCCTTCGGGACACAGCGCATAGCCAAAACGTTGTGGTTAATTTGAGAAAATGACAATAGAAGAACTAAAATCGAACATTAAATGGTGGGAATCTAAAAGATGGATTTACAATGTCGCTGTTGGACTTTTCGGATTTTTTACAATTTATGATGGCCTTTCAGGAGGAGAATACTCTTGGACTATAGACGACACAATCGGAATTATAATATGGGGAATTGGAGCAAATATTTTTTACTCATTAGGGACTCTATTAGAATTGTTTGATTGGTACTATCTGAAAAACAAAATTGGACTAAAAAGGTTTCGAATTATATTTTTTACAATCGGACTTTTATTTAGTTGTCTTTGGACTCTATGGTGTGGTTGGCTATATTTTGCAAAACCTCATTTATGGTAAAAGTGGATAATAATCTAAATTTCGACAACTAAATAAAATACTAAATGAATAAAGAAAATATATTGTTAATATTGTGGATAATTTTTGGTTTTGTCTTTGTCATTGCTGTCGAATCAATATTATACTTCATTATCCACTTACTTTATTTTGTATTCGCAGAATTTGGAATTTCATATAATATAATGACTTACGTTTTTCCAATAATAACTTTGATTTTTTATTCGCTAACTGCATTATTTCTTTTAAATAGAATCAAAACAAAATCAATAGCAAAAACATCTGGAATTTATCTAACTGAATTTCCAAAGAAACTGTTAATAATTTTGGTTTTAGTTGTTTTTATACTAACACCTTTGACAAACAAATTATCTGGAATGTATTCCGAATCTGCTTCTGAAAACACGCTTTTGGAAATGGGAGAATATTTGAGATTTTATGGCTGGTTTAATCTTGGATTTGCAATTTCTCAAACATTAGTTTTAATAGCAATGGTTGGGTTTTCATTAATAAAACTGAAAGAACTAAATAAAAACTAACCACAACAAAATGTATAATTCATTACTAGTACTCGCCTACTTACGAAAATTCTCGCGGATTTTCTATTCGGTTTGTATTTGCTAATTTAGTTGCTGAAACACGCAACGAAATCATACACAAACACGTTATAAGCCATAAAAGAAAACAAATTAAAACAATTATAAATTTAAATTATTATGAAAACAATTAAAATTGCTGTCATTGCTATGATAGGGATGAGTTTAGGGATAAGTGCTCAGCATAATTATGACAACCAAAATATAATTTATTCAAAAGAGAATAAAGTAGGTATAGGGGTTAAAAGCCCTTATAGTTCTTTAGATGTTCGAGGAAATATTTCCGCTACTGGTTCTGAAAAAAATAATGATAGTTATGTAAGTCAGCTTAATTTTATAAATTACTATACTACAACTTCACCAATGGCATCTATTGGCGTTAAAACAAGAAAATCAGTAGTTGCGGCATTTGATTATACCAATATTGTATTTGAAACCTCTAACGGGTTTAATACTTTATCTGAAAAGATGCGAATAGCTGATAATGGAAATGTAGGTATAGGAACAAGTAATCCAAGACAAAAGTTAGAACTCTACAATTCAAACGCTTTTAATAATAATATGGAATTTCAATCACAAGACCATCTATTATTAAGTTCATCTTATAAAAATAATGATGAGTTTTTTGGAGGTATAACATGGGAGTCTGGAGGTAGAAGAAGAGCGTCAATTGTTGCAACAAGGGAACATAGCGATGCTGATCACGTAGGCATGGCATTTTTCACAAAAGGAACAGATGGTCCTGGTGCGTTTTTTGAAAGTATGAGAATCTCATATATTGGTAATATTGGAATTGGAACAACAAGCCCTAAAGAAAGATTAGACGTAAATGGAAGCATAATCATAAAAGATGGTCATAATCTATCTTGGGGAAATAAGTATGGCACAGGTATTCCAACCATAGCAGCTAATACAACTTCAGGACTTCACTTTTATCCGAATGGGAGTACCTTGGGTGCAACTATGAGAATTTTTAAAGATGGTAAAACAAGATTTACGAATAACATGGCTGTTTTGGGTAAAATCGAATCCAAAGAAATAAAAGTTACTAATACCCCGACTGCTGATTTCGTTTTTGAAGAAGATTATGATTTACCAACCTTGAAATCAATTGAGAAACATATTAAAGAAAAAAAACATTTACCTGAAATTGCCTCAGCTAAAGAAATGGAGAAAAATGGAGTTAATATTGGAGATTTTCAAATTCAGTTACTTCAAAAAATTGAGGAATTAACTTTGTATACAATTGAGCAAGAGAAAAGATTGAATAGTATTGAGTCAAAAAACGAAAAACTTGAAAAAGAAAATGAAACTTTAAAATTATTGGCGGAAAGATTGACAAAAATTGAAGAACAACTAAAAAAGAAAAACTAGAACAACAGCTTATAACAATTTGTATAGTTAATGGCTACAAAGAGCTAATTTTAAAGTTAGTTCTTTTTTTAAAGTTTATTACTTGCTTGAAAGTTATAGAGCTTTAATACACCACTAACCATACAGTAAACGTTGTGTGTAATATCTAAAACCCAATATTGAATGATTTTTTTAAGCCATAATTACAAGGACAAACCAATAGTAGAACCCATTGCTATTAAATTAGCAAAAGTCTTTGGGATGGATAAAGTCTTTTACGATAGTTGGTCTATGCAACCAGGAGAAGGTATAATCGACAGAATGAATGATGGTTTAGAAAAATGTGAATATTTTTTCTTTTTCGTATCTAAAAACAGTCTTCAAAGTGAAATGGTCAAGCTTGAATGGCAGAATGCTCTTTATAAAGTAACTCAAAATAAAGTAAAACTAATTCCTGTAAAACTTGATGATTGCTTAATGCCTGCAATATTACTTCAATCAATTTATGTAGACATTTATGGTAAGGGTCTTGAATACGGGCTTCGTCAGATAATAGACATTATTAATAATGAAAACACATTCATTTTAAAAGATCAGGTCTATGAAAATGTCCGAGCCTCTTTTACAGTTAAAACACCAAATGAACAAATTGAATTAGAAATTAGAGCAGAATCTTATATAGAACCCATTTCAAAATACATTTTATTAGTAGAAAACGAAAAAAATGAAATTAAAGCCGATTGCACGAATAAAATCCTAATGCCTTCATCTAATGCGTTTTTAGAAAATATAGATGTTACTGATGATTATAAATGTAACGGATTATTCTTTCATATCTCTGAACCAACTACACCTGGGTACGCTATCAAATTTACACTTACAAGTAAAAGTGATAAGCCTCTGAAATTCGTAGGTGTAATGAGAGCAGTTGGAGATAACCTTGTCAGATTAATTCCTACTATAGAAAATAAATAATACTACACACAACACCGTGTATAATTCATTGCTAGTACTCGCCTACTTACGAAAATCCTTACGGATTTTCTATTCGGTTTGTATTTGCTAAATTAGTTGCTGAAACACGCAACGAAATCATACACAAACACGTTGTGTGTAAGCTTGACCCGTCCTAAAATAAGGCTACATAATTTTAAACATTATGTACAAAAATGACAAAGTAATTAGACGTTACAGCGAACCTTTTAAATTAAAAATTTTAGCCGAACTTACCATCGGAAAACACACAAAGAGCGAACTTTGTAAACTCTATTCCATTGCTCCTACAACAGTAAATGAGTGGATTAAAAAACACAACCGTAAAGACTTAATGAACACCAGAGTAAAAGTGGAAACTAAAGACGAAATATCTAGAATTAAAGCGCTTCAAAAAGAAATAGAACAGCTTAAAAAATTACTACTTAAAAAAGATCTGGATGCTATGATCGAAGAATCCTATCTTGAAGTAGCGGCGGAAGATCTCGGTTACAAATCTATTGCTGAACTAAAAAAAAAGTTAAGTATAAAGCCTTAATTAAAGCTAAAGAAAAAGCTAAGGGATTTGCTTCTTTAAAGACTATAACCCATTGTTTTGGACATAAACGTGACGCGTATTATAAATACAAATCTAGAGCTGATAAACGTTTAAAAATAGAACAACAGATTATTAACATCGTTAAAAAAAGACGCAAATCCCTTCCTAGAGAAGGTGTAAGAAAACTTGTGAAATCGTTAAATGTAGATTTTAATAAAGCTAATATTAAAGTTGGTAGAGATACTTTATTTAATGTGCTTAGAAAACATCAAATGTTAACCCTTAGAAGGAGAACAAGTGCTAGAACCACAAACTCTTATCATCGTTTTTATAAATATAACAACATCATAAAAGGCCTGGAAGTTACTAGAAATAACCAAGTTTGGGTATCTGATATCACATACATTAGAACCGTAAAAGGGTTTTGCTATTTGGCTTTAATAACTGATATGCATTCTAGAAAAATAGTAGGTTACGACCTAAGTGATAGTTTAGAATTAAAAGGATGTGTAAGAGCTCTTAATAAGGCTATTTATCAAGCTAAAGACATTAAACAACTCATTCATCACTCGGATAGAGGAATACAGTATTGTAGTAATCTGTACACACAAATACTTAAAAGAAAAAAGATAGAGATTAGTATGACCCAAGAAAATCATTGTTACGAAAACGCAATGGCAGAGCGCGTAAATGGAATTTTAAAAGATGAATTTTATCTCGACCAAACCTTTGATAACGTGAGTCACGCAAAGAGAGCGGCAAAAAATGCAATTAATTTATACAACGAAATAAGATTACACTTATCTTTAGACTATAAAACACCTAATATGGTATATAAATTATCAGCTTAAAAATCAATTTTAACCTGTAGCCATATTTCAGGACTAGACAGCACAAAAATTTAACATAAATAACTATAAATCAAAATTATAATGAGAAAAAGAATTTTATTAATTGCATTGATTGGGATAAGCAATTTAATTATGGGACAAGTTAGTGATACAGGAGATAAAGTTGGAATAGGAATAACAAATCCTATTTTTAAATTACATATTAGCTCACCTAGCAATCAGTTAATGAGATTTACCAGTACTAACGGAACATGGATGGACTTTGAAAGTACAAATGCTACTATCGGCAACAGAATATGGAGTATTGGACATTTTGGGACTTCAGGTAAATTTGGGGTTTACCAAAGAGATGGTACAAATCAATATCGTTTGACGATTAATCATCAGGGATCTGTTGGAATTGGAACAACAAATCCAGATATGAAACTCTCTGTATATAGTGACAATAAATATATTAGTCGATTTCATTCTAATGAAACTTCAAACTTAATGACTGGAATTAGAATTGGAAGAAAATTATCAACAGGAGGAGGTTCATATGCAGATTTAGTTAATCTATCTGACGGATTTGGTATAAGCGCTGGATATAGTGGAGGAAATTTACCCCTGAATACACAAAACACAAATCACATCGCTATATATACTAATTTTTCTACACGAAATATTGGTATTGGTACTACAACTCCTGGAATCTGGAAATTAGCTGTTAATGGAAACATAAGAGCAAAAGAAATTAAAGTAGAAACCGGTTGGTCTGATTTTGTGTTTTATGATGATTATAAATTACCAACACTTAAAGAAGTAGAAAAACACATCAAAGAAAAAGGTCATTTAAAAGATATTCCAAGTGCTAAAGACGTGGAAAAGAACGGAATATTTTTAGGGAAAATGGACTCGAAATTATTACAAAAAATTGAGGAATTAACACTTTATACAATCCAACAACAAAAAGAAATTGAAGAATTAAAATTGCAAAATAAAATACTTCTTGAATTACAAAAAAGATTAGAGAAGTTAGAAAAGAAATAAAACCAGTGCCTAACAATCTGTATAATTAATGGCTATCAATTGATAAAATCAAAAGTGTTTCCTTTTTAACAAAATTAGTGATTAACTGAAAGTTTGGTTATTTTAACATGCCACTAACCATACAGTAAACGTTGTATGTAATTTCTATGAAAACACTATTTGAAAATTATATAGCAAAAATTGACACAAATAGATTAATTAAAGATATATTTATTAATGCTATTATCTCTGTTTTAATATTTAGTTTGTTTATATCTATTTTGACCTGGACAAAACCCAATATAAATGAGATATTGATTTTTATATTAATCTTTGTGATATTAAAATTATTCGAATTTCTAAAACATAATTATAGAAATCACTTGGAGAGAATTTCTTTAGACAATGAGAATGGAAAAATTATTATAAATCACATAAGACCATCAATAAAAGGGACTGAAACTGTTATGAATTTTAAAGAAATAAGGATCTCTAATATCAGACATATGCCTGTTTCTTGGTTTTCGCTTGAAAACTATTTTTGGATATCTGATAATTATTCGAAAATTAAAATCTCTACTGCTGGACATAAGAATAAGGAAATTAATATAAATAAAATTTACTCTGAATTAAACAACATACAACAAAGCGTATAATTAATTGCGGCCGAATTTCCTCACCGGAAATTCAATCTTATTAATTATCTTTCCGAAACAACGGAAAAGTACTCGCGTCCTTTTCCCGCAAAAAAATCATACACAAACACGTTGTGTACCATATAAAAACTGAACATAAAGAATGAGCTTTTGGAAAAAAATATTTAGTGGTAAAATTGACAAACCTACAACTGAATCGCATTTTGATAAATATCGAAAAGAACTAAATGAATTGAATTTAGAATCCTTTTCAGATTTAGAAAATTTGGTTAAACCATTAATAAGACAAACAACCAAACTCGAAATTCAACCTGCCTCAAGACCACCAGAAAATTCTCAATTAGAATCTCACTTTGGAGGGAATCCTTATTTTGAAAAAGGCGAAGAATGGCCTAAAGGTAAAAACGGAAAACATTTGGAGTTCATTTTTCAAGTTTTCAATACACCTGGACTGGAGTTGCCTAAAAGCATAGAACTAGTTCAATTTTTCTACGACTGGGAAGAGTTTCCATGGGAGACTAACGATAATGGTTGGTTAGTAAAAACCTATAAACAAGTTGAGAAAGGAAAAACTGAATTTATTGCTAAACCAGTAGAAAAATCAAAATTTTGCAAAATAGAATTTAAACAGACTAAAACATTACCGGACTGGGAAGGAGTTGATTTGTTTGGAAATAATGCGTCCAAATTATCGTGTGTTTTAAACGAAGATGAACCTTGGGATAGTTATGACCAAATCGTGACCAAATTAATAGAAGAGCAGGATTATCAAAGTCAATTAGGAGGTTATCCAAAATGGGGTCAAGGAGAATCAACACCGAAAGACAATGAAGGAAACCCAATGAGACTTTTATTTCAAATTGACTCAGAAGACAATGCAGGACTTATGTGGGGAGATGTCGGTTTGATTTATGTGTTTTATGATGAAAAATCAGGGAGAATTGAATTCACTTTGCAATGTCACTAACCGAAAATAGAAATACGATACACAACAACACCTATACGCAATGTCCTTCGGGACACAGCGCATAGCCAAAACGTTAGCCACAAGCTGAAAAAAAACCAGATTGAAAAATAAAAAGGAATATTTAAAAGGAAAATCCGTCTTTATAGTTTCGTTACTTGTAATCGGAATTACAATTCAGACTGTTTATCTAACTGGCGAAAATTATAACCGAAATGTAACGTCGAATTTATATTTATCGTTATCTATAATTGGAACAGCACTTTTCTTGTTTATGACTTATGGTCTTTACAAAGGAATTGGATTAAAAGACAATTTTCCAAAATTTAGAGAATTTAAGACTGGAGATTTTATTGCACAATCTGGAACTGCACCTGATTTGCCAAGTATAGAAGTTGGAGACGGAATTGGTGGATTAATAATGTCGATTCTACTCTGGATTGGAATGACTATTTTAATCTTCCTTCTTCTGATTTTGCTGGAGGCATTTTTTTGGATTTCGATTTTTATAATTTTAGCAATGCTTTATTGGGTGTTTTTTCGAGCTTTAAAATTTGTGTTTTCAAAATCAACAGAAACGAAAGGAGATATCGGAATTTCAGCAATTTATTCATTGACTTATACTGTATTGTATTTGGGTTGGATTTTCGGAATTGTTTATCTGACTGAAATATTACGATGAAAAATCCAGATGGCTAACAGTGTATAAAAAACATAGGGCATTTGTGGTTTAACCAAAAGGTCTGTGAATATTTATAAAGTCCGCTAAATATAAAATTTGGCGTTTATAGTAGAAAAGATAAAAGCAAAATATTTATATTTAGCTAATTAATAAACCGAAACGATAGTGCTTATCACCTGCCCTACGTTTCTTATACTAAACGTAAGTCATTAGAATGAACGATAGAAATGATATAATAATTAAAGATGAAATCAGAAATCTTGAATTTATTCAAAAGGTTGAGAAATCTCTTTGTGAAAAATTAAATATTCCAGATTTAAGACCTGGAAATATAACAATTAGAGAGAAAAAAAACTGGAGAGAAAATAAAAAAGAAATTGATTATTGTTGGTTAGTTAATGTCTCAAAATCTTTCGTTGGTTGGTGTTGGATTTTTTCTCTAAAATTCAACGAAACACATTTTAGAAATTACAATAATCCAGGAAAAATTATTCAAGGAATATTTACAGTTGACAAAAATGCTAATATTGAAAATCTATTTTTAGAAAACCGAAAATCTGATTTTAAAGATAAATTAAAGGTTTTAATAACTTTGATCTTTTTAAAACAAACCCAGGAATAACATTAGATGGAATAACATATAAATATTTAATTTATTCAAGAAATGCAACTATAAAATTTGAATTAAATAATCCGAATTCAGAAAACTGGAAAAAATGGGAAAAATTAGTGAATCAGTTAGGAACTGAATTGAGTGAAAAATCGAAAATAAAGGAGTTTAGAGAAATATTTAACTAAAAATAACGCCTTACAACAAAGAACTGTGGTAAAAAGCAACTAATTTTTGTTTAATTTTTTATCAAAGTACTTCTATAAGTTTCATCATATATTAATCCTGATTTTGCAATTGCAAATGCTTGTTTTAATAGCTTATTACAAACGGCTATTAAGGCAAGTTTCTTACTCTTTCCTTTGGCTACTATTCGTTGATAAAGCTCTCTGCAACTCTTATTATATTTACAAGCATTAAAACTACACATGAATAATAGATTTCGAAGTTTTACATTTCCTATTTTACTAATTCTTGCTCGTCCTTTTACACTACTTCCACTTTGTCGAATTATTGGAGTTAAGCCTGAATAAGAACATAATTCACTACCACTGGCAAAACGTTCAAATCCATCTGTCAAAACGACTAACATTATAGCTGTTTTCTTCCCTATTCCTGGAATCGTTTCCAAACGGGTTAATAGATCTTGATGTTCCTTTTTTAGTAGTATTAACAATTTCTCTTCTAAAACTTTTATCTCTTTTTTAAGGTGTTTTAAACTGCGTACTATAGAACGTAAAACTGAATTGCTTGGAATACCTAAAACTTCTTCCCCATGTATTTTGTTTTTTAGCATAGTGCTCTGTTTTGTATAAACACTAAGCAATCTTGTTATTTGAAGACATTCTTGTTGTTCTTTTGATTGTCCACACCATAACTTTAAGTCTACCTGTTTCCCGTACTCACAGATTAATTTTGAATCACTCTTATCTGTTTTTATTTTTGAGAGTTTCATTTGAATAAAACGTTTTACCGATAGTGGGTTTTCTACAGATACTTTTATTCCTTTTTCTACTAAATAATAGGCTAACTTATAATGGTAATACCCTGTTGCTTCCATCACACAATGACTCGTAACAGTTAACAATTTAACAAACTTGTTAAACCCTGAAAAACTATTTTTAAACTGCCAATAATTACCATCTGAATCCGTAACATCAAAAACTGATTTACTTATATCTATTCCAAAATATTTAATATCTTTATACATAAGAAAAGTTTTATTGAAAGGACAATCTACACTAGTTTCAACTACTTAAAAGCGAGGTCTAAAAAGCCTCATAGAACTGTACGGAATCTGAGTAGAAAAGAGAGGGGATTTTCAATGTTGTCGAGATCTATAGTCTCTGCATGTATAATAATCTTAATCCTCTCTTTTGTGCTTTCTGGTTTAGTACTTAAATTTACTACTTTGTAAACTTAAGAAGAACTGTGGTAAAAACAACTAATTTTTAACCAAAGTACTTCTATAAGTTTAATAAAATGTTTGTTTATAAAAACTAACTCTGAAAAAACATTAATCAATCAAGGTTCTGTTGGTTTTATTAACTTTTCAGAAATGATTTGGCTTAAATAACTTCTACAAATCTGTGCTTTTTAACTTAATCGAAATTTATCAACTTATTTATTTAGTAATTGAATTTAATTAAAGCTTAATTTTTAGTTAGTGATTTTTTTTATTTGATTTATTCTAATCTAATTTTTATTATTTTTAAAAGCTTAACAAGCACTATTACAGCATATTGCTAATTTTATTTTTTAGTTGTAGATTTGATGTTTACATCCAAATGAAAAATGAAGAAAAAGTTACTTTTTATCACATTATTAACATCAAGTATATTCTATTCTCAAACTCAAATAGGTAAAGATATTAATGGTGAAGCTGCAAAAGATGAATTTGGAATGAGTGTAAGTTTATCATCTGATGGAAACATCATTGCTATTGGAGGTCCTAATAATAACACAAATGGTACTAATTCAGGTCATGTTCGTATATATAGGAACAATAAAGGAATTTGGGAACAAATAGGATCTGATATTGATGGAGAAACATCATTTGAAAGCTTTGGTAAAAGTGTAAGCTTATCATCTAATGGAAATACTATTGCTATTGGAATTCCTTATAAGGATACAAATGGAGATAATTCTGGTCATGCTCGCGTTTATCAAAATAAAAATGGTGTTTGGACTCAAATAGGTCAAGGCTTTAATGGAGTTGAAGCTGGAGATCTCTTAGGAACAAGCATTAGTTTATCTTCTGATGGAAACATAGTTGCTATTGGAGCTCCAAATAATGATACAAATGGCACTAATTCTGGTCTAGTTCGTGTTTATCAAAATAAAAATGGTGTTTGGGTTCAAATAGGTACTGATATCCATGGAATCAAATCAGGAGATGAGTTTGGGGTAAATTTAAATTTATCTTCTAATGGAAATATTCTAGCTATTGCTAATAACAATAGGGATAATACCAATTCAAGTAATGTTCGTATTTTTCAAAATAACAATAATACTTGGACTCAAATAGGTTCTGATATTAACACAGAGTTAGCAGGAAACTTTACAAATTCTCGCAAAAGCTTGTCTTCTTTAAGTTTGTCGGAAAATGGAAATATTATAGCAATTGGAAGTATTCATCATAACTCAGGTTTTACTCACTTAGATTATGTATCCATATACCAAAATAATAGTGGTATTTGGGAACAAATAGGTACTGATATTAAAGGTGAAGCTGAAAGTGATCAATTCGGAAGAAGCGTAAGTTTATCTTCTGACGGAAATATTATAGCCATTGGAGGTCCTATGAATACCTCTTCAAAAACTTTAATTCATTCAGGGCATGCACGTATTTATAAAAACATAAATAATGTATGGACCCAAACGGGTATTGACATTAATGGAAGAGTAACAAATAACTTATTAGGAACTAGTGTTAGTTTATCATCTGATGGAAGTGTGTTAGCCATAGGAGGCCCTGATAATAATGGTTATGATAATCATTTAGGACATGTACGTGTTTTTAATTTATCTGGAGTTTTATCTACAAATGAAATTATTGAATCAACTACAAAACTATATCCTAATCCAGTAACTAATAAGCTTACTATAGAGTTAAAAGAAAAACTACAATTAAAAAAAGTTACTGTTTATAATAGTATAGGAAAATTAATTTTAACAACAACTAATCAAATTATTGATGTAAATAATTTATCCAAAGGGATCTACTTTATTAGTATTGTAACTAACAAAGGAAAAACTAATACTAAAATTATTATTAATTAAGTTATTAAAGTTTATGGTTGAGTTAATTCTATATTAAAACAATCTAGCCTATTATAGTTGTTTTTTGACTAGCTACATTTTTTAGTCAAAACCTTACTTATAATATGAGTACAAAATGAATGTATCTTTATAACTTTATTTATACAGATAATCAGTTTTTAAATAAAAGATTTATAAAAAATGGTATAATTACATATTCATTAAAATATCATTTAAAATAAAAACTAATTTCCATACAATTAAACCCAAGTGAAACAATCAAAATTAATACTTCCAATAATCGTAATCTCTCAGTTCTGTTGCACATCTCTATGGTTTGCAGGAAATGCCGTAATGAACGATCTTATCATAAGTTTTAACCTTAACAACAGCGCTCTTGGACATTTAACATCAGCTGTACAATTCGGTTTTATTTTTGGAACGCTAATCTTTGCTGTTTTAACTATTGCTGATCGTTTTTCGCCATCAAAAGTCTTTTTAACCTGTGCGCTTCTTGGTTCAATATTCAATTTTGGAGTTATTTGGAATGGAAATAGTTTAATAAGTATACTTTCTCTTCGTTTTATAACTGGTTTTTTTCTAGCTGGCATCTATCCAGTAGGAATGAAAATAGCTGCAGATTATTATGAAAATAAATTAGATAAATCACTTGGTTTCTTAGTTGGTGCTTTAGTTGTTGGCACAGCATTTCCACACTTAGCTAAAGAAATGACAGAAGGATTTGAATGGAAATATGTACTTATATTAACTTCAGTATTTGCCCTATTAGGTGGTTTGTTAATGGTTACGTTAGTTCCAAATGGTCCATTCCGAAAACCTATAACCCAATTAGATTTTTCAGCTTTTTTTAGTGTATTTAGAAATCATAAATTTCGTTCTGCTGCCTTTGGTTATTTTGGACACATGTGGGAATTATATGCCTTTTGGGCATTTGTACCAATTATTCTAAAAACTTACAATGTTAAACATCTAGAAACAGAATTTAATATTCCCTTATTATCATTCTTAATAATTGCTATAGGAGGATTAGCTTGCGTATTAAGTGGGTACCTTTCTCAAGTATTTGGAACTAAACGAATAGCTTTCATTGCTCTTTTATTGTCTTGTACTTGCTGCCTTATTTCACCTATAATGTTCAATACTGAATCAGAAAGTGTTTTTATTGGTTTTCTTTTTTTCTGGGGATTTTTTGTTATTGCTGATTCTCCTCTTTTTTCTACATTAATTGCAAAAAATACATCTGCAGAGATAAAAGGAACTGCACTTACCATTGTAAATTGTATTGGTTTTTCAATAACAATAATTAGTATCCAACTTCTGAATATTTTGTATACTAAAATAAATCCTTTATATATTTATACAACTTTAGCAATAGGCCCTATAATAGGTTTAATAGTATTAAAAGAAAAAACAGCACCTATTAGAGCCATTTTTATGCAAAAACTTAAATATAAACATTCAAATGAACAATAGAGCTTCTAAAAATTCTAAATGACATACAAAACAGAAATTCTGAAGCTTAGAAAAAAGCATGTGAATACATTGATATAATAGTAAAAAAAGGATTTCTTTCCAAGAGAGTATTTAGGTGATGAATTGTTTTTTCAAATTTTCACTTTATCTGAATCAATTAATAACTTGAAAAAGTTAGAAAAATTTGGCTTTATGGAAGTAATTAAAAAAGAATCCCTCCAAAAATTGGACAAATGGAATCACTAGAATATTTTGATACCTACACTTCCTACAATCTAAAATTATTCCCTTACGAATTAACAAAATGTAAAAAATTAAAAGATAGAAAACTAAATACTAAAGTTTTATTTGATAATTTTAAAAACAGAAAAACATTTTTAAGTGAACTAGCAAAACAAATTTTATTGGACTTATATCTTAAAAGTATATATTTTACAGAAAACAAAAATTTGAAAAATATGTAACTAAATTTAAGACTTAAATACGCAGCGAAATCATAAAAAATATGATTCGGTATGATTAATAGAAAAACTGTTGAATACTAATAAACTCGAATTGAACTTTGTTTCTTTAGTTGTATCAATAACCTTGAAAAAGATTTTAATATATCCTTCTATAAATTTTTAATGCTCCCTATTTCAACTAAATCTAAATTCAAATCGAATTCATTCAGTATATAAAATTAAATACATAGATTTACAATGTATTGTTTTTTTATGTATATTTGTTCTATGCATTCAAAAGAACTACTTAAAGGAACACTCTCCGCTATTATACTGAATTTACTTTCAGAAAATGAAAAGATGTATGGTTATCAAATGTTTCAGCAGGTAAAAGAACTATCTGATGGAAAAATTTTACTAAAAGATGGTTCACTGTACCCCGCTTTACAAAAAATGACTAAAAATGGTCTTCTATCTTATAAAGAAGAATATATAGGTAAAAGGGTTAGAAAATATTACTTTCTAACAACCAAAGGTAAAATGGAAAAAGTTCGATACCTTGAAGAGTTAAAAGACTTTTTGACTACTCTTAATAAACTTGTTTTTCCTGAAATCAAACTTGCATGAAATTAACTACTGATCAAGAAAATAAAATTAAAACTCTTGTTGAAAATCAAGGATTAAAAATCAAAACATTAAGTGATGATATTATAGATCATTTATGCTGTGTTATTGAAAGTCAACTAGGAAAAGATAAATCATTCGAGGACTTGTTAAATAATGCTCTAATGGATTTAGCACCGAATGGTTTAATTGAAATTCAACATAAAACAATTTTTTTACTTAACTCTAAACGAATAATAATTATGAAAAAATTAATGTATTTAATTGGATTTATTGGTTCAATTATACTAACCGCAGGTGTAACTTTAAAATTACTTCAAATGCCTTTTGGAACAGAACTATTTACAATTGGTTTTTTAACCTTACTTTTAATATTTGTTCCTCTAATAGCCTTTGACAGATACAAAGTTACTTTATCTAAGTCGATTTCTGTAAAATTAAAAATAATATTAGGAGGAATAGCCTCAATTATCACAGGACTTTCAGGTCTATTTAAGTTAATGCATTTACAGGGAGCAGACTTATTATTAATTCTTGGAGCATTCATATTTGGGTTTGGTTTTCTACCTTTCTATTTTTTTACAATGTATAAAAAATCAGTCTCTTAAAATTATATTCTAAATAGTTGGTAACACTTTATTATCAACAGTAAATTAATTATTGGTAACAAACCTTAAGTATCGTTAGCTTCTTTTACTTTATATTTTATTTCTTAATTTAGATATTCCATTTCACTACTTAAAAACTAGTTTTAAGGTAGTTGTATTTATAAATACCAAAATAAAAAATGAAAGTAACATTAATTAGCATACCAGTTAGAGATCAAGAAAAAGCTTTAAATTTTTACACAGAAATATTAGGCTTTATAAAAAAGAAAGATCTTCCTTTAGGAGGTGGAAATAGGTGGCTAACTTTAGTTTCAGCAGAATGGCAAGATGGTCCAGAGATATTATTAGAACCAGCTCCTAATCATTTTAAACCCTCAAAGGTTTTTCAAGATGCTTTAATGGATGCTGGATACCCATATACTCAATTTGATGTTAAAAATGTTGATGCTGAGTATGACCGATTAACAAAACTTAATGTAGAGTTTAGTATGAAACCAACTAAAATGGAAACTGTAAAGGTTGCTATTTTTAATGATACTTGCGGAAATAATATACAATTAGTTGAAAAACTCTAAAAACATTTATCTAGAAGAAAAACACACATCTTCATTAAAAAACAAGCAATTTGAATGATTAAAACAATATTTAAAATTACTAAAATGGATTGTCCATCAGAAGAAAATTTAATTCGGATGAAAATGGATGAATTTTCAAGTATAACTCATTTAGATTTTAATATTGCTAATAGAAAATTGACTGTTTTTCATTTTGATCAATTAATTCAAATAGAAAAAGCTATTGTTGAATTAAATCTTGGTGGAAAAAAAATTTCGTCAGAAAAAACAGATCAAATAAATTTTGAGGAAAATAAAAATCAGAAAAAAACACTTTGGTCAGTACTTATAATAAATTTCTCTTTTTTTATTATTGAAATAACTTCTGGACTTATTTCAAAATCAATGGGACTTATTGCTGATAGTTTAGATATGCTTGCAGATAGTTTAGTATATGGAATTAGTTTATTTGCTGTAGGCGGAACACTAATAAGAAAAAAGAAGATTGCTAAAATTGCAGGCTATTTTCAAATAACTCTTGCAATTATTGGTTTCATAGAAGTGCTAAGGCGTTTCTTTGAAAATGAAAAACTTCCTTCATTTTCAATAATGATTTTTATATCTATATTAGCTCTTATTGCTAACGGTATTTGTCTTTATATTTTACAAAAATCAAAAAGTAAAGAAGAAGCACATATGAAAGCAAGTATGATTTTTACTTCAAATGATATAATCATTAATTTAGGGGTAATATTTGCCGGTATTTTAGTACACCTGTTTAGTTCTAATAAACCTGACTTAATTATAGGTACTATAGTTTTCGTTTTAGTTATTCAAGGTGCTTTTAGAATATTAAAACTAAGTAAATAAAAGGAAGTAGTTATTAATTCTTCCTTTTATTCATTTTAAACAATTATCTGTAAGCAACAGCTACATTCTCTGCTCTAAAAGATACTACATCTCCCCAAATACAAACTCCTGAAAATACTACTGAATTTGTATTTGCAGCTAAAGTAACGGTTCCATCAGATTTCATTTCTGGTGCAGTTAAAGAAACCTGCTTTATTGTATTCTCTGCATCTAAATTATACGTTTCAGTTTTAACTACTACTCCACTTTTCAAAAGATTAATTGTTACAGATACAGTTTTTCCCTGAAAATCTGTAGAAAAGTTTAATTGAGTCATTGCTTCTTTTGCTGTTGTTGAATAAATAGTTGATGTTACAATTCCCATAATAATAAGTTTTAAGGTTAATTTATATATTCATTTATTAGAAATACTAATAGTTTTTCTAACAATACTTCAAATATCTATAGAGATACTTAAGTAAATAAATAAAATAGCACGACGCATTTATTTTTTATAATAAAACACCTATTACGTGGAACCAAATTTTAATAGCCTATAAAAATTAGCCTACTAAAACATATAAAGTATTACTTATTCATAACAATAAATATATCATTAATTTTACAAGTGATTAGCCTATTGTTTAATTTACTAAAGATATATATTGCATAAACAAAAGGTATTACTAGAAATATTAAACTAAATTTAAAATAACAAAAGACTTTACTTATGAATTCTAAAAAATATTTATTGCTACTTTTTACAATAATCGGATTACAATATGTTGTAAATGCCCAAGAAAATAAAGAGCTTTTTACAATATACCTGGTTAGACATTCTGAAAAAGATGTATCTCCTGCCAATCGTAAAAATCCTCCACTTACTAAATGCGGGGAACAAAGAGCAAAAAACCTTAATAAATTCCTTGAAAAAGTAAATTTAGATGTTATATATAGTACCAATTATATTCGTACTAAAAACACTGCAAAACCAACTGCTGACGGTAAAAACATGCTTATCAAAATATATAACCCAAGAGAGCTTACTCAATTTTCAAAAACATTAATTGATAAAAAACAAGATGCATTAGTTGTTGGCCATAGTAATACAACTGGTGTATTAGCAGGATTATTGGTTGGAGAAAAAATTAAGCCTTTTGATGAGAGTATTTATAATAGGATTTACCAAGTAGTTATACATAAAAAAACAGGGCGCTTACATATATTAAATACATCTTTTTCTTGCGATAACTAATAATAATATTCTTAAAATATGAATTCAAATTTGGTTGAATATATTAAACGATATATTAGTATTTCTGACACTGAAATAGAATTATTTCAATCGCATTTAAAAGTTAAAAAAGCTAAAAAAAAAGAGTTTTTACTGAACGAAGGACAGGTTTGTAAGTCTAGATATTTTATAACAAAAGGCTGTTTGCGTTTATTTTATATTGATACTAAAGGTAATGAACAAATTATACATTTTGGAATTGATAATTGGTGGATTACAGATTATGAAAGTTTAATAAACAAGGTTCCATCAAAACTATACATACAAGCAATTGAAGATACCGAAATACTGGAATTAACTATAAATGAATTTAATAAACTTTGTAATGTTTTACCAAAAACTGAACGTTTATTTAGAATAATAATGGAGAAAACATACATAGCAATTCAAAAAAGAATCGAATTTATTTATAGTCTTTCTGGTGAAGAAAATTTCAATAAGTTTGTTACAGAAAACCAAAAATTTACACAAAGAGTACCGCAATATATGATTGCTTCTTATTTAGGAATGTCTCCTGAATTTGTTAGTAAAATAAAAGCTAAAAACAAATAATTTCATTTCTTAATCTTGATTAATATTTTTCATTAAATGCTATTTTACTTTTGTATTAAAATAAATACAAAATGAAAAATATAACCTTATGCTTAGTCTTTCTAACTTTTTTTAGTTGCATCAAACAACAAAAAAATAACAGCATATCAAATAAAACTAACATAATTCAACAACAAGAAAAAATGAAATTAAAACTTATCGATCTAAACCTACCAACCATTGGGATTTTAATATTTGAAGGAGTAATTATTAATGAAGTTATTGCTCCTTTAGATGTCTTTTCAAACTCAAGTATTGAGCAAAAAAAACTTTTCAATGTTATTACAATTGCTCCAGAAAACAAAACATATAAAAGTGCTCATGGTTTGAAAATTAAGCCTGATTATATTCTAAATAATGTACCTCATTTAAAAGTTCTAGTCGTACCAAGCTCTTATACTCCTAAAAAACAAGCTAACAACAAAGAACTTGTTAACTTTATAAAAGAGCAAAATAAATCAACCGACTATATTGCTAGTCATTGCGCTGGAGCCTTTTTAATAGGAGAAACGGGAATTGCTGACAATAAAAAAATTGTAACCTATGTTACTGGAGGGAAAGCATTAAAAACTGAGTATCCAAATTTAAACGTAGCAGATGACAACAAGGTTTCTGTAGTTCAAGATGGAAAGTTTATTTCTTCAAATGGTAGTTTGGTTAGTTATATTGCTTCATTCGATTTATTAGAAGAATTAACAAATAAAGAACATCGAAAATTTGTTGAATCATCAATTTTATTTGATAGAATCAAAAACCATAATTAAAATTTCACTTTATTTTCTACTGAAACTTCAGAGCCTTCTAACAAAAACACTGAGGTAGGCTTTTGATTTCTTAAAAAAAGAAAATCTTTATTATACGTTTCTAAAAAATTTACATCTATTTTATGATTGATTACTGGGTAAAATTCCCACTTTGGGTGTTTTACCTCGTATTCAGTTGTTTTATTATTGTTTTTTGAATATCCCCAATAATGTTCTGCAATAAATTCGATCTCAGATTTTTTTTCTATTTTTTCTAAATTATTTAAAGCTTCAACCTCAATTGAATTCCATTCATTATTTATTTTCCATTTATATGTAATATTCATTTTGTTCTTCTTTAAATTCCATAAATGTTTCATTTCAAGTGTTTGATAATTTTCATTATAAATAGTATTTGCGACAAAAGTTATAGCAGCCTTAGGAACAATTTCTTTTATAAAAACCACTCCTCTTTTTATCTCTCCTTCTTTTTCTTTTTTCACATAAAACCTAAGATTCACCTCTTCGAAATTAACATGAAAAGGAACCCTAACACCTAATAACCTTGTATTTAAAAACATAAAACCAACTACACTTACATAACACTTCCCTTCAAAAAAATCCAGATCTGTACCTAAAGGTAAATAAGGCTTTAATACACCTGGATTTACTTCATAATTTATCATTATTAATTTTCGCCACTCAGCTCTTAAGAAACTCATATTATTAGTTTTTATAATTTAATATCCTCCTCCACTTATTAGTCTCTGCAAATTCTTTTATCGTTTTATTTCTTTCTAAAAGAAAATTAGTCATGTATTTTTTAAGAAATAACATATCAACAAACTTTCCAAGAACACCAAATGGTGAAGTATATTCTAATACATCAACCAATGTAGTTACATTCTCTTTAAAAGAGAAATAATGTTCATGCTTAAAACTTTTAAATGCTCCAGAAACCATTATATCTGCAAAAAAATCAGCCTCTTTACATCCAGTTACTTTAGAAGTAAAATTTTGGTAAACTCCTAAATGTCTTGCTCTCCACGTTACCGTTTCATTTAATTCAATTAAACCAGATGTTTTACCTGCAATTGCTTTTTCATTTGTTTTTTTTGTAGAAATTTTATGCAACTCTATACTTCTTGAAAGATCAAATACTATTTTTTTTGCTGCTTTTATTTTTGTGAATAATAATATCGTAGGCATGTTTTAAATTTTAAATTCGTTAAAAGTATTTGTAGAAAACTTAAATCCTAAACTTAATAACTTCTCTGGGTACACTTTTCTACTTTTTAATAATAATTCAGGTTCTGTACCTATAAGCTTAGCACCTAATTTCAATATCCATTTAGGAGAATTAATACCAAAACAAACCTTTAGCTTACTTCGTAATTTATTTTGAAATTCATTATTTCTAATTGGGTTTGGTACGCATATATTATAAATACCTGCTTCTTGTTTAATTAAAAAACTAATAGCTTTTATATAATCTTTTTCAGTTACCCAACTTATAAATTGATTTCCATCTCCTTGTTTACCACCCAATCCAAACTTTGTCATACTCTTCATTAAAGGAAACGCACCTCCTTTATTTCCTAAAACAATAGAGGTTCTTGTTATTATTTTTTTTGTTTTAGGTAGTGTATAACTATTAAAAACTTGTTCCCATTTTTTACATACATCCATAGAAAAATCTATTCCAATATCTCCTTTACTTTCTGTCATTAATTTATTTTCTGAATGCCTATAAATAGTAGCTGAAGAAGACTGAATAAATACTTTTGGCGGATGTTCTAAATTTTGAATTACTTCACACAATATAGCTGTACTATCTAACCTACTTTGATAAATTAGTTCTTTATTTTTATGATTATACCTACAGTTAACTGACTTACCAGTTAAATTGATTAATACATCAGTATTATTAAGTAATTGTGCCCAATATCCTTTAGAAACTCCGTTCCACTGTAAATAGCTAACATTATCACTATTTACTCTTTGTTTTCTACTTAAAATGTAAATTTGATTTTCTTTTTCTTTTTTAAAATATTCAGTAAGCAACTCTCCCAAATATCCAGTTCCTCCAGCTATTACTATTTTCATGACTCTATATATTTATAATAATTAATAAAACAATTAACCTATAAATTATCCATGTATAGCTTAAATAATTAGGTAGTTTTAATAATTTTACTCTTCTTTTATGCTCAAAAAACATGAGAGAAACAATACCCATAAATGAAATAACAACAATTATTTCTGGTATATTTATTACCTCATTTAAAAGAACTAATTGTAGTATTCCTAAACAACCTATTAAAGAAACTGTCATTAAATTTCCTACATAATTTATAATAGTTTTCGAATCGATTTTTAATAAGAATAACATTTGAAATACTATTTGACTTGCGGTAATTATAAGTTCTCTTTGATAATTAGCAATTGGTAAACTAGGTATTAAATTTGAAAAAGTTAATAATACATACGCAATCATCAATATTGAAAAAACGATATACAAAACCCTATATTTAATATTAAAATCAGGAATACACTCTAATGACTCATTTTCTTTTATTTCAGAAGGAATTATTACTTTTCTGTTATAAGAAATAAAAGAATATAGCTTTTTTAGAAAAAAGTAAATAGGTTTGAATTTTCCTACTCTTTCAATAAATGGAAAAGAATTTCCAATTACTTTTAATAAACTATCAATACCATATATTACTTTATGACTTTTAGTATCAACCAGTGCTATTTCATTGGTTGCCCTTTTAATATCTACATATATTTTTTCATCATTCGTAATTTTTTTAAATGGCTTCCTACCATTTCCATCTAACATTCTCGATTTTATAAAACCAGATGTATAAACATTACATAATGGACAATCATCATCATATAATAGTGTGTAGTTTTCTAGTGTTTTCATAGGTTATTTATTTTTTATTCTTAATGATTCTAAAAAGTATGAAAAGTATAAAGCAATTATCATTGGTAAAATAATATAGAGTATCACTCCTAAATAACCTCCTAAATTAACATCCATATCTATAATCCAAACCATTCCATACAATAGAACGACTAACCAATATATCATTAACTTATTCTTACTTTTTTTAGAAAAGTTTTTAATAAAAAAAAGTAATACAAAAGCTATTAGTAACTGATAAGCTCCTAGAATTACCTGTACAAGTAATCCCAAGTAAATAGTAAGGTACATTACTATAGTAGTTACAATTAATACTCTGTTTAGTTTTTTTAAAATATTTATATATTTCATATTTTCAGAAATTTTTGAAAGTTTATTTGTAAATTTTTTTATTTCTTTACCATTTTAGTAAAACTTGATAATAACCAATGTTCATCTGCTTTAATAGCTTTATCTAAAATTCCATTTACAGTATTTGTTACAGATGATAAATCTCCCATTAATTTTTTAAACTGTGTCGCCTCATCTGACTCCTCTTCTATATCATTCTTTAATTCATCTAAAACTTTAAGTACAGGCTCTACCTCTCTTCTTTTACGTTCTTTTGTAACTTGTTTAAATAATTCCCAAATATCTTTATCAGCCACAAAAAATTCTTTGCGCTCTCCTACTACAAATTCTTTACGAACAATCCCCCAATCAATTAATGCACGCACATTCATATTTACATTACCTCTTGAAATTTTAAGCATATCCATAATATCATCAGCTGATAGTGGCTCTGAAGAAACTAACAACAAAGCATGAACTTGTGCCATAGTTTTATTTATGCCCCAACTAGTTGCTAAACTTCCCCAAGTTTGAATGTATTTTATTTTAGCTTCTTGTAATTTCATACAACAAATATATAACAATTTTTAGAACTTTCAATAATTATTGAAAATAAAATATATCTCTATGGTAAAACAACTTTTTATTACAAGAAACATGTACTCTAAATATTTTTCGTATTATTTTGTAATATTTTTAATTCTCAATTTACTAATTAAGAAAATACAATTTTGAGTAACGATTTTTATATAACATCTATTCTACCGCATGCAGGAATAATTATAAAAATTTGCAGAGCATATACAGACTCTCAAGAAGATTTTGAAGATTATTATCAGGAAGCTTGTTTACAAATATGGAAGAGTAAAAATGCATTTCAAGAAAAATCAAAATGGTCTACTTGGATTTACCGAATAACATTAAATGTTTGTTTAACTTTAGTAAAGAAAAACAAAAAAAAAGAATATGATTTAAAATATCATGTAGATAAATCAGAAGAAAATAAAGCTTTTGAAAATGAAAATCTAAATTTATTATATGATGCAATTAAAAAACTTTCTGAACTTGATAGAGCTATCATCTTATTGCATTTAGAAGAAAACCCTTACAAAGAAATTGCCGAAATTATTGGAACTAGCGCTAACAATATTGCGGTACGTATAAACAGAATTAAAAAACAATTAAAAGATTTATTAGATGGAAAAATCAATTGAAAAAATATGGAATGATGCTTTTATAAATGAGCAATCATTAATAGCGCCTAAAATAAATGACTTATATAATCAAAAGTCAAAAACAGTTATAAATAAAATTAAGAGAACTTATGAAATTGACAACAAAGGTTTAATACCTATGGCAATTGTATTGGCTATAGTTATGTCATTTCTTTCTGAGGCGATTATTGGAATATATTCTTCATTATTAATAGTAGCTTTGTACCTATTTAATAAAAAACTATTAAATCAATTTAATACTATTGATGTAAAATCAGATAATCTAACTTATTTGAAAAATTATAGAAAAATTATTTCTTCTATAACTTCATCTACTAAAAAACTTTTTGTTTTTGCCATTCCAATGGCCGTTTTATCAATATTTTTAATTGCTTTTAGTATTAAAGAGAAAAGTTTTCTTTCAAAATTTATTAGTTCAGATACAACTTTTATTGAGTTCTTTGGTATTGGTTTACTAATCGCTATTTGTGTTTCTATTATAGGTATAATAGTTTTTACACTATCTACTAAAATTTTGTATTCAAGTCTTATCTCAAGACTAGATATAATAATTAAAGAAATGGAAGAATTAAAAGAGTAAAATTATATCCAACAAAAAGGTATTAGAAACTATTTGCTTACTAATACCTTTTATATATTTAAACTTGTTTTATAGAACTCTATTTACTTGACAGTTATAACAACCCGGATTGGCATTATGAACTTGTATATAACTAACTAAAGTATTGTTAAAAGTTTTCTTTATTTCTCTTTCCATCTCTCTCCTTTCAAGTATTTTAGCATCTATCATCATTCCGTTCTTATCATAAACCCTTACAGATTGTAATCGCTCAAAAAGTATTTGAGGTACTTCATTAATCTTTAAATTAACTTTTTTTGAATTCTTTCTAATAAAAATAGGACCACTTGCCTTATAGGGTGAATTCACATTGTGGTATTTAAAAGATAATAATAAAACTTCTTCTCCTATTTCTGCATCTTTAAGAGTAACTCTACATGGAAAACCTGGCTTTTCATCAACAGCTATTTTAACTATACCTTTTAGAAATAGTTCTTCTTTACTTAAGTTAAATAATTCATTAAAATTATTTTCAATTGCTTCTATTTTAAAATTGTTATTCATACTCTCAATTGTTATTACTCTAAATCGTTTAATTTAATTGATTCATAAGTATTAATTGCTATTTTTCTTTCAGTTCCCCATCTATAATTACCCATATTACCATCACTTTTAATAACCCTATGACAGGGTATTAAATAAGCTATTGGGTTTTTACCAATTGCGGTACCAACAGCTCTAACAGCTTTAGGCTTATTAATCATTACTGCAATGTTTTGATAAGCGAGTAAGTTAGATGAAGGTATTTGTAATAGTGCTTTCCATACTTGAATTTGAAATGGTGATCCTATTAAATCTAAACTAATTGGTGTATTAGGTATTTCCCATTGTTTAAAATATGATTGTAAAGACAATGCATTATTAAATGTTTTATTTATAAAAATAGCTTCTGAATATTCTTTTTTAAATTTATCTATACTTAAAAGATCAAATGAAAAACTACAAATACCAATTTCTGTTTCAGCTACTGTAGCCATTCCAAAAGGTGTTTCAATCTCTCCATAATATATTTTCAAATCCTTACCTCTTTTTTTAAAATCTCCAGGAGTACACGCTTCAATTTTAACAAATAAATCATGTAATCTACTATTTCCTGATAACCCAACACTATAAGAAGTTTCTAATGTACTCTGCCCTTTTCTTAAAGAACTTTTAGCTTTCTCAATTGTTAAATACTGAAGATAATCTTTAGGACTAATTCCAACCCACTTTTTAAAAACTCGCTGAAAATGGTACTTGCTCAAATTAACATGATTTGCAATTTCTTCTAGCGACGGCTGTTCGCTTCTAAATTTTTTAATAAAATAAATAGCCTTCGTAATTACATAAAAATGGTACTTGTTTTCCATACTACAAAGTTTAGTTTATTCTCTTCTTATTTCAATCCGATTATTGCTTGTTTAAGTATAAATCTTTAATTATTTTAATATGATGTAAATCGTGCCCTAGAATATGATATCCTAAAGCCCTTGCGCTCGCTTGGTTTCCATTTGCTACTCCTATACGTTTCAATGCTTTATCTGACAAACCTTTAAATAATGCTATTGTTGATAATCTTAATGCCTCATATTCTTCTAGAATACTTTCAATTGTTCTTTCTGAAGTATCTGAATTAAAATTATAATCTTCTTGTTCAAAACCAGGAAGGTTAGTTTTATCATTTCTAGCAAAAGAAAGAGCTCTATACCCATATATTCTTTCATCGTCAATTATATGGACCAAAACTTCCTTTACTGACCACTTATTTTCTGCATATTTAAAATCTAGTTTTTCGTTTGATAAATTATTAATTAGCCTTTTTGTTTGATGTAAACTTAATTTTAATTGTTCAATAAGACTTCCATCTTTTTTTACTAATTTCATATACATTTCAGCATAAGCTGGGTATTCATTAGGTAATGGAAACTCTATTTTTTTTATCATTTACTTAATTTTTAATAATTATACTTCACTTAATCTTGTTTAATTTTTAATCAAATTAAAATATTATTAACTATATATAATTTGAATAAATTTACACTAAATATAAATGGAATATGAAAGATAAAGAAAGTAGTTATAAAACGATTATTACACAAACGGATAACATATCATTGATAAAGTGTGGAGAAACAAAAGTTATGCGTATATCTCATTTTTTATCAAAAAAAAATAATGAGGTTCTTTATAATTCAATATGTAAAGAAGAAAAAAACTTTAAAAGCTATGAATTTCCAGGATCGGATACTAAAACATCAACATTTTTAGAACTAGGTTCAAAAAGCAATAATAATTTAATTGGTGCCTTAACTCAAAAAGCTTATAATACTCTTAATAAACAAATTATTAAACAACTTCCTTCTATATTTAACACACTTGACATCAATCCTTTTCCTGTTACAAAAATTCCTTTAACCTTTGTTAATTGTTCAGATGGTCATTATGGAGCCCCACACGCTGATTCAACAAATGGACAATACCAAATTTCAATTCTTTATTATTTCAATAGTATTCCTAAAGTATTTAAAGGTGGAGATCTTCAGGTATTCAAAACAGATACTAGCTCTCCAGAAGGATATAATACCCCCCCTCTTTTCACTATTGACTTTGAAAATAATTCACTAATCATGTTTGCATCAGAAACTTTCCATGGAATAACTAAAGTTAAATCAGACTCAGACGATTTTTCCGATGGTCGATTTATTGCAGTTGGATTTCTGAGTTCTCCTATTGGAAACAACATTAAATAATTAATTTAATATTATCTTTTTTTCTGCAAAATAGTTAACGCCACTCTAATTTGTTCATAAGGTACTTTTTCCTCTAAAAACTCAAAGTAAGGTTTTAAAGTCATTTCATTTTTTAATACCTTTTTGGCATTTGCAACCAACTTTATTACTTCAGGCGTAGTAAATTCATCTAAACTAACATCCTTTCCTTCTAAATATAACTTAGATAAATGTGAAAATATAGTAGCTGGCTTTAACTTTCGACTTTCCGCTATTTCTTCAATGGTAAAATCTTCCTTGTATAACTTATATGTCTCAAGAGTAGTATCCTTTTTAGTTTTCTTTTTTTCCTTTAAAAAATTTTTAATCTCTTCTATAAATTCACCTCCATATACTTCTAATTTTCGTTGCCCTACTCCACTTATAGTTAAAAACTCTTCATCTGTTCTAGGCCTTTCCCTCTCTATTTCTTTTAAAGTAGCATCATTAAAAACTAAATATGCGGCTATATTTTCTTCTTCTGCTATACGATAACGTAATTTTCTTAACCTTTCAAACAAAGTGTCTTTTATTGCTCTTTTTCTTGTTTTAGTAATTGTTGTTTTTTCTTCTTTTTTAATTTCTACTGGAGTAGTTAATTGTACTTTTTCTCCATTAAAAAGAACTTTTTTAGAAAAATCGGTTAATTGTAACGTATTGTTTAAATGAAATGCTATTTGACTATAACCTTGATTTACTAATTGAATTAAATAATGTTGCCAATCTTTCCAAGAAATATCATTTCCTACACCGTAAGTTTTTAAATACTGGTAATTTTTATCTAATACAGTAGCATTTTTTGCACCTCTTAGTACATCTATCACTGTACCCATTGCTTCTTTTTCACCTAATCTATAAATAGCCGATAGAGCTTTTTGTGCAATTACAGTACCGTCAAAAAACTGAGGTGGATTTTTACAAACATCACAGTTTCCACAATTATTTTCAATTAATTCGCCAAAATAACTAAGCAATATTTTTCTCCTACATACAGTAGCTTCTGCAAACTGTTTCATTCTATCTAATTTTGCTTCTTGTACTTCTTTATTCCCAGTATTTTCTATAAATTGTCGTAGTTGAATTACATCTGCATAACTATGAAATAATAATGCTTTTGCAGGTAAGCCATCTCTCCCAGAACGTCCTATTTCTTGATAATATCCTTCTATATTTTTAGGCATATTATAATGTATAACCCAACGTACGTTTGATTTATCTATTCCCATTCCAAAAGCTATTGTTGCACAAATAACTTCACAATTATCTTTAATAAAAGCTTCTTGTGTTTTTGCTCTTTCTTCAAATGGTAACCCTGCATGATATGCTTTCGCATCAATATTATTTTGTTTTAATTTATTAGCTAATTGTTCAGTAGTTTTTCTACTCAAACAATAAATAATACCCGCCTCGTTAGGCTTTTTATTTATAAATTTAATGATTTGTTGTACTCTATCATTTGCTGGTCTTACTTCTAAGCTAATATTCTCTCTATTAAAAGAACTTATATATTTAGTAGCATGAGAAATTGCTAGTTGTTTTAAAATATCTTCTTGAGTAGCTTTATCTGCTGTAGCAGTTAAAGCTACAATTGGAACACCTGGTAACGATTTTTTTAAAAAAGATAATTGTTTATAAGAAGGCCTAAAATCGTGTCCCCAAGCTGAAATACAATGAGCTTCATCAATAGCAATGCAACTTACATAGTTTTTATTTAAAATATTTTGTAATAACCCTAAACTCTCAGGAGCAACATATAACAATTTAATTTTCTTAGTAACTACCTCATCAAATACTTTTTCCTGTTCTTCTGTAGATTGGCTACTATTATAATATGATGCTGCAATTCCATTTGCTTTTAAACTATCTACTTGATCTTTCATTAAAGCTATTAATGGAGAAATAACAATAGTAATTCCTTCAAAAAATAAAGCAGGTAATTGAAAACAAATAGATTTTCCCCCTCCAGTAGGCATGATAACCAGAGTATCATTTTTAGCTAAAATATTTTCAATAATTTCTTGCTGTTGTAATCGAAAACTATCATATCCAAAATTAGATTTTAGTTTTTCTAACAATACTTGTTCTGCTATCTCGTGCTCCATAATCGCAAAAATAAGTATAAAAAAAAAACGAAGATGCAATATCTTCGTTTTAAAGTGTAGTAGGTTTTGAAATATTTTTTAAATATCATTTAATAATACTTCTACAGCTTTTTTAAGCTGCTCATCTTCTCCACGACTTTTCCATCCTGGAAAATTTTTAATTAAAAAGTCTGGTGTAGCTGGAGCTTCATTCTCCATATTTTTACCTGAATCTTTAACATACCATGCTCTAAAAGGCATTCTTATAAATCCGTTTTGTAATCCTCTACCTCCTGTAGATATTACGGCACCAAATGTTGGTTGTCCAACTAACTTACCTAATCCTAAGTTTTTAAATGCATGTGAAAATATTTCTGCATTCGAATAACTATTCTCATTACATAAAGCAACTACTGGTTTTGTATTTACAGATAAAATTGCTCTTTCATTAAATGGGTAATTCTTTGTGAATTTTGTGTGATTTTTTAAACTTTTTGTAGCTCCTCTTGGAACAGTGTATGCATGTTGTTTTACATTCAATACAGCCATTAAGCGATCAGTAGTCCAACCACCTCCATTATATCTAACATCAATTACAATTCCTTTTTTACCATACCCACTAGCTTTTAACTCACGTTCAAATCGTTCAAAACTAGTCATATTCATTCCTTGAATATGAATGTATCCTAACTTACCGTTTGAATACTTTTCTACTAATTTTTTACGTGAATTAACCCATTCTTCATACTGTAAATTTCTTAATGATCGTTGCGGTCTAAGTATAAGATCTTTTGAATTTGCTAATGTTAATAATATTTCGTTGTTTCTTGTATTTTTCATTAAACTATAAAAATTAGTTGTTTTACTAATTTCCTGTCCATTAACAGCAGTAATAACATCACCTACTTTTAATGTACTCTTAGTTTTATTTGCTACAGAATTTGGTAAAATATAATTTACGCGTACTCCTTTATTTGTGTTAGAAACATCTAAGCCTAACAAGCCTACATTATCACTTTTTATTTTTTCAGGATTTCCTGAACGGTATCCCATATGACTAGCATTCAATTGTCCTAATAGTAAATTATACATGTATGAAAAATCTTGCTGAGTAGTAGCTGATAAAACCCATGGCTTGTATTTTTTTACTAAAGAACTCCAATTATATCCATGAAATTCAGGATCATAAAAACCTGCAGTCAATGCACGGATTCCTTCATTAAAAACCTGCTCATTTTCTTTTTTAAAATTGGTAGTATAAGTAGCTGTATGTGGTAGAGATTTAATTTTATCAGATTTAGCGTTTAATTGTTTTAAACGACCAGATGCTGTAAAATAAATTTTCCCTTTAACTTCAGTAAAGTCACCCGCTCTTGCTGATCCTCTAATTGATTTAGGTTTACTACCGTCCCATTTTACTTTATATAAATTCCTTTTTTGAGTTCCAGGGTTAGTTGCCGAGAAATAAATAAATTTACTATCTGGGCTAAATACTACACTGTATTCATCATCAGATAACCAAGTTACTTGTACTAAACGATTATATATTTTGTTTTCATCTATTTTTACATTTACCTCCTTCTTTTTTGACTTTTTACTTTTCTTCCCTTTCTTTTTTGGAGTTTTCTTAGCTTTTTCTTTTTTATAATAGTCACCCTCTTCGTGATCTATTCTTGTTTTTTCCCAATCTTCTTTCTGTAACCAAACCATCCAAACGTCATAATTAATTCCACTTCTATTTGATAAAAAAGCTAATTTCTTTCCATCTGCACTCCACTTTGGACTCCTATCACTTCTTGGATGCATACTCACATTCATTTTTTTAGTTTTATCTTCAATTGATTGAATGTAAATTTCACTATCAAAATTTAAGTCTTCTTGTGAATATGCGATGTATTTACTATCAGGGCTCCACGATAAATCTTCAGCAGCTGACCAAATATCAGAATATATTTGTGAGTTTTTTATTGTTCCTTTTTTAATATCTCCAATCATTAAAGTTCCTCTTCCAACTTGATATGCTATTTTTTTTCTATTTGGAGATACTATAATATTTTCAATATCAGTTTTACTATTTGTTAGCTTAGATATTTTAATTTTCAAACTTCTATTTAATCCAACTAAGGTATCAGACGAAGTGGCACTATAAATTTCAAAATGTCCATCTCTATCAGAAATAAATAATACTGTTTTGTTATCTATCCATTGTGGTTGTTTGTCTCTAAACGAATGTTTACTTATATTGTTAGATCTTTTTTTATCTTTATTATTTTCCTTAACAAATATTTCACCGTTTATTTCTAATGCTACTTGTTTTGCATCAGGCGAAATTGCATAATTTCGAATATTACTACTTACTCTTTTTGTTTCTTCGGAGTAAAAACGATTATCTGAAGGTAATGATAATGCTAACTTCTTTCTATTACCATTTTCTATTTTATATGTGTCTACTCCTGAAACATATATAATACTTCCATTATTACTCACAGAAAAAGAACGAACTCCATTATTTTTTTGCTTAGTAATTGCTAATGCTACTCCTTCTTTTTTTCCTTCTGAAGAAATACGTTGTTTATATATATTATAACGACCACTTTTTGCGCCTATAAAGTACAAATTACCGGCAGCATCCCATACAGGGGAATGATCATTTTTATTACTTGTTGTTATTTGATGATATTTTTTAGTTTGAGTATTATAAATCCAAATATCTCTTTGAGCAGATCCTGAATAATCTTCTCTTGCTATTCTACATGCTCCTTTTACATAAGCTATCAATTTTCCATTTGGAGAAACTGAAGCCATGCTTCCATAAGCTGTTAATAATCGTTGCGGAGTTTCTCCTTTTTCATTTACTGAATATATTTGAGCATCCCATTCCGGTCCTGCAAATACTCTTTTAGTAGTAAATACAATATTTCCTTTTGTATTCCAACTTGTTGGTGTATTGGTTGTTGGGTAATATGTTAATTGCTTAGGTACTCCACCTGTTACTGGAATAGTAAAAACATTAGTATTACCAGCTCTGTTAGATGAAAAAGCTAACTCCTTTCCATTAGATTTCCACACTGGATTTCCTTCATACCCCTGATGTACAGTTAATCTATTAGCTTGTTTTGTAGAAAAATTATATACCCAGATATCTCCATAATAACTGAAAGCCATTTGAGAAGCATCTGGGCTAATTTTTGGTTGACGTATTAGCGTTGTTTGCGCCGCAATAATGCCCGTAAGCATTAAAGTAACTATTAATATTATTTTTTTAGTAAGCATAAGTTATAAATTATGCTACTAAATTACCTTATTAACCAATAATTTAATAATATTTAATAATACATTAACAATTCTTAACAGTTTTCACAAAACTTGCTATTCCGTTAATAGAATGTTTATCTAACTCTTTTATAAATGCAGAACCTATAATTGCTCCATTTGCATATCTACAAGCAGTTGTAAAAGTTTTATTATCTGAAATACCAAAGCCCACAATTAATTTACTTTTTAATTCCATTGCTTTTATTCTATTAAAATAAGCTACCTGTTTTTCAGAAACTTCACCTTTAGCCCCAGTTATTGATGCTGACGCCACTACATATATAAAAGTATCAGTTAAACTATCTATCTTTTTAATACGTTCTTGAGATGTATTAGGTGTTATTAAAAACACATTACTAATTCCATATTTTTTAAATAAATCTTGATAATGGTTCTCATATTCTACCATTGGTAAATCTGGAATGATAATAGTATCTATACCACAATCCTTTACTTTTTGACAGAAAGCTTCTTCTCCATATTTAATAATTTGATTTACATAGCCCATTAATACCAAAGGTGTTTTATTAGTATCTTTTATCGCTTCTAATTGTTCGAAAACTACATCTAGATTCATTCCATTATTTAAAGCAACAGAACTACTATGCTGAATGGTTGGTCCATCAGCTAATGGATCAGAGTAAGGTAACCCTACTTCTATAAAATCAACTCCATTAGCTTCCAACTCTTCAATTATTTTTGAAGTGTCATTAAGCTTAGGAAAGCCAGCTGTAAAGAAAATAGACAATAAGTCTTTATCTTTCTGATTAAATATATTTTGTATTGAATTCATTATATCTGTATATATTGTACCTATGAATAATATAATTTAGTTATCTTTTTAAAAATTTCTAGATTACATTTTTTTAGTTACTATTCTTCCAAATGTTTAATATATGTTTCTAAATCTTTGTCCCCTCTACCAGAAAGATTAATTACTATGGTTTGATCTTTTTTCAAATCCATTTTAGCTAATACTGCTAAAGCATGCGCAGTTTCCAACGCTGGTATAATTCCTTCTATTTTTGTTAGTTCATAAGCTGCATCTAATGCTTCTTTATCAGTAGCGTTCATAAACTTTGCTCGCTTAGTTTCATGTAAAAAAGCATGCAACGGACCAACACCAGGATAATCTAATCCTGCTGAAATTGAATATGGTTCTTCAATTTGCCCGTACTCATCCTGCATTAAAATAGTTTTACTTCCATGAATAACTCCTACTTCACCTAATTGAGAAGTTGCCGCACTTTCTCCTGAATCAACTCCTAAACCAGCTGCTTCAACAGCTATTAATTCTACTGATGAATCTTCTAAGTAATGATAAAAAGCCCCAGCAGCATTACTTCCTCCTCCAACACAAGCTATAATAGCATCTGGGTTTTCTTTCCCTGTTTGTTCTTTTAACTGTATTTTCATTTCTTCAGAAATCACTGCTTGCAATCGTGCTACCATATCAGGATATGGATGTGGCCCTACAACAGAACCAATTAAATAATAGGTATCTGGATGTTGAATCCAATAACGAATAGCTTCGTTGGTGGCATCTTTTAATGTTTTACTTCCACTGGTGGCAGGAATTACTTTAGCTCCTAGCATTTTCATTCGAGCTACATTTGGTGCTTGACGTTTAATGTCTATTTCTCCCATGAAAACAATACATTCTAACCCCATTAATGCACAAACTGTTGCTGATGCTACACCATGCTGTCCAGCACCTGTTTCTGCTATAATTTTAGTTTTACCTAATTGCTTTGCAATTAAAATTTGCCCAATTGTATTATTAACTTTATGGGCTCCTGTGTGATTTAAGTCTTCACGTTTTAAATAAATAGTAGCTCCATATTTTTCTGACAATCGCTTAGCTAAATACAAAGGACTTGGACGACCTACATAGTGTTTTAATAAATCTTTATACTCTTTTTGAAATGCTTCAGAATTAATAATATCTATATAATTATCTTCTAACTCTTTTACATTTGGATATAACAACTCAGGAACAAAAGCTCCTCCAAACTGCCCGTAATACCCATTTTCATCTGGTTGAAATTTCATTGTTGTTGTGTTGTTTATTTTAGTTATTAACTAAAATTTGTTTTTAAATTTCTTTAATTTATCTATTGATTTCTTTCCTGGTGCTGTTTCAAACTTGCTATTTACATCTAAAGCAACACAGTATTTTGCTTGTGGAGTTTTTAAAAATGCCTTTACATCGTTTACTTCTTCTAAACCTATTCCTCCACTTAATAAATATGGCTTTGTTGAGTTATATTTTTTTAATACACTCCAATTAAACGTTATTCCATTTCCTCCTCTTTCTTTTCCTTTAGTATCAAATAAAAAATAATCTACATACTCTTCATAAGGAAGTAAAGTTTTAAACTCAAATTCATTTTTAATTCCAAAAACTTTTATAATTTTTACTTTTGGTAAATGCTTCTTTAACTCTTTAATGTATGCTACAGATTCATCACCATGTAATTGAACAACTTCTAATTTATATTCTTCAATTAATGAAACCAATATTTCTAAATACTCATTTACAAATACTCCTACTTTTTTAATACTTTTAGGAATTTCAGGAATTATTCCTTCAAAATTTCTTTGAGATTTTTCATAAAAAATAAAGCCTAAATAGTCTGGATTAATTTCTACTACTTGCTTAATATTTTCTACATACTTCATTCCACAAACTTTCAGCTTCATACTATCGAATTTGACTAATAAACTCTTGACAAGCTTGCCCTGGATTTTCTGTTTTCATAAAGTTTTCTCCTATTAAAAAACCTTGAAATCCATATTCTTTTAATCCAGTAATAATTCTAGGGTCAGAAATTCCACTTTCAGATACCTTTACTGCACTTGAAGGTATTTGATTTGCCAACGCTATTGAGTGCTCTAAGTCTACCTCAAAAGTTTTTAAATTTCTATTATTGATTCCTATAATTTTATTGTCTAAATCACTAATTTTTTCTAAATCCTCCTGTGTATGAACCTCATATAAAACCTCTAAACCTAAGTCTGTTGCTAATTGTCCATAATTTTTTAGTTCTTGAGCAGTTAAACAAGTTGCTATTAAAAGTATAGCATCTGCTCCTATTGCTTTTGCTTCTACAATTTGAAACCCATCAACTACAAAATCTTTACGCAAAATTGGTTTTTGTTGATTTAATGTTCTTGCTTCCATTAAATCAGCCATTGTTCCCCCAAAAAACGATGTATCTGTTAATATAGACTGCGCAGCAACATTAGCATCTAAATATCCTTTTGTAACTTCTAATATTGTTGCTTTGTCATTAATTACCCCTTTTGATGGTGATTGCCTTTTAAACTCTGCTATAATACCAGTTGAAAAAGAATCTGTTAATGATTTTTTTAATGATAGTGGTGTGTTTTTAAAATTAGGACTTTCAACTAATTTTTTTACGGGAATTTCAGCCTTTATCTTGGCTACTTCCTTCTTCTTAAATGCTACTATTTTATCTAATATTGTCATACTTTTTTCTTTCTGTCAAATCAAACATAGTTATCGTCTAATTATACTCTCTTTTCTAAATTTCAAATGACATTTTATATTTATATCCTAACTTCTAATTAATATATTTAAACATTCTTTTGCTTTACCTCCCATCAATGAACTCTTTGCCTCTTCAAAAGCATCCTCGAAACTTTTTTTATCATCAACTATAGTCAATGCAAAAGCAGCATTAGTTAAAACCACATTATTTTGTGCTACTGTTCCTTCTCCATTTAAAATGGCTTTAAATATTTTTGCTGCTGCCTCAACAGAATCACCTCCATAAATATCTGATTGTAATAATGTGTTCTGATTTAAATCTTGAGGGGTTATTAACTCTTCTCCTTTTTTGGTAAAGAGTTTAAACCCTCCTGTTAATGATACTTCATCATATCCATCTAATGCATGAACAATTCCATAGTTTGTACCTTCTTCTTGTAAAATATAATTATACAAACGAGCCACTTCTAAATTAAAAGTTCCTAATAATTGATTTTGTGGCGAACTTGGATTTACTAATGGCCCAAGCATATTAAAAAATGTTTTTAACTTCAATGCTTTTCTTACTGGACTAACCGCCTTCATTGCCGGATGAAACTTTGGAGCATGTAAAAAACAAATATTCGCTTTTTCTAAATGAGACTTCAATATTGCCTCATTATTTGTAAATTCATAGCCAAAACTTTCCAGCATATCAGATGATCCTGATGTGGAAGAAACTGAATAATTACCATGCTTAGCTACTTTTTGTCCTGTACCTGCTACTACAAATGATGTTAAAGTAGAAATGTTAAAAGTATCTTTTCCATCTCCACCAGTACCTACAATATCAATAGTATTATAATCTGATAAATCTACTTTTATAGCTAATTCTAATAATGCTTCTCTAAAACCTGCTAATTCATTAACGGTAATTGGACGCATCATAAAAACAGTTAAAAAAGAAGCTAAATGTGCTTCATTATAGTTTTCTTTAGCTATTGCAATAAGTACCTCTTTAGCCTGCTGCTTAGATAAACGTTTATGCTGATATAATTCGTTTAATATTTCCTTCATTACTGTACGTTTTCTAAAAAGTTTCTTACAATTTGTTCTCCTACTTCTGTTAAAATTGACTCAGGATGAAACTGAACCGCAGAAACATTAAACTCTTTATGTTGAATAGCTTGAATTTCTCCTTCTTCATCAACAGCTGTGATAGCTATCGTTCGTGGAAAATTTTCTTTAGAAGCAATCCAAGAATGGTACCTAGCTGCTTCAAATTTTTCTGAAATACCTTTAAAAATAGTTGCTTTTGAATCAACTACTTTCATTTCAGTTGCAACACCATGAAATACTTCTCCCATGTTCTCTATTTGACCTCCAAAAACTTCTGTTATTGCTTGTAACCCCAAACACACCCCAAAAATTGGTATTCTTCCTGCATAAGTAGCTATAACTTCTTTTAAAATACCAGCTTCATTTGGTATTCCTGGTCCAGGAGATAATATAATTACATTATATTTTTCAATGTCTTTAATTGTTATTTCATCATTACGATACACATCTGGTAACTGCCCTGTAATATCTTCCACCATATGTACTAAATTATAGGTAAACGAATCGTAATTATCTAATATTAATATCTTCATAATCTGAGTATTAAAAGTAGAGATAGTAGTATAAAGAAAATAATTAAACTTCTTTTAAAAATACTAACATCTCATTTATATTTTATATTTCTTCTGCTAACAGTAACGCCTTCTTCAACGCCGCTAATTTATTATTTACTTCTTGTAGTTCATTTTCCTCATTTGAATGAATTACAATTCCTGCTCCAGCTTGGAAATACAATACATTTTGTTTACTTACAAATGAACGTATTGCAATAGCTAAATTCACAGAACCATTTAAACCTATAATACCAACTGCTCCTCCATAAAATCCACGTGATTGATTTTCATAAGTATCAATTAATTGCATTGCTTTATATTTAGGCGCTCCACTCAATGTTCCTGCAGGAAATGTATCTCCAACTATTTTAATTGGGTTTCCTTTTATTTTTCCTTGTACTGTAGATACTAAATGGATAACATGGCTAAAATATTGTACTTCTTTAAAAACATCTACTTTAACATTATCTGCATGCTTACTTAAATCATTTCGAGCTAAATCTACTAACATTACGTGTTCAGCAGTTTCTTTTTTATCTTCAGATAATTTTTTACCAAGCTTAATATCTTCGGCCATATCTCCTGTTCTTCTAAAAGTTCCTGCTATTGGATTTATAATAGCTTTCCCTTCATTAATCTTAATTTGTGCTTCTGGAGAAGACCCCATTAACTTAAAGCTTCCATAATCAAAATAAAACAAATATGGTGATGGATTAATAGATCGTAAAGCTCTATATACATTAAACTCATCTCCTTTAAATTTTTGTTGGAATTGTCGTGATAATACTAATTGAAAAACATCTCCTCTTTTACAATGTGCTTTTGCTTTTCTTACATACTCTTTAAAATCTTCATTGGTACAGTTTGAAGTTTCTTCACCATCTATCTTAAAATCCTGAGTATTAAATGCTTGAGATTTTATTATCGTTTCTATTTCTTGTATTCTTGACGTCTCACTTTCTTTTACATTCTCAATTAATATCATTTCATCATTAAAATGATTGATTGCTATAATAAATTTATAGAAACTATACTGCATCATTGGAATTGCAGAAGGAGCGTCTTTTACATTTAATTTAATTGTTTCAAAATACTGAACACTATCATAAGTAGTATACCCATATAATCCATTAAATGATTTTATAGTATCATCACATTTTAAGTTAATCGTTTCTGTAAACTGATTAAATAAATTATTAAAATTTCCGTCAATGGGTTCGCTACTTACTTCTTTTCCCTTTAAAGAAACAGAAAACTTATTTTTATTAGCTTTCATAGTAATTAAAGGCTCCACACATATAAAAGAATAACTTTCTTCTTTACTATGATAATCAGAACTTTCTAATAACAATGTATTTGAGTATTTATCTCTTAATCTTAAATACAGTCCTACTGGTGTAACCGTATCTGCTAATTGTTTTTTAGATATAGTAGTATATTCTGTTTGTTTCATTTTTACTTGTGTTGTTAAAAACAAAAAAGGCTTATCTCACGATAAGCCTTTTTTAATTTATATTTTACATATACAGGTTATTGCCCACTTAATTTGAGTTAAGAGAGTTCCACCACCATATGTTATTTTGTATTGTCATGATATGGCAAATTTATAATACATTTTTAATAATCCAAATTTTTATTTCAATTTATTTTTATAAAACTATAAAAAAACAATTTTTAAAATCTAAAAACCAAACAAAAGTTACATTTTAAAACAAAAAATATCAAATATTTAAAAATATAAAACCATATTAATCAATTTAGTTTTAAAAAATAAAGTTTATCACGTTGTTTGTATCATCAATTAAAACAATAACTTTTTAAATAGTTATTAATTAGTAGTTAAAGAATATTAAAATATTAAAATGATATAAGATTATGTGTGGAATTGTATGTGCCTTTGATTTAAAAGATAAATCAGAAGTTTTAAGACCTCAGTTATTAGAAATGGCTAAAAAAATTAGGCATCGTGGCCCAGATTGGAGTGGTATTTATAGTGATAATAAAACTATTATGACCCATGAACGTTTAGCTATTGTTGATCCAACATCTGGACAACAACCTTTATTTAGTAAAGATAAAAGATTTGTTTTAGCTGCCAATGGTGAAATATACAACCACAAAGAAATAAAGAAGGAACTAAAAGAGAGTCATGAGTTTTTAACACAATCTGACTGTGAAGTAATTCTTGCATTATATAAAGAAAAAGGTGAACACTTTTTAGATGATTTAAATGGAATTTTTGGTTTTGCCGTATATGATACTGCTACAGATGAATATTTAATAGCTAGAGATCATATGGGAATCATTCCTTTATATATGGGGTGGGATAAAAAGGGAACTTTTTATGTCGCTTCTGAATTAAAAGCCCTTGAAAGCTATTGTAATAAAATAGAAGTTTTTCCTCCAGGACACTATTATACAAGAGAAGGTGGTTTACAACGCTGGTACTCTCGTGATTGGCTAGAATATGAAGCTGTTAAAGATAACCAAACAAGTATTGACGAAATTCGAGACTCTTTAGAAGCTGCTATTCATAGACAATTAATGAGCGACGTACCTTATGGTGTATTACTTTCAGGTGGTTTAGACTCATCAATAACCTCTGCTGTTGCAAAAAAATACGCCTCTAAACGTATAGAATCTGGTGATAAAGATGAAGCTTGGTACCCTCAATTGCATTCTTTTTCTATTGGTTTAGAAGGATCTCCTGACTTAGCCGCTGCTAAAGAGGTTTCTGAACATATTGGTACAATTCATCATGAAGTAACTTTTACTGTTCAAGAAGGACTAGACGCTATTCGTGATGTTATTTACAACTTAGAAACTTACGATATTACAACAATTCGAGCTTCAACTCCTATGTATTTACTTGCCCGTGTAATAAAATCGATGGGAATTAAAATGGTGTTATCTGGCGAAGGTGCCGATGAAATTTTTGGCGGGTACTTATATTTTCATAAAGCTCCTAGTGCTGAAGAATTCCATAAAGAAACAGTTCGTAAGCTAGATAAGCTATATCAGTACGACTGCTTAAGAGCCAACAAAAGTTTAATGGCTTGGGGTATTGAAGGTCGTGTTCCTTTTTTAGATAAAGAATTTATGGATGTTGCCATGCGTATAAACCCTGAAGACAAAATGATTAATGGAGAACGAATGGAAAAATGGGTTTTACGAAAAGCTTTTGAAAGTTATTTACCTGAAAGTGTTGCTTGGAGACAAAAAGAACAATTTTCTGACGGAGTTGGATATAACTGGATTGACAGTTTAAAAGAAGTTGTTGATGCAGCTGTTACTGAAACAATGATGGACAATGCTTCTCATAGGTTTCCTATGCAAACTCCAAGAGCTAAAGAAGAATATTATTACCGTTCTATTTTTGAAGAACATTTTTCTAGTGAAACTGCTGCTTTAACTGTACCATCTGTACCTTCTATTGCTTGTAGCACGCCTACTGCATTAGCTTGGGATGCAAGTTTTCAAAACGTAAATGAACCTAGTGGAAGAGCCATTAAAGCAGTGCATGAAGATGCTTATTAAACAGCATTTTTAGTTGTGTTAAAAACCTCATTTCAATGAGGTTTTTTTTATTCAAAATCTAAAAAGTTTTCAGCTTCTATTAACTTGATAAGAACATTCACCTTTTCCATCATTTTATTATAAAACTGATTCTGTTCTTTTTCTCCTGAAGTATTTAACAGTTTAGAGTGCTTAATTTGTTTTCTAAAATAACTTTGAGCTTCATAACAAGTTTCTTTATCGGTTGTTTTAAAATAAGACAACATTGAATTTGGAACAAATAACATTTGTTTTTCTTTATTAAAAACAAATACATTATTATTCATCAATAAAAGTTCATTATAATATAAGTTAAACACATTTTTTTTTGATACAACTTTTTCAGATAACTCATCTAATAACAGCTTTAATTCATTGCACAACTCTAATGCTATTGAAAAAGATACTTGACCAGCTTTATAATAAAAATAAATCTGCTTTAAAGTACTATTAATTGTAGTAGTATCCCAAATCTCAGAAACATTCACTCCTTGATATATACTTCCTAATTTTTTAGCTTTTTGCATGGTTGATAACTTCGGATAAAAAGCTTTAAAAGGTAAATTTCTAAAACTTTTATCTAACAACTTTAACCAAACATATATTTTAAATCTGCTCAATAAATCTCCTTTCAATAGATGAAAAATAGGTAAATCTTTTGCTGAATAGAATAAATGAAAATCTTTCCGATCTACGATTAATCGAAGTGACTCATAAGAATCTTCAAAATATTGTTCTAAGTTTTTTTCGTTTTTTATTTGAATAGTTTTCTCTACTGAAACATAACTTTTATGAACCTCGCCAATAAGTGAATCAATTGACAACCCAAAATATTTAGCCGCTATAACACTTTCATTTAAAGACATTTTACTTTTTAAACTAGTTCTTCGATGCGCCGCATCATAACTAATGTTTAGTACACCAGAAAGTACCTCATTCAATGACTTTCCATTCAACTTTTCTTTTATTTTCTCAAATAACTTTTCTTGATACATAATATATCTTTTTTTTGTGAAAATCACAAAATAAAACAATTCTAGTTGTGATTTATCTTTCTTAAAAAACATTAATCACAATAAATTTACTTAAAATTATAAATATTAGACTTATGAAAATTAAACTTTTTTATTTATCCTTTATTTTTTTTAGCGTTTGTATAAATGCACAACAACAAAAAAACATTGCCCTTTTAATAGAAACTGGTCTTGAAAAATCTGGTAGTAAAAACAACATAAATGTAGGAATTGGGCTAGAATATTTTGTAAGTAAAAAAAGCTCAATAAACCTTAGACTTAAATATGGTCATGCAAATATACATAGTGAACGCATAAATAATTCTAAAAGTTTCTTCAGTTTAACATCTTCTTACTTCATTTCATACACAAGCTCTATAGTATCTATACCTATAATGTACAAACTCCAAAACAAATTATTTTTTAAAAGAATTGCTTTTAATTTTACAATCGGACCTGCATTAAACTTCACTTTAAATGACAAATACATTAAAACGGAAAATATAAAAAAACACAAAAATGACATTTATATTAATATGGGAATAGGTATGGGGCTATCGTACACTATAAATTCAAAAAATAGTATCTATATAAATGCTGAATATTTTGGTTTTGGTGGTGGAAAAACTGATAGAAAAGGAATTATAGCTACTAGAAGATGGCCAGAAATATCACAAATTAACATTGGTTTTAAATATAAACTTAATTAACATGAAGGTTATTTTTACTATTTTCCTTATTATTTTATTTTTAGTAGGCAATAATACCTACGCTCAAAAAAGAAAATTCAGGCCATTAATAGGAACTCAACATGAAAAAAACTCAGATGTATACGGCCTTTCTTTAGGCTTTTATCCTACTCAGTCAAATTATAAAAATCTTAATAGAACTTATGGCGCTAGACTTGAAATATTCCCATTATCTTTTCTATATTTTTTAGCCTCAAAAGTTCCTGAAATACAAGAAGTAAATCATAAAATATACGGAATAAATTTATCTACTGGCACTTTTCAAGGAATAGATATATATGGTATCTCTACAACATTATTTATGAATAATATTAAACATTCAAATGGCATTTCATTAGCTGGCTTAACAAATTCTATTGAAAAAGGTAACGGTATAATGATAGCTTTTGGGGGAAATGGGATTAAAAAAGGTAATGGCATAATGATTTCAGGCCCTTATGGAGGGTACAGTGAAAATTTTAATGGTATTCAAATTTCTTTCGAGAATTATTCTACAAAAATTAACGGAATTCAAATTGGCTTATTCAATAAAACAAAAAACTTAAAAGGTATACAAATTGGCTTATGGAATAAAAATAAAAAAAGAACACTCCCTTTTATTAATTGGAACTTCTAACAAAAAAACTCCCTGATAAACAGGGAGTTTTTAATTTCAACTAATTCTAATCTATTAATTTGATGCAACAAAAAATGGTGATAAATTCACTCTTGCATTTCCTCTAGCTCCATAATAATTTCTGTAATTTTTATTCTTTTCAATTGTATAAAAAGAATCTACATAATCATCATTATTGGTATACCAACTATCTGGCATTGCTTGTATAATAGCTCCAGCTACTTGCCCTAAAACGTTAACCCAAGGTTGAGTTGAAACTGTTCCTATAATTTGAAAAACACCACTAACTATAGTTGATACTAAACTTTTATAATTTACATTGTCATCCTTTTCAAACAACTGAATATTTGCAGCCTGATACTTATAATCATCCCAAAATAACAATATTTGATTAGGATAATAATCTTTATCTTCATAATCTAAATAATACATAGGTATTATTTTTATTTCAGGCTTGTTATTACCATCTTTTATTCCAGAAGTAATAGCATACACTTCAGCAGCTCCACTAATCCATGGCTCTTCATCATCATTTAATCTTATCTTATCTAATTTAGTCGTCTGTAAACCAGCACTCCTTGAAGAAGTTGCTCTTAAATCTAATTTTGAAGTATCAAATCTATTATTTTGAACACCTTGTTCTCTAAGATACCTATTCATAAACTTAACCTCTTTCTTTAAAGTTTCAAAACCATTCGTTTCAATAACTATAACAGGTCTATTTGGTGCTTCTTTTGGATCTAGATAAACTACTTCTTTATTAATAGTAAAAGCTTCAATTACCTTCCAGTCTTTTTCATTTCCTTTAGGCGCATATGAAAACAATAACTCATCAACATTCATGTCCTTTTTAGGGTTATGTAACCATACCTCTAATATTTCAATTTTATCAGGAGCATTATCTGAATCGGCTTTTTCTTCTAACTTATTAGTTAATGTTGATAACCTGTTAAATGACTCACTTTTTAAAGATAAACCAATAGTTTCATCTAAAATATTAGACATCTTAACACTCGGCTTTTGCCTTGACAACATGTTAAGCGTTTTACTTTTAAAACTCTTATTTTTCATCAAGTCGATAAATTCAAAAGTAACTTCTTTTTTATTTACCGAATTTGACTCCAATAATACCGCTTGGTTTTCAACTAACTCATCTGAAGAGTTACAACTTGTAATTAACAAAGACACTAATAATGTCTTTAATAGAATACGGGGGATTCTCATTTTTAAAAAATTTATTGATTAATATTTATTATTTCAAACAAACATACAAAAAACACAATAAATTATGTTAAAAATGTTAATTTATTAAAAATAAATTAACAAAAACAAAACATACCAATTAATAAACCACTATAAACATCAAAAAGGTTAAAAATATGCAACTTTAATATTACCTTTTATCAGTAATACTTTTTTAATGCTAAAAGCGACTGATTAATATTTTTTCATTGTTTTTAAAATCACAAAATATCGCTCCTAAGAAACTCTTTACTTCTTACACTCACAAAAAAGAACAAAAAAACTTTCTCTTTCAATATAAACCCATTTTTAAAGCTTTTAAGGCATTTTTTTACTATTCACAATTGTTAATATTTTTTAATCAAAACAGCTTAAAAACTTTATTTTAAAGTTAAAAAAATGTAAATTTGTAGAAATCATAATCGCTTCATGCGGTTATTTTTTTGAAAAAATGATACTAATTAATTAACTCAATAATATGAGCGAAGAAAAAAAACATAATTATTCTGCCGATAGCATCCAGGCACTTGAAGGTATGGAGCATGTTCGTATGCGTCCATCCATGTATATTGGAGATGTAGGTGTTAGAGGTTTACATCATTTAGTATATGAAGTAGTAGATAACTCTATTGATGAAGCAATGGGAGGACATTGTGATTCTATTGAAGTTACTATTAATGAAGATAATTCAATAACAACCAAAGATAATGGTCGTGGAATTCCTGTTGGGATTCATAAAAAAGAAGGTGTTTCTGCATTACAAGTTGTAATGACTAAAATTGGAGCTGGAGGAAAGTTTGACAAAGACTCTTACAAGGTTTCTGGTGGTTTACATGGTGTAGGTGTTAGTTGTGTTAACGCTTTATCTGATCATTTAACCGCAACAGTACATAAAGAAGGTAAAATTTGGCAGCAAGAATACGCAAAAGGTAAAACATTGTACCCTGTTAAAACAATTGGGGAAACAGATTTTACTGGAACCATTGTTACTTTTTTACCAGACAAATCAATCTTTGCACAAACAACAGAATACAACTATGATACATTATCAGCTCGTTTACGTGAGCTAGCTTACCTAAACAAAGGTATTACTATCACTTTAACTGATAAACGTAACACAGATGATGAGGGTAATTTTATTAATGAAACATTTCATTCTACTGAAGGGCTCCCTGAATTTATTAAATATTTAGATAGTACTCGTGAGCAATTAACTGCGAACGTTATTTCAATGGAAGGTGAAAAAAATGGAATTCCTGTAGAAGTTGCAATGGTATACAACACTTCTTATGCTGAAAACCTACATTCATATGTAAACAACATTAATACACATGAAGGAGGAACTCATTTATCTGGTTTTCGTCGTGGACTTACTCACACATTAAAGAAATACGCAGATGAATCAGGCTTACTTAAAAATGTAAAGTTCGAAATTTCTGGTGATGACTTTCGTGAAGGATTAACCGCCATAGTTTCTGTAAAAGTTGCAGAGCCTCAATTCGAAGGGCAAACTAAAACGAAATTAGGTAATAGAGAAGTTACTTCTGCAGTATCACAAGCAGTTTCAGAAATGTTAACGGATTATTTAGAAGAAAATCCGAATGACGCTAAAACAATTGTGCAAAAAGTAATTTTAGCAGCTCAAGCTCGTCATGCAGCAAGAAAAGCTCGTGAAATGGTGCAACGTAAAACTGTTATGAGTATTGGCGGTTTACCTGGTAAATTATCAGATTGCTCTGAAACCGATCCTGCAGCTTGTGAAATATTCTTAGTTGAGGGAGATTCGGCAGGAGGAACTGCAAAACAAGGTCGAGACCGTAACTTTCAAGCAATTTTACCGCTTCGTGGAAAAATTTTAAATGTTGAAAAAGCAATGCAACATAAAGTTTTTGAGAATGAAGAAATCAAAAATATGTTTACTGCTTTAGGTATATCTATTGGAACAGAAGAAGACCCTCGTGCTTTAAATTTATCTAAACTACGTTACCACAAAGTAGTGATTATGTGTGATGCCGATGTAGATGGTTCGCATATTGCTACTTTAATATTAACTTTCTTCTTCCGTTACATGCGTGACATGGTGGAACAAGGATACATTTATATAGCTACTCCTCCTTTATACCTAGTTAAAAAAGGTCAAAAAAGAGAATATGCTTGGGACGATAACCAACGTGATTTAATTGTTCAAAAATTAGGTGGCGGTGCTTCTATACAAAGATATAAGGGTCTTGGAGAGATGAATGCTGAACAGTTATGGGATACCACTATGAATCCAGAGTTCAGAACGCTACGTCAAGTTGTTATAGACAGTGGAACTGAGGCTGACAGAGTTTTCTCTATGTTAATGGGAGACGAAGTTCCACCACGTAGAGAATTCATTGAAAAGAATGCAAAGTATGCAAATATTGATGCATAATTTTAAAAATAATCATACAAAAAGCTCTCATACACAATGAGAGCTTTTTTTATATCTAAAACTACCTAATACTAGGTATAATATAATTTAACATATTTTTACTATATTTAAAAGTCACATATACTAATCAAAAACTGTAAAACAATGAAGAAAAGTATTTTAATTTTTATAGCTGTTTTTACCATGATTACAAGTTCTAAAGCTCAAGATGGTTTTGAACAAGCTATTCTAGGTAGTACAAAAGATGCCGGTAACCTAATCCAAGCATATTTCAACCCTGGAATGGAAGGATTAATAAATAGTATGAATAGTGGATGGTATCATACAGCTAAAGTTCATAAAAAATTCGGATTTGATATTACAATAGGTATAAACGCTAGTTTTATTCCTTCAGATAAAGAAACTTTTAACATTCAAAACGCTTTAGGAGCAGGTTCATCTATCACTTCTACTTCAACCTCAGCAGCTACTTTTGCAGGTCCAGATACTCCTACAACATTTACAGTTACCAGAACAATAGATGTAGGTGGAGCAAACCAACAAGTAACAGCTAATTTCGAATTACCTGGAGGAATAATTGGTGATTTACCATTAAAAGCTGTTCCAGCACCTGCTGTACAAGTAGGTTTAGGATTACCTTATAAATTTGAAGTTATGGCTCGATTCTTTCCTGAAACAAAATTTGGTGATGACGGAGCAAAAGTTAGTATGTATGGAATTGGTTTAAAAAAAGAAATCACAAGTTGGTTTGGACCTTTAGATAAACTTCCCTTGCATGTTTCTTTATTAGCTGCTTATTCTAATTTAGATGTAAATTATGGTTTTGGAAATGAAACAACTGGTTCTTTAGAAGTACGAAATGGAATTGGAGAATTTGGTTTATCTGCTTTTTCATTCCAAGCTATTGCTTCTTTAAATTTTCCATTCATAAACATTTTTGGTGGTTTAGGTTATAATTCTGGAAATGCTGATTTAAGAATGAGTGGTACCTTTATCGGTAGTTTTACCTCACTTGGAGGAGAGCAGAAAGTAGCATTAACACCTCCTAGTTTAAAATTTAACTCTAGTAGTTTTAACACTACAATTGGAGCAAGAGTAAGTTTAGGTTTCTTTAAAATTTTTGGAAGTTATTCTTTACAAGAATACAATACAGTAAACGCTGGTATTGCTTTTAGTTTTAGATAAAATCAAAAAACCTACATAACAAGATTAAACCTCATTGAAATTCAATGAGGTTTTTATTTTAACAGTTTTTAACATTTATTAAGTACATTTGCCTTTTAAAAATTTATACTACATATGAAAACAAAAATTTTATTAGTACTTTTTTTTACAAGCTTATTTGGTTTTAGCCAAAAAAAAGAAGAAAAAACAATCAATGGAAAAGATCTATTCGACAAAGTATACAATAGTTACTCTGGAAAAAAGCTATCTATAGTAATCTTAAAAGATGGAACAAAAATAGAAGGTTACAAAAAAGATGTAGATAGAAAGAAGGGACAGATTTATTATATTAAAATTAAAGAAGAAAAGTCTCGTAAAAAATTAAAATTTTATTCTGAAAAGATTAAAGAAATGTACTTATACCCAGGAGGTTTAGAAAAGCTTTCTAAATCTTTCAGGCATGTTTATGACGTAAGACAATGGGAACGTTCTGACCTAGATAACGAAGTTATTAACCAAGGATATATTTATTTTAAAAATCAGAAAGTATCTCTTAAAAACAGGAAAAAGGAAAAAGAATATATGATGCAATTAGTAAACCCTACTTTTAGTAAATATATTGAAGTTTTCGGAGACCCTAAAGCTAAAGAAACAACTAAATTAGGTATGTTTGGTTTTAATGTTGCTGGAGGTCTTGCTAAATCATACTATATAAAAAAGGACGGAGTTATATTTTGGCTTCGTAAAAAAGAATTAAAAGTGAGATACGAAGGTTTATTTGGAGACTGCGAAGAGTTCATGAAAAAGTATCCAGTAAAAGATATTAAATGGCGTTATTTTAGTGAATATATACTTGAATACACCAAAATGAGAGCTAAACAATAAAAAACTAAAACCCATTGAAATATCAATGGGTTTTTCTTTTTTATACTTATACAAATAGCTATTTTTGTGCATCTTATTAATAATTTTCAATAAAAAATATATAAAATGAAAGTAACAGTTGTAGGAGCAGGTGCTGTAGGCGCAAGTTGTGCAGAGTACATTGCTATTAAAAATTTCGCTTCAGAAGTTGTTTTAGTAGATATTAAAGAAGGTTTTGCAGAAGGTAAAGCTATGGATTTAATGCAAACTGCTTCTTTAAATGGTTTTGACACAAAAATAGTTGGAACTACTGGAGATTATAGCAAAACTGCTGGTTCAGATATTTGCGTTATTACTTCTGGAATTGCTCGTAAGCCTGGAATGTCTCGTGATGAGTTGTTAGGAATTAATGCAGGTATTGTAAAAACTGTTGCAGCTAGCTTAGTTGAACAATCTCCTAATACTATTATTATTGTTGTATCTAATCCTATGGATACAATGACTTACTTAGTACACAAAGCAACTGGTTTACCTAAAAATAGAATTATTGGGATGGGTGGTGCTTTAGATTCTGCTCGTTTCAAATACCGTTTAGCTGAAGCTTTAGGAGCTCCTATATCTGATGTTGATGGAATGGTTATCGGAGGACACTCTGATAAAGGCATGGTTCCTTTAACTCGTTTAGCTACAAGAAATTCTGTTCCAGTATCTGAATTTTTAACAGAAGAAAGACTAGAACAAGTTAAACAAGATACTAAAGTTGGAGGTGCAACTTTAACTGGTTTATTAGGTACTTCTGCTTGGTATGCACCAGGAGCTGCTGTTTCTGGAATGGTTCAAGCTATTGCATGTGATACAAAAAAGATATTCCCTTGTTCTGCCTTATTAGATGGTGAATATGGTTTATCTGGTTTATGTATTGGTGTTCCTGTTGTTTTAGGTAAAGGCGGAATTGAAAGTATTGTTGAAATTAAGTTAGACAATGCTGAAAAAGAACATTTAACTGCTTCTGCTGAAGCTGTAAAGAAAAATAACGAAGCGTTATCTTTCTAATTAGCTTTTAAAAATAAATTTTTAATTTGAAGCCTGAGTTTAAAAAACTCAGGCTTTTTTTTATAAAAAAACGTTAAAATCTTCTTCTCTTTGTAAGATTATTAATTTTCAAACGTCTTTAAGATAAGAGAAACATAACTTATGTTTCTTTTTCATAGTTTTTCATAGCAATTTTCCCACTTCTTTTTTGGAGTGGGTTTTCTCTTTTTATCATTTAAATACAAGTTAAGGAAAACTATTTTTTTCGGTATTGATGAGGATTTTTTCTAATACCTTTTGTAAAAAATTTTCGTAAAAAAGATCTTAAATTACTATCAATCTTCAAGAATAAATTTTTAAACCTCTCTTCCGGCCTACCCCTAAATGTAGTAACATGAAATGTATCACTTTCTAAATATGAGATATCAGAAAAATAATAATTAGAAATACAACACCTTACCGCATCAACATTGACCTTACTAACTGAGTGCCATGAGTTTTGATGAGTAGCCATAACAACTAACCTATTAAATCTACTTTCTACTACAACAGGTTTGCTCTTCAAGCCTTGTTCCCACAACTCTAAATTACCTCCATGTTCTAATTTCCAATTAGGAGTAACGTAATATAATAGATTTAAAACGCGCCATTTATCTCTATCTTTATCGTGTGAGTTATCTAAGTGTGGATTCAAATAATTATTCTTCTTCATTAATGATAATCCTCCTGCATATAAATTTTCATCAGCATACACTTTATCCAACCCACAAATATCACTAATTAACCTTACATTTTTTTCTTCTTGAAACGCATAAACAACCTCCTCTAATAAAGCGTTGTACGTATTCATTTGATAAGCAACATACTTAAACTCTCTAATACTTTTTTTCTGCTTAGTAACTTCAACTTCAGGAAAAGAATCATAAATACAAGTAGCTAACCCATCTGGCAACAAATCATCTAAAAAAAAATATCCTATTGTTGATTTCTTTTCTTTATAAAAAGTTTTTAATTCATCTTTCTTTTCAGTAATTCTTTTAAAAATCAAATCACCTATTTCTTTTCTACTTAACTGCATATTGTATTTTTTTCAGAAAGAATTTGCAACTAGATAGAATATAAAATACTGGATAAAAAAACATAGAACTTGCTTCAGTTTTTAATTTAGTTTCCTCTTTATACATATTCCATTTTCCCATTTTAGAAACTCCCGAAGACAAACATTGTGCAATAAATACCTCTATTATTTTATAACTTAATTTTCTCTTGTATAAATTTATATTCATCGCATAATCAGATAAAATCTTGTATTTTAAACTATACTTAGTATTTACAAATAATGATTTTTTATAAAATGTAGCTTGATGATGAACTGAATTCCGTATCCAAATTTTCCAGTTCCACGTTGCTTTCTTTTCAGTTTTGTTTTTACTATAAATAAAAGGATAGAAGCCTTTTATTTTATAATCAACCTTTCCAAAAATTAACTCCAAATCTTTTTCTTCAAAAAACGTTGCTACATTCTTTAAAACATCTTTGTCATAAAACTTATCATCTGTACCTAAAAAGTACAACCAACTTCCCTTCGACTTACTTATTCCTTTATTCATGGCATCATAAATACCTTCATCTTTTTCTGACAGGTAAAAAAAAGGAGCATCAAGTGTTTTCAAAAATTCTTTAGTTCCATCACTGGAATCTCCATCAATAACCAACACTTCATAATTTTTATACGTTTGCTTTTTTATACTAAACAAACATTCTTTAAGTTCTTTTAAATTATTAAAAGAAGGAATGATTATGGATATTTGTGGATTAATAATAGTTTAATTTATAAAAAAGTTATCTAATTGCTTTTGTTCTTTTTCCCAACACAATGTTTCCTTTGCTATTTTTTGATTTGATTTAATTTGGTTTATTAAATCTTTATTCTTTAATAAATATTTTATAGTTAAAGCGATATTTTTAGGCTCATAATTTTTCACTAAAACACCAACACCAAAACTACATATTACCTTTTTTATTTCAGGTAGGCTTCCCGCAATTATAGGTAATTCTGCATGAATATAATCAAACAGTTTATTTGGTAATGAATATTCAAAACTTTTACCTAAAGGCTCTTCTAATACCATTCCTAAAGTTGCTTTCTTAGTGTAATTAGGCAATTTTCCCCTTTCTACTCTACCTAAAAAATGAACTCTATTTGTCATTTTTTTTACTTTTACAAAAGTTTTAAGCTCCTTCTCTACTTTCCCATACCCAATAATTACCAGATCTACACCTTCTAAAAATGCTAACGCTTCAATCATAGGTTTTATTCCTCTACCAGGGTTTAAGACTCCTTGATATAAAATTACTTTGTTTTGAGTTGGAAAATTAACCTCTTCAAAGACTGTTTCTTGATTAGCAAAAGGTAAATTTCTCACCAACCCCATAGAATTGTTATATTTTTTATGATAAAAATCTACAATAGATTGACTTACTGTAAATGATTTTTTAATCTTTGGTAAAAAATAGTTCTCTAATTTCCTCCAAAATCCTTGCACTATTTTTCTACCTTGTAGTTCTGGACCTTCAGAAAACAATTCATGACTATCATATATCAAATCTGTTTTTCTTAGTTTGCTTGCAAAAAAACATGCTGGTAAAGTATCTAGATCATTTGACAAGACAAAATCATACTTTTTAAACAACAAGAAAAAAAACAACCTAATATTATATTCAGCATAAAACCAAACATTATTATTAAACCAATGTTTTTTATGATATATTTTATACGGCATATTTATTTCAAAAGTACCTGGTAAAACCCTTCCATAAACAAAAACCTCAAAACCTTTTTCTATAAGATAACTACATGTTTTTTGAACTCTATAATCCGTAGAAAAATCATTAGTTACCGCAACAAAGACTGTTTTAGTATTTTTTATAGAATTGCCTTTAGACATTTGTTTGTTGTTGCACTACCTCAAACAATTCACCACCTTCACACTTAACTGTTTTTTGCTTATACTTAACAATTAACTGATAATCATGAGTAGCCATTAAAATTGTTTTTCCGCTTTTATGTATTTCATTTAACAACTCCATAACCTCTAAAGATGTTTTAGGATCTAAATTACCAGTAGGCTCATCTGCTAAAATCAACTCTGGATCATTTAATAAAGCTCTTGCAATAGCTACACGTTGTTGCTCACCACCAGAAAGTTCAAAAGTTTTTTTATAGTACTTTTCCTTCATTCCCACCTTATCAAGCACTTCATGAATCTTATCTTTCATGTCTACTTTATTTTTCCAACCAGTAGCTTTTAGCACAAACTCTAAATTTTCATATACATTCCTATCATTCAACAACTTAAAATCCTGAAAAACAATACCTAATTTTCTTCTTAAAAAAGGAATATCTTTTTCTTGCATTTTTTTTAAGTCAAATCCAACAATACTCCCTAATCCACGTTGTAAACGTAAATCTCCATATAATGTTTTTAATAAGCTACTTTTACCACTACCTGTTTTTCCTATTAAATAATAAAAATCCCCTTTATTTAGTGTAAAGTCGATTTTAGATAAAACTAAATTATCTCTTTGATAAATATCAGCTTTGTTAAGATGTAAAACAGGTATATCCATAAGTAAAATTGTTTTTTACAAAATTAAAATTTTATTACGTAATTCTATAACATTTATTACTTTTGATGATTATTCCTCCAACAAAAATAAAAAACTAACGTTATAGTTTCTAGATAACTAAAAAATATGAGAATTAATTGTATTAAAAAGAATGTTTTCTTTTTACTTTTTTTAGCTTGTACAACTGGTATTATTGCACAAAAAACAACATTTAATGCAACAGATAATGCTGATTTTTACAAAGCTACTGAACTTTATAATAATAAAGCTTATGCCGCAGCACAAAAGCTTTTTGTTAAAACTTCAAAAGAATCTGAACCTCATAAAAACATAAAAGCTGATGCCGATTATTATGACGCAATGTGTGCTATAAAGCTGGTTCAAGATGATGCTAACGATAAAGTTTTAAGCTTTGTTGAAAACCATCCGTATAGTAATAAAAAAGAAAAAGCATATTTAAATGTAGGTAATTATTATTTTTCTAATCGTAAAGCTGCACATGCTTTAAAATGGTATCAAAAAGTAAATGATAAGTTATTAAACCAAGAAGAAAAAAACGAATTAAATTATAAAATAGGTTACTGTCTTTTAGTTTCAAACTACTTAAAAGATGCTAAAGAACGTTTTAAAATGCTATTAGGAAATCCTATATACGGTAATGATGCTCGTTATTTTTATGGATACATAGCCTATAAACAAGAAAACTTTGGTGAAGCAGAAGACAACTTAAGTCAATTAGCTAATGACGCTACTTATCAAGCAAAAGCTAACTATTATATTTTAGATATTAGTTTTAAAGCTGGTCGTTTTGATAAATCTGTTCAAATTGGTGAAAAATTATTAAACACTTCTAAAGACAAAAAAGAAGTTTCTCAAATTTCAAAAATTATTGGAGAAAGTTATTTTAACTTAAAGCAATACGATAAGGCTATTCCTTACCTTACAAAGTATAGAGGTACTAAAGGAAAGTGGACTAATACTGATTACTATTATTTAGGATACGCATATTATAAAAAGGGAAACTATGAAACTGCTATTAAAAATTTTAATAAAATTATTGGCGGTACCAATAAAGTAGCTCAAAATGCATACTATCATTTAGGAGAATGTTATTTAAGACTTGACAAAAAAGCTGAAGCTTTAAATGCTTTTAAAAATGCAAGTGAAATGGATTTTGATTCTAAAATTACTGAAGGTTCATGGTTAAATTACGCTAAACTAAGTTATGACCAAGGAAATCCTTATAAAAGTGTACCTGAAGTTTTAAAAGAATATTTGGCTAAATATCCACTTTCTCCTGAAAATAGTGAAATTAGCGAACTTTTAATAACCTCATACCTACATCAAAGAGATTACGTAGGAGCTTTAGAATACTTAAACAGCAACAAGAAAAACCCTGAAAATGAAAAACTAGCTAATGAGGTTTCTTTATACAGAGGTATTCAACTGTTTAATGAGCAAAAGTTAAACGAAGCCAAACCTTATTTTTTTAATGCAACAAAAGCTGAAAATGCTATTACTGTTAATAAAGCAAATTATTGGTTAGCAGAAACTGAATATTTATTAGGCAACTATAATACTGCTTTAACTCAATTTTTATTAGTTACTGATGATTCTTCTGCGAGCTTCAATCAGTTAGATTATAATATTGGTTACACTTTTTTCAAATTAAAAAAGTATAGTGATGCTGCTAATCATTTTCAACAGTTTTTAGATAAAAAAAATGATAATAACGATTTAAATGACGATGCTTCAAATAGATTAGGAGATGCTTTTTATGCCACTAAAAAATATAACAAAGCAATTGCTGCCTATAATAAAGTTATTCAAGAAGGAGGTACTGGAGCAGATTATGCACAATACCAAACAGCTATGAGCTATGGTTTTTTAGGCAAAAGTGATGATAAAATAGAAAACCTAAGAAAAATTTCTAATAGTTATGAAGATTCTCAATTAAAAGATGATGCTTTATTTCAGCTAGGAAATACATATACAACAACAGGTAGTGTTCCTAAAGCGCAAGCTGCATATAATAGAATACTAACTAAACATCCTAAAAGCAGTTATGCTCCAAGTGTTTTACTTCGTCAAGGTCTTTTATATTACAACAACAATAACAACAACAAAGCTATACAAAAATATAAAGCTGTTGTAGCTAAATATCCTAATTCAAATGAAGCTAAACAAGCGGTTACTAACGTTAAAAATGTATATATAGACATAGGTAAAGTTGATGAATATGCTTCTTGGGTTAAAAATGTAAAATTTGTAAATGTATCAAATGCCGAGTTAGACAATGCTACCTACCAATCTGCTGAAAACAAATTTCTAGAAAACAACACTAACAAAGCTATTGAAGGTTTTACAAATTACCTACAACGTTTTCCGAATGGAGTAAATGCTTTAAAAGCTCATTTTTATTTAGCGCAATCATTAAATAAAATTAAAAAAGGAACTGCTGCCAAACCACATTATGAATATGTAGCTGCACAAAGTAAAAATGAATTTACTGAAGAGTCTTTAGCTAAACTTGGACAAATTTACTTAGACAATGATGATTGGAAAAATGGAATTCGAATTCTACAACAATTAGAAAAAGAAGCAAACTATCCTCAAAATATCATTTTTGCGCAAAGTAATTTAATGAAAGGTTATTATAATGACAATAAGTACTCAGATGCAATTACCTACGCTGAAAAAGTTTTAAGTAATGGAAAAATAGATAACTCAGTTATAGAAGATGCTAAAATTATTATAGCTCGTGCATCACTTAAAACTGATGATTATCAAACTGCTGAAGAGTTCTTTATAGAGGTGAATAAAAAAGCCACTGGAAAACTGAAAGCTGAATGCCTTTATTACAATGCTTTCTTCTTAAATGATCATAAAGAATACGATGAATCTAATAAAGCTATTCAAAATTTAATAGCTAATTATTCTAACTATAAATATTGGGGAGTTAAAAGCTATATTATTATGGCTAAAAATCATTACGCTTTAAAAGATGCGTACCAAGCAACCTATATTTTAGAGAATATTATTAAAAATTTCACTCAATATAAAGACGTAATTGAAGAAGCTAAAAACGAATTACGTACTATTAAAAATAAAGAAGCAAAAACCAACGAATCAGTAACTAAACAAAACTAACATTTGTTACAAACTAAAGCTAAACACTTGAAATCAATGAAAAAGCACGTATGGTTACTTGTTTTATTTACAATATCAATTGTAAATGCTCAAGATAAAAACACAAAAAAAGCAAAAGATACTATTATAAAAACAGAAGTAGTAAAAGTAATTACTTCTTATGTTCCCAAAATTACTGATGCTTTTAAAATAAAAGAAAAGCCTACAATTACGCACACGAAAGAAACTGAAAAGAAAAAATTAGATTATCAAATATTTTCTGTTCCTGTTGCTTCTACTTTTATTCCTAAAAGTGGTGCTTTAAAAAAGATAAGTCTAGGAAAACGTGAGCGCTTATATGATAATTATATCTCTGCAGGATTTGGTAATATTGTATCTCCTTTTATAGAAACATATATTAGAAAAAGTATGAATCGTGATAGTGAATCTGGTGTATATGCTAAACTTCTGCTATCACTAGACCCTGTTGAAAACACCAAACTAAGTAGTACTTACTATAATTTAGATATTGATTTATATCACCAACAAGTTCAACGTTATTTTGTTTGGGAAGCTGGATTAAATTTAGAACGAAATAAATATAATTGGTATGGATTGCCTACAAATATTGATTTCACAAATGGTACAATTGATGCTATTGAAGAAGCTCAAACATATGGATACTATAACCTTTATGGAAAAATTAATTTTGATGATTCATATATAGACACCGCTAACGGATCTGTTTCTTTCTTTTCAGACGCTTTCAGTAGTAGTGAGTTCAATATTGATGCTGCTGTTAATTTCAACTTTCCTTTAGAAGGAATTCATAGAAATTTAAATGACCTGTTACTAAAAACTTCTGTCAATTTTTTAGGTGGAAAATTTGCTAACGCATATGAAAGTCAAAATGAAATTAAATATAGTTTTTTAACTTTAGGAGTTAATCCTTATTATAAATTCAATATAAAAGATTTATCTATAAAACTTGGAGGTAAAGGATACTTTTCTATGGATATAGAAAAAACTGTAAACCATTTTTTATTATATCCTGACGTAGAAATATCATATCCAATTGTAAAAGACTTTGCTAATATTTTTATTGGAGCTACAGGAGGTCTAAAAAACAATACGTACAAGAATTATTCTGACAACAATCCATATGTTTCACCTACATTAGATGTCACTCAAACTAATGAGAAATATAATGCCTTTGGAGGAATTAAAGGAAAAATGAGTCAGCAATTTAGTTATAATTTTAAGGCTAGCTATTCCGATATTGAAGACAGACCTTTTTACACACTAAACTATTCTAAATCTGACGGAAAAAAATCTACTGGCAGCAATGGTTTTATCTTAAATGGTTATGAGTTTGGGAACTCTTTTAGAGTAATATACAATGACACTAAGTTAATTTCATTTTTTGGTGAAGTTGCTTTTGAAGGCATAAAAAACTTAACCGTAGGTGCTAACCTTGAATTCAATAAATTTACACTTGAAAATCAGTTACACCCATGGAACGAACCAAAAATTAGAGGTGAATTATTTGGAAGTTATAAAGTTGATAAATGGTATGCTGGAGCTAATTTATTTTTTGTGGGAGAAAGAAAAGGCGTACAATATGACGGTATAACACCTTCTCCCTTTACAACTGTAAATTTAAAAAGTTATATAGACATTAATTTTAATGGAGGGTACCATTTTCATGATGACTTTTCTGTTTTCTTAAATTTAAAAAACGTTTTAAACAACAACTATCAGCAGTATACAAACTTCGGGGTTCAAGGATTTCAAGCATTAGGCGGAATCACATGGAAGTTTGACTCATTGTTTTAAAATGAAAAGATTAATACAGTTATTAATTTTCATTTTACTAACTATAATCACTCAAGTTGGCGGTATAATTTTTATACTGTCAACTTTTTTATTTTTAAAAAACCCTCCGTACAAAAAACTAAAAAACACAACAATTTTTATTGGAATATATTTAACAGCTACATTTATTTTAATACCACCTATCGCCTCTTTTTGTGGAAGAGAAAAAATAAGTAATTCTAGTTTTGTTTCTCCTCACTCCTACTTAACAATAGTATTAAACAGAAACTATGTAAGCACTCCCCTAAACAAATCATTACAAACTATAGGTAAAAAATTTAATGATAAATACCCGAATCTACAACTGGTATATCTAGATGCTAATTTTCCTTTTCTTAATGGATTTCCTTTACTACCTCACTTAAGTCATAATGATGGAAAAAAAATAGACCTTTCATTTATTTATAAAAATATAGCAGGAAAACATACCAATCAAAAACCATCCAACACTGGTTATGGTATTTTTGAAATACCTAAAGAGCAAGAAAAAAGCACTACTAATTTCTGTAAATCAAAAGGATATTGGCAATATAACTTCACTAAATACTTAACATTTGGTTCAAACAAGAGTTTGATTTTTTCAAATACAGCAAATGCATTTTTAATTAACTTAATTGCAAAAGATAAAAATGTTCAAAAAATTTTTATTGAACCTCATTTAAAAAAACGATTAAGTATAAGTTCTACTAAAGTTCGCTTTCAAGGTTGTAAGGCAGTTAGACATGATGATCACATTCATTTTCAAATTCACTAATACCTTAAACTCTACTAACTAACCTAGATTTAATATCTCCTACATAATAATTACCAGTTATTTAGTACTTACGCATGGTTCAAAAATTATTTTAAGTGTTTTTTAACACCACTTAATTTATGCATCTAAGTTGCAAGTTCAAAAGAAACTCTTATATTCGCAACTTAGTTGCTTTAATTATTTAACCCATGAAACTTACTTTATCTAAATCAGATAATATTGGTATTCTTGCTAGTACATTATGCATGCTTCATTGCATTGCTACTCCTTTTTTATTTATTGTACAAACTTGCTCAACGAGCTGTTGTAATGCAACACCAACATGGTGGCAATGGATAGATTACATCTTTTTAACTATTTCTTTTTTTGCTGTTTATCATTCTACCAAAAACTCTTCTAATACTATAATTAAACCTGCTTTATGGATAAATTGGTTAGCTTTATTTACAGTAATTCTTAATGAGAAAACACAGTTAATCAATCTTCATGAAACAATTAAATACATAGTAGCACTTTTACTAGTGGGACTTCATTTATATAATCAAAAATATTGTCAATGTAAAAATGACAAATGCTGCACAAAACATGGATAAAAAACAAATTGAATTAATTGGAGACAACCACATAAGCTCTAACATAGAAACGCCTTTATTACCAAATGCTTTTGATAAATCTGATGATGAAAAGATTAAAAATATAGAGCTTTATTTTGGAAAAATAATGACTGAACTTGGACTCGATTTAACTGATGATAGTTTATCTGGAACACCATATAGAGTTGCTAAAATGTATGTGAAAGAATTATTTTATGGCTTAGCTCCAAAAAACAAACCAAAACTATCCATATTTGAAAATAAATATGGCTACAAAAAAATGTTAGTTGAGCAGAATATCACAATTGATTCAGCTTGTGAACACCATTTTTTACCCATAACTGGACATGCCCATATTGCTTATGTACCAAAAGATAAAGTAATCGGTTTATCAAAAATAAACAGATTAGTAGATTACTATGCACATCGCCCACAAGTGCAAGAAAGATTATCTCTACAAATTCTTAAAAATTTACAAAACGTTTTAAAAACAGATGATGTAATTGTAATGATATGCGCTAAACATCTATGTGTTTCTTCAAGAGGTATAAAAGATAAAGATAGCTACACAACAACTTTAGAGTATGGCGGATCTTTTAGTGATAAATTAAATCGTGACGAATTTATAAATATAATTAATAATCAAACACCATAAATTATGATAACTAAAGAACAAATAGTAAACATTCAAAATAACTGGGGAGAAGGAGTTATAAAAATTGGTTCATTAAAAGATAACAGAACTGAATGTGAAAATTTTGCAAGTCAATTTCTTGATGAACTTTATAACTTTGAATCTGGATTGGTATCATTTAAACCGACTAAATGTTCGTTAGAACAATTCAGACCCACAAAACCAGAGGCTTTATCTTATTTTATTGCTGGAGAAAATCGCGCTTGTGAAGAGGATAAAGGATTCGCTATACAGCCATGGACAAAAGTACGTTTTGAAAATTCTAATCTAATTTTAGAAGAAAATCGCGCATTAGCTATGGGTAACTATTTTTTTACTGATTTAAACGGTAGTGAAGCAAAAGTTGAATATACTTTTAGTTATAAACTTGTTAATGGAAAACTAAAAATTGATTTACACCATTCTTCATTCCCTTATAATCCTGAAGCTATAAACTAATGCATAACCGTCTTTTCCTTTTATGTCCTACAGATTGTTTAGAATCTACTATCAACAATGAATTTAAGTGTAAAAATTATTTTTACACCTCACTAGGAAATTCTTTTGTTACTAATAATAAAACGATTGAGTATCTAAAGCAAACAATTAATAAACATAACATTAAAGAAATATCATTTATTTTATCTAGTAATAATGACATTATTAACGATGCATTAAGTACTCAAGATTTTTCAAAAATAAGGGGATTAAAAAGACTATACGATGAAATTATACAACAAAAAAAACATACTGAAGTATTGTGGAAAAATACAGATAGTCAGTTTTCAATTCTTTCTTATTTCTTGAATTATAAAATAAAAGAGTTACAGTTTGAATTAGGTAGTATTATAAATTCTAAGTTAAAAATTAATGGTAAGATTTACAATCGGTTTGAGAATATTTTTGAAAACATTCATCCAAACCTAATTTGTATTCAAAAACATTACCTAAATTAAATACAAATGGAATACAACAGAAGAAAGTTTATTTCCTTTTTAGGCAAAGCTAGTTTAGGCGCTATTATTTCACCACCCTTTTTAATTAGCTGTGGTAAAAATAGTACTCCTTCAAATACTAAGAAAGTAGCTTATAAAAATCTTGAAAAACTAAAGAAAGTTACTTTAGAAGCTTTAGCTCCTACAAACGAAGATAATTTAGTATTAACTAAAGGATTAGAATATCATACCATAATAAAATGGGGGGATAAAATTAATGACACCGACACTTTTGGATTTAACAATGACTTTAATTGTTACATCCCTTTTGATGATAATAATCCTAAAGATGGATTATTATGGGTTAATCATGAATACGTAAACCCCCTTTTTGTCTCAAACTTTAATTATAGAGAATCAAAAAAACTTAATCAAGATAAAACAAAAGAACAAGTTGATAAAGAAATGTACAATGTTGGTGGAAGCATTGTAAGAGTTAAAGAAGAGGATGGAATATGGAAAATTGTTCCAAACGATCCACATAACAGACGAATAACAGCTAAAACTCCAATGAACCTTAACTGGGATCATCCTATTAAAGGAAAAAACACAGTTATTGGAACAAATAGTAATTGCTCTGGAGGAATTACTCCTTGGAAAACATTTATCACATGTGAAGAAAATTATGATAGTTGCTTTGGTGAAACTAAATATGATGAAACAAATGTAGCTACTCATCAACCAAGTAGCTATGGGTGGGAAAAATTTTACAATTATCCTCCCGAACATTATGGCTGGGTAGTAGAAATAGACCCAAACAGTGGAGCTGCTCAAAAACATATAGCGCTAGGAAGGTTTGCTCATGAATGTTGTACATTATATGAACTTAAAGATAAACGAGTAGTAGCATATACTGGAGATGATAAAAACGATGAACATTTATATAAATTCATTTCTTCAAAGCCACAATCTTTAAAAGAAGGTACACTTTATGTTGCCGACACTATCAATGGGAAATGGCTTGCGTTAGACTGGGATAGTCAACCTATTTTAAAAGACAAATTTAAAAATCAAACAGAGGTTTTAATTAGAGCTAGAGAAGCTTCAAAGCTTCTAGGTGCAACTGAATTAAACAGACCTGAAGATATTGAAATTGATCCAATAACTGGAAACATTTTTGTTTCATTAACCAATAACAAAAGTAAAGGTGATTTTCATGGTTCTATTTTAAAAATTGAAGAAAATAATTTTGATTTTGATGCATTAACCTTTAAAGCTTCTACCTATAAAGCAGGTGGAGAAGCTAACGGTTTTTCATGCCCAGATAACTTAGCTTTTGATTTATCAGGAAATCTTTGGATGACCTCTGACATCTCTGGAAACTCTATGAACAGAGAGAATAAACCTTATGTTCCCTTTAAAAACAATAGCTTATTTGTAATACCACGACACGGTATAGATGCAGGAAAAGTAGTTAGAGTTGCCTCTGCTCCTATGGATGCTGAATTTACCGGACCATGGTTCTCTCCTGATGGTAAAACATTATTTTTAAGTGTACAACATCCAGGAGAACAAACTAGAGATCTAAAAAATCCTACAAGCAAATGGCCTTTTGATAAAGATGGTATTCCTAAACCAGCTGTTGTTGCTATTACAGGCGATTTAATCGAAAAAATGAATTTGCTTAATAAAATAGAATCTTAATCAAGATTAAGAAATCATGAGGTATAAACTAGCTATAATTTTACTTTTTATTCTTTACAATTCTTATAATTTACATGCTCAAAATGGAAAAATTATAAAGAAAGAAAAACTTATTTTAAGTAAGGCAACACTAGCAAAAATTCAAAAGGCTGATTCTAATATGATTTCAGCATTAAAAAAAGTTGAGTTTTATAGTATAACATACCTATCTGACTCATTAAAAATTAAAGGTTTTATTGCTAAACCAATTAGGGAAGGTAATTTTCCTTGTATCATTTCAAATAGAGGAGGAACTGGAAATTTTGGAGAATGGAACGAAACTGGCGTTGGTTTCTTTCTTGGAAAACTTGCAAGTTGGGGGTATGTTGTAGCAGCTAGTCAATATAGAGGATATAGCGGAAGTGAAGGAAAAGAAGAAATAGGCGGAAGTGACGTAAATGATGTTTTAAACCTTATTCCTACTTTAAATGAAATTGAAAATGCGGACACCTCTAGAATAGGTATAGAAGGTGCTAGTAGAGGTGGCATGATGACCTACCTAGCCCTTAAAAAAACTTGTACTTTTAAAGCTGCAGTAGTTCTTGCTGGTGCAGCCAATGCGTTTACAGCTCTTAAAAATCGTCCAGAATTTGAAAAACATGTATACGCCAAGTATATTCCAAATTATAACAACAACAAAGAGAAAGAACTTAAAAAACGATCTGCTGTATTCTGGGCTAATAAAATGTGTAAAACAACACCAATTTTAATAATGCATGGAAGCTCAGATTGGCGTGTTCAAGCTACTGAATCATTAGAATTAGTAAGCAACTTATATAAGTATAAACATCCAGTCCGTTTTATTTTATTCGAAGGAGCTGATCATGGAATAAGAGAATTTCGTGATGAATTTTTCTCTCAAACTAAAAGTTTTTTTGATTATTACTTAAGAGATCTTAATGATTTACCAAACATGAAATTACACGGAAGATAAAAAGTTAAGTGCTTAATAAGCTTTCCTATAAACTTTAAGACTTTTACTCATGTGAATGCATTAAAAAAGTCGGATACTAAAAAAGAACATCTTTAAATTAAATTGAAATATAAACCATTAACTATTTCAAAAACAACATGAAAAAACTACCAGTAACAGTATTAAGTGGATTCCTAGGAGCTGGAAAAACCACATTATTAAACCATGTACTACATAATAAAAAAGGTTTAAAAGTAGCGGTAATTGTTAACGACATGAGCGAAGTTAACATTGATGCTCAATTCATTGAAAATGAAAATACACTATCTAGAACTGAAGAAAAACTAGTAGAAATGTCTAATGGTTGTATTTGCTGTACACTTCGTGAAGACCTTATGGTAGAAGTAGAAAAACTAGCATCTCAAAATAAATTTGATTATCTATTAATTGAAAGTACAGGTATAAGTGAACCTATTCCAGTTGCACAAACATTTAGTTTTGAAAGTGAAGATGGGAAGATAGATCTTAGTCGTTTTAGTTATATAGACACAATGGTTACAGTTGTTGATGCTTTTAATTTCTTAAAAGATTTTTCAAGTTCAGATTATCTTACAACTAGATCACTTACAAATATAGAGGGTGATAATAGAACTATTGTAAATTTATTAACTGATCAAATTGAATTTGCAAACGTAATAATCATTAATAAAATTGATCTTGTAACCACTGAACAAGTAGAAGAACTTCATGCTATTATTCATAAATTAAATCCAGAAGCTGAAATCATTACAACTAATGAGTCTCAAGTTGAATTAAAAAATGTTCTTAATACTGGTTTATTTGATTATGAAAAAGCAGAAGCATCAGCTGGTTGGGTAAAAGAGTTAGAAAATGAACATGTCCCAGAAACTGAAGAATACGGTATTGGATCTTTTGTATTCAGAAATAAAAAACCATTTCATCCAGAACGTTTTTTAACCTACTTAAACCAACATTTCCCACAAAATATTATCAGAAGTAAAGGCTTATTTTGGCTAGCTTCAAGACCTAATCAAGCTTTATTGTGGAGTTCTGCCGGAGGCTCTTGCAAAGCTGATAGCGCAGGTGTTTGGTGGGCTTCTATGCCTTTTTCTGAACGTATTAATTATGCTTCATTTACTGAAAATAAAGATTTAATTGAATCAACCTGGGATTCTTCTTTTGGGGATAGAAAAATAGAGTTAGTTTTTATCGGACAACATCTAAACAAAATAAAAATGATCAAAGAATTAGAAAATTGTTTGTTAACAGATTTAGAAATACAAGCTTGGAAAAAACAGTTATTTCCTAAACAAGACCAATGGCCAATAGCTATTTAAATTTCCTATAAAGAATATAAGATGTTACAAACAGAATACCTTACTTTTCAATATAAAAAAGGAGATCCAATTTTTAGGTTTCCAAATATTGCTTTAGGAAAACGAGAAAACTTGCTCATTTTAGGAAAATCTGGTATTGGAAAAACAACATTACTACATCTTTGTTCTGGATTATTAACGCCTCTTTCAGGAAAAATCATAATTAACAATACAGACATTAACTATTTATCAAACAATGAATTAAATACATTTAGAGGTAAAAACATTGGGCTTGTTTTTCAAAAAAATCATTTAGTTCAATCTTTAAATGTATTTGAAAATTTACAAGCTCGTCTTTTTTTCAGCAAAAAAAAAACAACTAACAAAGAGATTGAAGATCTATTGAAGCAGTTAGATATTTATGATTTAAAAAATAAAAAAGTAAACAAATTAAGTGAAGGTCAATTACAGCGACTAGGAATAGCTTTATCTATAATTCATAATCCCAAAGTTATTTTAGCTGATGAACCCACCTCTAGTTTAGATGATCAAAACTGTAATACTGTTATTAAAATTTTAAAAGAGCAGGCAAAACTAACCGATGCTAATTTAATTGTTATTACTCACGACCATAGATTAAAGTCACACTTCCAAAATTCTATTACATTATGAACATTTGGAAAATTAGTATTCGAAATATAAAATCAAAACCATTATATAGTTTTTTAAGTATTTTTATTTTATCGCTAAGTATTACCCTTCTTTTAGGTATTCAACAATTAAAAAAATCTTTTGAAGCACAAATTGAAAATAACTTAAGTCAAATTGATTTAGTTATTGGAGCCAAAGGAAGTTCTTTACAGTTAACTCTAGCTTCTGTTTTACATATAGATAATCCAACAGGAAACATCCCCTATAAAGAAGCAAAAAAAATAAGTGAAAACTCAATGATTAAACTTGCAGTTCCTATTTCTTATGGTGATAATTACAAAGGATATAGAATTGTAGGCACAACAAATCAATTTATCTCTCTTTATAAAACCGAGTTAGAAAAAGGTCGTAAAGTTAAAAAAGCTATGGAAGTGATTTTAGGAAATACCGTAGCTAAGGAACTAAACCTAAAAATAGGAGATTCTTTTTTAAGTTCTCATGGACTAATAGAAAATAATATAGAAGTACATTCAGACAAGTTAACGATAGTAGGTATTTTAAAACCAACGCAAAAAGTAATAGATCGCTTAATAATTACCAATTTAGAAAGTGTATGGGAAACCCATGATCATGGTAACAATGAACATCATGAAGAGCATAAACACCATGAAGAACACGAAGATAAAGAAATCACCTCTTTATTAGTAACTTTTAAAAATCCAAGAGCTTTTTTAACTATTCCTAGAAAAATTAATAAGCATACTAGTATGCAAGCTGCTTTGCCTAAATATGAATTGGGGAAGTTATATAAATATACAAACATTGGACTTCAAACTATTTCTTGGATAGGTTATTTAATTCTTATAATTTCTTGTGTTATTATTTTCATAAGCTCCTATAAAATGATAAAAGAACGAGCTTTTGATTTAGCTATTTTACGAACTTATGGAGCTAATAATTATCAATTAATTAAGATGGTAATTTATGAAGGTGGAATTATAGTATTAATTGCTTTTTTATTGGGACTCCTATTAATCAAAATAGCATTAGGAACTATCGTTAGTTTAATACAAATTAGTAACCAACAAATTATACTTCAAGAATTAGTTTTTAAAGATTTTTTGCAAATAGCTTCGTTTGTTTTCTTAATGGTCTTTCTTTCCATTTCTTTAGCTATTTATCCAATAATAAACATGAATATATCTACAATTTTAAGCAATGAGAAATAAAGTTCTTTTTATGTTTTTTTTCCTATCTTTTTATTTGATCTTTGGTCAGCAAAAAGTAACTTGGAAAGATTTATCTAAGGTAAAATTCACGAAAAAATATTTTCCTGATTATGATGAAACCTTATTGCATCCAAAATTTTCAGACTCTGTTAAAGCTTTAGATGGAAAACAAATAACTATTACTGGTTATTTTTTAAGTTTAGACCTTAGCGAAAAATACAACATCTTATCGAAAGGTCCAATGTCTGCTTGTTATTTTTGTGGTATTGGTGGTCCAGAAACCACCATAGAACTACAATCTAATTTTAAACTAAAATTTAAAACAGACAATATAGTATCAATAACAGGAACATTAAAACTTAACGACTCAGATGTTGAACATTTTAATTATATACTAACTAACTGTAAAGGAACGTTAGTTAAATAAAATTTTATTTAAATGAAATTATCATATTTATTTTGTTTTTTTTTGGCAATTACTTCCTGTAAAAAAAACAATACACACCTCTCCAAAATAACTGCTAAAACAATAGCAATTGATAGCGCCATACAATCTTCAGAAAAAATAGATAACATTATAGCTCCTTACAAAAAAAAGCTAGCAGATAATATGTCTAAAGTACTAAGTTATACGCCTGAAAAATTAACTAGAAAAGGTATTAATATCCAAAGTAATTTAGGAAATTTATTAGCTGATTTATGTATTGAAATGGCTACCCCAATTTTTAAAGAAAAAAGCAACACCTCTATTGATTTTTCTATGTTTAATCATGGAGGAATACGAGCAACAATTCCTGCTGGAGAAATAACAAAAGAACACGCTTTTAAATTAATGCCTTTTGAAAATGAGCTCGTAATAGCAGAAATTACAGGAAACAAAGTAATTGAACTTGTTAATTATTTCATTAAAAACAACGTAGCTAACCCCCTATCGAAAAACATAGAATTAATAATTAAAGAAAGTAACTACTCTTTAAAAATTAATGGTGAAATATTCGATAAAAATAAAACATACTCTGTATTAACATCTGATTTTTTACAAGGCGGTGGTGACAAAATGATTTTTTTTAGAAACCCAAAAAAGTTAACAAAATTAAACTACAAAGTTAGAGACGCTATTATCGACTACTTTAAAAAAGTGGATACCCTGAAAACCTCAATAGATAACCGCATAATTATTAAATAATGAAAAGACGCAATTTTATTAAACAATTAGGAGGAGCTTCAACATTAGCTATGGTTGGTGGACTAACATTACCATCATTTATTCAAAAAAAACAAAAACATATCACCATTCTACATACAAATGACACACATAGTCATATTGAGCCTTTTAAAGCAAATCATACTAGATACGCAAATAGAGGTGGTGTTTCTAGACGCGCGTCTTTAATTGAACAAATACGATTAGAAAACAAAAACACTTTGCTTCTAGATGCTGGAGATATTTTTCAAGGAACTCCTTATTTTAATTATTTCGAGGGTGCTCTTGAATTTAAACTAATGAGTATGCTGAAATACGATGTTGCCACTATTGGAAATCACGATTTCGATAATTCTATAAATGGCTTATATAAACAGCTCCCAAATGCTAAATTCGACTTTGTCTCTGCTAATTACGATTTTAAAAACACTGTTTTAGATACCCACGTAAAACCCTACAAAATCATTTTTAAAGATGGTATTAAAATAGGAATATTTGGTTTAGGTATTGAATTGGATGGGTTAGTAGACAAAAGAATGTACAAAGAAACGACTTATCTAAATCCTATTGAAATAACTCAAGACATAACAAACACCCTAAAAAACGAAGAACACTGTGATTTAATTATTTGTTTATCTCATTTAGGGTATTATTATAGAAACAATCCTGACACCATTTCTGATTTAAACCTAGCTAAAGCTACTAAAAATATTGACTTAATTATTGGAGGGCATACGCATACATTTTTACCAAAACCAACTATTATAAAAAATATAGACGATAAAAACACTCTTATCAATCAAGTTGGTGCTTACGGAGTTAATCTAGGTAGAATTGATTTTTATTTTGATGAAAACAATAATAAATCATCTAATGGAACTACTATTTTAGTATAAAAAAGTTAACTAATTTTACTCGAATTTACATAAATAACCAAGACGTAAACTATATCCATTACATATTACTCTAATAATTATTAGTAATTTAGTTTCCTAAAAAAACTAATGTTAACAAAAGTTTCTTTCTATATAACCGCTATAGTTTGTTTAATTACTGCTTTTGTAATTAAACGTGTATACTTTAAAGAAAAAAACAAAAACACTGATACCAATTCAATACAGGGTATTAAGTGGTTTGCTTTAGCTATTTTTTCTTGGGGAGCAGGTGCTTTTATAAATATAATTTTAACTTCTGTTTTCAATATTTCTACTAACCATAAAATTATTATTAGTCTAGGAGTTTTCTTCTCATTAGTTAATTCTTTGTTTATATTAATGTCTATACCTTCAATAGAACATTATGAAAAAAGAAGTATTGTTATTAGAATCATAGAACGATTCACTAATAGAGAAGTTTTTATAATTTTCGGAGGAATTTTAGGTATGATTGCTTCCGTATTTTTAATTTCATTTTATAGTAATAACAATGAAAATGCCAGTAATAATGTAATTTGGTTAATTGATATCCCAATTTCATTAGTTGTTGCATTTTCTTTACTTCAAGAGTTGAATAAAGCATTCAAAAATAGAGGTATGCGATTTATGTACCTCCCTACTTTTGCTTTATTTGTTTTAATAATAATTGCAGTTACCCACAGAATTATTCCTGAAACTCAAATTCAATATTGGATACCTTTAAGTACATGGAACATACTAGGAATTGTTACTGCACTATCTTTTAAATTTTTATTCATCCTATTATTCACAATACTTTTATACAGTTGGAAATTATTAGCCGAAAAAGAAGAGCAACAATCTGAATTTATAAAAATAAAAACGATAAAAGAAACATTAGAGAAAGACAAAGAAACTCTGTTAATAGCAAATGAAAGTCACTTAGACACGATAAAACACTTAAAATCTGAAATAGATCAACAAAAAAAGAAGTATAAAAAGTTAAAAAAATCTTCAAAAGTTGAGCTATCTGATCGTCAAAAAGAAGTATTAGCAAACCTTGGTGTTTGTGGAACAAAAAAATCATATACCGAAATTGCAGAAGCTATGAATATTAGTGTAGATGGGTTTCAAGCTCATATTTACCAAATAAAAAAAGCCTTAAATATCTCTGGGTCTGACGGAAAAGAACAATTAATAAGTTATGCTATTGATAAAAACCTGTTAGGTTTTGCCACTATTTCCTGTAGCTAAATTAAATACTTAATCATATACTTAACCATACAAACTCTTATTTTCATCAATGCGTAACCTTTTATTTTAAACTGATTCTAAGCAATTTAGCAGAAATCAATTTAAAACATCCATGAAACGTTTAATTACTTTTATTACCTTATTCATTTCTCCATTAATTACTGTAGCTCAAAACACAACTCAATCTTTAGATCAAAAAATCAATCAATCTTTTCATAATGCTACTAGTTGGTTTACCGATACCATACTATATCAAATCCCTATTACAGAAAACATAGCTATTCCTTGGGTTTTAATAATTTTAGTTGGTGGAGCATGTTATTTTTCAATTTATTTTAAAGGAATTAATTTTAGTGGATTTTTTACAGCTATAAATGTAGTAAGAGGAAAATACGACAGCATAGATAAACCTGATAATAAAACAGACATTGCTAAAACCATAAAAGTAGAAGGCAATGGAGAGGTTTCTCATTTCCAAGCATTAACTGCTGCCCTATCTGCTACAGTTGGATTAGGAAATATTGCTGGAGTAGCAATTGCTTTATCTATTGGTGGTCCTGGTGCTACATTTTGGATGATTATTGTTGGTTTATTAGGAATGGCTTCTAAGTTTGTTGAATGTACTTTGGGAGTAAAATACAGAGAAATAGAAACTGATGGAACTGTATTTGGAGGCCCTATGTATTACCTTAAAAACGGTTTAAAAGAACTTGGCCTTAATAAAATTGGAAAAACTCTTTCTATAATTTTTGCTATAATGTGCGTTGGAGGTTCATTTGGTGGTGGAAATATGTTTCAAGTAAATCAAGCTTTTAAATTATTTGAATATGTTACTGGTGGTGAGCAAAGTTTTATTTATGGTAAAGGTTGGTTATTTGGACTGGTTATGGCCATATTTGCTGGGATCGTTATTATAGGTGGTATCAAAAAAATAGCAAGAGTAACAGACAAAGTGGTGCCTGTAATGGTATTAGTATACGTGATAGCTGTAATCATAATTTTATCAATAAATTACACACAAATTCCAGTTGCTTTTAACCAAATCATAGAAGGTGCTTTCAATCCTACAGGAATTGCTGGCGGAATGGTTGGTGTACTTATTCAAGGGTTCAGAAGAGGTGCGTTTTCTAATGAAGCTGGTATTGGTTCATCATCAATTGCACATGCAGCTGTAAAAACAAATTATGCAGCTAGTGAAGGTTTAGTTGCCTTGTTAGAGCCATTTATTGATACTGTTCTTGTATGTACAATGACAGCTTTAGCTTTAATTATAACTGGACAAATAACACCTGGTAACACCATTTCGTTTGAACAAGGGGCAATACTTACTTCTAAAGCTTTAGAAAGTGGAATTTCATGGTTTCCATACATACTAACAATAGCAGTAATTTTATTTGCTTTCTCATCTATGATATCTTGGTCTTATTATGGTTACCAAGCTTGGTCTTATCTTTTTGGAAGAGAAAAAAGAACAGGAAATGTTTATAAAATTATCTTTTGTATTTTCACTATTATTGGTGCAGCTGCTAGTTTAAATGCTGTGATTGATTTTTCAGACGCCATGGTTTTTGCTATGATGGTTCCTAACATGATAGGTTTAATTTTACTAGCTCCTAAAGTTATTAAAGAGCTTAAAAGGTATAAATCTGCCATACAAAACAATTTATCTTAATTCTATTTTGTAGATTTATAGCATATAAAGATCTAGATTTAAATGAAAAAATTAACCTTAATAACTATTGCTTCTGTTATTATATTCTCTTGTAAAACAGAACAAAAAGAAATATCAAAATCCCCCGCTAAATTTTCCGTTGAAGAAAAAAAAGATTCAACCAATATTAAACATCTTTTTAATACTGCTTTAACCCAAGGAAAATCTTATGAATGGCTACGAGATTTAACATCAAATATTGGAGGTAGATTATCAGGTTCTCCTGAAGCAGCAAAAGCAGTAATTTGGGGTGAAAAAATAATGAATGAAGTTGGTCTTGACTCAGTTTGGTTACAACCTGTAATGGTTCCTCATTGGGTTCGTGGAGAAAAAGAAGAGGCTAATTATACAATTAACGGTAATAAAATTAATGTTCCTATTTGTGCTTTAGGGTTCTCTATTGCTACTCCAACAAATGGAATAACTGCTGAAGTTATTGAAGTTAAAAGTTTAGAAGAAGCTAAAAAACTAGGAGATAAAGCAAAAGGCAAAATTGTTTTTTTTAATGGTGCTTTTGACAATACTCTTATACACACTTTTAAAGCTTATGGAGGTTGCGTTGGTCAACGTTTTGCTGGCGCATCTGTTGTTGGACCTTTTGGAGCAAAAGGAATGATTGTTCGTTCAATGACCAACGGTATTAATGATTACCCTCATACAGGGTCTATGGGATATGGAGATATTGCTAAAGAACATCAAATACCAGCAGCTGCTATTAGTTCTAGAGGTGCTGAAAACTTAAGTAAACACTTAAAAAACAACCCTAATTTAAAATTTTACTTTAAACAAAGTTGTAAAACCTTACCAGACGCTCCTTCTTTTAATGTAGTTGGAGAAATTAAAGGAAGTCTAAACCCAGATAAAATAATGGTTGTTGGTGGCCATCTAGATTCTTGGGATCTAGGCGATGGTGCTCATGATGACGGAACTGGAATAGTACAATCATTAGAAGTAGCTTACTTATTTAAAAAAAATAACATAAAACCAAAAAACACAATTCGTATCGTTTTCTTTATGAATGAAGAAAATGGTATGAAAGGAGCTACAGAATATGCTCGTTTAGCAAAAGAAAATGGTGAATTACATATTGGAGCATTAGAATCGGATGCAGGAGGACATACTCCTAGGGGTTTTTCAATTGATGCCAACCAAAAAAATGTTCATTTACTACAAAGCTGGAAGAAACTATTAGCACCATACGGTTTACATGATATTGATAAAGGAGGAAGTGGAGCTGATATCGGTCCATTAAAAGACGACCATGTTACTTTGGTTGGTTACCGCCCAGATTCTCAACGTTATTTTGATTATCATCATACGGTTACAGATACATTTGACAAAGTAAATAAAAGAGAATTAGAATTGGGAAGCGCATCAATGGCTAGTATAATTTATTTAATGGATAAATATTTATACACTAATGAAACATTGAAACCTTAATTATGAAATATTTAATTTTAACGTTAAAAATTCTTTTAGCTATTTTTTTAATTTATGGTGGTTTTAATCATTTCTACAACCCTAATTTTTACAATGGATTCATTCCAGATTTCTTACCTAATTTAGCTATAAACTATATAGTAGGAGCTATTGAAATACTACTAGGAATTGGACTTTTTTCAAAAGGGTATAAAAAGAAATCGGCTTATGGTATATTTTTATTAATGATACTATTTATGCCTATACACATATGGGACTCTTTAAAAGAAGAACCAGCTATTGGATCAAAATCTGCTTCCTACATAAGAATAGGTGTTCAAATTTTATTCATAACCTGGACTTACCTTATATACAAAACTGAAGAACATAGGTCGTAAATCTTAAATAAAACATTTTTAGTTTAGCTATATGAATTTATCATATAGCTTTTTTTATATCAAAAAATCACTAATAAAAGTAAAAAACCGATTCTCTACTCCTCTTTTTTATATTAAAATACAGCAAGTATTTTTACACACTCCCTCCTTCTAGTTCTCATTCCTAAATGAACAAGATTCTCTATTATTATTAATTTTTCTCAAAAAAACATATTTTTTTTTTAAAAAAAATCACAACTCAAACAACAACACTATCAAGCTAAAAATAAACCACTTAATTCCCTTACAATTTCATTACTTCAATAATCATAGCGTTTAAACCTACTTTTTAACAAAAAAATAATTAGGGTGTTATTGTCTTTGCTTGTTTAACCTACACGGCTATTAAAAATCTTCATTAAAAACTTCACCCATCACGGACCAGTGCATAGGGTGAATAAACCTATTTTACAATTAAAAACAATCATTTATGAAAAACAATCAAAAACAGCTATTTTTTAAACAAAAAGTATTTTTACTTCTTTTTATTACATTTTTTACCAATCAAACTATTTCAGCACAAGAAAAATTTAGAGTAAGTTTATCTGGAGGAGGAAACAGTAACGATATAACCTACAGTGCTAGCAATAGAGTAAACACAGAATATACTGGAAATACTGGTTCTTATTTTAAAGCTGGATTTAATTTTAAAGTTTACAAAAATATAAGTATCCAAACTGGATTAACTTACATTAACAAAAATTACAAATACCAAAGAACAGGTGCTCAAGAAGGAATTGGTACACTTCATAGAGCTAAATATTTTAATATTCCTGTAATGGTAGGAATTCAACCTTTACATAACGCATTAAAAAACACAAAATTCAATTTTGAAGTTTTTGCAGGAACTTATGTGGGTTGGTGGAATTCTTTAGAAAGAGAAAGTACTGTTGAAGTTTTTGGAGGATTAAACTTTAACGGTTTCCCTAGAAAAACAGTAATAGAATCTTATGATTTTGATAAAAATGAAAATCAATTTAACAGAGTAGATTACGGTTTACAAGCTGAAACTCGATTTGGTTACAACGTTTACAAAAACATGAGTGTATTTATTGAGTACTCTTTTATGTATGGCTTATCTGATAACCAAAAGAAACAATTAAGAAAAACGTCTAACTACTATTACACTACCTCTAATTACGGTATTGGAATATCTTACAACTTTTAATATTAATTATTATGAAAAAAATCACATACATTTTACAAATATTTATAGTATTAATATCTTTCTCTACACTACAATCTTGTAGAGAAGATTCATTAGAAATTGCAGAATTGAACAGAACAGCTGTAAATAGCTATTCTGATCTTTTCAATGCTTTTTGGGATACGATGAACAACGATTATAATTATTTCAACGAACAAGAAGAAAACTGGGATGATATTTATAGAAAATACAGTCCTAAATTTAAAGCTTTTTCTACTTTTAATAAAGCGAACGTTGATCCTATTTTAGCTGAAAAAGAAGCTAATTTGGCTTTTAAATATTTTGCTGAAATTATCACTAACAAAATATTAGATCAACACTTTGGATTAAGTGTTGTAATTCCTATACCTAGTGTAAAGTCATTAAATCGTCAAACTACTATGACAGAATCATTTGTAAGTAACATGACTTACAAATATACTGAAGAAGATGGTTTTGTAAACTTAGGTAGAACTCAAAGAAACCCAAGAGTAAGTCAACGTGACGTAAGAAGGGTTATGGGGCTTCAAAAATTAGATCCTGCATCTATATATGTTGGTGGTCCACTTTTAGCTGGATTCTTAAAAAGTGATCCTGAAACTATGTACATTCAATTATCTCAATTTAATGTTATTAGTCATGCTATTAATGATGGGGCTTTTCCAATCTTAAAAGATATTAACAGTCTTTCAGGAATCAACCAATCATATTTCAAGGCTTTAAAAGACTTAGACAATACATCTGGTTCTCAATTTGAAAACATGATGAATGATAATTTAAGTGAACTTAAAAAATTAGTTTCAACAGTTATCGCTTCAAACGAATATAAAAATTACACTACTGCTCTTGATAAATTCAAAAGCACTGAACTTGTTGACGATCTTGAAGCAAGCTTAACTCCTTTAGCTAACTTTACAACTACTGCTAAAGCTAGTTTTGATACTAAAAACGATGCTGTTTTACCTTTATTAAGAGCATACTACAACAACCCATCAACTACTGCTGGTCAAAAAGCTGCTGTTAATGAGTTATATGGTATATATGTAAAACGTATAAAAAGTTACCAAACTATTTCTAGTTTCATCTTTTCTACAACTTTATGGGGAATTTTTCCAATAACTAATGATTTTGATGATGTATTAAGTTCTATAGCTAGAAACTATTCTTTCGATCTTTATAAAAAAGTATATAATCCAATTGCAAACGGTAAAGTAAAGAAAGTTGTTTTAGACTTAAGAAGTAATGGTGGTGGTGCTGTAATTGATGCACGTATATTTACAGAAAGATTTGTAACCCAACAAAAAGTTTGGGGATATCAAAGAACAAAAGAAGGTAATGGTAGATTTAACTATAGCCCATGGGTGCCAGTTGAAACTAATCCTCATAAATTCGGAATTAAGCAGAATGTACCTACAGCTATTTTAATTGATGAATCATCAGTTAGTATGTCTGAAATCAGTACAATGATGATTAAATCTCAAGGAAACCATGTAACAATTGTTGGTGACAACAGTGCTGGTGGAACTGCTGGTTTAGGTGGTCAAGATACTTTTAATGGTGGAAATAGATTAAATAATGGATATTTAAGTTTCTACATGCCTTTAATGGCTTTCCAAGATAGTAACGGAAAGATTGTTGAAGCTGTTGGGGTAACTCCTGATGTAAAAGTAATTCCTACTCAAACACAAGTTGATCAATTAAGTACTACTTTTATTGATCCTGCTTATAATGCAGCATTAAACGCGATTAAATAAGAAAAAATAATTCTTATCATATTTTTAAAAAGGAAAACTAATTAGTTTTCCTTTTTTTATTTAAAATAAACAATAAAATTTAAATACTTTTGAAACACTATCCACTACTTAATCTAATTTTGAATGAAAAAATTAATACTTCCACTACTACTTACTTCTTTTATCATTTCTTGTAGCCAAAAAGAAAAAGCAGATTTAATTATAACAAACTCTATTACCTACACAGTAAACAATAATTTTGATAAAGCTGAAAGTTTTGCAATAAAAGACGGGAAATTTATAGCTGTTGGAACCAATACGGAAATTCAAGAAAAATATACCTCAACCAACATTATAGATGCTAAAAACAAACCTATTTACCCTGGATTCATAGATGCGCATTGCCATTTTTATGGATTAGGTTTACAGCAACAAAAAGTAAATTTAGTTGGCACTAAAAGTTATGATGAAGTTTTACAAAAACTGATAGACTTTCAAAAAAAGAAAAACACCTTATTCATTACTGGTAGGGGCTGGGACCAAAACGATTGGGAAATTAAAGAATTTCCAACAAAAGATAAACTAGACAAACTATTCCCTTCAATACCTGTAGCTATTAGAAGAATTGATGGACATGCAATGCTAGTAAATCAAGTTGCAATTGATTTAGCTGGAATAACTATCGATTCAAAAATAGACGGCGGAGAATTTATTAAAAAAGAAGGTAAACTTACTGGTGTTCTTATTGATAACGCTATGAATTTTATCAAAGCACCACAACCTAACAAAGCTGCTCAAATACAAGCTCTTAAAGATGCTGAAAAAATTTGTTTTGACCTAGGACTAACTACAGTAGATGATGCTGGCTTAGATAAAGAAGTAATTGAACTTATAGATAGCTTGCAAAAAAGTGGAGATTTAAAAATGCGTATTTACGCAATGATTTCTAACAATAAAGAGAACTTAGATTACTATCTAAATAAAGGAATTATTAAAACTAACAGACTTAACGTACGCTCAGTAAAAGTATATGCTGATGGAGCATTAGGTTCACGTGGAGCTGCTTTAAAAGATCAATATTCTGATAAAAAAGGTCATTTTGGAGCTTTAGTGAACTCTTATGAGAATTTACAAAAACTGGCTTTAAGAATTTCCAATTCTAAATATCAAATGAACACTCATGCCATTGGTGATTCTGCTAATTATGTTATGCTTAAGACCTACAACAATGTTTTAAAAAACAAAGGAGATAGACGTTGGAGAATTGAGCATGCCCAAATAGTAGACTTAAAAGATTTTCATCATTTTAAAAATATTTTACCATCTATTCAACCAACACATGCTACTTCTGACATGTACTGGGCCGAAGATAGAGTTGGTTCACATAGAATAAAAGGTGCTTATGCTTACAATGATTTATTAAAGCAATATGGTAAGGTAGCATTAGGTACTGATTTCCCTATTGAGAACGTAAGTCCGCTATACACTTATTATGCTGCTACCATTAGAAAAGATTTAAAAGGGTATCCAGAAAACGGATATCAAATTAACAATGCTTTAACTAGAGAGGATGCTTTAAGAGGAATGACGATATGGAATGCTTATGCGAATTTTGAGGAATCTGAAAAAGGAAGTATTGAAATTGGAAAAGTAGCTGATTTTGTAATTTTAGAAAACGATATTATTACTATAGAGGGTAACAAAATTCCAAAAACTAAAGTAAGATCCACCTATATCAATGGAGAAAGAGTAGCAAACACTAATTAAACATCGGTGTTTTTTATAATTTTCGTAATCATAAAACTTGTAATATAAACACTTACAGGGCTAAGCTTTTTTCATTATATTTGACTTAAAACATTAAGCATGAGAAAATTTATACTTTTAACCATTTTTGTATTCACTAATATCATTTTTACAGTAGGACAAAGAAGCAAACATCTTACAGGCTACGTTAAAGATTCTTTGAACTCACCTATTGCAAATGCAATGGTGTTTATAGATGGAAAAAAAACTAATGGAAAAACTGACGCTAAAGGATTATTTAGAGTTAAATACAAAAAAAGACCAAGAATAATATCATTTTTATCACCCACACATGGAGTTGATAAAATGATTTACAAAGGAGAAAAAACAGTTTATTTTGTTTATGGTAAAGGGTCTTTAAAAACAAAAGCTACTGGTACTCAAACCAAAATAGTAAAAACAAGAACTCGTAGAGGTAATAACAGAGAGTTTTTAACTATTTATGACTATTTCAAAGGTACAGTTCCAGGTGTTGTAGTATCTGCAGATAATTCAGTAACTATTAGAGGAGCAGGTTCTTTCAATGCTTCAAATGAACCTTTATTTGTAGTTAATAAAACTCCTGTTTCTAAAGCTAGTATTGAAAGTATAGCACCGTCAAATGTAAAAAATATAGTAATTTTAAAAGGACCTGAAGCTGCTCTGTATGGAGCTAGAGGAGCTAATGGTGTTATTATCATAACAACCTATTAATTTAACAATTATTGATGCATCTTTTTTCTAAAAGTTTAGTCTATTGATAAAACTATTTCAATTATGACTAAACAACTACAAAAGAAAGAATTTCACAATCAACTATTATTAAGTAAAATGGCACTTAAAAGTAACAACTTTGAAGTGTCATTTTATCATTTAGAAAACGCTCATATTTTAGGTCAAAAGCATATTTATAGACACACAGTATCTCACTACTGGATGTTAATTTTTGGATTGAAAACAAAAAACTATAAAGAAACGATTGGTCAATTTTTTAGAATTATAGCCTCTATTATATTCACCTTAATATGGGTTCCAACAGGTAACACAGGTGGCACAAACATTTCTCCTTTAAAACCAATTCCAATTAGAAAAGAGCTTGAAAAATTTTTCTTAAACTAATTGCATCTTTTTAAAGTATTTCTGGTCTACTATATGAATTTAAAATATAAACACCATGAAATATAAAAACCAATGTACTTGCACTTGTGAAGGGTGTAAAACTGGAAGTTGCTTAAATTGTACTTGCGAAAACTGCACTTGTAACAATTGCAACTGTTAATCAATTAATTTGTTAACTCAATAACAGAAATTATTCTTACCTTTAAGAGTAGTTTCTGTTTTATTAATAAACACTAAAATGACAACAAAACAGGTTTGGACTAAATACGCTAGTGATCTTAGAAATTTTATTCTAGGTAAAGTAACAAACACGACAGTTACCGAAGATATTTTACAAGATACTTTTATAAAAATACACACCAAACTTCATACTCTAAAGGATATTACCAAATTAAAGCCATGGATTTTTAGTATCGCTAGAAATTCAACTATGGATTATTTTAAAAGTATCAATAGAGTTTCAGAATTTACAAATTCAGAAACAGAAACTTATATTGAAGAAAATAGCCATACTGAAAAAGATTGCTTACGCGGTATCTTACAAAACTTACCTAAAAAATATCGAGATCCTTTATTTTTATCCGATATAAAAGGATTAAAACAACAAGAAGTAGCAAACTATTTAAATCAAAGCTTACCAACAACTAAATCACAAATACAACGTGCTAGAAAATTAATTGCGAAAGGTTTTATGGATTGCTGTGGTTACGTATTAAATGAAAAAGGAAAACTAGTAGGTGAAGTTCAAGATAAGGATGATTGTAATGTTTGTAGTTAAATAATACTCTCTTTACAATTAACTCATATTAGTTTCATTGATTTGTTAAAACAAAAATTCCCTCATGAAACTATCAACTTTATCTCCTTTTTTACTTTTACTTTTCATTATTACAATCTCTTGTAAAGATCAAGAAGTAAATAATCAAAACTCAAAAGAAATAGTAATAATAGCCCATAGAGGCGCACAGTCAATATTACCTGAACATACCATTAAAGGTTATAAAAAAGCTATTGAATTAGGCGCTGATTTTATTGAACCCGATTTAGTACTTACAAAAGATGGTCATTTAATTGTTAGACATGAACCTATGCTATCCGGAACTACCAATGTTTCAGAAATTGCCGAATTTGCTAGCTTAAAAACTACAAAAAACGTAGATGGAAAAATGGTTACGGATTGGTTTGTTATTGATTTTACATTGGCTCAAATAAAAAAATTAAAAGCCAAACAAGCTTATAATGGAAGACCCACTAATTTTGATAATCAATTTAATATCCCAACATTTAAAGAAGTAATAGACTTAACCATTTCTCACTCTAAAAACATAACAAAACCAGTAGGTATTTATCCTGAAATTAAGCACCCCTATTTCCATAATTCTGTTTTTGGTTCCCACTTTATGGAAAATAAACTAATTGAAGCTTTACAAGAAAATAATCTAGATGACAAAGACTCTCTTGTATTTGTTCAGTGCTTTGAAGTTGAACCTTTACAATATTTAAACACTAAACTATCTGTAAAACTAGTGCAACTAATCTCTACATACAACATTAACAAAGATGGCTCATTAAATTTCAACGTACCACAAGGTGATTTTATATCTTACGTAGCCCCTTATGATTTTCATGTAAAAGGAGATCAAAGAACTTATGAGTTCTTTACAACCGAAGAAGGCATGAAATTCACCGCTACCTATGCTGACGGAATTGGACCATGGAAACCTTTTATTATTTCATATAAAACAAATGAAAAAGGAACGCATACTTTACTACCACCAACTAACTTTGTTAAACTTGCTCATAAAAATAACTTACTGGTACATCCATATACTTTTAGAAATGAGAATACACAATGGAGTAACAAAAACCCCGAAGCTGAATATCATTTATTTTTTGATGCAGGTGTTGACGGTTTATTTACTGATTACACAAACGAAGCGATTAACGCTTTAAAAACATGGAAAAAGAAATAACGTTACACTACATAGTCCCCTAATTAAAAAACCTTCTTTCACTAAGATCGAAGGTTTTTTACTATAATCAAGACTTCTATTTTACAAAAACAAATAAAACTTTCGTAATTTTGTGTAAATTCAACACTAATGAAGATACCACAAAATATTAAAGTTGCCGTAGATGCTGTTGTATTTGGTTACGAACAAAAAGAGCTGTCCGTTTTATTAATTAAAAGAGGGGTTCAACCCTTCAAAGGATCATGGGCATTACCTGGTGGATTAGTTTTAGAAAACGAATCTTTAGAAGATGCCGTTCAAAGAGAATTAGCTGAAGAAACAGGAGTTACAATCGATTATTTAGAACAATTATACACATTTGGAAAACCTGGACGTGATCCCCGTAACAGAGTAGTATCAGTAACTTATTTTGGCTTAGTGAGTCCAAATAATTTTAAAATTTCTGCAGATACAGACGCTGATGAAGCACAGTGGTTTTCTATAAGTAAACTCCCTGAACTTGCTTTTGATCATGATACCATTTTAAAAACTGCCTTAAGAAGATTACAAAATAAAATCAATTACCAACCTATTGGTTTTGAGTTATTAAATAACGAATTTCCTTTTTCAGACTTAGAAAACTTATATCAAACTATTTTAAATAGAAAAATTGATCGTCGTAACTTCAGAAAAAAAATACTCAGTTTTGGTATTCTAACTGAAACTGATAAAATTTACCAACCTTCAAGTGGTCGTCCAGCAAAACTTTTCAAGTTTAATGACGAAAAATATAAAGAACTAGAAGAGAACGGATTCCACTTCGAAATTAAGTTTGCGTAAAAAAAACACAAAATATTTTTCTAAACTAAAAAACTTTTCTATTTTTGCGTAAAAATAACGCAATATGATTTTAAATTTAGATAAACAATTCGTTCCTTTTGGTAATTCTAACAGTATCGAATTTGAATTTTTCACCTTTTCAGGAGGTGAACCGCATATTAAAATCATAGCTGATTTAGAAAACATAGAACAAGTTACTATTACACATCGTGTTCAATCATTTAATGATATTGGAACTCTTTTACTGGCTACCAATGCACTTAAAAATATGGGAGTTGAAAAATTAAATTTGGTACTCCCCTATTTTCCAGCGGCACGTCAAGATAGATTAATGACAAGTGGTGAACCGTTATCGGTAAAAGTATATGCAGAAGTTATTAATAGTCAAAACTACCAATCGGTTACTGTTTTTGACCCGCATTCAGAAGTTACTCCTGCCCTACTAAATAACTGTAAGGTAATTGACAATTATAAATTTATAGAACTAGTTACTAATAAACTATCAGAAGAATTAATATTAATATCACCAGATGGTGGAGCTTTAAAAAAAATATATAAAGTAGCTTCTTATTTACAAAACTATGAAGTGGTAGAATGCTCAAAAAGTAGAGATATAAAAACAGGAAAATTATCAGGTTTCAAAGTATATGCTGAAGATTTAAAAGGGAGAGATTGTTTACTTGTAGATGATATTTGTGATGGTGGTGGTACTTTTTTAGGCTTAGCACAAGAATTAAAATCTAAAAATGCTGGAAATTTATACTTAGCTGTAAGCCATGGGATATTTAGTAAAGGGTTTGAGGAACTTAAAAAATATTTTTCTGAAATTTTCACCACTGATAGCTTTAAAACTTTTGATAGAGAAAATTGTATACAAATAAAATTAGAAGAAGTAATAAAAAATGAGTTATGAAAACAAGAACATTATACAGACCTATCGGTGAGAAGGAATTAATTTTAATTGCTCAAAATGATTACAAAACCTTCCCTCCAAGACTTGAATGGCAACCAATATTCTATCCTGTTTTAAATGAAGAGTATGCTGCTGAAATAGCTTCAAAATGGAATACAATAGATGAATTTGGTAACTATTTAGGTTTTGTAACAAAATTTGAAATTACTGAAGAAGAGTTCAAGAAGTATAAAGTAGAAAATGTTGGTGGAAAAATTCATAATGAACTTTGGGTTCCTTCTGAAAACTTAGAAAACTTCAACCAGAACATTATTAATAAAATAGAAATTATAAAAGTTTTTATTGGAGAAAAATTTAAACAAACAGAAAGTAATCTAGTGCAATTACACATTGATCAATTAAAAACATAAAAATGAAACTTAAAACAAAGCTATATAAAGAACAAATAAAAGAGTGGCCAAATGAAGGACACCACATAATGGCACAGTATGATGACGAAAAAGTGATTATATACCAATCATATCGTCCTGCTATTGGGAATTTTGCTATGAACAACCAATACTTCGGTGGACCTTTTAAATATACTCGCATGACATGGATAAAACCTAACTTTTTATGGATGATGTACAGAAATGGTTGGGGTACAAAAGAAGGGCAAGAAATCGTTTTAGCTATTCACCTAAAAAAAGAAGCTTTTGAACGTTATTTAAGTAAAGCTGTTTACTCTAATTATCAAGAAGACATCTATACAACACGTGAAAACTGGCAAGAGCAGGTAAAAAATTCTTCAATACGTTTACAATGGGATCCTGACCATAATCCTTATGGAGATAAAATAGATAGAAGAGCTATACAAATTGGAATTAGAAATAATGAAATCATAAAATATGCAACTGAAGACATTATAGAAATTGAAAACATTTCTCAATTTGTTAAAGAGCAACATCAGTACGTTTTAAATAAAGAATTAGATAAACTAATAGTTCCGGAAGAAAAGCCTTTTCTTAGTAAAGATAATGAAGTGAATAAAAGGTTAAAATTGCTATGAAAAAGTCAACAAGAAAAATAAAAGCACAAGAAACACTAAATATAATCGAACAAGGTTTTTATTTAGACACAGAAAACAATAATATAACGATAGGTTCTGAAATTGAAAAATCAATAAGTAATACTAGGTTTTTTACTTCAATAGAGTTAGATAGTCTAAAAAAAACAGTTGATTTAAAAAATAATGTTAAAACTGAATTTACTGTTATCAACGAAGATTCAATTACTAGTATATTAAGATTATCAAAAAAGATTGATAATAAAATAATGTGTTTAAATTTTGCTTCTGCCAAAAATCCTGGTGGAGTTTTTTTAAACGGTGCATTAGCTCAAGAGGAAAGTTTATCTGTTTCTTCAGCTTTATATGCAAGTCAAATGAAAGCTTATGAATTTTACACTACCCACAGAAATATGAAATCATGTATTTATACCGATAGTATGATTCATAGTCCTAATGTTCCTGTTTTCAGAAATCGAAAAGGTGACTTAATTAAAAACTATACCTCTTGCGGTTTTATTACCTCAGCAGCTGTGAATAAAGGCGTAATAAAATTAAAAGAGCAGCATTTGTTAGATTCTATTACCGATATAATGGATTTAAGAATTGAAAAGATGTTGTCTATATGTGCTAAAGAAGACTATGAAACATTAATATTAGGAGCTTGGGGATGTGGAGTGTTTCAAAACGATCCTGAAATTATCGCTACTTTATTCCATAAGCATCTAAGTAATAGATTTAAAAACCAATTTAAGCATATTGTATTTGATATTTATGCTAAAAACGATAAGTATATAAATGCATTTAAATCTGTGTTCAATAAAGAGATTTGCTATGAAAATTAATTTAATTCAAGGGGATATTACAAAAATAAAAGTTGATGCAATAGTAAATGCAGCTAATTCCAGTTTATTAGGTGGTGGCGGTGTTGATGGCGCCATACATAGAGCTGGTGGAAAAACTATACTTGAAGAATGTCAAAAAATAAGAAATAGGCAAGGGAAATGTAAAATTGGAGAGGCTGTGATTACAACAGCTGGTAATCTTCCTTCAAAAAAGGTGATACATACAGTTGGCCCTGTATACAATGGTGGGAAAAGGATTTGTATTGGCTATTTCTAAAAAATGGAAAAAACCGGAAGAAGAATATCGGGAATGGCACAAGTCAGAAGAAAGTTTTAAACTAGGGGCTGTTCAATTTGTAAAAGTTGAAAATAATTTATGGGTTGCTAATTTAATAGGAGAACACAAAATTAGAAAAGATAGTACAGGTACTCCTCCTATTCGATACAAAGCTATAGAGCAAGGATTAAAAAAAGTACAAGAAAAAGCAAAAGAATTAAACGCTTCTGTTCATATGCCAAGAATTGGTTGTGGACTTGCTGGTGGTTCATGGGATAAATTAGAGCAAATAATCAATAAAGAACTTAGTCACCATGAAATTCCAATTACCGTATATGATTTTGACTAAAGAAAAAAACAATGAATGAAAAAAAGATAAAAAGAATAAGTAAGTTTTTAAGTTTACTATTAAGACATCAACCTGAAAAAATTGGATTACAATTAGATTCAAACGGATGGGCAGTTGTCGAAGAATTACTTCAAAAATCAAGAAAGCATGGAGTTCGTTTTTCAATAGATGAATTAGAAGGTCTAGTTGTTAACAACGATAAAAAACGATTCACTTTTAATGATGATAAAACAAAAATAAGAGCGAATCAAGGGCACTCTTTAAAAACAATAGATATTGAACTAAAACCTGTTCAACCTCCTGAATTTTTATACCACGGAACTGTTGCCAAATTCATGAACGTTATTCATGATAAGGGATTACAAAAAATGAGCAGACAGCATGTTCATTTAAGTGCAGAAATAGAAACTGCTATGAAAGTTGGTAGTAGAAGAGGAAAACCAATTATTTTGACTGTTAAATCAGGAGAAATGCAGTCAGAAGGATACGAGTTTTATCTATCTGAAAATAATGTATGGCTAACTGATAGTGTTCCCTCTGAATTTATAGTACTTAAAAGTTAGAGATTATGAAAAAAATTGCATTAAACCCTGATGTATTTACCATTGAAAACTTCTTCACTGAACATGAATGCAACAACTACTTAAATCAGTATGAAAACATAAAATTTGAAGAAGCCAAAATTTCTATTGATGGTCAACAAATAATGAATAAAAATATTCGGAATAACGATAGATATATTTTTTCAACAAAAATTTAGCTGACAAGCTTTGGATAAAAATTCAAGAGTTTATTCCACAAAAAGTTGGATTTTATAAAGCATTAGAGCTCAATGAAATGTTTAGAGTCTATAAATACTCATCAGGACAACGTTTTAAAATGCATATTGATGGAAGTTTTAAAAGAAATTTAAACGAAGAAAGCTTATTTTCATTTCTCATATATTTAAATGATGACTTTGAAGGAGGTGAAACTGAATTTAGAAAGCTATTTACCATTTCTCCCAAAAAAGGAACTGCTCTTGTGTTTAAACATCGATTGATGCACGAGGGAAAAGAAATAATTTCTGGTATAAAGTACATACTCAGAACAGATATAATGTACAAACGAATTTAATATGAAAACATTTGTAATAGGTGATATACATGGAGGTTTAAAAGCCATTCCACAAATTTTGAAAAAAGCGAAAGTAAATACTGAAGACACTCTTATTTTTCTAGGGGATTATGTAGATGGTTGGGGTGAATCTGCACAAGTAATTGATTTTTTAATAAAATTAGAGAGCACTCATAAATGCATTTTTATTAAAGGAAATCATGATGTTTATTGTGAAAATTGGTTGAAAGAAGGTACCAGTAACCAATCTTGGTTATTCCATGGAGGCACTATGACTATAAAAAGTTATGAGAATTATAGTTCAGAACAAAAAAGTGAGCATTTAAATTTTTTGGAGCGTATGAAACTCTTTCATATAGATAAACAAAATAGGTTATTTATCCATGCAGGATTTACTTCAATGCATGGACCTTCTCAAGAAGTTCACCAATCTAATTACAACTGGGATAGAACACTATGGGAAATGGCACTTACTATGGATAAAAGAATAAAAAAAGATTCCTTATTATTTCCTAAAAGGTTAAAACTATTTAAAGAAATTTATATTGGTCATACTCCTACTACTCATTATAATGTTATGGTTCCAATGCAAGGTTGTAATGTATGGAATGTTGATACTGGTGCAGCCTTTAAAGGATATTTAAGTATTATGGATATTGATAGTAAAAAATATTGCCAAAGTGATAGCCTACACAGCTTATATCCTGAAGAAAAAGGGAGGAATTAAATTATGATATATACCTCAACTAATAAATTACCAAAGAAAGAGAAAGGAAAAGAATATTTCTTTTTAGCAGGAAGCATTGATTACCATCTACAAAGTAATTGGAGACAAGAAATAATTAATAAAACTGGGAGTTCAGTGCATTTTTTTGATCCTACTCGAATTGACCATAATGAATTAAGTAATTTTAAAATGAAAGAGCATATAAAATGGGAACTAGACGCACTTCATATATCTGATAAAATAATACTAAACTTTTTACCCAACGCTAAATCACCTATTTCTTTAGTAGAATTAGGAATGTATGTTTCTACTTCCAAGTTAATAGTAATATGCCCGAATGAATTTTACCAAAGTCGCTATATTAAAGTTCTATGCAATAAACATAAAACATCAATTTTTAATACTATAAATCAAGCTGTTCAATATTTAAGTGAAAACTATGAAACATACAATTAAAAGTATACAAAACACTTGAAAAATAGTAAAGTATTTATTCTTTTGGGGACATCAACCTAACAAAGATGGAAGCATAAGTAAAAGTTGTTTTAGCCAATGGTGAGAAGCTAAATTTACTGTAGAAAACATTACCTATAAAACAGCTGAACATTATATGATGGCTGAAAAAGCAAGGTTATTTAACTGTGAAGGAATCAGGCAAAAAATTATTGAATGCAAATCTCCCGCAGCTGCAAAAAAATTAGGAAGACAAGTAGAGAACTTTAACTCCGATATTTGGAACAGTCATAGATTTCAAATTGTTGTAAATGGTAATTATGCAAAGTTCTCTCAAAATTCAGCACTAAAAGAATTTTTAATACAAACAAAAAGAAGAGTATTAGTTGAAGCAAGCCCTGTAGATCCAATATGGTGAATAGGTATGGCAGAAGATAATGAAGTTTCTTCAAATCCAAAAAAATTGGAAAGGTGAAAATCTTTTAGGCTATGCTTTAATGGAAGTAAGAGATCAATTAAAGAGTTTAAATTTGTAGCGCCAATTTAATTTGCGTATATTTGACACATATTAAATTAATATACTATGAATCCATTATTATACACAGACGGCTACAAGGTAGACCACAGAAGGCAATACCCTAATCAAACAACTTTAGTATATTCAAACTGGACTCCTAGAAAAAGTAGAATTGAAGGAATTGATAAAGTTGTTTTTTTTGGATTGCAATACTTCATAAAAAAATACATTATCGAAGAATTTCAAACAAATTTTTTTAATAAGCCAAAAAACGAAGTTTGTAAAAAATATAGTAGAAGAATAAATAATTATTTAGGGGAAAACTTAGTAGGTATTAAACACATAGAAGACTTACATGACTTAGGATATATACCTATGGTTATAAAAGCATTACCAGAAGGAGCTGAAGTTCCGATAAGAGTTCCAATGTTTACTATGTATAATACTTTACCAGAGTTCTTTTGGTTAACTAATTATTTTGAAACATTACTATCTACAACAGTTTGGTTACCTTGCAATTCAGCTACTATTGCTAAGAAATATAGAAAAATATTAGATAAATACGCACAAGAAACTTCATCTATTCCTAAATTTGTAGATTGGCAAGGTCATGATTTTTCTATGAGAGGAATGGCTGGATTAGAAGCTGCTATTATGAGTTCAGCAGGGCATCTTTTAAGCTTTACAGGAACTGACACTATTCCTACCATAGATTTTTTTGAAACTTATTATAATGCAAATTCTGATACCGAATTAATTGGTGGTTCAGTTGCTGCTACAGAACATTCTGTAATGTGCATGGGAACTAACACTGGTGAAGAAGAAACTTTTAAACGATTAATTACTGAGGTATACCCTAATGGAATTGTTTCAATTGTTTCTGATACCTGGGATTTATGGAAAGTATTAACTGAATATTTACCAAACCTAAAAAAAGATGTATTAGCAAGAAATGGTAAAGTAGTTATTAGACCTGACAGTGGAGATCCTGTTGACATTATTTGTGGAAACCCAAATGGTAAAACAATTGAAGCGCAAAAAGGTGTTATTGAATTGCTTTGGGAGACTTTTGGAGGAAACACTAATACAAAAGGGTATAAAGAATTAGACAGTCATATAGGTGCTATTTATGGAGATAGCATAACTTTAGATAGAGCTACACAAATTTGTGAACGCTTAAAACAAAAAGGGTTTGCATCTACTAATGTAGTACTAGGAATTGGTTCTTTTACATATCAATACAATACACGTGATACATTTGGTTTTGCAATGAAAGCCACTTATGGTGAAGTTGCTGGTAAAGGGCGAGAAATTTTTAAAGATCCAATTACCGATGACGGAACTAAAAAATCTGCTAAAGGCTTATTAAAAGTAACGTTAGAAAATGGAGAATACAAATTATATGACCAAGTTAGTTGGGAAGAAGAAAAACAAGGTGAACTAAAAGAAGTTTTCAGAGATGGAAAATTGTTGGTTGATGAGAAATTAAGTGACATTAGAAAAAGAATAGTATAAATAAGAATCAAATTTATTCCTTCCAAAAGCACAAGTAATTATATACTTGTGCTTTTTTACTTAAAAAAAGTACATAAAAAAGTTTTTTACAATTCAGTTATAAAAAAGTACAACTCAGTAAAAATTAATATCAGCTAAGAACCATTTATTTCATATTTGCACTATCAAATAAACAAACTAACACATGGAAGAAACAATAAAGATTTTTATCTACATACATGCATTTTTTGGAGGGCTAGGCTTAATAACTGGAATAGGTAGTAGTATTGTAAAAAAAGGAAGTCCAATACATAAAAAATTTGGGAAACTATTTTCTATAGGTATGTTTACTAGTTCAATTATATCATTACCTATTGCCTGTATGCCAAATCATGAAAATCCTTTTTTGTTTTTAATAGGCTTATTTACTATTTACCTAGTGTTAGTTGGTAATCGTGCCTTAACATTTAAACCTAAGCAAAAATTAGAAGCAAATAATCTTGATAAATTGATTTCAGGAAGTATGTTCGTAATTTCTTTACTGATGATAGGTTTAGGTTTGTTAGGCTTTATACAAAAGATAGACAACAGTATTTTATACCTTTTCTTTGGTGGCTTTGGTACATTAATGACTATTAAAGATTTTTTGTTTTTTAAAAATTTTAAAGAAAAAAAGAATGCCTGGCTAATAAGCCACATAGGTAAAATATCCGGAGCATTAATTGCTTCAGTAACAGCTTTTATAGTTGCTGGACTAGGGTTAGGAAACATAATTTCTTGGATACTTCCTTCAATTATAGGTACATTTTATATTAGTTATCATAGTAGAAAGTACAAACCAAAAAAAAATAAAAAATCACGCAAACTTTTCACAAAAAAAAGACTGCTTTCACAAGCAGTCTTTTAAATTTATTTTTATTTTTTTTAATCTATAATGAAAATAAAACTCCAAAATTTAGTGCACTTCTATTATTTCTTGAAGATGTTGTAGCCTCTTTAAATACAGAAGTAAAACCTGCTTGACCATCAAGTTCAAAGAAAAGATTTGTGCTTTCATTTACAGGGAATTTATATCCTATTCCAAGTGCTAAACCAACATCAGTGCTATTAAATGCATCTATTAATGGTAAATTAGTTTTTACATCTAATGTTTCAGCATCTAATAAAAGACCTAGATAAAGTCCAAAATTTATATACCAATTTCTTTCAGAACCAAAATGCCAGTTTGCCATTAATGGTAAAGTTAAATAACTTAACTTATAGTCAGTAATAACTCTAGCTCCATTGCTACTTTCAAAAAAACCATTACCCCAACCTTTTTGATCAAAAATCAACTTTCCTTTAATTCCCCAACGGTCAGAAAAATAATATTCTCCAGTTGCTGCAATGTTAAAACTTGTCGTGTAATCTGTAGATAAATTGTTTATTCCACCTGAACTAACTTGTAAGTTTGAAAAATTAACTCCTAAATTACCTCCAAATTCAAAATCTCCTGATTTTTGGGCATAACTTGTTGCTCCTGTAATTGATAATACTAGTATCAATAATAACTTTTTCATAAAAAATATTTTTAAAATTCGCGAGCGAAAATAAATACTTTAAAGGTCTTAAAAAAATTATTCTAATATTATTCTTTTTTCAAACTTAGGAAGTTATATATTTTTATAGAAACGTTAGTTACCTTCTCCTCTTCTTTTTAAAACCTTCTTTAGATTTCCCTCTAGATCTTTTTGATTTAGGATTGAAGGTTACTGTATCATCAAAAGTATTTCTTGTTTTTTGAGGTTTATTTTTACGCCAAGAATCATCCGCAGGTATTAACTTCTTTAATAAATCTGTTCTACCTACTTTCGTTAGTTTATCTTTTATCCACTTTCTATTTTCCTTTTTATACCAAAAGAAAAATTTGTGTTGCTCTAACTTTTCTTGCTTTGTTTTAGGGGTACCAACCTCTTTTAATGTATATGGGTGATATCCACTATAATAAATTACTGTAGCAACTGTCATTGGTGTTGGTGTAAAATCCTGCACCTGTTCTAACTGAAATCCCATATCTTTTGTTTCAGCTGCCAAATTTGCCATATCCTCTGGTTCGCAAGCTGGGTGACTTGAAATAAAGTAAGGTATTAATTGAAGATTTAACTTTTTCTTTATGTTAATTTTATCAAACCTATCTTTAAACTTATGAAAATAAGTAAATGAAGGTTTTCTCATTAATTTTAAAACTGGATCAGAAGTATGTTCAGGTGCAACTTTCAATCGCCCAGAAACATGTTTAGTCATTACTTCCTCAGTATACGCATCTAATTCTTTAGGATCTGCATTTTTGTTAAACTCGGGTACTAACATATCATGCCTTATACCACTACCTATGAATGATTTCTTAATTTTTGGATGCTTGTCAACAGCTTGATACAACTCCGTTAAGGGTTTATGCGATGTATCTAAGTTGCTACATATTACAGGTGAAATACAAGATGGAGCTACACATTTATCACATATAGATTGCACCTTACCTTTCATCTGATACATATTTGCTGATGGACCTCCAATGTCTGATAAGTACCCTTTAAAATCATCCATTTTAGTTAACTCATCTACTTCTTTCAAAACAGATTCTTGACTTCTACTTGCAATAAATTTTCCTTGATGCGCGGAAATCGTACAAAAACTACATCCTCCAAAACATCCTCTATGAATATTTACAGAAAACTTTATCATTTCATATGCAGGAATAGCCCCTCTTTTATTGTATTTAGGGTGAGGCATTCTAGTAAAAGGTAAATCAAAAGAAGCATCTATTTCCTTTTCCGTCATTGTTGGGTATGGCGGATTAATCATCAACTTCTTATCTTTTATATTTTGAAAAATTCTTCTAGCATATAATTTATTCGATTCTTGTTCTATAACTTTAAAATTAGAAGCATATGCCTTTTTATCTTTCAAACATTTTTCATGAGATGAAATTTCAACATCTTGCCAGTTTTTATTTTTAGGTATTTTTTCATACTCCCCTAATAAAACAGCAGTTTGTTTAATAGTTTTTAAGCTTGAAAATGGTACACCCTTTTGAAGTAATTCTACTAATTCTCTAAGAGGTTGCTCTCCCATTCCATACACTAGCATATCGGCTCCTGACTCTTCTAAAATAGATGGCATCAATTTATTTGACCAATAATCATAATGAGTAACTCTTCGTAATGATGCTTCAATTCCACCAATTAAAACAGGCACATCTGGAAATTTCTCTTTTAATATTTTTGTGTACACAGTTGTTGCATAATCGGGTCTAAACCCTTTATCTCCATTAGGAGTATATGCATCTTTATCTCTACGTTTTTTACTTGCCGTATAGTTACTTACCATAGAATCCATACAACCAGCAGTAACCGCAAAAAATAATCGCGGTCTTCCTAACTTAACAAAGTCTTGTAAATTATCATGTACGCTAGGTTGTGGAACAATAGCTACACGCAAACCGTAACTTTCTAAAATACGTCCAATAACCGCAGGTCCAAAAGATGGATGATCTACATATGCATCACCACTAAATAGGATTACATCTAATTCATCCCATCCACGTAATTTTACCTCTTTATTTGTTGTAGGTAACCAATCTGAAAGTCGTCTAATTCTCATGCCGTTGCAAAGGTACGATGTTTTAGTTTATTGTTTCTCTTTATAGCTTTAAAAGAAAAGCCTCATTATTATGAAATAATGAGGCTTTATATATTTTAATTGTTTTTTCTCTATTTATAAGCAGCTATTCCTGTTTTTAACCAGTTATGATATTCATCTACGTTTGGTGTATATGCTACAGGATCAATTAAATTCTCTCCTTTGGCATCAATTAATACATAATAAGGTTGTGAGTTCGTTTTGTATTTAATTGTTTGTAATTCACTCCATTTTTGCCCAATATAACGTAATTTCTTCCCTGGTCGTAATTTTGACTCAACAACTTCATCTTCCTCAAGAGCCCTTTTATCATCTACATATAAAGAAATTAATACTACATCATTTTTAAGCACCGATAAAACTTTATCCTTAGCCCAAACATTTTGCTCCATTTTTCTACAATTTACACATGCCTTTCCTGTAAAATCTATTAATACTGGTTTATTTACTTCTTTAGCATATGCCAAACCTTTATCATAATCATTAAAAACTAAGATATCATATGGTGGCTTCATGTGTGCTCCATCTGGTAAACCACTATGCGAGGTCTTTGAAGATTCAGAATTAGTTACTACATTTTTAATAGTTGCTAATTTTTGATAACCAACTCCATATGGAGATTCACTATAATCTTGTGGAGGAGGGAAAGCACTTATTAAATTTAATGGAGCTCCCCATAAACCTGGCAACATATATACTGTAAACCCTAATGATAATAATCCTAAACTTAATCTCCCAACAGAAATATGCTTAAGTGGTGAATCATGTGGTAATTGAATTTTACCAAATAAATACAATGAAAGTGCAGCGAAAATCGCTATCCATATAGCTAAAAACACTTCACGCTCTAATAAATGTAAGTCTAATACCATGTCGGCATTCGATAAAAATTTAAAAGCTAATGCTAACTCTAAAAACCCTAAAACTACTTTTACGGTATTTAACCAGCCTCCTGATTTTGGTAATGAATTCATCCAACCAGGAAAAATAGCAAATAATGTAAATGGTAAGGCAATAGCCGATGAAAACCCTAACATTCCAACTACTGGGGCAATTCCTCCTTTTGTTGCTGCTTCAACCAATAAAGTTCCTACAATTGGTCCTGTACATGAAAATGACACAATTGCCAATGCCAATGCCATAAAAAAGATTCCAGTTAAGCCTCCTCTATCAGCCTGAGCATCTATTTTAGTACTCCATGAACTTGGTAGTGTTAATTCAAAAGCTCCTAAAAAAGAAACTGCAAAAACAACTAGCAATAAGAAAAACACTAAATTAAACCAGACATTAGTAGATAACGAATTTAATGAATCTGATTCACCTGTAAAAGATACTAATAGTCCCATTCCTACATAAATAACAACTATTGATACTCCAAAAATAATTGCATTTCTAATTCCTTGTGATTTATTTTTACTTTGCTTCGTAAAAAAACTAACCGTCATAGGAATCATTGGAAACACACAAGGTGTTAATAAAGCTGCAAAACCAGATAAAAAAGCTATGAAAAATATAGCTAATAGCCCTTTTTTACTTACATTCTTTTTACTTGAACTAACTTTTTTAGTAACAACTTTTTTTGCTTTTGTTAAATCAAAAATTAAATCAACCTCTTTTGGAGGTAAACATCTAGTATCCATACAAACCATAAACTCTACAGATGCATCAATCGTTTTTTTATCATTTATTAATTTAACACGTTGAACAAATTTTGCTTTATTACTGAAAGACTTCACCTCTATGTTAAAGGTAGGATCCATCTTAGTATGCCCTTTTTCCTCTATAGTTTTTCCACTTAGAGTATATCCATCTTTTTCATTAAAGAAAAAAGTAGTAGGTATTGGCCCACCTTTAGCTACCTTTTGAGAATAAATATTCCATCCGCTTTCAATAACAGCAATCGCGACTAAATTATATTCTTTTTCAGAAATTTTCTCTACGGATGTTGACCATTTTACTGGTTCAAATATTTGAGAATTAACTTTTTTTATAGGTGCTAATAGCAAAAATAAAACTAGTAGTTGTGTTTTAATTATAAATTTTAAATTTATAAGAGATTTCATATAGTTAGGTGTTGTTAGTATTAGTTTTTATAAATGAATTCTAAAAAATTCAAGAGTTGCAATATTACCAAATATGATAGTAATATATGTAACAAATGTTACACTTGTTTCTTCATTAAACAAAGGTATAAACCTATTTCTCACTATTTAACAAATAAACATTTACTTACCCTACTTTGTTAAAAAACGCTTCACTTTTTAGTCTAAATACATTATTTTATTTCATAATTAAATGTGGTACCTCATCTAGATTCCAATCAATCACCAATCCTCCTGCTAACTTTTTTGTTATCTCTTTACCATATAAATATTCACACAAATACAGAGCCGCTTCAAATGATTTTGCTCCCCCTGCTGAAGTTATAAACTTCCCATCATGAACAAATAACACTTCTTTTCGTATATCTAAATCAGGAAACATTTCTCTCATTTTATCAATATCTGAAGGAAATGTAGTAGAAACCTTTCCTTTTAAAAGACCAGCCTTTGCTAGTATAAAAGCACCATCACAATGCGACGTTACATATTGAGTATTTACAGCTACTTCTTTAACAAAGTTTATCAAGCTTTCATTGTCCAAATCAGTATCCAAATGATGTTCGGCACTTGGTACAACCAAAATGTCTATTTTAGGTAAACTATCTTTTAAATAATTAAAATCTGGTATAATTTTCATTCCTTCAAAAGTTGTAATAAAATCATCTGTATCAGCAACTGTAAAAACATTCATTGCTTTAATCCCTTTTCTAAAAATAGTATGCTGAAAAATATCAAACGGAGCAGTTAATTCTGTATTAAAAGTACCATCCATAATTAAAAAAGCAACATTATACCTATCTACTTCTAACTTAGGAAATTCCTTTTTAACTACTTCTTTTTTAATAGGATTGCAGCTCACCAATATAATTATCAGTAACAAATAAGAGATACTCTTCATTTTTTATATTTTAATTAAGCTTTAAAATTACATTTTTTATATCAATTCTGTAAATCTGTTTAAATTTCTCTTTAACATTTAATTAAGAACCTATCAATAGCCTTTTCCTTAACTTCGAGTCCAATTTTTTCAATACATACACAATGACAAAAAAAATACTCTCAACTATTTTATTTGTATTTTTTTCTTTAGGAATAACTTTAAACTCTGAAGCACAAAGAAGAAAGAAAAAAAATGATAAAAAAGTAACGACTACTCCCAAAAAAAAGCCTACTAAAAAAGGTATACAACCATATGGTAAAGTAGTTACCAAAAAGCACAAAACAGACAACGGTTTATTTAAAGTCCATTCTAAAGACAATAAATACTTATTTGAAATTCCTGATTCTTTATTAAATCGTGAAATGTTAATGGTTACACGAATAGCCAAAACGGCCAATGGTATTGGTTTTGGCGGAGGAAAGCAAAACACTCAAGTTTTAAGGTGGGTTAAAAAACATAAAAAAATATTATTGAGAGTAGTATCTCATAATGTAGTTGCTGACTCTATTTTACCTATTCATGAAGCTGTAGTTAATTCAAATTTCGAACCTATTTTATATGCTTTTCCTATTAAAGCTTTTAATAAAGACTCTACAGCAACAGTGATTGATGCTACAAGTTTATTTTCTAACGATGTAAAAGCTATAGGACTTCCTCAATTTAGAAGAAAAGCTTATAAAATTTCAAAAGTAGATAAAAATCGCTCATACATAGAACGCATGAGTAGTTATCCAAAAAACATTGAAGTTCGTCATGTAAAAACATATGTTTCAAATAAGCCACCATCAAATGCAAGTGTAGGTGCTGTTTCATTAGAATTAAGTAATTCAATGATCTTATTACCTAAAACTCCTATGAAGCGTCGTTATTTTGATGAGCGTGTAGGCTGGTTTACAAGCTCTCAAACGGATTATGGTTTAGATACTCAAAAAAGTAAATCTGTTACTTATTTAGATAGATGGCGTTTAGAAGTTAAAGATGAAGATTTACAAAAATTTAAAAGAGGTGAATTAGTAGAACCAAAAAAACAAATTGTTTACTATATTGATAGAGCTACTCCTAAAAAGTGGCGTAAATACATTAAACAAGGAATTGAAGACTGGCAAGTTGCTTTTGAAGCTGCAGGTTTTAAAAATGCAATCATAGCAAAAGATCCTCCTTCAAAAGAAGAAGATCCAGACTGGAGCCCTGAAGATGTTCGTTATTCAGTTGTTCGTTATTTGGCTTCACCAATACCTAATGCTAACGGTCCGCATGTTAGTGATCCTCGTTCTGGTGAAATTTTAGAATCTGACATAAATTGGTATCATAATGTAATGAGTTTATTACACAACTGGTACTTTATTCAAACGGCAGCTATTAACCCTGAAGCGAGAAGTAACAAATTTAAGGATGCAATTATGGGACGATTAATTCGTTTTGTTTCTTCACATGAAGTAGGACATACAATGGGATTACCACATAATATGGGAAGTTCAGTTGCTTACCCTGTTGATTCTTTACGCTCTGCTAATTTTACAAAAAAATACGGTACAGCTCCTTCTATAATGGATTATGCTCGTTTTAATTACGTAGCACAGCCAGAAGATAAAGGCGTAGCAATGATGCCTAATATTGGTCCATATGACAAATACTCTATTAATTGGGGGTATAGACCAATTTTAAACACTTCTGCAAAAAACGAAAAAGCTACCTTGAACAAATGGATTATTGAAAAGGCTAACGATCCTATTTATAGATTTGGACATCAACAAGCTGGTAATGTTATTGACCCTAGCTCACAAACTGAAGATTTAGGTGATGATGCAATAAAAGCAAGTACTTATGGTATTAAAAACTTACAACGTATTTTGCCTAAATTAGAACAATGGACTACTGAAGATGGAGAAGATTACAAAGAATTGAAAACCATGTATGGCCAATTAATGGGGCAGTTTAATAGATATATGGGGCATGTGAGTTCTAATATTGGAGGTGTATATGAGTATTTTAAAACTTCCGATCAAAAAGGTGCAGTTTATGTTCATGTTCCTAAAAACCATCAAAAGAAAGCTTTAAAGTTTATTAATAATGAATTATTTAAAACACCGAACTGGCTAATTAACAAGAATATAATTTCAAAAACACAGTATTCTGGTTCCATAGAACGTATTAGTAGTTTACAAACAAGAACGCTAAATAGAATATTAAAAACTGGAAGACTTACTCGTTTAATAGAAAATGAAGTTTTAAATGGAAACAAAGCCTACACTATTGTAAACATGATGGGCGATCTTAGAAAAGGTATTTGGAGTGAGTTATACACTAATAAAACAATAGATACTTATAGAAGAAACTTACAAAGAGCTCATATTGATCGTTTAAACTTCTTGTTAAATAAAGCGAAAAACCAAAGGAGCCCAAGAAGAAGTGGTGGTTACTTTAAACAAACTGCTGTTACTATTAATCAATCTGATATTAAAGCAGTAGTAAGGGGTGAATTAAAGCGTTTAAAACGTGATGTAAAAAGAAGTATTCCTGCTGCAAAAAACACAATAACTCGTTATCATTTACAAGATATTGCAGATAGAATTGATACTATTTTAAAGCCTAAAAAATAATGTATTACAAAAAACAACAGCAATCGAAAGGTTGCTGTTATTTTTATATATTTACTTACTAAATAACAACTAACCTACTATGAAAGCAATCTTTAAATTATTACTACTAGTTCTTTTTGTTACAATAGGGTGCACTAAAAAAACAACAGAAAAAGAAGTTGTTACAAAACCTCAAGAAGATACGTATGTTAAAGATAACTATACAAAAAAAGAAGTGAAAATTACCATGAGAGATGGTACAAAACTACATACTACCATATACTCACCTAAAAATACAACTCAAAAATACCCTATTCTGTTTCAACGTACTCCTTATAGTTGTAGACCTTATGGAGAAGATAAGTTTAGAACCAAAATTGGACCAAACTTAAACTTAATGAAAGAAGGAAATATTATTGTATATCAAGATGTTCGTGGACGCTGGATGAGTGAAGGTATTTATGATAATATGCGTGCTTTTATTCCTAATAAAACTGAAAAACAATCGGATGAAACTACAGATACTTATGACACGATTGATTGGTTAGTAAAGAATGTAGATAACAATAACGGAAAAGTAGGTACTTGGGGAATCTCTTATCCTGGTCATTATTCAACAGTTTCAACTATTAATGCGCATCCTGCTTTAAAAGCTGCTTCACCACAAGCTTGTATCGGTGACTTTTTCTTTGATGATTTTCACCACAACGGTGCCTTCTTATTAAGTTATTTTAAAGCCATCTCTTTATTTGGAACCTATAAAGATCAACCAACTGATTCTGCTTGGTATTCATTTCCTAATATGAAAACCCAAGATCAATACCAATTTTTCTTAGACAAAGGCCCTTTAAAAAATTTAAACGAATATTTTCAATATGAGAAATTAGATGTTAAAACAACTGAAAACAAAAATCGTATTGATGATTTTTTCTGGAAAGAAATTGTAGAGCACCCAAATTACGACTCAATATGGCAAAGCAAAGGAATTATTCAACATTTAAATAAAGTACCTTCAACTGTAGCAACCATGGTTGTTGGGGGCTGGTTTGATGCAGAAGATTTATATGGTCCTTTAGAAACCTATAAAGGAATAGAAAAAAATCAACCTAACAATTATAACACACTTGTTTTTGGTCCTTGGGATCATGGAGGATGGTCAAGAAACATAGTACCTAATAAAGTAGGTAACTATTATTTTGGGGATTCAATTTCATTAAAATTCCAAAAAGAAGTAGAAACAAAGTTTTTTAATCATTTCTTAAAAGGAGATGGCTCAAAAAACTCAGGATTACCAGAAGCTTATGTCTTTGATACAGGAAAAAAAACATGGAAATCATATGATGTTTGGCCTCCGAAAAATGCACAAAAAGAAACTTTTTTCTTATCTGAAAATCAAGAACTAACAACTTCTAAAAAAGGAAACTCTAAAATCAATTTTATTAGTGACATTAAACGTCCTGTACCGTATTCAGAAGATATAAAAACTGTTTTTACTCCTCGTAAATACATGACTGATGATCAAAGATTTGCAGCTAGAAGACCTGATGTTCTAGTATTTGAAACTGATGTTTTAAATGAAGACTTTACGCTTTCTGGTGATATATTAGCCAAATTAAATGTTGCTACTACTGGAACAGCAGCTGATTGGATTGTAAAAGTTATAGATGTTCATCCTTCTGATTTAAAGAATGATAATAAGGAAATGCAAACACATTTAAAGTTAAGTAACTATCACCTTATGGTACGTAGTGAAATTATGCGTGGACGTTTTAGAAACAGTTTTGCTAAACCTGAGCCTTTTACTCCTAACAAAAAAACTGCAGTAAATATTAAATTGCAAGATGTATTTCATACATTCAAGAAAGGACATAAACTTCAAATTCAGGTGCAAAGTACATGGTTTCCTTTAATCGATTTAAATCCTCAAACCTATGTAGATAATATTTACAAAGCGGATAAAAAAGATTTTAAAACACAAACACATTCTGTATTTACAGATTCTAGTATAGAATTTTCTGTTCTAAAATAATAGCACTAAAAATGAAAAAACTAATTTTATTATTAACTATAGCGTTAACTATAAACAGTAACGCTCAAGAGAAAGCAAAACCTGTATTTAAAAACGGAGAAGCTCAAATTGTTAAAGCTTTTAGTTCTCCGGATAAATGGTTGCGTCATGACTTATGGGTAGAAACAGAGTTTGATACTGATGGTGATGGAAAACTAGACAGAATGCATGTAGCTGTAACAAGGCCACATCAAACAGAAAAGCAAGGATTAAAACTACCTGTAATCTATGTTTCTAGTCCGTATTTCGCTGGAGTTGCTCCAGAAGTAGATGGTGCTTTTTGGAATGTAAAACACGAGCTTGGTGAAAAAACAGAAAGGCCTGTACATCCAGAAGTAGTTAGAAGAGGAAAAAGACCAATTATTTCTAATTCACATATTAGAAAATGGGTTCCAAGAGGATACATTGTAGTACATTCATCTTCACCTGGAACAGGTTTATCACAAGGTGCTCCTACTGTTGGTGGAGATAACGAATCTTTAGCTCCGAAAGCCGTTATAGATTGGTTATGTGGAAGAATAAAAGGATACACTACTCCTTATGGTAATGAAACAGTAACAGCGTTTTGGTCAACAGGAAAAGTTGGTATGACAGGAACTTCTTATAATGGAACAATACCATTAGCAGCAGCTACAACTGGTGTTAAGGGCTTAGAAGCCATTATACCAATTGCTCCAAACACTTCTTATTATCACTATTACAGATCTAACGGTTTAGTTCGTTCTCCTGGAGGTTATTTAGGAGAAGACATTGATGTTTTATATGACTTTATTCATAGTGGTGATGAAGCTAAAAGACCTTATAACAATAAAACAGTTAGAGATACTGAAATGCTAAATAACATGGATAGAGTAACTGGAGATTATAATGATTTTTGGGCTGGTCGTGATTATTTAAATGATATGAAACCTATGAAGGCTGCTTTATTAATGTCGCATGGTTTTAACGACTGGAATGTAATGCCTGAGCATAGTTATAGAATTTATAAAAGAGCAAAAGAGATGGGGATTCCTGCTCAAATTTTCTATCATCAAAATGGTCATGGAGGTCCACCTCCAATTAAAATGATGAACAGATGGTTTACACGTTATTTACATGGAATAAAAAACGATGTTGAAAATGATAAAAGAGCTTGGATTGTTAGAGAAAATGATAAAAGAACTGAACCTACAGCTTATAATGAATATCCTAATCCTGAAGCTAAAGAAGTTGTTTTTCACTTAGGTAAAGACGGTTCAAAAACAGGAAAATTAAAATTAAAAAAGAACTCAAAAAAAATAAGAGAAACTTTAACTGATGATTATAATTTTTCAGGTAAACAATTAGCCAAAGCATCTGAATCAAAAAATAGATTATTATATGTTACTCCTATTTTAAAAGAAGACATTCATATTTCTGGGGTTCCTAGTATTAAGGTAAAAATTGCAAGTAGTAAACCTGCTGCAAATTTATCTATATGGTTGGTATCTTTACCTTGGAACGATACAAACAATGCTAAAATAACAGATAATATTATTACGCGTGGTTGGGCAGATATACAAAACCATAAGTCATTAAGAAAAAGTAATCCATTAAAACCAGGGAAGTTTTATGAAATGACTTTTGATTTACAACCAGATGATCAAATCATAAAAAAAGGACAACAAATAGGACTGATGATTTTTTCTAGTGATAGTCAATTTACATTATTACCTAAACCTGGTACAGAACTAACTGTAGATTTAAAAGATACTAAACTAACATTACCAATTATTGGTGGAACAAAACAAATTAAGAAGAGCTACTAAACTTAGTATCTCATATTTTTATAAACAAACTCGTAATCTAACAAATTACGAGTTTTTTATTTCCATCCCTTTTCAATTATGCTTTAATCCTAAATCTTCTTGAAATTTTTACCAAAAAGAACTCTTCTCTTACTATTTAGTACTTAATAGCTTTCTTATAAAATATAAGTGTACTTTTGCAGTATTAGAACGCTATATGACATTTAAACAATTAGGGCTAGAAGCTCCATTATTAAAAGCACTTGAAAAACAAGGCTATACAAATCCAACACCTATTCAAGAACAAGCAATACCTATTTTATTAAAAGGTACTGATTTACTTGGTGTAGCTCAAACTGGAACTGGAAAAACAGCTGCTTTTGGAATACCAATAATAAACACTCTATCTAAAGAGGTATCCAAACCTCAAGGGAAAAGAAAAATAAAAGCTTTAGTTGTTGCTCCTACTAGAGAATTAGCAATTCAAATAGGGGAAAGCTTTACTGCTTATAGTGAATTTACTAATCTTAGAAATACTGTTATTTTTGGAGGAGTAAAACCTGCTCAACAAATAAAAACCTTACGTAATGGCGTTGACATTTTAGTTGCTACCCCAGGACGTTTGTTAGATTTAATGGATCTTGGACATATTACATTTCGTGATCTTAAACATGTTGTTTTAGATGAAGCTGACCAAATGCTTGATATGGGCTTTATACATGATATTAAAAAAATCATAGCTAAGTTACCCCCTAAACGACAATCTCTTTTCTTTTCAGCTACCATGCCACAAACTATTGCTGAATTGTCTAAAAAAATGCTAGGCAAGTTTGAACGTGTTACTATTAAACCTCAACAAGCTACTGCCGAAAAAGTTGAACAAGGTGTCTATTTTGTTAGTAAAAAGAATAAACCTAAGTTATTAATTCATTTATTAAATGAAAAACCTAATGAATCAGTTTTAGTATTTTCTAGAACTAAACATGGTGCTAATAAAGTAGTAACTAAACTTGGACAAGCAGGTATTAAATCGGCTGCTATTCATGGAAACAAATCACAAATGGCGCGTCAAAAAGCTTTAAAAGCTTTTAAGGATGGTTCTTTAAAGGTTTTAATAGCTACAGATATTGCTGCTCGTGGTATTGATGTTGATGATTTATCTTTAGTAATCAATTACGATCTACCTAATGTACCTGAAACTTATGTACATCGAATTGGTAGAACAGGTAGAGCAAATGCCAGTGGTGTTTCATTATCTTTTTGTATGACAGAAGAACGACCATACTTAAAAGATATAGAAAAACTAATAAAACAAAAAGTTCCAAGACTTGGTGAGCATCCTTTTATGGAAGAAGATGATCATGTTGAAGAAATGCCTGTTAAGAAACCTTCAAAACAACGATCAAAAAACAGCACTAAGCCTCGTGGTAATGAAAGTGGGAATCGTACTAATTCTTCAAGAAATAGAAACAGGAATCGTAATAGAAACAGGAATAGAAACAATCCTAATAAAAAAGAGTAATTATTATAATCATTAACACTTTCTATTTAATTCTGTATTTTAACTAAATTTTCATGGATATATCGAAAAAAATTGTTGGTCAAAAGATTCAGAAAATTATTTACAGTGAAGTTAACAATCATAAAGGTGAATTTTATTTTGACGGGTTTGATACTTTTGACTTTGCAATTAATATCCAAATGCAAAATGATTTTTGGTGGCATTTAGCATGGAAGGATGATGATTTTTTTGAATTTGGGAAAGGTTTATATCAAAAAAACTCACATTTAAGTTTAGATATAATTAAATCATGGGAAGCAAATAATAGATGGATTGATGTTTTAAATTCGTCTATTATAAATTTTAAAATATCTCATATAGATAAAGCCAAGCTTATACCTTCTTTAATTGAGATATCTTTTGAAAATGGAAAAAAAATAAAAATCTTAATTGTTGAAGAATTGAATGCTGACAATTCAATTCCTTTTGGCTTAAAATATGACTTTAGTGGCAGAATTTATGTTATCCATAATTTAGATATACTAAAGGAAATAGAAGTATAATTTATAAATACTTCAAAAAATCACTTCTATCTATTTCATAGGCACCCAAACTAGCCAAATGCTCATTGTATACTTGGCAGTCTATTAACTTGTATCCTAAGTTTTTTGCTAGATGAATAAAAGCTACTTTACTCATATTACTTACTTTACTAAACATACTTTCTCCACAGAAAACACCATTCCCTAAATCTACTCCATACAAACCACCAACTAGCTTGTTTTTATTTTGAGAAGTATCAAAATGCCATACTTCAATAGACTTTGCATACCCTTTCTTATGTAATTCAATGTAAGCTTGCTCCATATCATCAGTAATCCAACTTCCATATTGATCATGCCTATCAATATATTTACAATTAAATACAACCTCTGCAAATACTTTGTTTTCTGTAATAGTAAAATCTTTTTTACGAAGAATCTGCTTCATTGATTTAGATACTTTTACGTCTTCTGGAAATAGTACCATTCTTTCTTGAGGAGCATACCAAACAATAGGTTCACCTTCATTAAACCAAGGAAAGATTCCTTTTTTATAAGCGTATATTAATCGTTCAACAGATAAATCACCCCCAAAAGCTAATACACCATCTTCATTTGCTACTTCATACGGAGGAAAATTTATTTCTTCACCAATCCAAATCATTATTTAAACATCTTAAATTTCACCGCTAAAATACAACTAAACCTATTAAATACACTAAACTTCCTACTACCATAGCAATTAATGTATAAGGTAAAATTTCTTTTGCTTTTAACTTTGTAATTCCTAATAGAGGTAATGCCCAAAAAGGCTGTAACATATTGGTTATTTGATCTCCATAGGCTAACGCCATAATAGCTTTAGGTAATGGAACACCTAACTTCAAAGCACTTTCAACTACAATAGGCCCTTGTACAACCCATTGCCCGCCTCCACTTGGAACAAAAACATTTACTATACCTGCGCTAAAAAAAGTAAAAATTGGTAACGTAGTAGTTGTGGAAATTGACACAAAAAAGTCAGAAATTAAAGTAACCATCCCTGTACTTTTCATTATTCCCATAATACCAAAATAAAGAGGAAACTGAATCAGAATACCAGACACATCACTTATTGATTCAGTTACTGCACTTGTGAATTTTTTAAAACTTCCATGTAATACTATCCCTAAACCTAACATAAAAAAATTGATTAGGTTAGGTGTGATTTTCAAACTCTTAATATCTTCAAAATAACGATAAAAAAAAGTTATCAAAATTAGTATACCAAAGGCATAAGCTAATAACGATGAACTATCTAATTTTTCGGCTTGGGTAGTTCCCTTATCTTCTTTACCCATTCCGTATTCTGGTAAATTTATTTTAGTAGGCGTTGCTCTTTTTCCTAAAAAATAAAAAGTTGTAGTTACAGCAATTACCACCATAAAAAAGATGACTAAGTTCCACCAACTAAATACTGTTTGTGAATAATCAATAAGATTTGGTATTTGTACTAATATTTCATCTGAAGAAATAGACTTCATTATACTTTTTATATGCCCATTCTCGTTTATTTTTATGGGCGCAGATCCAGAAATACCTCCGTGCCAAACCATCAATCCAACATAACCTGCTGCTCCAATAATTGGATAATTTAATTTGAAATTATTTTTTTGTGCATGCTCTGCAACTTTTCTAGCTAATAAAGCACCAAAAATTAACCCTAATCCCCAATTAAAAAAAGCGATAAACATTGTAGAACAACTTACTATAGCAGCACTCGTAGCAGTATTAGTACAATATTTTGTTACTTTTAAAATTAAATTGCTTATTGGTGTGCTTAAAACCAACACATGACCTAACACTAAAATTAACATCATTTGATATGCAAAAACCAATAAACCGTTAGTCCAAATACCTTTTTCCCAAAAACGCACTATGTTTAGTGAATATTCAAAAGTAGATGTGCTAATTGGTTTGGTAAGTATTAATGCTAAAAAGATAGTTATTAACGTTAATAAAATTGCTATCGTAAATGGAGATGGCAAATACTTTTTAAACACATTTTCAATAACCTGAGTAACTTTCATAAAACTACGTTTGTTTTGCTAAAATAAACAAATAGTGTAAATCAAAAATTAACTAGCTTTGCAGCATGGTAAAAGAACTACAGTTACGTGTTAATTTAATAGAAGAAAGAAAAGAAGATATTCTAAAAAAGAAAGCTTCTAGAAAATTAAGAATCCCAATTACAGATATTACAGCTGTAAAAGTTCTGCGTAAATCTATTGATGCACGTAAAAAAGAAACTATTTTCAATTATAAAGTAGCTGTATATATAAATGAGTCTATTCCTGATACTCCAGATTATATTTTTGAATACAAAGATGTTTCTAATGCAAAAGAAGTGCATATAGTAGGATTTGGACCAGCTGGAATGTATGCTGCTCTCCGCTGTATTGAATTAGGCTATAAACCAATAGTTTTAGAACGTGGTAAAAATGTGCAAGACCGTCGTAGAGATTTACGTGCTATTAATCAATTTCATGAAGTAAATGAAGATTCCAATTATTGCTTTGGTGAAGGTGGGGCTGGTACTTATTCCGATGGAAAACTATATACGCGTAGTTTAAAACGTGGTGATGTTCGTAGAATTTTTGAAAACCTAGTTTATCACGGGGCTACTGAAGAAATTTTAATTGATGCACATCCTCATATTGGGACTAATAAATTACCTAAAATAATTCAAAATATTCGTGAAAACATTTTAAAATATGGTGGTGAAATTCATTTTGAAACAAGAGTTACTGATTTTATTATAAAAAACAATAAATTAAAAGCTATACAATTACAAAATGGTACTGAGATGGCCGTTAATTCTGTAATTTTAGCTACAGGTCACTCTGCTAGAGACATTTATGAATTGCTTCATAAAAAAGATATTTTATTAAAGGCAAAATCTTTTGCAATGGGAGTTCGGGTGGAACACCCACAAGAAATAATTGATCAAATTCAATATAGTTGTACTGGACAAAGAGATGAATTATTGCCAGCTGCTGCTTATAGTTTAGTACATCAAGTAGGAAGCCGTGGAGTATACTCATTTTGTATGTGCCCAGGTGGATTTATTGTTCCTGCAGCTACTGCTAATGGCGAGGTTGTTGTGAATGGAATGTCTCCTTCACGCAGAAATAACAAATTTGCTAACTCAGGTATTGTAGTTGAAATAAATATTGACAAAGACTTACCTAAATACGAAAAGTATGGAGTTTTAAAAGGGCTTCAGTATCAAAAAGATTTAGAAAAATTAGCTTTTAATGCTGGTGGCAGAAGCCAAGTTGCGCCAGCACAACGATTAACCGATTTTGTAGAAGGTAGATTATCTTCCTCTTTAAACGAAACTTCATATCAACCAGGAATAAACTCATCTCCAATGCATTCTCTACTTCCTAAATTAATTGGAGGAAAGTTACGTAAAGGATTTGCCGCTTTTGGTAAAAAAATGCATGGATACTATACAGCAGAAGCAAATATTATTGGAGTTGAATCACGTACCTCATCTCCTGTTAATATACCTCGAAAAGAAAACTTAGAGCATCCAGAAATTGAAGGCTTATTTCCTTGTGGTGAAGGCGGTGGATATGCTGGTGGAATTATTTCTGCAGCTATGGATGGAGAGCGATGTGCTGAAGCTGCAATAGCACGTTTATAATTAACAATATTTCTTTGATTTATCTCTAATTACCTTGTACTTTTGCAACTTATAAAAACTGAGTTCGTTATTTACGTCATGAGCCAAAAAAAGAATAAAAAGAAAATAGATAAACCACATTATAAACGATTACATAATTATTATAATCGTACTGGTTTTTATATGTTTATTTGGGAAAGTTTAAAAAAAGCTTTTTTCCCTATAGTTGGAGTAGTTATTGCTTTAATATTATTTAATAAATATGTTTATAATATTAATGATGGTTTACAAACCATGACTGAAACTTTTTCTAGAGTCGCTATATTAATTACTTTTTTTATATCTGAAACAATTTTAGGGTTAATTCCTCCTGAAATTTTTATTGCTTGGTCTAAAAAGACTTCAAGTCCTGTTTTAAATCTATCTATTTTAGCAGTATTATCATACTCTGGTGGATTAGCCGCCTACTTTATAGGAAGAGCTTCTTTAAAGATTGATTCTGTAAGAAATTATTTAGAAGTAAAAATGGCTAAAAACCTTAAAAACACTAGTAAATGGGGAGGTTTTTTAATTTTAGTCGGAGCCTTATTACCATTACCTTTTGCTATTAGTTGTTTAACTGCTGGTATGATTAAATACCCTTTTAAAAATGTAGTAATTGTTGGTTTATTTCGTTTTTTACGTTTTGCAATTTACGCTTGGGCTATTTTTAGCATGGTTAATTAATAAAAAATATAAATACTTTATGGGTGGATTATCTAACAATGACGTTTTTAAAAAATTACGTGTAGCACATAAGTTGCGTGATACTGATATCATTGAAATTTGTGCTTTGGTTGATTTTAAAGTTTCTAAAGGAGAATTAGGTGCTTTATTTAGAGCTGAAGACCATCCTAAATATATGGAATGTGGTGATCAAATACTACGAAACTTTTTAAATGGACTTATCATACATCTAAGAGGTCCAATGCCTCCAAAAAAGAAATAACTATTTTTATAAAAATAAAACCTTCTAGAAGTACTCTAGAAGGTTTGTTTTCCCCTTAAAATTCCTCTCTCAGATTAGTAACTGAGTGATGATACTACAAAGGTAAATATGTTTTTTTATTTTAAAAACGTATTTCTCGTTAAAAAAAATGTAATTTTTAGAGATTTTGTTTAATTCATTAACAAATAATTACGTTCCCCTTATACTTTTCTTAATTTCTTTAACAAAATCAGTGATTTTGGCTAAAAACAGCTTAGTTAAGCTATACCCTAAAAGTAAAAAAGGGACTGTAAAACAGCCCCCTTTTCTATATAAATAATTAAGAATATTTATTTTATAATTAACTTACGTTGTAATCTTTTACCTTCAACTCTTAATTCATACACATAAACTCCACTTTGCAGTTTATGACCTTGTGCAACACCATTCCAATTTATAGTGTGCATTCTATTTCCTGTAACTTTTCTTGCTACAAAAGTATGAAGTTTTTGACCTAACATATTGTATAAACTAAGATCCACAAATACTTCCTTAGGGGTACTAAAGCTAATTTGCGTATGTTCGTTCATTGGGTTTGGTCTGTTTTGAGATAATGTTAATGTGTAATTCTTACTTAACTCAACCTCTTTTGATTTTACGGTAAAGCTATAAGGACTATTCATGGTACCTATTGTTTTATTTGAAAAGAACATTTCTGTATTCTCTAAATCTAAAACGCTATTTCCATCGTATAACTTAAACTGAATATTTTCATCACTATTACTTCCAATACCGATATAATAATGGTATTTTCCGTTAATAAATTCAGCTTTAGAAGCCCCTCTTAATTCATTATCAACTAATGCTAAAATAGTATACGCTTTATTTGTATCTAAATCAGCAGTTTCAAGTACTCCATTGATATACATAAAATCAGCAAACTGATTAAGATCAATTGACAAATCTAACTCCTTATATGAAGGTGTTTCTTCTAACTCACTTGATGAATTTGATAAAGCATTATTAACTTTAGTATTCTTAGCTACAGATCTTGCAACTGCATTCTTAATAATTCCAGAATAATTAATTGCTCCTGCATTTTGAGATTTAAAAACATATCCTAATCCTGGTGTTAAATGCGTTAAACTACCACGCCAACCTCCAGAAGTTGTATATTCTGCAAATAAACCTCTTCGCTCTATTTTATCACCCTCACTTACTTTTGTTGATGTAAATGATCGTAAAGCATAACTAGTACGTTCCAAATTATTTGGATAGAAAGGAAGAGCATTGGATACTTTTCCTCCAATAATAGTTATGTTCGTATTTAGATCTACTGGCACACCTACAATCTCTATATATTTAACCGCATCTGTTACTACTTTTACTAGATAAGCTTTTGATACATCGATTACAGTTAAGTTTCCTTTAAAATTACCATTGGTTCCAACTGTTGCTTTTTGAGTTGGATTAGTAATATCTAATATTTCAGATCCATTAGGCAAGCCTTTTATCGCTGAAAGTGCTAAAGTGTTAGACGTTTTACTATCTTTAAGATTAAAACTTAATTCTTGAAATCCTCTTACAACTGGTATTCTTCTTTTTACTTTTTTACCTACCGTAAAAGCTACTGGAGCTGCATTTGTTCCTTTACTTGTATTAAAAGCAAAACTATAATTCTCAATAATACCTTCATATTCGGTACATTCAGAAGCGTCCCAAATTTTAAAAGTTAACGCACTAGTTTCATCTGCATTTCCAAATACTGTTAAATTTACTATTCCATTACTAGCTACTCTAGCATAACCTCTTGGTGTATTTCCAATATAAGCAGTAACTGCATCATTAATATCTAGAGATTTCTGACCATCTATCAATAAATTTCCTTTAAAATCCATTGAGAATGGGTAGTCATTTTTAAAACTTTGAGAAACTACAGGCTCTGGACATGTAACAACAACCTCTACTCTAAAACTCTCTACACCAAGCTTTACACCTGTTTCTTTATTACTTGTTTTAATGTAAATGTTTGCACTGTGAACTCCAGGGTTTAAAAAGCTTTTGGTTTCAAATACTAAACTACTATTGGTTTCTCTAGCGTTGATAGTATTTACAGCTCCTTTTGCTCCATTAGCTCCAGCCTTAACCTCAAACCAAACTGGTAAATTTTCAAAAGTATACGCTACATCTACACCTCCATCTTTATTAATTAAATCTACATAATCAATCGTTTTAGCTTCTCCTTGATTTTGTGAAATAGAAATGTTATTATGACTCCATTTTAATTTACTTCTATCAATAATAAAACTCCAAGAAGCCTTATCTACTTTGTTTCCTAATGGATCTTCTAGCTTTTTATCTTTCACAAAAACAGTTAATCTAGCACCTTCCACAAATTCTAAATCTGAAATTTTCATATTAAAATTAATAATCGTGTTATTTTCAGACATCGTGGTTGTAAACTGAACATCATCTACCGTTTTTGTTTGATCTAAAGGTGCAGCATTTTCATTAGTAACAAACTCAATACTATTTGCTGTTGTTCCTGAAGCATTTCCAGTAAAATCTTGAATCGCTTCATTTGGTTTTCCATTAATACCTTGTTTAGCTAATGTATTATTATTGAATACAAAATACGCTTCTAAAGTATCTTCATTACCTAATAATTGATTTTTCATTTTACTTGCTAACTGTGCTGGTGTTCTTAAGGACCTCCATAAACGAATTTCATCTAAAGAACCAACAAAAGCATCATTATTAACCACTGGTGCAATTACAATAGGATCTTCATTAGTTTTCAATACCGTTGATATTTTTCCAGATCCTACAGGATTACCATTAAAATAAATAGTAACATTACCGTTAACTTTATCAGCAACTACAGCTACATGTGTCCAAATAAATGATTGTAATCCAACAGATGATTTCACCCCGTTTCCTAAATCTATTTTACCATCTGATGCTAATAAAACCGCATAATTATTACCTTTTTGTAAAATTGGCACACTACCAGAAGTTGGGTATTTCGATGGATTCACCCACATTTCAATGGTTGCTTTTTCTTCTAAATTGAATTTAATATTATGCGGTATCGTAATCTTATCTTGAACATTATCTAATTTCACAGACGTTAATGGCTTAGGAATTCCTCCTAAAATACCACGCATTGCTAATGAATTTAAATTTACTGTAGCTGGATTAATAGGCGCTGAAAATTTAGCCGAAATAGTTCCAGTAGTATGTATCCCACCATTATCTGGAGTTGTTAACACTAATTTAGGTGCATTTCTTGCTATTTTTCCTTTTACAAATGGAGTTGGGTTTTTACGGTTATTAGGATTATCAGATCCTCCATCTCCACACACAGGTACAATTCTAAAATTATATTCTCCATTTGTTAAACCAGAAACATCAGCACTATATTCAACAAAATCACTATCCTTTTTTAAATTTTTCTTTAAAGTTTTTAAAGTTAATTTCTTCAAAATCCTTGGCATGTTATTGCCTTTAATAGTATACTCTATATCTACTGAGAAATCATCAGTATCAGGTTTGTCTTTTAATTCTGGTATTCTAAATTTAAAATCTAGCTTTTTTTGATCAGAACCATTTACTACCCAGTCATTTTGAGGTGCATCTGACGTAATAGTTTCAATACAAGCACCTGTAAAGTGTGCAGTAACTAATATTTCTGACAAAGGTTTTACACCTACTTCATTATATTCATCTACTCCATAAGAACGGTAACGATCTCCTGTTTGTTCACATTCAGAATACATCTGAATTTTTATATCCTTATAAGAAATTACCGAAGGTGCATCGGTTCCTCTTGCAATACGTAATTGCGCTTTAATTTCTTGTTGTACCCCAGTTGGTGAACTAGGATCTAAACCAAACACAAACTTTGAAGAGGTTGTTGGCTCAAAAATAGGTGACTCATTTAAGTTTACCACAGCTCCTAATGAATTTGAAGCCCCCGCCATTCCTACGATATAGGTTTTTCTAGTAGCATCTTTTGCTATTTGTGTATTACGTAACGTTAAGTTATACAATATCGATTCATCACCAGTACCATAACCTACTACTTTATCAACAATCAACTCAACTCCTTCTCTAGGTACAGTTCCTGATTCAAACGGACACGAACTTCTACCTCCATTGGTTAAAAACATTGGAGTATCATATTGCGGGTCTCTTCTTATAGACACATCAAATTGATCTCCTGCATCATCGTCGTTAAAAGTAAAACTATCGATTCTACTATTTTCTTTATCTGTAGATTCAGAGTCTGTCCTAGTACTACGTATTGACGACTGATTAACCCATTTTACAGTTCCAATTTCTACATCGAAAGAAGAACCAAGAGAAGCTCCACCTCCATTAGAGTCTCCTTTATTTATGTTTTTAGCTCTAGTTAACGTATAACTAACAGATGTTAAAGCATCAAAAGTAATTCGTCTATCTAAAACAGCTGGGTTTAGACCTACTCCATTCTGTCCTGGAGTATTTCCATTCGTTAAATTTTCCGTAGTAGAACTGAATCCCGGAGCATTTTTAAAAGAATTCGAAGTAAGCTTCTCATGATTATTTTTTATAATCTTCTCCCAACCCTTAATTTCATTGAGATACTTTGTAATTTCCTTGTCGTTATTGTCCGCTGGATTATTCTTCAACAGCTCCTCTAGTGTTCCTTTTAAATCTAAATGATTTCTATCTTTAGGAGGAGAAACAACATTATTATTCTTATCTGACTTTGCAATTGCCAATCGATATAAATTAGGAATTACATTATCTCCCAAGCTTTGCTTTGTATAAGCAAAAGGGACAAAACCTGTTGGCTTTGCAACTTTACCAGAACTTTTCACCACTGGAGTACAACCATTCATTTCAAGTACTTTCCCTGTTCCAAAAGAAACTATTCTAGACAAACCAATAAATACATCTGCATCTTCCCCTACATAAGTTGGATCTGATGGCGTAGAAATTTCTTTATCTAAAACTACTGTTGTTTCATTACCATTATGTGTTATATGTTCAAACTCTCCATTAATATCTACTGTATGCTCTGAATTCGCATTAAAAACACGTACACCTGTAGCCGTAATAGTAGCTGCTCCAACACCTGTTACAACACCTGCTAAGAATTCTGTTTCTATTTCTTCAACTCCACCAATTGAATTATCAATATTAAGATTAACTGTTTCATCAGTAGACATTGAAACCGTATAACTAGCTCCTTTTCCTAAGGTTGCAAAACTGTTGTCTCCTGGTGGATCATGTAATACATATCCCACTTGAGGATTTATCAACGTAAAATCAGAATTCTCTTGACTGGCACCTGTAATGATTACTTTTTGAGTAAATGAAGCATTTCTATCATTAAGTTTAGCAGATATTAAAAAGTTTCTTGTATGATCACCTACATAATTAGGTTGAGAAGTTTTCGCAAAAAAGTTTTTAATACTAGCACGTTTATTAATAACTAAGTTTTTATTTGAAAAAAGAGCATCTCCTCCTAAAGTAACTATTGCATCTTCCACTAAGCATTTATTAGCACCATAGCTCTCAAAAACTTTAACTACCATTTTAAATGGATCGCTACTCTTCAAAATATACTTTCCGTCACAACTTGGTTCTATTTTATCTCCTACATATTTTTCAGCCAATTTAGGTGTTAAAGCTACTCCTGCCACATCTTTAACTTTATACATTTCAAGTTCGATTTGAAGCTCATTTCTATATTGAAAGTCATATACTACATTACCACGTCGCAAATCGATTACCGGACTTAGTAATTTCCTATTTGACCCTTCATTCGTAATCTCAACTCTATACCTCCCAGGTACCAAATCATTTACAGTAAAAATAGTATTATCACTATTAAAGTTAGCATTACTAATTGTTTTTTCAAATCTAGGATGCTCTACATCTGTACGTATAACTTTACCTATCCATGCACCCACATTATTGTTACATGGAACTACAATGGTACCAATAAAACTATGCCTAGTTATATTCTCAAAATTCACATTTTGTAAAGGTTCCTCTATTACTACCTCATAACTATTTCCTTTGGGGTTTAATCTTGTATTCGTTGCTTTATAAGCATAAACTACTTCTCTCGAATATTGTTTAATATTGTTATTATCAAAACGACAATTACCTTTTAATTGTAAATAGTTATTATTCTCATTTTTTTCAACCATATTAACAGCTCTAGTACTGTATTTTTGATTAAAAGTGTAAGATAATTCTAATAAGTTAGCATCATTATTTATTATTTTAGCATCTTTAACCTTTGCTATATCTGATTGAGAAAGTGCTCCCTTTCGATACTCTAACAAATCTAATTTCGCTCTAGAAAAGTTAACATTTTTACCTTGTTTGGTATCTTTCCCTAAAATTACTACATCATTCGTGTTAAAAGAATTTAATGCCGTTGTTTTCTTAGTTGTATCTAAAAATAAACTTAATGTATTCGACTCACTATCAAAAGTTATCGCCCAAAAAACAAATTGACCTTTTAAGCTACTTTTTATTGTTTCAGATAACTTTTCTTGCTCCTGAATATAAATTTTTAAAACATTGTTGTTCACTAATTTTAAACTTAAGTCTCCCCAATCTAGAATAGTTTGAATGGCAGGTATTTCGTCTTTATTCCCTAGTTTTACATGAGGATTTACAAATCCTGACCAAGTAAAACTTTTTCCTTCATTAGTCACAAAACTTTTTGACTCTGCATATCCAGTTTTTCCGTCAAAACCTAAGCTCCCTTCATTTAAACGATCTTCATTTTTTAAATTTGGTCTAGGATTAGGCGTAATGATATGTTTTCCAGGAGCAGCTTTGATAGCATAGGTACCTGTATTATCTGTAGTAACTTTAGCGTCTTCATTACTTTGAATTGGCTTCCCATCTATGAATAATGAAGTTCCTTGAATTACAGGAAACTTATTTTCACCTCCTAAATTATATTCTATAACTCCCGTAATAGGTAAACTTGAAACATCTGTGAAGTTTACATTGGTTACTTCTGCTCCATTTAATCTCCTAGGTACTCCTACCTGTTTTGTTTTTGGTAAAAACTCAAATCGAGGTTTTGTAGGTTCAATGGTATATTCAAATTTATTATCATTATTAGTTATTCCCTGAACCCCTGTACTTAATGATGTAAATTCATAATTACCTGTTTCATTGGTAAAAGTAGCATAGCTTATTTTAGGTTGCTCATTCGCAGTTAAATGTTTTAAAACACCTTTACTTTCAGCAATGTATTCTCCCTTTTTCCTTGAAGAAAAATTATATGCTTTATGAGGATCATTAAAGTCAAAACGGTAATAGGCAAATAAATTAGTTTCATTACCTCCTACAATATGCTTTGCATAATTCGCTACCTCTACTGATGTTTTTGCTACATTCCAAAAACGTACCTCATCTAAATAATATCCTGTCTTAGTAACTGCACTTAAGCAAAAAGAATTTGTTCCTCTTAAATCAATATTGAACAAATTTGAAGTGCTAGCATTTTCTATTAAATTTCCATCTTCAAATAACTTTCCACCCTTTGATCCAAAAGTAAACACATAATGATGCCATTGCGTATCAGAAGTTCTTATTCCTTTTACATATTCTTTACCAGCCAACTTTACAACAATAGTATTCTTAGCCATTTCTAACTCGGCATTTCCTATTTTTAGAATTTTGTTAGTTTCTGTACCTATTACTCGTGTTTTATACCAAAACTCAAAAGTGGCTTGATTTTTATCATTTCTAAAAGCTTCTATATTTCTAATAAAAATAGGTATTGCATCTTTTTCTATATGTAAAGCTCCTCCTGGATTTACAGTTGCTTTCGCTTCTACTTTTGCAAACTTTGTTGCTACCTTAGAAGAGGTTTCAATGGTTCCGTTTACCTTACCATTTGGTAACACAAAACCATCATCTTTACCTACTAAGGCATCTGCACCTTGTTTTTTTGCTTGAATGGTATACTCATATAGCTCATTAGGTAATACTCCTCTGTCGACATATATTATTTCATCTGAGGGCTGCTTACTACTTACATTACGCTCTGTATGAATTACCGTACTGGTTGTACCTGCACGAATATTCCTCCTTAGCACTTGGTATTCATCCATATCTTTTGCATGTAACCAACTTACAACAACCCCATTCGCACCAGACAATAAGGTATGACTACTACCATCTCCATCACTTGCCTTCACAATAATTTTATCCAGGCTTAAAATAGGATGTTTAAGTTTTGAGCTAACTGTAGCTATTCCAGTATTTTTATATGCACTTACAAAAGAGGCTTCTTTTACCAAATTATCATTTGGAAAATGTTCATATAATAAATTCTTCCAAGAAGTGGTTACCATCACTTTTCCTCCAAAAACATCTTCATTAGAAACTATATCGTTTGTATACAATGTTTGTAATCCATTGTTTTTTAACTCCGATAATCTATTCTTACTCTCTTGGTAAAAACTTCGGTATTGTTCTAATTGAATTTGTTCTTTACTCTTTTTTGCTGACCAAGCCCTGTATTCCGCTAGAAACAAGTCTGTTTTTGCATCACTTATCAGGTACAAATCTTCAATATCGAAATTAGAGTTTTGTATAAATAATTTTTCTTGACCATCTATATAACCTCTAACTTCATTCACATTAGCATCAAAGGTAATTGCAAAATGATGCCAGCTATTTTTAAACAACTGTTCGTTCAACAACAAACTGCTTTTTATTTCTTTACCTCCTATTGATAAAGACACTTCATTTGAAGAAACATCTAAAGAAAATTTAGCATTTCCACCTTCAAAGTTAGTTACTCCCCAATAAACAGGCGCACCATTTGTACTTCCCGCTGTATTGTGCTTTGCCCAAAACTCAACTGTTGCTTGTTTGTTACTTCCTGCTTGTAATAACTCTTTTATATTGGTTTGAGGTGTAAATATTCGTTCATATTTCCCATGACTTTGTACATGCAATACAGATAACTCACTATCTTGTGCTTGCAATAATCCTAAAGGACTCAATAAAACTACTAACAATAACCTAAGTAGTTTATGTCTTTTATTTATTTTTATTTTTTGCATTCTATAATATGTTTAAAAAGCGTTATTCATTTTTTGTAAATAAAAAATAAATTTATCCGCTAATTTTGATTTTTCATTATCTACTACAGCTCCATTTCCATCAAAAATAGAAGTCAGCTTTAATTCTCCATTTTCATTTACTATCGATAAGCTTGGTTCATTTACTGGAGATAAATACACTAAATCTTCGTTTAGAATACCATCTTTTCTTGGCCCTGCATAATTAACTTCCCACATGAAATTAGCCTGCTTTGTTTTATCCATTTTAGCAAAACTGAAATTACCAGGTTCATTATACTTTAAAAAAAAGCCCTTATTTTTTAAGGAACTAATAAAAACTACACCATCTTTATTTTTAACTTGCTGAATAATTAGCGCTTGTAAATACCCCGTATTTAAATCAAACTTAACTCCATGAGGTTGTATAAGTGTTGCTTTATTAGTAACTGTGTTATGCTGTAAAGCTATAAGACCTCCTGCTGTAAGTTGTTTATTCATAAATCGATATAAGGTAATATCATCCTGTGCTTTTACTACGAATCCAAGTAATAAAAACAGCATTGTTATACTAATTTTTTTCATTTACTGTTGGTTTTTATTTACAGTTGGTTTTGCTTGTAGTTCGTTTATTAATTGTTGTTGCTGTATTGTATACAGGGTTAATTCTTCTACCTTTTCTACCAATTTCAAGGTAAGCTCTTTTAAATCCATCCCTTCTTTTACCACTTCTTTCTCAGATTTCATATTTGGTAAATGTTGGTGTTTTTTAATAAAAGATGCTACTGCTTCTAAAGGCATTAATTCATAATTATCGGCAAATACATAATCTGGGAAGGATCCAACTCTTAAGGTAACTTTATTCGCTACAATATCTTCTGCTGCAATATTTTTAGACTTTATATTATTCGTTGAAATATCATTTTTTGTTACAAGCTTGGTACTAATAGTTACATCATCTTTTCCTGCTGATAAAACCTCTCTTTTTTCATTACCATACAACACCTTGAATTTATCAACTACTGAATTGTTGTTAATATCAACATTTACCACAAATCCTTCCTCATTTCTTGATTCAAAGTTTCTCGAAAGTAATTGAGTTTTACTTATTCCTACATCTAATATTTTGGTCCCAGCGGTACCATATAAAACTTTAAACGTATCAACATTTGGATCATTACTATTTCTATCTATATGAGCAATGAATGAAGCAAAACTTTTTGAAGTAAAACTACCTATATTAAAATCTACAGAACCAGATGTTACTTTATATCCATTTTTAAAATCAACTTCTTGACCAAATTTGGCTGCTTTGTTAAAAAAAGGAATTCCATCGAAATGTGCAGTACCCTTAAAAATAGTTGGAGCTTCAAAAAAAGTGCGTATTTTATGGCTTATATTATCAGGTGTAAAACTAGCCATTACTGAATTTCTAGCTAGTAAACTTATACCTTCATTTCCTCCTGCACTATCTGTATCTGAACTTATATTGATAGATCTCTGACTACCTATTACATATTGAGCATTAATTGTTGTTAAACTGGTGGCTAAAAAGGCACCTAGTACTAAAATTGATTTTTTCATTTTGTATTACTTTTGTTTGTTCCAATTTTTGTTTCTAAATCATCTATTAACTTTTGTTGTTCTATGGTATACAAGGTTAACTCTTCTACTTTTTCTACTAATTTTAATGTAAGTTCTTTTAAATCCATCCCTTCTTTTACCACTTCTTTCTCAGATTTCATATTTGGTAAATGCTGGTATTTTTTAATAAAGGATGCTACTTCTTGTAAAGGCATTAAGTCATAGTCATTGGCAAATACATAATCTGCGAAAGACCCCACTCTTAAGGTAACTTTATTTGCTATTATATCTCCTGTTGTTACTGAATATGAAGAAAAAGGTAACTGAGATTCAACTTTATTTTTATCTACCACCAATAATTTCTTTGTGCCTTCTTTGGCTGAAAAACCTTTAGAGAAATTTGTTGTTCCGCTCAAATTTGTTGTTCCGCTCAAATTTGTTGTTCCTTTAAAAGATACAAGATTTGAAAAATCAGCTCCTTTAAAAGCTACAGTACCATTATCAAAATTTGCATTACCCGTAAAATTTGTATTACCCGTAAAATTAGCTTCATCACTAAAATTAGCTTTACCACTAAAGTTAGAAGCTGAAAGAACTGTTAATCCCCCTACTACACTTAAACTGCTATAAAATTTCGCATTGTTTTTAACCTCTAAACTTCCCGCTAGTTTCATTTTATTACGAAACCATGTAAATTCAGGTAAAAATGCAGCATATTGTGTACGACCAATAACAAAACTATGACCTTCTACACGATCAAAGAAACCTCCATTAGTATCTGCTTTATAGACTATTGCATTTCCATTCGAAATAACTTTTTCCCTAAAAAAATTGAGTATTGGTTCCTTAAAATCTTGTGCATTTAACTTAAAATTACTAGTTGACAATAGTAATAGTCCTATAAATATTATTTTTTTCATTCTTATATATTTTTATATTATTATTTATGTATTTGTTTTTAGACTTTAACATTTCTTACTTTAAATATTTTATATGTCTACTTAATTTATTTAAGGATCAAAAAAAGAGGATTTGCTCATTTTGATTTTTAATTTTCGTATCATAAAATGATACATAGAAATCTTCATTTTATCTTATTTAATTAAAAGTGATTATTTTTTATGCCTGTATTTTTTACTATTAGAGTTCAATCAATTGTTTCGATAAAAAACAGGAGACCTTCTGCTTCTTTACACATAAGTATAGAAGGATCAATACTTCCTTTTTCCAATTCAATAGAATCAGATTTCATGAAATACTATTTCAATAAGTTTTTTTGAATTTCACACAAACAGTGATGACTATTTGATAATCATATGCGAAGTATACCGATACAAATTCCATATCGTCCTAACATATTTGGTGATTGTAATTGTTTACAAATGGTATTAGAAACAGGACTAATACAAAGTAATAAAATGTGCTTTAAGTAATTCATTTTTCGAGGGATTGTTTAATAGTAAGACAGCAAAACTCCTACTTACCCCACTGTAAAACAAGACCATAAAGTCCTAAAATCTGAATACGAGACCTTGTAAAAAACAACATTTCTGTAACAAAGTCCTAATTCAGTTTTTAGGACTCACTCCTCTAATAGCATTCCCTAGCATTTTAAATATTTATACTAATTTTTAGGATAAAAAAAAGAAAATTAACTTGTTTAAAATTAATTTACAAACTAGTTACATTTACATCCCTAATTAGTAACTTTCATTCTAATTAGTGTTAAAAGTTTGCGTAAAATCGATTTATTACACTATTAAAATAATCAAGAGTTCAAACCAATAACAAAGAAACCTATTAATATTTATTTTAGTAAAAACTACATTCCCCTAATAAAATGAAAACTTGAAACTTTATAGACAATAAAAAACCAGAGAAGTTAACTTCTCTGGTTTAAATAAACTTATTTTTTAAATATTATTATTTTTTTATATACATACTAGGGCTCATGTTTTCATGTTTTTTAAAAGCTTTATAAAAAGTAGACTTTGAGCTAAAGCCTGATTCTTTTGCTACTCCTAATATGGAATAATTTTTATAAATTTCTTTTTCTAAATTTCTTTTAAACTCCTCTATTCTTAACCTATTTATAAAATCGTTAAAATTCCCATCTGAAAAAGTATTGATCAGTTTAGAGATATACTTCGGATGCATTTGAGTACTATTAGAAATATTTAATATAGTTACTTTAGACTGTTTATAGATGCTATTTAATGTTATCGTTTTAATTAATTCATCAAAATCCTTTTTTTCATTAATACTGCATATTTCCTTCTTTCTTTTATTATAATTAAAAACTGCTACTCTCTTTCTAACTTTTCTAAACTTAAATGAAATTTTTTGCTTTATTAAAACCCCAAAACAAACTAAGTAAATAATACTTACTATACCATCTAAATAAGAAAGTTGCTTAATTAGACTAGGAAAAAAATAAAAGATTATTACGTAAAAAGAATTAAAAGCATAATAAGTGAACCCTAAAAATAGTAATATAAAAACAAAATAAATAACAAATTTATTTTGAATAAAAAATCGTTTAGACTTACCCCTTATAAAAGTTTTTAGTTTAAAATAAAAATAAAGCAGCATTACAAAATTATATACATTATCTAACGCTATAAAGTAAGGAGGATATTGTGGATTATATAAGATATTAATTCCCAGTATATATGTAATTATTATAGGATAAATATATTTAGATTTAATTCTTAAAGTTTCAATTAAAAATGAATATAGAATAGTCTCTGATATTGAAAAATAATAATACTTTGTTGGAATAATATAAGTGTTATATTTAATTTCATATAGTCTTTCAATAGACTCAAATATTAAATTTATTAAAAGAAACTTCAATAAATATTCACTTTTTACAGAAGTGTGAGATATTCTATTATTAAAAATAATAGCACAAATAATTAATAAAAAGAATAAGAAAAATAATTCAAAAAAAACTGGTGAGTTTAATTCTAACATAAAAAATAAAAAAGTAGATTGAAAATAAATGGAATATATTTTACTCTAATTTTAAGCTATTTAAAATTAGAACTAAATAAAAAAAAGAGGCCGATAATTTATCAGTCTCTTTTTCTTTAAGGTTCTTACATTTTTTATTCAATAATTAACTTACGTTGTAATCTTTTTCCTTCAACTCTTAACTCATACACATAAACTCCACTTTGCAGTTTATGACCTTGTGCAACACCATTCCAATTTATAGTGTGCATTCTATTTCCTGTAACTTTTCTTGCTACAAAAGTATGAAGTTTTTGACCTAACATATTGTATAAACTAAGATCCACAAATACTTCCTTAGGGGTACTAAAGCTAATTTGCGTATGTTCGTTCATTGGGTTTGGTCTGTTTTGAGATAATGCTAATGTGTAATTCTTACTTAACTCAACCTCTTTTGATTTTACGGTAAAGCTATAAGGACTATTCATGGTACCTATTGTTTTATTTGAAAAGAACATTTCTGTATTCTCTAAATCTAAAACGCTATTTCCATCGTATAACTTAAACTGAACATTTTCATCACTATTACTTCCAATACCGATATAATAATGGTATTCTCCGTTAATAAATTCAGCTTTAGAAGCTCCTCTTAATTCATTATCAACTAATGCTAAAATAGTATACGCTTTATTTGTATCTAAATCAGCAGTCTCAAGTACTCCATTGATATACATAAAGTCAGCAAACTGATTAAGATCAATTGTTAAATCTAACTCCTTATATGAAGGTGTTTCTTCTAACTCACTTGATGAATTAGATAAAGCATTATTAACTTTAATATTCTTAGCTACAAATCGTGCAGCTGAATTCTTAATAATTCCGGAATAATTAATTGCTCCTGAATTTTGAGATTTAAAGATATATCCTAATCCTGGTGTTAAATGCGTTAAACTACCACGCCAACCACTAGAAGTTGTATATTCTGCAAATAAACCTCTTCGCTCAATTCTATCACCTTCACTTACTTTTGTTGATGTAAATGATCGCAATGCATATCCTGTTCGTTGTAAATCATTAGGGTAAAAAGGAATTGCATTTTTAATATTTCCTCCATTGATTGATAAGTTATTATCTAAATCAACTGGTACCCCACTTATTTCTATATATTTTACAACCTCATGAGTAGGAGCTATACTTACTAAATAAGCTTTAGTTACGTCAATTTCAGTTAATCCACCTGTAAAAATATTATTACTTCCTAAAACCGCTACTTTATTATTTAACAAATCAAGAATTTGAGAATTCACTGGTAATCCTTTAATAGCTGTTAAAGACAATTTATTAGACGCTTGATTGTCCTTTAAATTGAAACTTAATTCTTGATATCCCTGTACAACAGGTATTCTTCTAGTAACTTTTTCACCAACCGTAAATTTAACAGGCACTGAATTAGAACCTATAGTTTGATTTGAATTAAAGCTATAATTTTCGATAATTCCTTCATACTCGGTACATTTTGAAGCATCCCATACTTTAAAATTTAGCACTGATGTTTCTCCAATATTCCCAAACACTGTTAAATCAACCAAACCAGAAGTTCCTACTTTAGCATAACCTCGTATTTGATTACCAACATATACTTTTACAACATCATTTTTATCTACTGAATTTTGAGAATTAATAATTAAATTTCCTTTAAAATTCATTGAAAGTGGATAATTGTTTTCAAACCCTGATGCTATTGCTGGTTCTGGGCAATTAACTGTAACTTCCAATCTAAAACTTTCAACACCTAATTTTTGTCCCGTATTTTTATTACTTGTTTTTATATAAATAATAGCAGTATGTACTCCTGGATTTAAATAGTTTTTTATTTCAAACTCTAAATCTCTATTCGTTTCCGTAGCCCTAATAATATTTAATGCGTCTTTAGCTGGGTTAGCTCCTTTTTTCACATTAAACCAAACCGGTAGATTTTCAAAAGTATACGCTACATCAATCCCTCCATCAGAATTTATTAAATCTATATTATCAATGATAGTCGTTTCTCCTTGATTTTGACTTATTGATAAATTATTATGACTCCATTTTAACTTACTTCTATTAATAATAAAACTCCATGAGGTTTTATCTATTTTATTTCCTAAAGGATCTTGTAGTTTTTTATCTTTTACAAAAACTGTTAATCTAGCACCTTCAACAAATTCTAAATCTGATATCTTCATATTAAAATTAATAATCGTATTATTTTCAGACATAGTTGTTGTAAACTGAATATCTTCTACGGTTTTCGTTTTATCTAAAGGAGCCGCTTCTTCATTAGTAACAAAATTAATTCCAGTAGCTGTTGTTCCTTGAGCATTTCCTGTAAAATCTTGAATTGCTTCATTAGGAGCACCATTTATACCTTGCTTTGCTAATGTGTTATCATTAAAAACGAAATACGCTTCTAAAGTATCTTCATTACCTAATAATTGATTTTTCATATTACTAGCTATTTGTAATGGGGACCTTGCTGATTGCCAAACTCGTACTTCATCTAAAGAACCTACAAAAGAATCAGTAGTTACCATTGGAGATATTACAAGCTTTTCTGAATTTACTTTATTTTCAATAGTAGAAATATTACCAGAACCTACATTTTCTCCATTAAAATAAATAACAGCATTTCCATTAGTTTTATCATAAACTACAGATACATGTGTCCATGTAAATGGTTGAATTCCTTTAGAAGATTTAACGCCGTCATTCGTTATTATTTTACCATCTGGCATCAAAGAAACATGATAGTTTCCTCCTTTTTGAATGATAGGAACATTAACTCCTGAGGGGTATTTTAATGGATTTACCCACATTTCAATAGTTAATTTATCTTCTAAATTAAATTTATTATTATGAGGAATGTTGATAACATCAGTAACATTATCCATTTTAACAGATGTTAATGGTTTTGGAACTCCACCTAAAACACCTCTCATTGCTAACGAATTTAAATTTACAGTAGCTGGATTTATTGGTGCTGAGAATTTTGCAGAAATCGTTCCTGAAGTAAATATCCCTCCATTATCTGGAGTTGTTAGCACCAACTGTGGAGCATTTCTCGCTATTTTTCCTTTTACAAAAGGAGTTGGGTTCTTACGATTATTAGGATTATCAGAACCACCATCTCCACATACTGGTACAATTCTAAAATTATACTCTCCGTTTGTTAAAGCTGATACATCTGCACTGTACTCTACTTGATCAGTTTCAGAATTTAAATACTTTTTTAATGTTTTTAAATCTAACTTCTTTAATATTTTAGGATCATTGTTGCCTTTAATTGTATATTCTAAATCCACTGAAAAATCAGTACTCTCTGACATTCCTTTTAATTCAGGTATTCTAAAATTAAAATCTAACTTCTTTTTATCAGAACCATTTACAATCCAATCATTTTGAGGTGAATCTGAAGTAATCGTTTCAATACAAGCTCCTGTAAAATGAGCTGTTACTAAAATTTCTGCATACGGCTTCACTCCTACTTCATTATATTCATCTACTCCATACGAACGGTATCGATCACCAGCTTGTTCACATTCAGAATACATTTGAATTTTTATATCCTTATAAGAAATAACCGAAGGTGCATCGGTTCCTCTTGCAATACGCAATTGAGCTTTAATTTCTTGTTTTACACCAGTTGGTGAACTTGGATCTAAATCAAAAACAAACTTTGAAGAAGTTGTTGGCTCAAAAATAGGTGACTCATTCAAATTTACAACTGCCCCTAATGAGTTTGAAGCACCTGCCATTCCTACTATATACGTTTTTCTAGTAGCATCTTTCGCTACTTGTGTATTACGTAACGTTAAGTTATATAATATCGATTCATCTCCAGTACCATATCCTACTACTTTATCAACAATCAACTCAACACCTTCTCTAGGTACAGTTCCTGATTCAAACGGACAAGAACTTCTTCCTGCATTGGTTAAAAACATTGGGGTATCATATTCAGGATCTCTTCTAATTAATACATCAAAATGATCTCCTGCATCATCATCGTTTAATGTAAAACTATCTACTCTGTTATTTCCATTTTCATCTGAATCAGTTCTACTATTAAAATTGTGAACCTTCGTTTGATTATTAAATGTAAGACCCGCTCCAAAAATTGTAAAATCTGTTGAGAAACTAACACCTACATATGGACCACCACTAAATGAGTTTCCAGAACTCTTCGTTTTCTCTCTTGATAATGTGTAACTGATTTCAGTTAACGCATCAAATGTAATTCGTTTATCTAAAGCAGAAGCGTTTAACCCAGCTCCACTTTGTCCTACATCATTATCATTTGTTAGTTTTTTTGTAGTGCTACTAAAATTAGGTGCACTATCAAAATATGCCTTCGTTCTTTTGTTATGATTCTTATCAATGATAGAAGTCCATCTACTAATTTGATGTAAATAATTAATAATATCTTTATCTTCTTTATCCTTCGGAGTTTTCGCTAATAATTTTTCCAAAGTACCTTTTAAATCTAAATGATTTCTATCTTTAGGAGGTGATACAATACCATTATTCTTATCATATTTAGCAATTGCTAATTGGTATAAGTTAGGTATTACAATATCATTTAAACTTTGTTTTGTATATGCAAAAGGGGTTACAGACGAAGGTTTAGCTACTTTATTTGAATTTTGCACAACTGGTGAACATCCATTCAATTTAAGTACCTGACCAGTTCCAAAAGTTATTACCTTAGATGTACCTATAAATACATCGGCATCTTCTCCTACATACGTAGGATCTGAAGGTGTAGAAATTGACTTTTCTAAAGTAACTGTTTCTGAATTACCGCTATGCCTTAAATAATCAAACTTTCCTCCAATTAAACCTTGAGTATCACTACTAGTTTGTAAAACAGGGTTCACAAATCCTGCTACAGTTCCTACTCCTAATGGAGCTGCAACAATTCCTGTTAAAATTTGTTTTTTTACTTTTAGTTTAGCTCCAATTGAATTATCTATTTCTAAACCTATTCCATTTTCAGCAGAAAATGAGTACGAATATGTAGCTCCTTTTGCTAAAGTTGCAGAACTATTATCTCCTGGAGGATCATGTAATACAAAACCAACTTGAGGTTCTATCAATGTAAAATCTGAATTTCCTTGGCGAGCACCTAGTATAATTGCTTTTTTAGTTATAGATGCAGTTCTACCGTTATGACTTGCTGATATTAAGAAGTTTCTTGAATGATCTCCTAAAAAATTAGGAGATGAAACTTGTGTAAAAAACTCTAACACTCCTTTACTTAAAGTTCTATCAGTTAAATTACTATCTGCTAAAATAGCATCACCACCAAGTGTTACATCAGCTCCTTCAACTGGGCATTTATTTACTCCATACCTTTCAAAAACATTCACATTCATTTTAAACCCATCATGAGACTTAAAAGTAAAACTTCCTTCACAAGTACTGCTAATTTTATCTCCAACATAATCTCTCATGTTTTTTACATCTCTAACACCAGCCATATCAAATTCAAACAACTCAATTTCTAATTCAATAGGATTTCTAAATTCAAAATCGTATACAATATTTTTACGTCGTAAATCTATTATAGGACTTTTCAAAACTCTATTTGCATTTGTATTTGTAATTTCAACTCGGTATTGACCAGGTAGCAAATCATTTATTGTAAAAACAGTTGTATCATTATTAAAATCAGCAGAACTAATTATTTTTTCAAACTTTGGAAATTCAATATCTGTTCGAATTATTTTTCCAGTCCATGCCCCAACACTATTATTACAAGGCACTACAATATTACCTATAAAACTACGTCTAGTTATATTTTCAAAATTTACATTTTGCAATGGCTCTTCTAATACTACTTCATAATGATTTCCTGTTGGATTAAATTTAGGATTAGTTGCTTTATAGGTGTACTGAATTTCTCTGACATATTGTTTATGCGATGTATTATCAAAATTACACCCTCCTTCAAATTGTAAATAATTATTATTTACCCCATCAACAACTGTATTAATTGCTTTAGTTCCATATTTTTGATCAAAACTATATGATAATTGTAACTTTGATTGTTCAATAGCTAAATACTTTCCTTGTTTTAATTTAGCTATGTCATCTTCTAGAAGTGACACTGCTCTATATTCTAATAAATCAATATGCGATTTTGAAAAGTTTTTAAATGTATTAGATTCCTCTTCACTACCTACTATTAAATTACTCGCTATTTCTAAGGAATTTATTGAAGTGCTTTTTCTTCTATCATTCACATAAAGTGACATCGTTCCCTTTTCTTTATCGAAACTTATACTAAAAAAAGAAAACTGTCCTAAGCTATTAGCTGGTAAGTTTTCTGACAATTTTTCTTGAGTTCCTGTATATACTTTTAATGTTGTATTGTTAATTAGCTTTAAAGATAAATTCCCCCATTGCAAAACAGTTTGTATAGCTGGTACTTTATCTTCATTACTAGTTTTAAGATATGGTTTTACAAAACCAGACCAGGTAAAACTATTTCCATTATTAGTAATAGAATTTATAGAACGAGCATATCCTGTTTTTCCATCAAATCGTAAACTTCCTTCGTTTAAACGCTCTTCATTAGCTAGTGATGGCATAGGATTAGGCGTTATTACATGCTTACCTGGAGCTGTTTTAATTGCATAAGTACCAGTATTATCAGTAGTTACCTTACTATCTTCGTTACTTTGTACGATTGAGCCATCAACTTTTAAAGCTGTACCCCTAAGTACAGGATATAATTCATCTCCTACTCTATAAGAAATTACACCTGTTACTGGTAAACTCGATACATCTGTAAAGTTCACATTAGTTGCTAAGTCACCATTTAATCTTCTAGGTACACTTGCCTGTTTCGTTTTAGGCAAAAATTCAAATCGAGGTTTTGAAGGTTTTATAGTATACTCAAACTTATTATCATTATTTGTTATTCCTTGTATTCCTGTATTTAATGATGTAAATTTATAATCACCTTTTTTATTTGTATAAGTAGCATACGTTATTTGGGGTTGTTCGTTTGCTGACAAGTGCTCTAATACACTTTCACTTTCAATTAAATACTCACCTCTTTTTTTTGTTGAAAAGTTGTATGCTTTATGTGCATCATTAAAATCAAAACGATAATAAGCAAATAAGTTTTCAACATTACCTCCAATTATATGATTTGCATATTCATTAATTTGTAATGGCGAACGAGGAGCATTCCAAAATCGAACCTCATCTATATAATACGTAACATTCGTTATCTTGTTTAAAGAAAAAGTATTTACATTATTTAAACTCAACGCAAATAAAGTAGCACTACTTCCATTAGAAATAGGAGTCCCATCTTCAAATAAAGTTCCTCCAGATGCATTAAATGTAAATGCATAATGATGCCAATTAGTATCTGACTTTCTTGTTCCTGCAACATAAGTAGAGCCATTTAACTTCACAACTATTTTACTCTTTTGTAAGATCAGCTCACTATTTCCAATTGAAAGTACGGTATTCTCTCCTTCGGTTATAGTAGGAGTTTTATACCAAAACTCAAAAGTTGCACCACCTTTTGCTTTTCTAAACTCGTCTATATTTTTTATTAACAGCGGTTTTTTACCTTGAATAAACTTTAAAGCACCCCCTGGATTAATGTTTCCAGAAGCAATAGCTTCTACTTTTGCAAATTTAGTAGCAACACTAGAAGAGGTTTCTATAAGTCCTTTAACTTTACCATTTGGCAATACAAAGCCAACGTCTTTCCCAGTTAAGGTAGTTACTCCATTATGCTTTGCTTCAATAGTGTATTCATACAACTCGTTTGGCAAAATTCCTTTATCAACATAAAACAATGATTCTGAAGGATTCTTTGTTTTTGTATCTTTCATTGTATGTACTACCGAACTTATAGTACCAGCTCTTAAGTTTCTTCTTTTTATAATATATTCATCAACATTTCTAACATGTTGCCATTCTACAAATATGCCATCACTCCCTGATAGCAAAGGGTTATCAATACCATCTCCATCACTCGCTCTTACAATAATTTTATTCAAGTTTAATACTGGATGTTGAATTTCTGAACTAATATTACTAATATTATTAGATTTTAATTTTGAAGAAAACTCAGCTTCTTTTATTAAATTTTCATCAGGAAAATATTCATATAATAAATTTTGCCAAGAAATAGATGTTAATACATCACCACCAAAGAAGTCTTCATTTTTATAATTTGTATTAGTATATACAATTTCTAGCCCATTATTTTTTTGTTCTAATAATGAATTTTTTGCTTCTTTATAAAAAGTACGATATTGCTGCTCTTTGATTTGTTTTTTCCTCTTTGCAGTTGACCAACCTCTGTATTCAGCTAAAAACAAGTCCGTTTTTTTATCACTTGAAAAATATATTTCCTCTACATTAAAATTGGAAATATTTTTAAAAAAGTGCTCAATTCCATCAATATACACTCGTAATTCATTAGCATTTTTATCTATTGAAAAAGCATAATGATGCCATATATTTTTAAATAATTTGTTATCTAGCAGCAAGTTTTTAACTTGCTCACTTACTCCTATTTTTAAAGAAACTTTATTTTCTTGGATACTTAATTTAAATTCTTCGCTTCCTGTTTTCAAATTTGAAAACTCCCAATTTACAGCTTCTGAATTACCTGAACTTGCTGTATTATGCATTGCCCAAAATTCAACAGTTGCTCTATTGGTTATTCCTTTGCTTAATAAACTGTTTAAATTAGTTTGTGGATTAAAAACTCTACTATATTTTCCTTTACTTTGTATTTGTAACACTGCTAAATCATACGATTGTTGTGCATGAACAAAAGAAAAAGAGCTTAATAGGGCTATTAATAAATAGCCTATAATTTTATTTTTTCTCATTATTAATATTTTAAAGTACGTTAGCTATTTTCTCTATCATAAATCTGTATTGATCTCCTACTTTTTTACCATTGGTTAATAATTCATTTTCAGAAGACTTAAAAACATCTACTTCAATTGCATTATTATTTCTTTTTACCAATCCTTTATCCAAGTTATTTAAAGGTGAAATCAATACTTTTCCTTTTCCTGCAAATTGAACTTGCCAAGTATAGTTATTTAACTTTTTAGAGTCTTGAATCGTTAAAAAACTAACTTTATTAGACGTAGGATTATAGTGTAAAAAGTATTTTTTTTCTTTAGCTGACGCTATTAATACTTTTCCACTTTCTAAGCGCTTTAATATAAATGATTGTAAAAAGCCATCTTTTTCATTAAGTTTTGAGCTCGATTTCTTAATTAAACTTGCTGAGTTATCAGAATAATTATGATGTAGTATCATTTCATTTCCACTAACTATACTTGCATTAGTAAACCTGAATAGCTCTATATCTTGAGCCATTGTTATTCCTGTACCTAAAACATATAGACACAAGAACAAAATAAGTTTGTTTCCCATATCTATAAACTATTTTTGATTCAATTTAAGTTGGTTTTTAATCGCTTTTAGTTCTCTTAAAAGAATATTTATTTTTTCTTCTTGTGCGATGGTATGTAATGTTAACTCTTCAACTTTTTCAACCAAAATAGTATTAATTTGTTTCACATCCATACCTTTTGATACTACCTCTTTTTCAGAAGGCATATTTGGCAAATGCTTATTTTCTTTAATATAAGTAGCTACATCTTTTAAAGGCATTAAATCATAGTCTTCTGAAAAAACATAATCAGGAAATGATCCTATATTTAACACTACTTTATCTAAAGTCATAATTCCATTTTGTAAACTAGCCATTTCATTATTATCTCCATTTACAAAAGATATTTTATCATTTTTCCCATGGCCTAAATTAAGTCTACCAGTACTTTTTGTGTAAGAAATACTTCCAAAAGTACCTTGTTGTATTTGAGCATTTTCTGTTGATATATTAGTATTAAATACACCTGCGTTTGTAGTTAAAACACCATCGTGTATTTTGGCCATTTCTACGTTTGTGCTATTTCTAAAAGAAATAATATCATCTCCATTATTATCTACATCTGGATGTAATACTATTGGTCCATGACTTTGAAACTCACCTCCATCTACTCTAATATTTCTACCACTAAGGTGTATTCCTTCTTGAGGTGTAATTCCTATTCCTATTTTAGAAAACGTACTATTGCCTGACACACTAAAATTACCATAAACATTAGCATCTCTATGAAAATGAGCAATTCCATAAAAACGAGTTAAATCTTGAAAAATAGTTTCTTTTTTAAAAAAGGTTCTAACTAAATGAACATTATTAGCTGGAGTAAAATAAGCTAGTTCTTTATTTGCAGCAAACAAAGAAACTCCTTCGTTACCTCCTTTTGCATCTGTATCTGCTTTTATATGTATACCTCTAACTGTTTGTATAACATGTTGTGCTTTTACTGTACTTACGCCTAATAATAGTAAGCCAGCTATTGTAATTTTTTTTATCATTTTATATTATTTTGGTTAATTTTTCTGTTGTTCTATACTCAACAGTTTTTTTGAAAGAACTTTCATTATTTTTTCAGAATGCTCTTTCATTTCTTTTAATTCATCAACAAGTGTATTTATCTTCTGCTCTTGTAAAATAGTGTGTAGTGTAAGTTCTTCTACTTTTTCTACTAAAACAGTATTTATTTGTTTTACATTCATCCCATTCGCTATAACTTCAGCTTCGGATGGCATGTTAGGTAAGTGTTTATTTTTTTTTATATAAATAGCTATTTCTTTTAAAGGCATTAACTCATAGTCTTCTGAAAAAACATAATCAGGAAATGAGCCCACATTTAATACCACATTATTCGCTATAATATCTTGTGCCTTTATATTTTTTGTTTCAATGTTTTTTTGAGTTATAAGTTTTTTGTGAACAGTAACATCATCTTTTCCTGCTACTAAAACTTCACTCTTTTCTCTACCGTATAGTACTTTGAATTTATCTACTTGTGAATTGTTATTTTTATCAATGTTTACTACAAACCCTCCATCATTTTCAGAAATAAAGTTTCTTGAGAATAATTTAGTATAACTTATTCCTACATCAAGTATTTTACTTTTTTGTGTTCCTTGAAATATTTTAAAAGTATCTACATTAGGATCATTACTATTGGTATCAATATGAATATTAAACGATGCACTTTGGTTTGAATTAAAGGTTCCTTCATTAACATTAAAAAAACTATTCGTTTTCTTATAACCAAATAACTTAAATGAATTGGTATGAAAAACTGATTCGCTAAGTGAAGTTTTAAAAACCTGATTTTTTTGATCATGCCCAATCTGAACTTTAAAAACCGCGTTTGTATTTCTATGATCTCCAATTCGCATTTCTACGTCTTTTGCAGACATCAAATAGAATCTATCATTAGCATAATGGAGTATTTCATCAGCCTTAAATTTCACATACTGATTTGAACCTCTAAAGAAAGGGTCATTTCCTTTTCCTTGAAAAATCCTAAAATAATCTACACCAGGATCATTATTGTTATTATCTACTCTAATACTATAACCTGCAGTTACACTTACTTGTGCTTTTAAATTATAGGTAGTAAATATTAATGCAATTACTATTAAAATTGTTTTTTTCATGTATACTTCTTTTATGGTTATGATTGTTTTTTAACTATTTATAAGTCCACAAAATTGAAGTAAGAAGAATCATTCTATTTTACAAGAGTCACTATTTCACATACATCAATATTTGACATACATCACATTTCATTATTTAATTTTTAATTGATTTATTCTCTTGAAGTATTAGGAATACTATGTTTCTTATAGTTTAATTCAAGTCTTTTTCATTATTATTTAAACGTTAAATGGAGTAAAAAAAACTTTTTTAACTTTTTTCTTTAACATTTATTTAACACTTTTTAATAAATTTGTACCTTGACTTGCTTATTTTATTTAAAAAAAACTAACAATAAGAAAACATATTATTCATTTTCAATAAATTAGTCGCACCTACTGTAAATACTACAAAGCAAGACTTATGATAAAAAAATCTTATACTTTATAAATTTTTTATATCAGAAACAAATAGGGTTTTCTTTTTTTGAATTGTTTAAAAAAATGTAAGTACACTTTATATTTTACTACTCAGTAACAGCTTAAAGATTTATGTAATAATTAATTTTAAAATAATTTATAATGATTTTAGAGTCCCTCATTAATTGTAAAAAATCAATAGCTAGATTAATTGAATCTCAAGCTATCCAAAAAAAATATGTTTCTGGCGATCCTATTTTATTAAAAGATGTGCCAATTGACAGCACAGCTATTGTTATAAAAGGAGTGCTAAAAGCTCATTTAGATCAAGAAAACAACTCCTTACTTCTATATCATATTTATCCTCAAAAAAACCCTTTCATTGCTTTAATGAATATGACGAAAACCTTTGCTGCTCCAATTTCAATTACTGCTATTGAAGACAGTACACTACTATGGATTCCAAACGAACTAATAGCTCAATGGCAAACAGAATGTTTATCATTTAAAAAATCTATAATTAACTCTAGTGAATATAATATTAGTACTATGTTTTCTAGAATAAAAAACTTACTAACTCATTCATTAGAAAATCGTTTGTTTTATTATCTCGAAAACAAATCTGAAATTTACAAGGAAAAAGATATTCGCATTTCAAGATCAGAGATATCATTAGACTTAAAGGTGCCACTTTCATCTATTTCTAGAGCCATTAAACGTTTAGAAGACCAACATAGAGTTATTGGTAAACCCAGGTCCATACAATTAGTTGTATAATAACACAATATCACATACTACCTATTAAAAAGACACTATGCCGGTGTCTAAAAAAGCCTACTACCTTTTTTACTTAATTGAATTTTAAAAGCAATCTAATTTAACCAAACTAAATATATGCTAAAAGATTTACCGTTCTCTAAAGAGGTAATTAAACTATTTGAAACTTATGGAAAAATATTACATTATAAAAAAGGAGATTTATTACAAAACTGTGATGAATTCAATAACGGAGTTTGTATTTTATTAACAGGTATCGTTAAGATATCTATAAATCATCATAATAAAAGAACGCTTCTCTATTATATAGAAAGTAGTAATTCAAAAATTATGAATTATACAAACTCTCCTAACATACCTACAGATGAAATATGTAGTATCGTTGTTGAGGATATTTCTATTTTAAGAATTCCTAATAATTTATTTTTAGAATGGACAAATACGTATATTGAATTACGTGATTTCATGATTAGTTCCTTTCAATATCATTACATGTCAATTGTTAATAAAATGCAAGAAATCAGTAATCAATCATTAGAAAACAATTTATTTAATTACATCAAAACTAAATCAAAACTATACAATAAAAATGAAATTAAAACTCCTTTATTAGAAATATCAGAAGATTTAAATTTTTCAAGAGAAGCAATTTCTAGAGGATTAAAAGCTTTAGAATTAAATAAAAAAATAATTCGTAAAACTAGATCAATAATTTTATTAGAAAAAAATCATGAAAATTTATAACAAAAAAAAGACCTATGAATACATACTACTCATAGGTCTTTTTTTATAGATATAACTTTTTTACTTAAAAAGGTAAATCATCTGGTTCGTTATCAGACAAATCTGGTGCTGGTGCAAACTGATCTGCTGGTGGTACATTTTGAGGTGCAGCTTGTGCTAAATTTTCAATTCTCCATCCTTGTACAGAGTTGAAATACTTTGCCTCACCTTGTGGATTAATCCACTCTCTACCTCTTAAATTAATAGATACTTTAACATCTTGTCCAACTTGGTAGCTATTTAACAAATCACATTTATCTTGAATAAATTCAATCAAAATCATTTGTGGATACTGCTCATCAGTAGTCACTACTATGTCACGCTTTCTAAAACCATTACTTCCAAAGGTTTGCGTTTCGTTAATTAATTTAATTTTACCAATTACTTCCATTACTGTTTATTTAATTAAAAGTACTTTCCAAGCACTCTCTACTTCATTGTTATCTAAATACTCTTGTGCAAAAATATGTTTTTTTTCTTCAGATACCCCAACTAATTGTGGATGTTCTTTAGCAAAGTTATTAACATCTTCAGCTGTTGGCAACTGTTCTACATTACCTAACATACCTAAATTATTCCCAGTTAATACAGTACTATTTCTAATTTCAAATGGTATTTTATCTACACCTATACCTAAAGTTGCTATGGGTTTTGGTATTTCAAAGAAACCATCTTTAGCTCTTGTGTAGTAATTACCTCCTGCTCTGGCTACTAGGTCAATTTTATGTTGATCTATACCTCCATTTTCATCTAAAACACTTTCATTTATATGTAACTTAACAACCTCACATACTATTAAATTACCTGCTCCTCCTTCGTTTCCTGTGTAAATTATGTCTGTTACTTTACACTCAAATTGTACAGGAGATTCTGCTACTCTGAAAGGCTTAACCTCATCTGAAGGCAACATTGTTAATCCAGATTTTTCAAACTCATTAACACCTTTAGGGTACATTGTACTACTCAAAGACATTTGTTGAACAATATCATAATTTACAATATTAATTACTACCTCTTTGGTTGCCTCAGCATTATCTAATGTATGCTTTGTTTTATTTGCTCTTACACTTCTAGCTGGTGAAAAAATCATTATTGGAGGGTTTGCTCCAAAAACATTAAAAAAACTAAATGGTGATAAATTTGGGTTTCCTTCTTCATCTATAGTACTTGCAAAGGCTATAGGTCTAGGAGCTATGGCTCCTAATAAATAACCATGAAGTTTAGCTGTTGGTATATCTTTAGGATTTATGGATAACATTGTTTAATTTATTTTTAGTGTAAATATACTACAGATTTATATATCATGTTATAGTAAAGAATAGTTTATATTTGAAATATGAGTCTTTTTCAAAATACATTTTGGCTAAAACGTGTAGTGGTATTAATTTCTATTGTTATTGTTTCCTTAATTTTATGGAATACCTATATTTTCTTTCAAAAGTTTAAAGAAGAAGAGCGTGGTAAAATGAAAGTATTTGCTGCAGCTATGAAAGAATTAAACGACAATACTGATTTAAATGCAGATGTAACTCTACCTCTAAAAATTTTAGAGAATAACCAAAACATACCTTCAATTTTATTAAATAGTAAGGGTGAAATTATTGAAAGCCAAAATTTAGATAGTTTAAAAGTATTAAACCCTAAATATTTAGAAAAACAACTTCAAATCATGAAGGATCAGAATGATCCTATTGAAATAAGTTATAAAAACACTCAGAAGCAATACGTATACTATAGAAATTCTGATTTATTATATAAACTAAAATATTATCCACTAGCTTTATTATTAATTCTAGGTTTATTTATAACTATAATATATATGGTTTTTAAATCTAGTAAAGTTGCTGAACAAAATAAGCTTTGGACAGGAATGGCAAAAGAAACTGCTCATCAAATTGGTACACCTTTATCGTCCTTGTTAGGGTGGATTGCTATTTTTCGTACAGAAAATATTGACCAAATGTACGTTGATGAGATAGAAAAAGATGTAGATCGTTTGAATATTATTGCGAATCGTTTTTCTAAAATTGGTTCTCTACCAGAATTAAAACAACACAATATTGTTTCTATCACCAAAACAGTATTTAGTTACTTAGAATCTCGTAGTTCTAAGCAAATTTCATTTTCTTTTAACGCATCTCAAGAAGAAATTAACACTCAAATTAACACTGAATTATTTGGGTGGGTAATAGAAAACCTTATCAAAAATGCAATTGATGCAATGCAAGGTAAGGGCACCTTAGACTTATCTATAAAAAACACTTCTAAAAAAGTTAAAATTACAATTTCAGACTCTGGAAAAGGAATGCACAAATCACAGTTTAAACAAGTATTTAAACCTGGATTTACAACTAAGAAACGTGGATGGGGATTAGGCTTATCTCTTTCTAAAAGAATAATTGAAGATTATCATAAGGGTAAAATTTTTGTTCAAAAATCAGAAATAGGAAAAGGAACTACATTTCAAATTTTATTAGATAAATTTTAATTCACTTTTTCTATTCTTTTTCTCTGTAAATACCCAAACAATATTCCGCCAATAGTCCATATTACAACACCAATTAAAATACTTATTGTTGTTATTTTCTCTCCTATAATTAACGGGTAAATAATACTCATAATTACAAACATTATTGCTCCCCATAACAAGCCAACCTTAGTCCATTTTTTCATTATTCAAAGTTTTTTCCTATTTGTTGAGCTAAAGAAATAAATTCATCATTTGTTAATTTTACCTTTTGAGTAAATTGCATATCTACCATTGTATTAATTGGTATTAAATGTACATGAACATGAGGTACTTCTAACCCAATAACACTCATTCCTATTCGTTCACAAGAAATTGTTTTTTCTAATGCTTTTGCCACTCTATAAGAAAAAGACATTAAATTAGAATATTCATCTTTAGATAAATCAAAAATTTTATTTTCTTCTTTCTTCGGTACAACTAAAGCATGTCCCTTTGCATTAGGATTAATATCTAGAAAAGCAATGAAATCCTCATTCTCAGCAATTTTATATGAAGGAATTTCTCCTGTTATTATTTTTGTAAAAATACTTGCCATTAATATAATTTTTAGTAAAAATAAAAAAAGCGTTACTTCTGTAACGCTTTTAACTAGTATATTTTTTTAATTATCTTGAAATTTCTAACACCTCGAATTTCATAATACCGTTTGGCACTTTAATTTCAGCTATCTCTCCAACACTTTTTCCTAACAATCCTTTTCCTATAGGAGAATTTACAGATAACTTTCCATTTCTAACATCAGTTTCAGAATCGGCTACTAAAGTATACGTAAACTCCATTCCGTTTGCTGAGTTTTTTATTTTAACAACCGAATGAATTAAAGCTTTAGATGTATCTAACTGACTTTCATCTATAATACGTGCGCTAGCTACAACATTTTTTAATTTTGCTATTTTAAACTCTAATAATGATTGTTCTTCTTTTGCTGCATGATACTCCGCATTCTCACTTAAATCCCCTTTATCTCTAGCATCGGCTATTTCTTGTGTAACACGTGGTCTTTCAACTTGCTCTAATTGAGCTAATTCTTCTTTTAATTTTTTTAGCCCTTCTTCTGTGTAATATGATACGTTACTCATAACTTCAATAAATTTAAAAATCTCATCCCTAACGGAATGAGATAGTATTACAAATGTACAAAATTTTCGTAAATTCGTGACGTTATATTTATAGATACACAAAAAAACATGAAAAAATTATCTTTATTGCTACTTCTTACAATCTTATTAAACTGCAGTAGTACTCCCTCTATAAATAGCTGTTTTAGAAATACAATAGCCCCTATTACAGTATTTCTAAACAATCCTCAATTAAATGGTTTATTAACTCCAAATGGAACTGCTGCTATAAGCGGAGGTATTAATGGTATTGTACTATTTAATAAAGGAACTGGTGGATCTTTTTCTCCTTATATAGCAATAGATAGACAATGTCCTAATAAAGATTGTACTACTCCAATGACAATAAATTCTCCTGTATTGGAATGTTCTTGTGATGGCAGTAAATACAGTATGTTAAATGGTAGCCTTATAAAAGGTACTAATAATTGTGAAGGTGGTGCTAGAATTTATACAGTTACTCAAAACGGAAGTAGTTTGCAAATAAGTAATTAATTTAAACATACTATGAAATAGATTCTTATTTTTGCAGTAACAACAACACTTACTAACAAATTTATCGTGAAAAATTATTTTTCTTCAAACTTTAAATTGGGCGTTCTTGGTGGCGGACAATTAGGGAGAATGTTACTTACAGAAACACAAAAGCTAGATATTTATACGGTTATCTTAGATTCAAATAATGAAGCTCCATGCGCACAAATTTGTAATGAATTTCATCAAGGAGATTTATTAGACTTTGATACTGTTTACAATTTTGGAAAAAAAGTTGATGTTTTAACTATTGAAATTGAAAATGTAAACATTGATGCTTTAGATAAACTGGAAGCTGAAGGGCATACCATTTATCCTAAACCAGAAAATTTAAGAACAATACAAAATAAGGCACGTCAAAAAGTGTTTTATCATGATCATAATATCCCCACAGCAGATTTTTCTAGATTCGCTTCTTTAGAAGAATTAAAACACTCTATCGATAATGGAGCGGTAAATTTTCCTTTTGTATGGAAATCTGCAAGGTTTGGTTATGATGGAAATGGTGTGAAAATTGTTAAATCTATTACAGATTTAAATAATTTACCTACTGACGAATGTATCGCTGAAAAATTAATTCCTTTTAAAAATGAATTAGCTGTTATTGTAGCTAGGAATACAAATGGAGAAGTTAAAACTTATCCAGTTGTTGAAATGGAATTTCATCCAGAAGCAAACCAAGTAGAATATGTAATTTGCCCTGCAAGAATAGAAGAAAGCGTAGCTAAAAAAGCGCGTGAAATAGCTTTAAAAGTAGCTGATATTTTTGATTTTGTTGGATTATTAGCTGTTGAAATGTTTCAAACTGAAAATGATGACATTTTAGTAAACGAAGTAGCTCCAAGAACTCATAACTCTGGTCATTACTCAATAGAAGCTAGTTATACAAATCAGTTTGAGCAACACCTTCGTAGTATATTAAACCTTCCTTTAGGTAATACGGATAGTAAATTAGCTGGCATCATGGTAAACTTAGTAGGAGCTGAAGGGCATACTGGTGAAGTTGTTTATAAAAATATCGAAGAAATTTTAAAAATAGATGGCGTTACACCTCATCTATATGGTAAAAAAACAACAAAACCTTTCCGTAAAATGGGACATGTTACTATTGTTAACACTGATATAAATGAAGCAAGAAAAGTTGCTCAGCAAGTAAAAGAAACCATACAGGTTATAGCTAAGTAATGTTTAAATAAATGATTGCTTTTTTACATACATCAAAAATTCACATTAATGGTTTTGAAAAAGAGCTACAAACCATAAAAAGCGATGCTCCTCAACTTATCATTTGTACTTGTTCTACTTACGGTGAAGAATGTGATAAAAGAGATGATGTAGAACGGATTGATTTACCTATTGCTAATTTTTTAGTTAAAAACTATAAAAAAATTGGTATTGCTTTTACTGTTAACACTACTAAAAAAATAAGTGAAGACATGTTAATTAATGAAGCTAAGTTAATTAACAAAACAATTGAAATTGTAAGTATTAATTGTTCAAGCTCTTGGAAATATTTTGAAAACGATGAATTTGACAATTATGAACTTACAATTGCTAATAAAATAAATACATTAGCATCACAAGTAGATGTTATTTTTCTTGCTCAAGCATCTATGGAAGATGCTAAGAAGCATCTTATAAATTTAAATAAAGAAGTTTTTTCTAGTCCAGAATTTGGAGTAAAGAGCTACTTAAACAAACTAAAAACAACAAAATTATGGTAGGTATTATAATGGGAAGTGACTCAGATCTTCCAATCATGCAAGAAGCGATAGACATATTAGAGAGCTTTGATATTCAAGTTGAAGTTGATATTGTATCTGCTCACAGAACTCCAGAAAAATTAGTTGACTATGCTACTAATGCTCACAAAAGAGGTGTGAAAGTTATTGTGGCTGGTGCTGGTGGCGCTGCTCATTTACCAGGAATGGTTGCTAGTATGAGTCCATTACCAATAATTGGAGTACCTGTAAAAAGTAGAAATTCAATTGATGGATGGGATTCTGTTTTATCTATTCTTCAAATGCCTGGAGGAGTTCCTGTAGCTACCGTAGCTCTTGATGGTGCTAAAAATGCAGGTATTTTAGCAGCTCAAATTATTGGTGCTTCTGACACATGTGTTTTAGATAAAATTATAGCTTATAAAGAAGGCTTAAAACTCAAAGTTGAAAAAGCTTCTGAAAGAGTAAAAAAATAAGTATTTTAGTAAAAAAATATAATTATAAACCTCATAGATTTTAAATTTATGAGGTTTCATTAATTATTTAATGAAAGTAAAAAATGAATCCATTATTACAAGATTTTAATACTCCTCCTTTTTCTAAAATAAAGGAAGAAAACTATAAACCTGCCATTAAAGAAGCTATTGAAATAGCTAAAAAAGAAATTAATGACATAATTAATAATACAGAAGCACCTTCTTTTGAAAATACTACAGTAACTTTAGACAACACAGGTGAAAAACTAGATAAAATAACTTCCATTTTTTTTAACCTCAATTCTGCTGAAACAAACGAAGAGATTCAAGAAATTGCCAAAGAAATTTCTCCTTGGTTAAGCGAATTTAAAAATGATATGGTTTTAAATGAAGCATTATTCAAACGTGTAAAAGCAGTTTATAATCAAATCACAAATTTAAGCTTAACGCCTGAGCAAGAAATGTTGCTAGAAAAGCAATATAAAGGATTTGCACGTAATGGTGCTAATTTAGATAATGATGAGAAAGTTGAATTGAGAAAAATAGATGCTGCTCTTTCAAAACTATCATTACAATTTGGAGAACATATTTTAGCAGAAACAAACTCTTTTGAAATGCTTCTTACCAACGAAGGAGATGTTTCTGGATTACCAGAAAGTGCAAAAGAAGCAGCTAAAATGATGGCCACTCAACGCAACAAAGAAGGCTGGTTAATTACCTTAGATTATCCTAGCTATATCCCATTTATGACATATGCTGATAATAGAGAGTTACGAAAAAAACTAGCTATTGCAATGGGGAAAAAAGGATTTCAAAAAAATGAATATAACAATGAGAAAATTGTTTTAGATATTGTAAATCTTCGTCATAAACGTTCAAATTTGTTGGGGTATAAAACACATGCTAATTTTGTTTTAGAAGAACGAATGGCAGAATCTCCAGAGAATGTTTTAACTTTTTTAAATGAATTATTAGAAAAAGCAAAACCAGCAGCAATTCGTGAGTTTAATAACTTAGAAAATTATGCTAAAAAATTAGATTCAATTGAAAAGTTAGAAAAATGGGACGGTTCTTACTACTCTGAAAAGTTAAAAAAAGAATTATTTAACTTAGACCAAGAGCTCTTAAAACCTTATTTTAAACTTGAAAATGTAATTGAAGGAGTATTTGCTATTGCTGGTAAATTGTTCGATTTAAAATTTGAAGAAATTGACACTATTGATAAGTATCACGAAGATGTTAAAACATATACTGTTTCTGACTCCAAAGATAACTTTATCTCTCATTTTTATGCAGATTTTCATCCTAGACCAGGAAAAAGAAATGGTGCATGGATGACTTCTTATAAATCTCAACAAATAAAAAATGAAATAAATGAGCGCCCACAGGTATCTATAGTTTGTAACTTTACAAAGCCTACAGATACAAAACCTTCTTTACTTACATTTAATGAAGTTACTACTTTATTTCATGAATTTGGTCATGCTTTACATGGAATGTTAGCAAACACAACGTATAATAGTTTATCAGGTACATCTGTTTCTTGGGATTTTGTTGAATTACCTAGTCAAGTTTTAGAGAACTGGTGTTATGAAAAAGAAGCTTTAGAGCTTTTTGCAAAGCATTATGAAACTGGAGAAACTATTCCTATGGAGTATGTAGAAAAGATAAAAGAATCTGCTAGTTTCCATGAAGGTATGCAAACATTACGTCAATTAAGTTTTGGCTTGTTAGATATGCAATGGCATGGAACAAATCCTACCAACATTAAAAATGTAAAAGATTTTGAAGTAGCCGCTTTTTCAGATACTCAATTATATCCTGATGTTTCAGAAAATTGTATGAGTACAGCTTTTGCTCATATATTTCAAGGTGGGTATTCTGCTGGTTATTATTCTTATAAATGGGCAGAAGTTTTAGATGCAGATGCTTTTGAGTATTTTAAAGAAGAAGGAATCTTCAATAAAAAAATAGCCTATAAATTTAAAGATAATATTCTTTCTAAGGGAGGAACAGAAAAACCTATGGATTTATACAAACGTTTTAGAGGTAAAAAACCTAACTCAGATGCGTTATTAAAACGTGCAGGATTAATAAGTTAGCATTTAACTTTTTTATTTTTCTAAAACAAAAATAAGTTCCTATTTTTATAAAAAATATTTTTTATGAGAATAGGAATTTTTGTATTTATTGTACTGTTTTTTACTGCTAATAGTTTTTCTCAATCTATTATAAAAGGAAAAGTTACAACTCACAAAAACGAACCTTTAGAAGGTGCTTCAGTTTATTTAAACAACACAACTATTGGAACCACTACTAACGAAAAAGGTGAATTTCAATTAAAAAATCATAAAGGTAATTATGAATTAATTGTTTCATTCATTGGATTTAAAACCATACAACTTAACATAAATACCAATACTAAAACTAAGCCATTATTGTGTAAATTAAAACCTGATACTAATATTTTAAATGAAGTTGTTATTCAGAAAACAAAATACGACGATGATTGGAAATATAATTTATCTCGTTTTAAAAAAGCTTTCTTAGGAAAAACCGAATTAGCATCACAATGTTTGATTTTAAATCCTAAAGTTTTGCATTTTGACTTTGACAAAAAAACAAATAAACTGTCTGCCTATGCTAGTAAACCTCTTCAAATAAAACATAAAGGTTTAGGTTACTTAATATATTATGATTTAGTAGAGTTTTCATTAATCAATAACCGTATTCTTTTCAGTGGATATACTAAATATCAAAATTTAAATATTACTATTAAAAGTAAATGGAAAACCAATAGGTTAAAAGCATATAATGGTTCTCGTATGCATTTTTACAGATCAATCATTAAAGATGAATTAGATATTACTGGTTTTAAAATAAATCAATTACAAAAAGTACTTAACCCAGAAAGGCCTCATGATAGTATTATAAATGAAGCGAAATTAAAATTAGCTTCTAAACCTAATTTCAATAATTTTAAAAAACTCCCAACTTTTCACTCTAATAAATTGAATCTTTTTAATAAAAAAATAAGAAGTTCATTAGTTAGAAGAATGCTTACAAAAGAAACTCACTTTACAAAAAAGTTTAAAATTAAATTCTCTAAAGAAGAAATAAATAAAATTATAAATGGTCCTTTTCATGTAAGAAAAGATAGTAAAGGACTTTATTATGCCACACCAAAAACAAAATTATATGATAAAGAGACTGACTCATTAAGCTTCATAGCTAGGAAAGAGCATTTAAAAAAATATATTAATAAGCCTGTAAAGAAAAACTTAATTTTAGATGATTTTATTATTAAAAAGGGTACTGCCTTTTATTTAAGTTTTCCTTACTTACTTGAAATTAATTACCTTAATGAACCAGAAGAAGACAACTATAGATTTGGTAAAGCAAAGCTAGACTATCAACAATCTTTCATATCTCTTATTAATACTAAAGAAACACCGATAAGTAAAAAAGGTGTTTTAATTGAACCTTTTACTGTTTTACATGAAGGATATTGGGGATATGAAGCTTTTGCTAATATGCTTCCTTTAGATTACCGCCCTTTAAACAAATAACTACAAGGGTTTTAACTTAAAAAGTTACTTTTTTGAAAAAATTAACAGTATATATCATAAATAAAAAGTTTAAGTAATTAGTTTTGTTACTTTAAGATGATTTTAACAATAAAAAATAATACAATAAAAAAAATAGCATCTCTTTTTTTGATGCTTTTTCTTATTGCCCCTATTGTTATAAAAACAATTCATCATCATCATGAAAATGATACTCATATTGATTGTAAAACTGAGTCAACTCATTTACATCAAGAAATCATTAATGACTGTGATATTTGTTATTTTTCATTTTCAAGTTTTTACTCGCTTAATTTAAATATTCAATATTTTATCTCTACTTTTTACAATACTGTAAAAATTGATAATTATTACTTTATTAAATTAACTAGTGTTGAATCGCTTAAAAAACTAAGAGCTCCCCCATACTTTATATAATATCTCTTCTTTTTATAATTATAAAGTAACGCATAAATTAATTTCTATAATTAGTAAGACATCTTTCATTTTGTGATAAATGATTAACTACTTATTTATTTCATTTTTTGATTCTCTTATTTTTCTGGATATTAATAACTAATTATTACTGCACATCTAATTATCAAAAAAAATGCTCTCTATAAATAAAACAGAGGGTATTTTGCCTTACAAAACTTTGATATTTTAGTAGTTATAAATTAAGAAAACTCAATAATAATAAATCAAAAAACGAATAAATATCACAAAAAGTACGATATGATAAAAACAAACAACTTAACTAAAAAATATGGCGACTTTACCGCTCTGGACAATTTAAATATAGAAATAAAAAAAGGAGAAATATTCTGCCTTCTTGGAGCCAATGGCGCAGGTAAATCAACAACTATAAACTTACTATTAAACTTTATTACTCCATCGTCGGGAGAAGCTTTTATTAATGACCTAGATGTTAATAAGAACACTAAAAAAACAAAATCTTTTTTAACCTATATTCCTGAAAACTTAATGCTATACCCTGCTTTAACAGCAGTAGAAAACTTAGATTATTTTTTAGGTATAGGTGGCTATAAGTTTTCTAAAATAGAATTAGAGTTCTTTTTAGATGAAGCAGGATTACAACAAGAAGCATATCATAAACGCACTCAGTATTTCTCTAAAGGGATGAGACAAAAAATAGGTATTGCTTTAGCTATTGCTAAAGACGCTAAAGTTTTATTATTAGATGAACCCACTTCTGGTTTAGACCCTAAATCTAGTAACGAATTTGGTGTACTTCTAAAAAAAATGAAATCAGACAATGTAGCTACATTAATGGCTACACACGATATATTTAGAGCTAAAGAAATAGGTACTCATATTGGTATAATGAAACAGGGAAAACTAAAACATTATTTCTCAAGTGAAGACATTTCTCTTCAAGATTTGGAGAAATTATATTTAGAAACAATGACTTTAAAAGAAGAGACAGTATGATTTATCACATAATAAAAAAAGAACTTAAAGAAATTTTAAGAGATGGTCGTTTTAAAATTTCTTTAAGTATTGTTTTAGTATTGTTGGTTATAGCTCTATTAATTACTGCTAAACAATATGAAACTACAAATATTCAATATAATGAAGCTAAAAACAGTGAACGTAATGCTTGGGATTCTCAAGGGGAAAAAAATCCACATTCGGCTGCTCATTATGGTAATTATGTTTTCAAACCAAAATCTCCATTATCTCTTATCGATCAAGGAGTAGACAAATACACAGGTATATCTATTTTTTTAGAAGCACATAGTAGAAACCAAGCACAATTTAGTAATGCTTCTGATCAAACAGCTTTATCTCGCTTTGGAGAATTAACTGTAGACTTTATTTTATTATACATACTTCCTTTAATTACTATTTTAATTGGTTACAACAGTTTCACAAAAGAAATTGAAGGTAATACAGTTTACATATTAAAAAGTCAAGGAATTGTTGGATGGAAATTATTGTTAGGAAAATGGTTTGCTACCTTGATACCTTCTGTTACAATCACTACATTTTTATTTTTACTAGGTGGTATTATTTTATCAAGCATTGAAAATTATGGTGTTTTTAACTGGTCAGCTTTTGGCACTTTATATCTTATATATATCACCTATTATTTAATTTTCACCAATATTACATTACTAATTTCCTCATTAGCAAAAAAATCAGGAATCTCTTTAGTTATTAATTTATCTTTTTGGGTATTAGCTTGTTTTATAGCCCCAAAAGTTGCGAGTAATTTAGCAGATACAAAATATCCATACCCTACACATCAAGAATTTTCAAAGAGAATTTCAGAAGAAAACAAAAAAGGCTTAGATGGCCATAATCCTTGGAATAAAGAAGCAAAAAAGCTTGAAAAAGAAGTTCTTAAAAAATATAATGTTGACAGCGTACATAAACTTCCATTTAATTATAGTGCCTATAGAATGCAAAAAGGAGAAGAATATCAAGCGAAAGTATATGAAAAGCATTATGATTATTTAAATGAACAAGCTAAAAATCAAGATGGAATTTATAAATCATTAGCGATTATTTCTCCGTTTCTTCCCACACGTTTTCTATCAATGGCTGTAGCAAAAACTGATTATCAAAATCATTGGAATTTTGCAGAATCTGCAGAAAAATATAGAGTTGAAACACAACGTTTTTTAAATGGAACTACTGAGAAAAATTCAAAATATGGAGAACGATACGTTGCTCCTGCAAATACTTGGAGTAAACTACCAAAATTTAAATATCAAGCTACAACATTTTCAACTGTGCTTCAAAAGAACACATTCTTGTTTTTAATACTTGCATTATGGTTTTCGTTTACTGCTATAGTATTAATATTCACTAATAAAACCTATTAAAATGTTTATACATAATTTTAAATACGAATTAAAGATATTACTCCGTAGTAAATGGCTCTTGTTACTTTTTTTTACTATGCTTACTATCATTCTTTTTGCTGGTTATAATGGGAAACAAAAAGTAGACAAACGATTTTCAGACATTGAAAAAGCGTATAGTGCAGTAAAAAAGAAAGATTCAAAAATGTTAAAGGTCTTAGATTCACTAGAAAAAGGATTTGAAACTAGTGTAAGGTCATGGGCAAAACCAACTAGGCCAATGCATATTGGATATTCTTTTCCAAGAGTAGCAGCAATGCCTCCTCAAGCCTTAACTTTTATATCGACTGGGCAAAGTGACTTGTTTACGCATTATGTACAACCAAAAGCCTATGGTGACAGTTTTTTATTTAATTATGCTGAATTATCCAACCCAATTCAATTGCTTTTTGGAAGTTTCGATTTATCTTTTGTTATTATATACATACTCCCTCTCATTGTTATTGCTTTTAGTTATAATATATTCTCCTCAGAAAAAGAATCTGGGTCATTAAAATTATTAGCCTCTCAACCAGTTTCAATGTTTACTTGGATTTTACAAAAAATTGGTTTGCGATTTCTTTGGTTAACCTTAATTACACTCGTTATTTTAACCATCACTTTTGTAATTAATGAATTTGATTTTTCAACAAACTTTATAGCTTATATCAATACTCTTTTACTGGTTATAGCTTATATCCTTTTTTGGTTTGTTGTAGTCTTATTTATAAACATATTTATCAATAACTCAGCAAAAAACGCTGTAAGTTTATTAGCAGTTTGGGTATTTATAATTTTGATAATTCCAGCTATAATTGGTCAACTTAGTAATGTTTTTTATCCCATTCCTTCAAGATCAAAATTAATAAGTGAGGTAAGAGAACTAAAAGATAAAGTTTCTAAAAAACAAGATAAAATTTTAGATAATTATTTAAGAGACCATCCGGAATATGCAAGCAATGACTCTTCAAAAAACTACTCTTTTTGGCATAAATACATGGCTTCTCAAGATTTAGTTGAAGATGAATTAAAACCTTTAATAACCTCTTACGATGTTCAATTAGAACAGCAACAGAGATGGATACAAAGGTGGCAATACAGTTCCCCTGCTATAATTTTACAAGAAGCTTTTAATAACTTAGCAGGAACATCAACCTTACACTATCAAAATTACAGAAAACAAACCAGTTCTTTTACTAAAGAATGGCGTAACTTCTTTGTTCCTTTATTATATAAAAATGAAAAATTTAGCACAAACCTATACTCTAAGCTTCCAAGCTTTGAATACAAAGCTCCAAAATCTTTTTCTATATTAATAAAGCTAATTTCATTATGTCTATTTTCTCTATTCTTCATAAGTATAGCATGGATTAATTTTAAAAATAAATTAAAAAAAGGAACACTAATTAGTAATTAAAAAAAATGTCTATCACTTTTTTGTGATAGACATTTTTCATTTATTCTTTTCTTCAATCCACTTACTCATGTATTTTGTAGCTTGTAAAGTTTGATGCTGTAATAGATTTCCTAGAAAATTTTTATTACGGTGGTCTACAATATTTTTTTGAAGTATTTTTATTTGATATATAAAAGGTTGACTAATTTTATCTTTATCATATATTGAGTTAATAATATCAATTCCATTAGTCTGGAAACTTTTCCAAAGTTTTTCATTAGTATATAATTCAATAGCTTTTTTTAAAAACTGATCAAGATCATCTTCTATAAAGCCATTCCAAGGTAAGTTTCCATGCATCCCTTCGGCTCCAATTTTTGTTGTTACACTAGGAGTTCCACATATCATTGCTTCTGTTAACTTTCCTTTAATGCCAGCACCAAATCGTAATGGTACTAATATTACTCTTGCTTTATTTACTACTTCTAGTGCATTTTTTGCAAATCCTTTTACTATAAAACCTTCTTTTGGTTTATGTAATTGATTTATTTGTTGGGTAGCATAAGCACCATAAATGTGAACTTCTACTTCAGGTAATTTCTTTCGTATATCCTTCCAAATTGATTTTAGTTGTAAAACAGCATCTACATTTGGAGCATGAAAGAAATTCCCTATAAAAACAAAATCTTTTCGCTTTTCATAAGGCTTCCAATTTTCAATAACATATCGATCTATTTTAGGAAGTAAAAAAGGAAGGTGATATAACAACTCTTTATCAATTTTAAACACGTCTATTAATAATTTCATTTCATATAATGAAATTATTATACTTAAATCACATCTTAAAATAGAGGCTATTTCTCGTTTAGCATCATCTGAAGTCAATAATGATTCATTAGTAAATATTTCATTTCTTTTTAGTTTATTATGACGTGTTTTACGTAAAAAATGTAAATCTTCAGTATCTAATACACGTAGCGCTTTAGGACAATTTTCTGCTACACGCCAACCAAATTGCTCTTCCATCATAAAACGATCAAATAGTACAGTAGTAGGATTTAACTTTTGTATAAAATCATCAAATGATGAGTTATTCAACTCAATAGTTTCTTCATTAACTCCTATAGAAGATAAGTCAAAAGCTTTTTCTCCTTTAAGTGATGGTGAAGCAAATGTTATTTTATAATTCTGTTGTAAAAACAACTCTATTAGTTGTAACATTCTAGTACCTGCAGCAGATGAATTTGGCTCTACCCAAACATACCCTATAATAAGAAGATGGTTCATTTTGCAAAAATAGTGGTTTTATATTGACATTCTTTATCTTCTGTTTTAATACTACTCGTCTAAAAACTAATCTTAAACATTCTTCAACAAATCAACAATTATATGTAATTTTGCGGTTATTATTCTGAAAAACAAAACAGATAGCTAGGTAGAAACATAAAATACTAACTAGCAAATACAAAACAATAAAAACACGACTCATGAAATACGATGTAATCGTTATTGGTTCTGGTCCTGGAGGATATATTTCTGCTATCAGAGCTGCTCAATTAGGAAAAAAAGTTGCTATTATAGAAAAATATTCTACTCTAGGTGGTACTTGTTTAAATGTAGGTTGTATACCTTCAAAAGCTTTATTAGATTCTTCTCATCATTACTATGATGCTGTACATCATTTTGAAGAGCATGGAATCTCTGTTGAAAAACCATCTTTCGATTTTGGAAAAATGGTTGCTCGTAAAGCAAATGTAGTTGAAACTACAACAGGTGGAATTAAGTATTTAATGGATAAGAATAACATTGAGGTTTTTGAAGGATTAGGTTCTTTTGAAGATGCTACACATGTTAAAGTTTCAAAAAATGATGGTAGTTCTGAAGTAATTGAAGGAACTAATATTATTATTGCTACAGGTTCAAAACCGTCAACATTACCTTTTATTTCTATTGATAAAGAACGTGTAATAACATCTACTGAAGCTTTAAAATTAAAAGAAGTACCTAAACATTTATTGGTTATAGGTGGTGGTGTAATTGGGTTAGAATTAGGTTCTGTTTATAAGCGTTTAGGTGCTAATGTAACAGTTATTGAATATGCCCCAACAATTACTCCAACTATGGATAAAGATGTTTCTAAAGAACTTACTAAAGTTTTAAAGAAACAAGGAATGAAATTTAATGCGAATCATGGTGTTACTTCTGTTGAAAGAAATGGTGAAGAAGTAATTGTTAAAGCAACTAATAAAAAAGGTGAAGAAGTTACTTTTACAGGTGATTATTGTTTAGTATCTGTTGGTCGTCGTCCATATACCGATGGATTAGCTTTAGAAAAAGCTGGTGTTAAGGTTACTGAAAGAGGAATGGTAGAGGTTAATGACCTTTTACAAACTAATGTTTCTAATATATATGCTATTGGTGATGTTGTTCGTGGAGCGATGTTAGCTCATAAAGCAGAAGAAGAAGGTGTAGTAGTTGCTGAATACTTAGCAGGTCAAAAACCTCATATTGATTATAATTTAATTCCTGGTATTGTTTATACGTGGCCTGAAGTTGCTGCTGTAGGTAAAACTGAACAAGAATTAAAAGATAGCGGAGTTGAATACAAAGCTGGTAAATTTTCTATGCGTGCATTAGGTAGATCTCGTGCTAGTGGAGATACTGATGGTTTTGTAAAAGTTTTAGCTGATAAAAATACAGATGAAATTTTAGGTGTTCATATGGTTGGTGCTCGTGTTGCTGACTTAATTATGGAAGCTGCTGTTGCTATGGAATATAGAGCGTCTGCTGAAGATTTAGCTCGTATTTGTCATGGTCACCCTACATACTCTGAAGCAGTTAAAGAAGCTGCTAAAGCTGCTTGGGATGGTAAGCCTTTAAACGCTTAAAATCAAAAAAAACATAAACAAAAAAGGTATTCTTTAAATAGAATACCTTTTTTTTGTTAATTTTTTACATATATTTAATTTCATTAACTAAACCCCTTCTAAAAATGAAATTATTCAAAACTTTATGTATTCTTTTTACATCTTTAACTCTTTTTTCCCAAAGCTTTGTTGAAAAACAACTTCCTACTCCAGATAATCTAAGTTCCTTATTCATTGGACCACTACTAAAATCAACTATTCATTATGGAGCCAGGCCTAATAACTTTAATGGCAAAGTTATTTTGTTTAACCATGGATACATTGATCTTAACCAGCTTTTTTTCACAAATAACACTTTTTATAAAGAAGCATATAACGAAGGTTATCAAGTTGTATTTGTTGCTACCACAAGAGGTGAAGGTATGTGGGCTAACGGAAAGTTATTAGCCGAATCTATTGATATTATAACTAATAAATATCATGTAAATGATGTATACATTATTGCACATAGTAATGGAGGAAAAGCCTCTGAAGTTGCAATGTATACTCATAAAAAATATAATAAAGTAAAAAAGGTTTTTGCTTTAGGAACACCATATTGGGGTACATATTTAGCAGATATATCACAACAATGGTGGCTAAATTGGTTATGGAAAAAAACGGGATTAAACGAAGGAGGTGCTACTTCAACTACATACTACTGCAGAGATGTTGTTCGTCCATATTTTGACAATCATATAAATAATGAGCCTTCAAAATTTATTATTCTTGGTGGGTCTGGATTTGCTAGAGGACATACACTTTTAGCTCCTTTAATGTTTGCTAGCGGTAGCGTTTTATATTTACATCAGGGTGTAAATGATGGTGTATCACCATACAAAAGTACACTTAGGCCCAATGGAATTTATACATTTAAAAAGAACGAAGCTTATTTAGATCATGTCGATATTGCTTTAGGGCAATATGTATGGAAACATATAAAACCATACTTAAACGAAAACGTTTTAAAAAACACAACACCCAAAAACACTTCTGAATTAGTCAATTACACAAAAACATCAAGTGATTATCAAATTATTAATTCCGAAAATGATTATGACAAAATTATAGCAGATAGAGGCAATACAAATATTAATTTACAAGTATTTCATAAAAACTCATATTCAAACTTCAATTTAAAGTCAACGAAAGGTAGATTATTTCCAAAATTAAGAGAACAAAGCAAAACGAATTCTATAGTTAATTACATGAGTAGTTATAAGCTTAATACATCAAGCTCAACTATTATAAAGGGTAATTCAAAATTTGTCGCTTATGCACATCAAATCAATGGTCCAAAAATGGTTTTTGAAGTTGAAAAAAACAAAAACATATTAAAAGTATCTTTTCTAAATTCAAATACCAACTTTGATGAAATTGAAGTAACTGCTACTATTTCTAAAACTTCTGATTTATTAGGAAATAATACTGAAGAAGAAATTTATTTACAATCGTTTAGCTACCATCAAAAGACAAAACAATTTATACTTGATACATCAATTTTTAAAGAAGGTGTTTATAGTATATATATTAATAGCGAGCATCCAGATTTTACTAGAAATATAGTTTCTGGATTTACAATTGGTACCATTACAAATAATAAAATTAAAGAATTAAACACTCCTAAAGAATTTCTTTTTGACATAAATTTAAACAATAGTATGATTACTAATTCTATAAATATCAAAACTAAAGGGATTACACCTACTCATGGGCTATCAATTAAAATTTACACAATAAATGGTAAATTAATGACAGATAGTACTATGATGGGAAGTAATGGAGCATATAATACTGATACTAGCAATCTTCCTTCAGGGTTATATATAACTACAATAAAATACAAAAGCCATTCTAAAAGTTTTAAAATCATAAAGCAATAATTATTAAAATTAAAACCGAGTATTTATACTCGGTTTTAATTTTTCTCTTACTTAATTAATATCCTTCAATATGAATTCCTAGCCCCTTAGCTATTTCCATCCCTAAATTTCTATCTGCTCTAAACCAATGGCACAGCTGTTTATTTATTATTTCAAGTTTTTTCTCTCCTGAAATTCCACTCATTGCATTTACAATATTTGTAACTGTATCTTTTTGTTCTTTTTTAGACATCAATCTGAATAAATTACCAGGTTGTGTATAATGATCATCATCATTTTCATTACGATCATAATAACCTACTTTCTTTGAATCCAATTCATAGTTTATTCCTTTTCTTGTTGTCTCTAATTCAATATCATCAAAGCTGTTTGGAAAATAATTTGGCGAATTCCCGCCATTATCATCAAAACGCATTGAACCATCTCTATGGTAATTATTTACCATATATGGGCACTTATTTACTGGTAAAGCATCATAGTTTACACCTATGCGATAACGGTGAGCATCAGGATAGGCCAAAATACGCCCTTGAAGCATTTTATCTGGCGAAAAACCAATACCATCAACTAAGTTTGAAGGAGCAAAAGCCGATTGTTCTACATGAGCAAAATAATTATTTGGATTTTCATTTAACTCTATTACACCAACATCTATTAAAGGAAAAGAAGCATGAGGCCATACTTTAGTAACATCAAAAGGGTTCCATTTAAATTTCACTGCTTCATCATTTGTCATAATTTGAATTTTCAAAGCATACTTTGGATACTCTCCATTATCAATAGCTTCTACTAAATCTCTTTGCGCATAATCTGGATCTTTTCCTTTTAATTCAGTTGCTTTATCATCGCTTAAGTTTTTGATACCCTGCATTGTTTTATAATGAAATTTCACATAAAATCTTTCATTATTATCATTTACTAAAGAGAAGGTATGACTACCATACCCATTCATAAATCGATAACCATCTGGAGTTCCTCTGTTACTCATTAAAATAAGTACTTGGTGTAGACTTTCTGGATTTAAAGACCAATAATCCCACATCATAGTGGCTGACTTGCAGTTAGTATAAGGATCGCGCTTTTGGGTGTGTATAAAGTCTGGAAACTTTTTAGGATCCTTAATAAAGAAAACCGGAGTATTATTTCCTACTAAGTCCCAATTACCATCTTCAGTATAAAACTTTATAGCAAATCCCCTAGGATCTCTTTCTGTATCTGCTGATCCTTTTTCTCCTCCAACAGTAGAAAAACGTACAAATAGCTTCGTTTGTTTACCTACTTCATTAAATAACTTAGCTCTTGTATATTTGGTAATGTCATTTGTTACCGTAAAAGTACCATACGCTCCTGAGCCTTTAGCATGAACTATTCTCTCAGGAATTCTCTCTCTATTAAAATGAGCTAATTTCTCATGTAAAAAATAATCTTGTAATAATAACGGACCTCTTTTTCCAATACTTTGAGTATCCTCATAATGATATAAAGGTGCTCCTGACTCTGTTGTTAATTTTCTTTTTTTACTCATTATTATCTGTGTTTTGTTTTTGTAAACATATAAAAAAACACACTATAATAAAAATTGATAGTTTTTATGTTAAAATAATTAAAAACTATTCAATAGTTTAAACAATAAAAAAAACCGAGTTTTATAACTCGGTTTCTTACTATAAATAGGATTATATATTATTGTTGAATACCATAGAAGCTTCCAACACTATCATTTATATCTGCAGCTTTTTTAACAGCTTCATACATTTGAAATGTTTTATTTTTTCTATTATTTGCTATTCTCTTTCTATAAGTGTCATAGTTAGGTAACGCAGTAGGTAATTCTTTCTTTTCAGTAACGAAAGCATAAACACCTCTATCTCCAACTACTTTAGTATATACTTTATTTTCTTTTGCATTGATCATTGCACCTATAATTTTAGGTTCATAACCTACACCTGAAAGACTAGGAGATTGTAAATTTACATCTACTGCGCCTCTAATTGTTTGACCTGATGATTTTGCAATATCTTCTAAAGTAGCACCACTCATTTTGCTCGAAATCATTTCTGCTTTCTTTTCATTTAGAATTATAGGGCGTACACTTTGTACAGCTTTATCAACTGACATTAATCCTTTAGATGTTTTATCAGTTAACATAACTACAACATATCCTCCATCTACATCAAATCTCTTAAAGTTACCTACTTCAACATCTTTTCCAAATGCCCAAGTTATAATTGCTCTTTCATTACCTATTCCAGGTACATTTTCATCTAAAACTTTTAATCCAACAGCTGGTAAAGAAGTTAAACTCTTTTCTTTAACTAAATCGATATATTTTTTACCATTAGTTAAATTTAATGCAAATGTCTCAGCATTTTGAAAAATGGTATTTTCAGTTGCTTCAGAAGCTTCAATCTTTTTTCCGAAAGTTGCTAATTTCATTGCTGGTTGAAAATTTTTCTGATCTTCAATTTTAATAATATGGAAACCAAAAACAGTTTTTACTACTCCCATATCTCCTTTTTTCCCTTCAAAAGCAAAATCTCTAAATTCAGGAACCATTCTGTTATATCCAAACCAATCATAAAAACCTCCTTTATCAGCAGATCCTTTATCAGAAGAAAGTTCTTTAGCTAAATCTTCAAATTTAGAAGAGTCTGCCTTTAAAACAGTTAATAAACTATCAGCCATTATCTTAGCATCCGCTTCATTTTTAGTTGGCTCATATCCACTTGGGTTTGCACCTATAAAAGGGATTAAAATATGTCTTGATTGAACTGAATCAGGCAATTGTGTAATTTTAGTAATTTTAGATAATTTGAAGTAATCATTATCTTTATAAGGTCCAAAAACTTCACCTTCTTTACCTTCAAAAAGCTTATCAGCTATTCCTTGAGGAACTTGAGCTTTAAATTTAAAATTATCATCAAGTGAAATATCAGATTTAGCATCTTCTAAAAAAGCAACATAATCTGTAGTGTTCTTTAGGCCTTTTAATATGTTTCTATTATTAGGATCTTCAGAATCTTCGATTAACTTAGCCACTTCAGCTCTTAATGCTTCTTCATCTTCTAATGTTGGAACAATATCAAACTTCACAAATTTAACATCTCTTGAAGCTTCAACTTGATATTGATTTTTATGACTCTCAATATATGCTTTAACATCACTCTTTTTTACAGTTACTGTACTATCAGCAATTGAAGTATAAGGAACATATACATACTTTCCAGAAACTTTAGTATTTTCAGTTAAATATTGTCCTTCTCCTTCTTTTAGAGAAGCACCTAAACCTGAAGATACTAAATTATCATAAGTAGTCTTCTCCAAATTGTCTCTTAAAGAAACCATGTAGTTTTGCCAAGCTCTCCACTCATCATTATTTGCATCTTTTATAGTTGCTAAATGTTCTTTCAATTTACTTTTATCAAAAATTCCAGAAGTTTGAAACCTTTGATCACCTTGAACTGTAGGTGAATCAAATAAAGCTTGCATAATATCAGCTTCTCCAACTGTTATACCCGCTTCCTCTAATTGAGATTTGTATATTTTTTGACGTAATAAATTATTCCAAACAGTTTTAGCTGCTTGCATTTCAGAAACTCTATTACCAGTTTGCTTTTTATATGCATCTAAGGCTTCTGCAAATTCTTGACGAGAAATACTTTCTCCATTTACATCTCCTACTTCGTTTACTTTACTTGCATTAAAAAAATCTGATATTGTAGATGGGTCTAATACAAATGCAAAAAGTGCTAAACCAATAACAAGAATTAAGAACATTGAACGTTCTCTAATTTTCGATAAAATTGCCATACGTCATTTTATTTTATTAACAGTGTGCGAAAATACAATTTCACATTTAATAATGCAATGTTTTTTTAGCTGTTTTAGAGTAAGTTTACTTATATGTAATAATTATTCTTCTTTCTCTAATACTTTAAAATGAATCACATCTATTTTTGACGTACTAACTTTTAAAATTTTAATTTGAAATTTACCGGTGTGTAAAACCTCGTCCTGTTCAGGAATATTTTCGGTATGATTAATTATAAAGCCACCTAAAGTTTCATAGGCCTCTTCTTTTGGTATATCTAAATTATACTCTTCATTTAAATAATCAACTTCAAGTCTTGCAGAAAAATTATATTCATTATCACTTATTCTTTCTTCAAGAAGCTCTTGATTATCATGTTCATCTTCAATCTCTCCAAATAATTCTTCGACTACATCTTCTACTGTTATTATTCCAGAGGTACCTCCATATTCATCAACAACAATAGCTATACTTTTTCTTTTTTTTATTAATGAATTTAAAACATCATTAATAATCATAGATTCAGGTACAAACTCAACAGGTAATAGTATTGATTTAATTGTTCTAGGCTTTTTAAACAATTCAAAAGCATTTACATACCCTAAAATATCATCTAAAGAATTTTTATATACTAGTACCTTAGATAATCCTGTTTCAATAAACAACTCTCTTAAATTCACTACCGAATCATGTATATCTATAGCAATTATCTCAGTTCGAGGCACCATTATTTCTCTTGCTTTAACTTTGTGAAACTCTAAAGCGTTTTGAAAAATTTGGATTTCAGAATCAATTTTTTCTTGGTTACTCCCACCATCTAACTGTTCAGATATATAATTACCTAACTCTTCTTTACTAAATTCTGTTTGCTTTTCATTTTCTGTCGTTTTAAAAAAAACTTGTAAACAAAAATCAGAAATTTTAGTAATTACCCATGTAATTATATAAAAAATTAAATAGAAAAAATAAGCCGGTATAGCAAATACTTTGAGCATTTCATTAGCATAGATTCTAAAAATAGCTTTTGGTAAAAACTCAGCGGTAACAAGTATAATAATCGTTGATATAACTGTTTGAGTTAACAAACTAATGTCTATTAAAATATAACTTAGTATAATACTATCTGAAGGTAAAAATGTTTGAAACCAATTCATTAAAAGCTTACCCATAAAATAGCTATAAATAACTAAAGCAACATTATTACCAACCAACATAGTTGTTATAAACTTTGAAGATTTCTCAGTTATTTTTGCCAGAATTTTAGGTAAAACTCCTTCTCTCTTTTTTTCTAATTCAATATGTAATTTATTTGCGGAAACAAATGCAATTTCCATACCTGAAAAAAAAGCAGATAATAAAATTGACACTAAAATTATTATAATATCAAATTGCATTTAATTCGTTTTTTTCTATTACTAATTACACCTAATTTTGTTTGTTTCTACTTTCAACTTTTCTTCTAAAATAACGTTTAAAAAAGAAAATAAGTGTTATAAAAACACCAAAACCAAACATAATAAGTGCTTGTTCTTTATCTGTGCTCCATTTAATAAAACCCTCTATAAAAAAAATGATTCCTACAACTAAGTATCCGTATTGTATATATTTCCAAAGTGTGTTCATTATAAATCGTCGTCTTTAGTTTCTACTTCTCCTGTAATATCTTTTGCTACCCATTTCGATAAATCTTGTCTAGATTCAAACCCAAAACCATTAATAATACTGGTTTCTGTAGTTAAACGAAAACCATCTTCTGTAAACAAATACTTTTCATTTTGATCCCAAAAAAGCTGATTGGTTTCTAATTTAGAGTTATCTGCATGATTTATAATTACAACATTATCTCTTATTTCAGAAATTCTTGTTTTATTATAAGTTAACGCAAAATCACCTATGATAGTTGTTGAGTCACCATTTTTTTCAATAGTTATAATTTTGATTCCCTTAGGGAATTTATTGTAGGGGTGTTCTTTCCTATTTGTGAAATCTTGTAATAATGGTGTAATTAATTTTGAAGTAATTCTACCAGAATCTTTATATACATGGTAAATATCCTTACCAATGGCAATAGGTAAATTTTTATCTGCTAAAAAATCTTGCACTTCTTTTTTACTATTAGTACAAGAAAAAAACATTGCTATCAACCCAATGATAGCAATGCTTTTATATATGTTATATTTAATAACTTTCATGTATTTAATTATGGTATACGAACAGTTTCACCTATCCAACATCCTATTTTATGAGACATCCCTGAAGATACACCTTTTTGAAAAATTAACTTCTTAGATGGTACTAGTTTTTTATAACTAGAAATATATCTACCAGCTCCACATCCTGGATCAACTCTTTTTGCTTTTAATGCCTTATTTAATGCTGCAACATATACCATTCTTTTTTCAAACTCGTCACTTCCACAAGAATTAGCACTTTTTTGATATAAACTAGCAATATATAAATATGCTTTACCCATATTTGGATTATACTTTAATGCTTCGTAAGCCAAAGCTCTTGCTCTTGAGCCTCTAGCTCCTTGTGCTTCTCTTAATTTTAATCTAGCTTTTTTCAATGGATCAGTTTCTAAATCAAAAGCTTTCTTTCTCATTTGAGCAGCTCCTTTTTTATCTCCATTGTTATCTAATACTCCAGCAATAAAGTTAAATGCGTCAGCAGATTGTGTTGCATCAGCATAAGCTTTTGCTAATGTTTCAAATAATGGATCAGTCTGACACCCTTTATTATACATTCTTGACACAGATCTTTTTAACCAAACTCCATTTGTTTTATTTGCATCAAAATCTCTTTTGTAAATAGGTATTAATCTTTCACAAGTAGCTATTTCAGAAATCATAGCATCAAGACCACCTTCTACTTTCCCTAATGATCCAGAATTTATTGTATAAGCTTTTAACCTCTTTTTTTCTTTACTATCTATTGTACCTGCTTCTTCTTTAGCTTGTAATTTAGCTATTTTAACATTATAATCATCTAATTTTTCTTGAACAGATTCAATTACATCATCATAAGTATCAAATACTTTTTGAGGATCAGTATCTTTATATTTTTCAGTGATACCTGTAAAATATCTAAAGATATTTTTAACACTCATCTCTTTAGGTGAAATTTTATAGGCCTTTTCTAAAATTAAAAAAACCTCATCACTAGACGCTAACTTATGCTTAATCAAATACTTTGCATACTCACTATGCGCTTTTGCAGCTCCTTTATTAGGAAAATTAACAAGTCTACCTTCATAAATTTTCTTAGCTAAAGTATGATCATTAGTCCTGTTAGCTATTTTCGCTCCTAATTTGTAGATATTAACTGATAATTTAGAGCAGTTAGTAAGTAAATATTCTAAATCTACCTTAGCCTCAGCATATTTTTTAGTAACATAATTACCTTTAAATAAGTTATACTTTATGTTACATTCTTGACTAGCCTGCGCTTTAACAACATTTACGGCTACAAACAAAAACATCCCTGTTAGTAAATACGTAATTTTTTTCATCATTTAATCAGTTTTTAATTAATCTATTTTTCTTTTATTGAACCAATTAATACTATTTAAAGATAAACTTAATTTTACATTAAAATAGTTTTCTTTAATTAGATTATTAATCATTGTCCCCCTTTGTCCATACTCAAATCCTATATTAACACTAGATAATTGTTTTGGAAGTGGTAAACCAAATCCAATATTTATGCCAAAGTCATTTATTGATGTTAAATTATTTCCTGTTCCAGTTCCATCTGCTAAAACACCCATTTTCTCAAACCTAACACCACCTCTATAAGTAACTCTATCCCAGTAACTTGATATTGAATTTAATTTAGGAAGATAATATCCTCCTATTGAAAATTTACTTCCTCTTTCATATCTAAATGCTTGGCTATTTCCTATAACATTAATTCCTTGTGAACTAACAACTGCATCTTTATACTCTTGATTTATTCCTACATACCACTTATTTACTTTTCCTAAACCTACACCAAATACAGTTTTGAAAGGCATTGTTAAATTTCCTGATATTGATTTATCATAAAGTATTTTTCTTACCTGTTCAGCTCCTGAAGTAGCAATAGATAAAGAATACATTCTTTCGGCTCCATTTGCTGATAAATCACTATCAAAAGTAACAGCAGCTCCTGTGTATAATTGTAATTTATTCTTTAATTCTTTTTTATACTGTGCTCCAAATTTAAATTGCCCTCCCCTAAGGTTTAATTTTTCTTGGTGCTTAGTCCCTAACATAGTTCCTTGAACTTGATTTAAAATATCATTTTGCAAACTTCCAAAAATAAAACCAACTTCAACACCTACAGAAAACCCATCGAATAAATAGGTACCAAAACTAGCATATAGTCTATTTGTACCTCCTATTCCTGTGAACCTTGTAAGCTCTTTAATGTTATCACCATCATATACTCTATTTAACAATGAGTACCCTACAGATGAAAACGGTTGTAATCCTACAGAAAAACCTGCTTTCTTACCTATTGGAAATCCTAACGAAACATATCTTAAACTAGTTGAATTACCAGATTGAGATGAATTAGATTCTTTTAAGTTTAAAAAAGTTAAACTTCCTCCAATAGCATAAGTAGCATATCTTAAATCTGCATTCGCAGCTGGATTTGTAAAATTTAAATGGTATGTATCTTTTAAGGCAACTCCAATACCTCCCATTGAAGACTGTTCAACAGTTAATGGATCAAAATTTTCCCCTATACCAAAATAAGAATATGGTGACGCACTGTTACTTTGCGCTACTATTGCTGTTGTACTTAATACTAATAGTCCTATTATAAACCTCTTAATCATCCTCTAAATTATATATCAAAATAGTATGTAATCCCTCCAAAACAAAATTTGGATGGGCAAATATGACACTTTTTAATTGTTCTGCCAAGAATTTTGTATCTCCTCCTGTTAAAACAATTGTTAAATCTTGATACCCTGCTTTATACTGATTAATAAGACCTATAATTTCATTATATACTCCATTTATAACTCCAGAATGTATAGAAGTATCTGTATTTCTTCCTATAAAGTCAGAGATATGTGTTTGTTTTAATAATGGTAATTTTGATGTAAATGTATTTAAGGCTCTATATCTCATTGCTATGCCTGGGGAAATAGCACCTCCTAAATATTTTTTATCTTTCGTTATAAAATCAAACGTAATACAGGTTCCTGCATCAATAACTAAGGTGTTTGTATCTGGATATTTCTTTACAGCTGCGGCTGCTAATGCTATTCTATCAACTCCTAGCGTCTTTGGAGTATCATACATATTTTCAAAAGGTACCTTGGTTTTATGATTTAGAATAATAGGGTTGATTAATTCAATTATTTTTTCTTCTTCTTTTTCGGAAAATGACGCTACAGAAGACACAATACTCTTTAATATTGGATATTTTAAAATAATTTTTCCCAATTCTTCAATTATTTTCACTTTAAGAAACACCATTCTATCAATGACTACATCATTCTCATAAACAGCTACTTTGACTCTTGTATTACCTACATCAATTATTAAAAACATACTTATTTTTTAAAAAAAACAAAGTTACAATACATTTTTTTAGTTTTTTTATTTTGTTAAATTGAAAAACGATTGTATATTTGCATCCGCTTAACGAAAGTAGCAATTGGTGCCTTAGCTCAGTTGGTAGAGCAAAGGACTGAAAATCCTTGTGTCCCTGGTTCGATTCCTGGAGGCACCACAAATAAAAATCATATTTTATGACTTTTATTTTACTAAATGCTACAAAAATTAAGTACCAATGGTGCCTTAGCTCAGTTGGTAGAGCAAAGGACTGAAAATCCTTGTGTCCCTGGTTCGATTCCTGGAGGCACCACCACCAAAGCCCAGACTTTTAGTTTGGGCTTTTTGGTTTTATATAACCAAAAAAAAGCCGTTAAAAACGACTTTTACACTAAAAATTCAAACAAATTTGGTTTATTATTCAAGTACTCTCCATAAAAATTACGCTCTTTCATTCGAGCTATTAACGGAGATAAATCTTCCTTTTTTTCCAATTCCACTCCAACAACTGCTGGTCCATTTTCTCTACTAGTTTTTTTAGAATACTCAAAAAAAGTGATATCATCATTCTTACCTAAAACATCTATTACAAACTCTTTTAAAGCTCCTGCACGTTGAGGAAACCGAATAATAAAATAATGTTTTAAACCGCCATATAACAGAGCTCGCTCCTTAATCTCTGCCGTTCTTGTTATATCATTATTACTTCCACTAATAACACATACAACGTTTTTACCCTTAATTTCTTCTTTAAAAGTATCTAAAGCTGCTAAAGTTAAAGCTCCAGCGGGCTCAACTACAATAGCGTCTTTATTATACATATCTAGAATAGTTTGACACACTTTTCCTTCTGGAACCGTAATCATATCATCTAAATTCTCTTTACATATTTTATAAGTTAATCCACCTACTTGTTGTACCGCAGCCCCATCAACAAACTTATCTATTTCAGACAACTTAACATTCTCATTGTTTGCAATAGCCTGTTGCATTGATGCTGCTCCTGCTGGCTCAACTCCTATTATTTTTGTTTTCGGGGACAACAGTTTAAAAATACTTGAAAGCCCTGAGGCTAAACCACCACCACCTACAGGAACAAATACATAATCTACTGATTCATTTGCTTGTTCTAAAATCTCTAAACCAACTGTCGCTTGTCCTTCTATAATTTTTTCATCATCAAAAGGATGTACAAACGTTTTACCCAAACTATCAGATATATACTTTGCTGTTTTATAAGCATCATCAAAAGTATCTCCTGTAAGCTGAATATCTACAAACTCGCCTCCAAACATTTTTACTTGCTCTAACTTTTGTTTAGGAGTTGGAGCAGGCATGAATATTGTTCCTTGAATTTCTTTCTTTTTACAAGCCAAAGCAACACCTTGAGCATGATTTCCTGCACTAGCACAAACAATTCCATTAATCAACTCTTCATTAGTTAATGAACTTATTTTGTTATACGCTCCTCTTATTTTGTACGATCGTACTTGCTGTAAATCTTCTCTTTTTAAAAAAATATTTGATTCCAGTTTTTTTGAAAAAGTATAATTCAACATCAAAGGAGTTACTGCAACTACCTCTTTCAAAGTAGCTGCAGCTTTATTCACATCTTTTAATTTAGGAAAATAGATGTTTTTTGTCTCCATATTATAATTGTTTCATAGCTGTCATTGAAGCCCTTAAAGTTTCACCTATTTTCTCAACCGGGTGATTTCTTAAAGCTTTATTTACAGCTATTAATTCTTGGTTATCAACTTTACCTGTTCCTTTATATGGCTTACCTATAATATCAGTTGTAACAGTTTTCATGAATTCAGTTAATAAAGGCTTACATGCATGATCAAATAAGTAACAACCATATTCAGCAGTATCAGAAATTACTCTATTCATTTCATAAAGTTTCTTACGTGCTATAGTATTTGCTATTAATGGAGTTTCATGTAATGACTCATAATAAGCAGACTCTTCAATAATTCCCGCCTCTGTCATAGATTCAAAAGCCAACTCAACACCTGCTCTTACAAAAGCAACTAATAATGTACCGTGATCAAAGTACTCTTGCTCAGAAATTTCCTCATCAGTAATTTTTGTTTTTTCAAAAGCAGTTTCACCAGTAGCTGACCTCCAACTTAATAGGTTTTTATCATCATTACTCCAATCTTCCATCATCGTTTTTGAGAAATGCCCAGACATTATATCATCCATGTGCTTATAAAACAACGGACGCATTATTGTTTTTAACTCTTCTGACACTTGAAAAGCTTTTATTTTTGCTGAGTTTGACAACCTATCCATCATATTAGTGATACCTCCATGCTTTAAAGCCTCAGTAATAGTTTCCCATCCAAATTGAATCAACTTAGCAGCATACCCAGGTTCAATACCTTCTTCAACCATTTTATCAAACGATAAAATTGCTCCAGTTTGCAACACTCCACATAGAATTGTTTGTTCTCCCATTAAATCTGATTTCACCTCAGCGACGAAAGATGACTCTAATACACCAGCTCTATGACCCCCTGTAGCAAATGCATATGCTTTAGCTTGAGACAACCCTTTACTTTCAGGATCATTCTCAGGATGAACTGCTATTAAAGTTGGTACCCCAAAACCTCTTTTATACTCTTCACGAACTTCCGTTCCTGGACACTTTGGAGCCACCATAATTACGGTTAAATCCTTACGTACCTGCATTCCTTCTTCAACAATATTAAACCCATGTGAATAAGTTAATGTAGCACCAGATTTCATTAATGGCATTACAGTTTTTACAACATTAGTATGTTGTTTATCTGGTGTTAAATTACACACTAAATCAGCAATTGGTATTAACTCACTATATGATCCTACAGAAAATCCATTTTCAGTAGCATTTTTATACGACTGACGTTGTTCTTTAATTGCTGCATCACGTAATGCATAAGAAATATCTAAACCAGAATCACGCATATTTAAACCTTGATTTAAACCTTGTGCTCCACATCCAACTATTACAACTTTTTTTCCTTTTAAAGCTTCAATTCCATCTTCAAATTCTGAAGACTCCATAAATCTACATTTACCTAATTGAGCTAGTTGTTCCCTTAAAGGTAGTTGGTTAAAATAATTTTCCATTGTTTGTTTATTATATAAAATTTTATTTATTGTATTTATTTTTCTAATGCTTTTAACATCTCAGAAACTGGCATTTCCTTTTTTGTAATTGCAATTCTACCCGAACGAACAAATTGCATGATTCCATGCTTATCTAAAATATGATAAAGCTCTTCAACCTCTTCTTTAGAACCAGATTTCTCAAGTACAAAAAAGTCTTTATTAATATTTATAACTCTTGATTTACTTCCATTTATTATTTTTTGAATTTCATCATTATCTGTTAACAAATCAGTACTCAACTTAAATAAACAAGATTCTTGATAAATAGTTTCATCATCAGTGTGATAAAATGCTTTAATAACTTCTACTTGCTTTTCTATTTGCCCTATTATCTTTTTAACTTCATCTTCAGTCAGTTTTACTAAAAGTGTAAATCTAGAAACGCTTTTTATTTCTGATTTTGAAACATTTACACTCTCAACATTTAAATGTCTTCTTTGAAATATTGCTGAAATTCTATTCAATAAACCAATATTATTTTCGGTATATATTGATATGGTATATGTTTGTTTAGTATCCATAATTACTCTAATCTTATATCTGAAACTGAAGCCCCTGTTGGTATCATTGGAAATACATTATCTTCCTTTTCTACACAAACCTCCAAGAAAAATGCTTCTTCTGACTGCATCATTTCTTGAACTGAACTTGCTAAATCTTCTCTTTTAGTTACTCTATTTGCTTTTAAATGATATCCTTTTGCTATGGCAATAAAATCAGGGTTAACCATTTCAGTAGAGGCATACCTTTTGTCAAAAAACAATTGTTGCCACTGACGTACCATACCTAAAAACTCATTATTAAGTACTACTATTTTAACAGCTGCTTTTGTTTGTAAAATAGTACCTAGTTCTTGAATAGTCATTTGATATCCACCATCTCCAATAACCGCAACAACCTCTCGTTCAGGCGCCCCCATTTTAGCTCCAATAGCCGCAGGTAAAGCAAATCCCATAGTTCCAAGGCCTCCTGATGTTATATTACTTTTAGTTTGATTAAACTCAGCATAACGACAGGCAAACATTTGATGTTGACCTACATCAGAAACAATAACAGCGTCTCCTCCAGAAGCATTATTAATTTCTTTCATCACTTCTCCCATTGTTAATCCTTCTTTTTCAGGATATAAAACATCTTTCTTTACTTTATCAAACTCAACAGCATCATGCTTTTTAAACTCTCCCAACCATTCTTCGTGAGAATTCTCATTAATTAAAGGCAATATTTTTTGCAAACTTTCTTTTGCATCACCCAAAACAGCAACTTCAGTTTTTACATTTTTATCTACCTCAGCTGGATCTATTTCAAAATGTATAACTTTAGCCTGCGTAGCATACCTACTTAAATCACCAGTAACACGATCATCAAAACGCATACCTATAGCGATTAACAAATCACATTCATTTGTTAGCCTGTTAGGTCCATAATTACCATGCATCCCAACCATTCCAACGTTTAATGGATGTGATGTAGGTAAAGCAGACAACCCTAAAATTGTCCATGCTGACGGTAAATTCGCTTTTTCTATAAATGCTTTAAACTCTTCTTCTGCTTGACCTAAAATAACCCCTTGACCAAAAACAACCATTGGTTTTTTTGCCTCATTTATTAAAGTCGCAGCTTCTTGAAGTTTAACTTCATTCACATCAGGTTTAGCTCTGTAACTTCTTACAGAAGTACATTTTTTATATGAAAAGTCAAACTCTTCAAATTGAGCATTCTTTGTTATATCTACTAAAACAGGCCCAGGACGTCCAGATCGAGCTAAGTAAAATGCTTTTGCCATTATTTCTGGAATCTCACTTGCTTTTGTTATTTGATAATTCCATTTAGTAACTGGAGTCGAGATCCCAACAATATCAGTTTCTTGAAACGCATCTGTACCTAAAAGATGTGCACCTACTTGACCAGTAATACAAACCATAGGCGTAGAATCTATTTGTGCATCAGCAATTCCTGTTATCAAATTAGTAGCTCCAGGGCCAGATGTTGCAATAGCAACTCCTACTTTCCCAGATACTCTAGCATATCCTTGTGCTGAATGTGTAGCTCCTTGTTCATGGCGCGTTAACACATGATGAAGTTGATCTTGATACTTATACAACTCATCATACACTGGCATAATTGCTCCACCAGGGTAGCCATACAATGTATCTACTCCCTCAGCAAGTAAACATTTAATAACAGCTTCAGCACCTGATATTTTTTCTGTTTGATTTGTTTTTTGTTCTGTTTGTTCTTTAGTTTTTGTTGCCATTTTATTTTGCTTTATGCTACTAGCTTTTGGCTATAAGCTTCTTGTTATTATATTTTTTTATACTAATATTTAAAACTCATCAGTTACACATCCATTAGATGCAGACGCAACTGTTTTTGCATATTTATACAATACCCCTCTATTTACTTTTAAAGGTGGAGCTACCCATTTATTTTTACGTTCTTTAAGTTCTTCATCAGAAACTTCTAATGTAATTGTGTTTGTTTCAGCATTCAAAGAAATCATATCTCCATCTTCAACCAAAGCAATAGCTCCTCCATCCTGTGCTTCTGGGGTAATATGACCAACTACAAAACCATGAGTTCCTCCTGAAAAACGCCCATCGGTTATTAAGGCTACATCCTTACCTAAGCCAGCTCCCATTATTGCAGCTGTAGGTTTTAACATTTCAGGCATACCTGGACCACCTTTTGGTCCTTCATAACGTATAACAACTACATCTCCTTTTTCTACTTTTCCTTCTCTTATTCCATCATTAGTAGCATATTCACCTTCAAAAACTTTAGCTCTACCTCTAAATGATAATCCTTCTTTACCGGTAATTTTTGCTACTGAACCTTCTTCTGCTAAATTTCCATATAGCATTCTTAAATGACCAGTAGTTTTTATTGGATTTTCTATTGGCTTAATTACATCTTGATTTTCTACTAAACCAGGAACATCTGCTAAATTTTCTGCTAATGTTTTACCAGTAACCGTTAAGCATTCTCCATGTAAAAGTCCTTCTTCTAATAAGTATTTTAAAACCGCTGGCACACCACCCACAGCATGAACATCTTCCATTAAATACTTACCACTTGGTTTTAAATCTGCTAAAAACGGAGTCTCATCAGAAATACGTTGAAAATCCTTTAAAGTAAATTTCACATCAGCAGCTTTTGCTATCGCTAAGAAATGCAATACTGCATTAGTTGACCCTCCCATTATTGTAACCAATCGAATGGCATTTTCAAGTGATTTTTTAGTAACAATATCTGAAGGCTTTATATCTTTCTCTAACAACACACGCAAAGCTTCTCCTGCTTTCACACATTCATCTTCTTTATTTTGGCTAATTGCTGGATTTGATGAATTGTATGGTAAACTCATTCCTAAAGCTTCAATAGCTGACGCCATAGTATTTGCTGTATACATTCCACCGCAAGCACCTGCTCCAGGACATGCTTTCTCAATAACACTTTGATATTCTTCATTATCAATGGTACCAGCTACTTTTTCTCCCCAAGCTTCAAAAGCAGAAACTACATCTAACTTCTTACCTTCATGACACCCAGATGCAATTGTACCTCCATATACTAAAACAGAAGGTCGGTTTAAGCGCAACATAGCCATTAACGCACCTGGCATATTTTTATCACACCCAACAACTGTTACTAACCCATCATAAGACATGGCTTGTACCACTGTTTCCATAGAATCGGCAATAACATCACGTGATGGTAAAGAGAAACGCATTCCTGGCGTTCCCATTGATATCCCATCAGAAACACCTATAGTGTTAAATATCAAACCAATTAAATCTTTATTTTCAGTTCCTTTTTTAACTAATTTAGCTAAATCATTTAAATGCATATTACACGGATTTCCTTCGTATCCTGTACTTGCAATACCTACTAGAGGCTTTTGTAAATCTTCATTTGACAAACCAATAGCATGAAGCATTGCTTGTGCCGCTGGCTGTGTATCATCTTGAGTTACTTGCTTACTAAATTTATTTAACTCCATTTCTTAATTTGTTAAACATTTTTTACGAAGTCCTAAAACTTCATTTTTATATAATTTCATTAATTTATTTCCTTGAGAGTTTTTCCATTCTAAAGGAAATTGATACTCATCTAGTGATTTCAATCCTACAACCTCAGCTGCGGTTCCTGTAAAAAAAGCACTATCAGATTCTTTTAATTCTTTTAGTGTAAAATGTTTCTCTACAACTGAAATTCCTACTTCTTTACATAAATCTATAACAGTAGATCTAGTTATTCCAGCCATAATATGCCCTCTTGGTGGCGTATATAAAACCCCTTCTTTTTCCATAAAAATATTAGCCCCTGAACATTCTGCCACATTATTATTCATATCTAATAATAATGATTCATCATACCCTTCCTTTTTAACCTCATTACTTGCTAATATTGAATTAATATAGTGCCCCGTTATTTTGGCTTCAACAAAACATGATTTAGGATTAGGTCTCTGAAATCTAGAAGTTTTCACACGCAATAATTCATCTCCCATTAACTTATCCCATTTCCAACACTGTATTATTAAATCAGAACCTTTAGCTGAAAAGACACCCATATTCTCTCCAGTCACAACAAGTGGACGGATGTAAGCATCTTTTAAATTATTCCTTTCTAACAACTCATACGTTATTTTTGTTAATTCTTCTTCAGTATAATTAAAATCTATATCCATAACTTCTACACCATATAGCAAACGCTTATAATGCTCTAAAGCTTTAAATATCTTAGTTCCTTCAGAAGTTTCATAGGCTCTTATCCCTTCAAAAACTCCATTTCCATAATGTAAAGTTTGCCCATACAAATTACCTGAAGCCTCTTTAGCTTTAACAAATTTTCCGTTGTAAAAAATTACAGTTTCATCATTGTAATACATCTTCTAGTTGTTTTGTTTTTCAAAATTATTTTATCGGTTTATTGTTTTTCCTCTATTTTTAATAACATAATGATTCTCATTTCTTACAAAATTAACACAAGTGCTTAATAACTAATAAATTAACTAAATATTCAAATGACAGTCATTAAACAAAAAAAAGCCTGCATCAATTAAATTGATACAGGCTTCTTTTTACACAATAGCTATCTGCATCAACTCGGTGGTGAGCTAATAATGACAATAATGATAATTACTACTATGTTTAAAAATTGATTCATTTTATTCTAACAAAAAAGGCTTCCTAAATATTTAGGAAGCCTTTTAAAATTTTATTTATTTTTTTAAATATTCTTCCCCTATCCTTGTGAAATAATCACAACGACAATAATAATAGAAATAATATTTAATACTTGTTTACTCATATTGGTTACAAATATTGTAAATTATTTATTGCTTTTCCAAATTTATTTTTAAAAATATTATTTTTAAACAAATATCAACCATTTGTTTAAATGATTGATATTTAAACATTTTTATTATTTTTTCTCTTTTTATTAGGATATTAAAATTAAATTTTGATAGATTTGCAACGTTATGCAAATAAATAAAACATACAATAATACACCCAGTTTATTAGTGCGGTAATTCTTACCAGCACTAAATCTTCATTTTTAAAACTGAGTATTGTATAATTTTATTTTTATATTTTGATTTCCATAATCTACACTTACATCTTATTACTAAGCATTATTACTGTATATAACAGTAATTTTTCAGTGCGCTTTTTTTATACTCGACCTCGCCCGTAAGGGTGATTACTTATTTACAGAACTTAGGTGAGTCCGGTTCTATTCTAAAAACGTTATTCAATAAAAGTATTCATTAAAAATCAATTTCAATGAAAGTTGTTATTGCTGATCAAACTCATAGTAAATACGCTGAAATCATTTGTGAAACAATTGATAATGCAGCAAAAATAAGAGGTACAGGTATCGCTAAACGTAAACCTGAATACATAGTTACAAAACTAGAAAACGGAAATGCAGTTATAGCTTTAGATGGGCATAAATTTGCTGGTTTTTGCTACATAGAGCTTTGGGAACATGGCGAATTTGTTGCTAATTCTGGTTTAATTGTTCATCCAAACTACAGGGGGATTGGGCTTGCAAAAAAAATTAAAGAAACCATTTTTAATTTATCTAGATCCAAATTCCCTAATGCTAAAGTTTTCAGTATAACCACAGGTTTAGCAGTTATAAACATGAACAGTAATTTAGGATATAAGCCTGTTACCTTTTCTGAATTAACTGATGATCAATCTTTTTGGAAAGGCTGTAAAACTTGTATAAACTACGACATTCTTCAAAGAACACAGCAAAAAATGTGTTTATGCACTGGAATGCTATACGATCCTAGTACTAAAACTTCAAAAAATAAAGTAAAGAAGAAAGTATTTCAAAGGTTAAAAAAAATCAAGGAAAATATTTATTTAAAAAAGAACAACAAATGAAAAAATTAGTAATCGCTTATAGCGGTGGATTAGACACTTCGTATTGCGCAGTTAGCTTATCTAAACAAGGGTACGATGTACATGCTGTTAGTGTAAACACAGGTGGTTTTTCTTCGGAGGAAATAAAAAAAATTGAAGAAAATGCTTATAAGATGGGGGTAAGTACTTATCTAAACATTAATGCTATTGATACTTTTTATAATAAAGTAATTAAATATTTAATTTTTGGTAATGTACTAAAAAACAACACCTACCCTCTTTCTGTTAGTGCTGAAAGAATTATACAAGCCATAGAAATTGTGAACTATGCTAAAAGCATTGATGCTAAATTTATTGCGCATGGTAGTACTGGTGCAGGAAATGATCAGGTAAGATTTGATATGATTTTTCAAATTATAGCACCCGAAATTAAAATTATAACTCCCATTAGAGATCAAAATTTATCTAGACAAGAAGAAATTAAATACTTAAAAGATAATGGAATTAATACTTCTTGGGAAAAAGCAAAATATTCTATAAATAAAGGATTATGGGGAACTAGTGTTGGAGGAGAAGAAACACTAACTTCAATTAACCCATTACCTGAAACCGCCTATCCTTCACAATTAAAAAACACTAGTTCTGAAAAAGTAACCCTCTCTTTTGAAAAAGGTGAACTTATTGCTGTTAATAACATTGAAAATAACTCTGTAAAGAACATAGAATATTTAAATACCATTGCATCAAAATTTGGAATTGGTAGAGACGTACATGTTGGTGATACAATTGTTGGAATTAAAGGAAGAGTTGGTTTTGAAGCTGCTGCAGCTTTATTAATTATCAAGGCTCATCATTTACTTGAAAAACATACGCTAACAAAATGGCAATTGCAACATAAAGAATATTTAGCCAATTTTTATGGAATGCACTTACACGAAGGACAATATTTAGACCCTGTGATGAGAAATATGGAAGCTTTTTTACAGAGTAGTCAAGACAAAGTATCGGGTGTTGTTCATATTACACTGAAACCTTACCACTTTACTCTTGACGGAATCTCTTCCCCTCATGATTTAATGAATGCTAAATTTGGTAGTTATGGAGAAATAAATAATGGTTGGACAGCAGAAGAAGCTAAAGGTTTTATAAAAATATTTGGTAATCAAAATAAAATATACCAACAAGTTAATCAATAAATCATGATACAAATAGGAATAATTGGTGGAGCTGGATATACCGCAGGTGAGTTAATTAGGCTATTACTACAACACTCTAAAGCGTCTATTAACTTTGTATATAGTACGTCAAACGCAGGCAATAAGATATCACACATTCACCAAGATTTAATAGGTAGTACCAACTTAAAATTCATCAACACTATTAACCCAAACGTAGATGTCCTTTTTTTATGTTTAGGGCATGGAAATTCTAGAAAATTTTTAAAAACTTATATTTTTTCTGAAGACACAAAAATAATTGATTTGGGAAATGATTTTAGGTTAACAAAAGATAATCATTTTCATAAAAAACAATTTATCTATGGGTTACCAGAACTACATAAAGAAGCTATTCAAAAAGCAACACACATTGCTAATCCAGGATGTTTTGCTACAGCTATTCAACTAGCAATATTACCTTTAGCTAAATCTAATTTACTTAAAGAAGATATACACGTTAACGCTGTAACTGGAGCTACTGGTGCCGGAACTTCTTTGTCAAAAACAACTCATTTTACATGGAGAGACAATAATTTTTCTTACTACAAACCTTTTACTCATCAGCATTTAGGGGAAATAAATCAAACATTAAACTCTTGCCAAGAACAATTTAATTCTGAAGTGATTTTTATGCCAAATAGAGGTGACTTTTCAAGAGGAATTTTTGCTACTGCCTATACCAAGTTTGAAGGAACAATAGAAGAAGCCAATGCCCTTTTTACAACATTTTATAAAAAGGCTGCTTTTACTTTTATTTCAGAAGAAAACATACACTTAAAACAGGTTGTAAACACTAACAAATGCTTAATTCACTTACATAAGCATCAAAATAAACTACTAATAACAAGCACAATAGACAATTTACTAAAAGGAGCTTCAGGACAGGCTATTCAAAACATGAATTTAATGCTTGGGCTTCAAGAAAATGAAGGTCTTCAATTAAAAGCTAACTATTTTTAAATCTAAGAATCATGAAAATCGCAATCATAGGAACAGGAAATCTTGGAAAATCTATTGCTAAAGGATTAATTAGTAATAATCTTACTACGAGCTTATATATTACCAAAAGAAACATCAAAGAATTAAAGGAGTTTGAAAAAAACACCAATATTAATATAACTTCTGATAATAAAGAAGCTGTAACAAATTCTGATATTTTAATTTTTGCTGTTCAGCCAAGACACTTTGAAAATATTTTAAAAAACATCACACCACTTTTAACCGATAAACATACACTGTTATCAACCATAACTGGTTTTAGCATTCATAAAATAGCATCTATAATAGGCAATAATAAGCCTATTATAAGAGCAATGCCAAATACAGCTATTGCAGTTGGAAAATCAATGACTTGCATCAGTTCTAACTCAAACGGAAAAAATAAAATAGAATTAGCTGAAACCATTTTTAATCAATTAGGAAGCTCTATTGTTATCCCTGAAAATCAAATGCAGGCTGCAACAGTAATTTGTGCTAGTGGAATTGCATTTTGGATGCGCTTAATACGTGCATCAACTCAAGCAGCTATTCAATTAGGATTTGATGCAAAAGATGCTCAAAAATTAGCCATGTTTACTAGCGAAGGAGCCGCTAATTTATTAATAACCACTGGAAATCACCCAGAAGAAGAAATAGATAAAGTTACCACTCCAAAAGGATGTACTATTGAAGGTTTAAACGAAATGGAACACAAAGGGCTAAGTGCTGCTTTAATACAAGGCATGGTAGCCTCTTACAATAAAATTAACACTATTAAACAAGAACAAATATGAGTTTATTTGATGTATACCCATTGTTTAATGTCACTCCTGTAAAAGCAGAAGGCGTTTACGTTTATGATAATAATGACAACAAATATTTAGATTTATATGGCGGACATGCTGTAATATCAATTGGACACTCACATCCTACTTATATTAAAAATATAAATCAACAAGTTTCTAAGCTAGGTTTTTATAGCAATGCTATAAAAAACCCTTTACAGGTTGAATTAGCAAAACAATTAGGAAACAAATCTAATTGTAAAAACTATCAGTTATTCTTATGTAATTCAGGTGCTGAAGCAAATGAAAATGCTTTAAAACTAGCTTCTTTCCATACCAATAAGAAAAAGGTAATTTCTTTTAAAAACTCTTTTCATGGTAGAACTTCTGCTGCAGTTGCCACCACAGATAACACTAAAATAGTTGCCCCAATTAATTCTCAACAAGAAGTTATTTTCCATGATTTTGAAGATTTAAAAGGTGTTGAAAAAACACTCAAAAATAATGACGTGTGTGCAGTTATCATTGAAACTATCCAAGGGATTGGAGGCTTAAATGAAGTTACTACTAAATTTTACAAAGGCTTACAAAAACTGTGTAATCAATATGATACACTTCTTATTGCTGATGAAATTCAATCAGGATTTTGTAGAACTGGTGATTTCTTTGCTTTTCAAAAACACAACGTTACTCCTGATATTATCTCTATGGCTAAAGGCATGGGAAATGGTTTTCCCATTGGTGGAATTTTAATACACCCCAGCATACAACCAAAATATGGAATGCTAGGAACAACTTTTGGCGGTAATCATTTAGCTTGTAGTGCTTCTTTAGCTGTTTTATCAGTAATAGAAAATGAAAATCTATTATCAAATGTTAAAGAAGTATCTAATTATTTTATTAAAGAAGCAAAATCATTACCACACTTAACTTCAATTAAAGGGAGAGGCTTAATGTTAGGTTTAGAGTTTAATTTTCCTGTCTCAGAAATGAGAAAAACACTTATTTATAAACATTTCATATTTACAGGAAGTTCTAAAAATCCAAATTTATTAAGAATACTACCTCCTTTAACAATACAAAAAAAGCACATAGATGTTTTTATAAAAACGTTAAAAGAAGAACTTAAAACTTTTTCATCATGAAAAAATATACAAGTTTAAATGACATAAACAACTTACAAGAAACAATTAACAAGGCTATTCTATTAAAAAAAGATCCTTTTAAATTTTCTTCTATTGGTAAAAATAAAACATTGGTAATGTTATTTTTTAATGCTAGCCTTCGAACAAGACTGAGTACGGAAAAAGCTGCAAAAAACCTGGGGATGCATGTTAGTGTTTTAAATATTTCAAATGCATGGAATTTAGAATTTGAAGATGGTACAGTAATGAATTTAACTTCATCTGAGCATATAAAAGAAGCTGCTAAAGTTATTTCTCAATACGCCGAAATAATCGCTATTAGAGCTTTTCCTTCTTTAAAAAACAAAGAAAAAGACGCTTCTGAGTTTGTAATTAATAATTTTATAAAATACGCTGAAGTACCAATTGTTAATATGGAAAGTGCTACAGACCATCCTCTTCAGGCATTGGCTGACGCTATAACAATTACAGAATTCAAAACTGTTAAAAAACCTAAAGTAGTACTATCATGGGCACCACATCCTAAAGCCTTACCACATTCAGTGGCTAATGCTTTTGTGCATTTAATGCATAAAATGGAAGTAGACTTTACAATTACCCATCCAAAAGGGTACGAATTAGACACTTCAATTACAAAGGATACTTTAATTGAACATGATCAACATAAAGCTTTTGAAAACGCAGATTTTATTTACACTAAAAATTGGAGTTCTTATTTAGATTATGGGAAAACAACCAATAAGTTTTCTAATTGGATGATTACTAAGAAGAACTTAGGAAATGCAAAATTTATGCATTGCTTACCAATTAGAAGAAATGTAGTTGCTGAAGATGAAGTTTTAGACAGTGACAATTCACTCGTAATTAAACAAGCTAATAATAGAACCTATGCTACTCAAATAGTTTTAAAACAAATTTTAGAGAACTTATGAAAACTGTAAAAATTATTAAAATTGGAGGAAATATCATCAATAATGAAAAGGTTTTGCATAGCTTTCTTTATAATTTCTCACAACTAGAAGGTCCTAAAGTTTTAATTCATGGTGGTGGTAAATCTGCTTCAGATTTAGCTAAAAAAATGAACACTCCTGTTAACATCATTGACGGAAGACGAATTACTGATGCTCAAACATTAGATATTATTACAATGGTTTATGCTGGTAAAATCAATAAGAAAATTATTGCAAAACTACAGGCTAACAATACAAATAGTATAGGTTTTACTGGTGCTGATGGAAATACAATTAAAGCTACAAAACGCTCTTCTTCACCTATAGATTATGGTTTTGCTGGCGATATCATTAAAGTAAATACGCAAATTCCAATTTTATTAATTAATAATCAGGTAACTCCTGTTTTCTGTGCAATTACTCACGATAAAAACGGACAACTATTAAATACAAATGCCGATACCATTGCTGCTGAAATAGCAATTGCTCTATCAACCAACTACACCACAGAACTTTACTATTGTTTTGAAGAACCTGGTGTTTTAACAGATATTAATAACAAGAATTCAATTATAGAAAACATTGATTCTATTAAATACACAAAACTTAAAGAACAAGGATTAATATTTAAAGGCATGCTTCCTAAGTTAAATAATTGCTTTCATGCCATTAATAACAAGGTTAATAAAGTTTGTGTAGGTAATACTGATATGCTATTCAAAAAAAACACATCACATACATCTATAAAGATATAATGAAACTAGAACTCATAAAAAAAGCAATTGAATTGCTTAAAAATTTAATAGAAACACCTTCTTTTTCTTCCGAAGAAGACCAAACAGCTTTGTTAATAGAAAAATGGTTCAAAGAGTTTAATATTCCATATACCAAAACTGTTAACAATATTTGGTCATTAAACAAACATTTTGATGAATCAAAACCTACCTTATTATTAAACTCACATCATGATACTGTAAAACCCAACAACGGATACACAAAAAATCCTTTTAAGGCCATCATTGAAAATGAGAAGCTATATGGTTTAGGAAGTAATGATGCTGGTGGATGCTTAGTTTCTTTACTAGCAACCTTTACTTATTTTTATTTAAAAGAAAATTTAAAATATAATATCATTTTTGCTGGCACTGCCGAAGAAGAAAGTAGTGGTTCAAACGGATTAAATAGTTTACTGTCAATTTTACCAAAAATTGATGTAGCAATTGTTGGTGAGCCTACTTTAATGCAATTAGCTATTGCCGAAAAAGGGTTAGTTGTTTTTGATGCTGAAATTAAGGGAACTCCTAGTCATGCTGCACATCCTAATAACAGTAATGCAATTTATAATACCATAGAAGTTTTACAATGGTTTAAAAATTTATCTTTTGAAAAGAAATCTGATACATTAGGAGAAGTCAAACTAACCGTTACTCAAATAAATGCTGGTAAACAACATAATGCAGTACCTGCTAATGTAAAACTAGTGATTGATGTAAGAGTTAATGATAAATACACGAACAAACAAATTAGCGAATACTTAGTGCAAAATGCGCCTTGCTTTATAAAGCCTAGAAGCCTAAACCTGAATTCTTCTTCTATTCCGATTGACCATGACTTAGTAAAAGCAGGTATTTCATTGGGAAGAAACACTTATGGCTCTCCAACACTATCAGATCAAGCAGTATTAAATTGTCCTTCTTTAAAATTAGGCCCAGGCGATAGTACACGATCGCATACAGCAGATGAATATATTTATTTACATGAAATTAAAGAAGGTATACTGCTATACATTGAATTATTAAATAACGTAATTATATAAAAAATGAAACTTTGGGATAAAGGACTATCTATAGATAAAAAAATAGAAAATTTCACAGTAGGAAATGATAGAGAAATAGATATACATATAGCAAAATATGATATTAAAGCTTCTTTAGCACATGCTAAAATGCTTGCAAAAACTAATTTTATTACAAAAAAAGAATTAAACTTATTAGTAGATGGACTGAATATTTTACAACAGCAAATTGAAGAAAAAACATTTAAAATTGATTCTAACTTTGAAGATGTTCATTCTAAAATTGAATTTGACCTCACGCAAATCTGTGGAGAAGTTGGAAAAAAAATACATACAGCTAGATCTAGAAATGATCAAGTTTTAGTGGCATTACATTTATACTATAAAAACAATTTACAGTTTATTTCTAGTAAAGTTAAAACTCTTTTTAACACGTTGCTAGAGTTAGCTGACACATATAAAACTAAGACTCTTCCTGGATATACTCATTTACAAGTAGCCATGCCTTCCTCATTCGGATTGTGGTTTTCAGCTTATGCTGAATTATTAATTGATGATTTATATATTATAAATGCGGCACTAAAAACAGTAGATCAAAATCCATTAGGCTCGGCAGCTGGATATGGAAGTTCTTTTCCGATTGATAGAAATTTTACTACTGAAGAACTAGAATTCGCTACCTTAAAATACAATGTAGTTGCCGCTCAAATGAGCAGAGGTAAAAGTGAAAGAACAATAGCTATGGCATTAGGAAGCTTAAGTAATACGCTTGCTCGTTTTGCTATGGACATTTGCTTGTACATGAGTCAAAATTTTGATTTCATCTCCTTTCCCGATGAATTAACTACAGGTAGTAGTATTATGCCACATAAAAAAAACCCAGATGTTTTTGAACTAATTAGAGGAAAATGCAATAAAATTCAGTCCCTCCATACAGAAATGGTACTAATAACAAATAATCTACCCAGCGGCTACCATAGAGATTATCAACTCCTTAAGGAAAACATGATACTTGGTTTCGAAGAAACTAAAGACATTTTAGACATTTTCGATTACTCTATTCAACAAATTATAGTGAAAGACGTAGATTTAAATGATGATAAATACAAATACTTATATACTGTTGACAATATAAATACCTTAATTGAAAATGGACAAAGTTTTAGAGAAGCCTATCAGAAAATAGGTAAAGAAGTAACTAATGGCACTTATATTCCTGACACCTCTAAAAAACATAGTCATCATGGTAGTATTAATAATTTATGTTTAGATGAAATCCGTACAAAAATGAGAACTTTATAAATGAAGTTAATATAAAATTAAATAAATATTAAAAAGACATCTAAACAAAAAACCATTGTTTTTAACAATGTTTTTTTGTTTAGATAAAACTTAAAGATTATTTATTATTAATTGCTTTTTCAATTTTTCTTATAATACGGTCTCCGCTACCAATAGCAAAATACTCTATTTTTGAATCTTTCCCAATAACAAAATGAGTTGGATAAACCTCAACACCATAAAGATTACTAATTTCATCGCCACTTGCTACTATTTGATAATTGAATTTGGTTATTTTTAAAAATTCTTTAATTGATGATTTTTTATCCAAACCTATTGCTAAAAAAATCACATCCTTATTATTTTTATACTTTTCTATCAATTTATTTAAAGAAGGCATTTCATCAACACATGGTTTACAACTTATAAACCAAAAGTTCAAAACTACTTTTTTACCTTTTAAATCATTCAGAGTATATTTTTTCCCATCTATTGTTTCTATTGAAAAGTTTTTCGCTAATTCTCCAGTTGGATTTTTAATATCCTTGTAGGGATCTGATGTGTCTTTATATTTTATTAACACTAAGGCTTTGAAGGCTCCATTCTTATCTACAAACATCTGAGGCATAGCCTTACCATTATTTATTAACTCTTTAGCTATCTTTTTTGTAATTTCTGTTCCATCATCTAAAAAAATTAGTGCTATTTTTTTAGGCAACCCTCTTCGCATTAACTCTTCAGAAGATATAGGTTTTAAACCTTTAGGTAAAAAAGAATACCTTCCTCCTACAATTACTAAAGCTTTATAGTTATTGTTATTATCTACAAACATTTTAGGAAGCACTATTCCATTCATAATTAATGGCATAATCTCTTTTAATGTAGTCTTTGTTCCGTCTTCATAAAATACTAAATCTAAATTTTCAGGTGGTCCTTTTTTCATTAATTCTTCAAGTGGTAATTCTTTCAAATCTTTAGGAATAAAAGAATACTCTTGTGCTTTTATTGTAATAGTTATAAAAATTACAATTAAAAATGTGAATACTTGTTTCATGTTTTTAGGTTTTTGGTTTTATTATTAATTTACTTACTCTCAAAAAAAAGAGCACATACTTCAGCCATAAAAGCTGAAGTATGTGCTCTATATATAACACAAATGCAAAATTAAAACTCCCTATTTCTTCTTCAGTGATGGAGAATTAACTTGTTGTTATAAATTGAGACGATTAATTATTTATTTTGTTACATCCTCTTGATTAGAGTAAATTTATATTCTATCCTTTTTAATATAGGAAGGTATTGAGTTAAATAATAATATTAGAAAACTTTAAACCCCAAACGGAATTAGAGAATTCATCATTAAATCTAATAATTCCCATTCCTTCTTTATTCCTTTTTACAACATATAAAAACTGTTTCACAACATTTGATTTACTTCTTGATACTTTAAAAAGTAGTTTCACCGTAGAAAAAAACTAATAGCGCTATTATTTTTTTAATGCAAACTAAAAGTAGAGCTCCGAGACTACATTAAAAACGAGGTACATCCTGAAAAACCATAATAGTAAGGACTAACTATTAAACTAAAAAAAATGAACTATTTATTATTACTTGGTAAAACAAACCACCCTATAAAAGAATCATTAGGTAAATTATTTGAAATTAAAGAGTTTAGCAATAAACTTGTTAAAAATGCAGACGCAATACTTATTGATCTTGCACACGTTACTGAATTAGATGACAAAGAAAAAAATGAAATCAAAAAAAACTGTAAGCCAATTATTCTAATTAACAAATCAACAGATAAAGAGTTAATGAGTACTTTTTTAGGAATTGGTTTTAGTGCTGAATTAAGTATTGTCCACTTATATGAAAACAATACATATATTAATCCTATAATTAGTGAAAGTGAAATACAACAATCTGTTTCTGCTTTAGAAACTATTAATATTGAAAATAACAACGGTACTTCACAAGAAACATTAGGTAAAGTAGAATCTTCTAGCAAAAAGAATGTTAATTCAAAACAAGTTATACTAAATCTTGAAGAAATGGCACTTTTGATAGAAGAAAACATTCAAGAAGAAAATTGGACATTTACCTCATCAACTATCAATCGACTATCTACTCCACCAATAGACTTACCCGTAGGACAATACAAAGTATATCACGTGCCTCTTAATAGCGTAATTAACTTATATGATTCTTCTCAAAAAGCAGAAAACGAGATGTTAGTTGAAATTATTCTAGTTGCATCTTATAACCCGAAGCGAAAATATGTTCAAATGAATACTATTGGAGCGGGGTTCAATCCTACTAGTGGAACAAAAATGCAATGGGATGGGACTTATAATAGAGGCTATTTTCAAAACAAAATCGATCTACATTTTGAACCATTAAATAACAGTAAAATAACAACTTATCAAACATCTCCAAAAAATGTAAATGGTGAAACAACATATACCGCTAGTAGTAGTTTTACTGTAGGAGTTGATATTTCAGAAAACCCTGCATTTAAACCAAGTTATACTATAGGTAGCTCAGAATCAACAACAATTAAAGATTTTGAAATTACTAATAATTCTAGTGGAAAAAAAGCAGACTGGACTTTTCAACTATCACAGACAAAAAATTCTATGTGGGACATGTTCAAAAGCCCATTTATGAAAAAAGGACAAGTAAAATCAGTTCCTAATCTAGCCAAGAAAAACCTTCAACCTGTATGTACTTCTGTTTGGATGGTAGATGAAACATCAGGTGTGTTTAATGATTCCGTTTCATATAATTTAAGATGGAACGTTGAATATTACCGTTGTTGGGTTACAGGAAACTGGGCTAGCTTTACTAAACATGTTCAACCACTTGATTATAATAAAACTATTAACTTTTTAGTCGATTACTCAAAAGTAAACGCGTAATAGCCAAACATAAAATCAAAAAAATTAACCGCAAACTGTTTTGAATACAACGTTTGCGGTTTTACGGCACTACTATAAATAAAAATCTATCTATTATAGATCATACAACGATAATTACTTTTATTTTAACAAAATTATTTAAAATTAAACCCCTAACCAACTATTAAATTCAGCAGTTTTATTTTGACTTGTTTTTAAAATTGTTTTACTATTTAATATATTTATGGCAATACTATTTTTATCATATCTGCTTATTTTTTCAATATAAATCCTACTAACAAGTTCACTTCTATTTATCTTAAAAAACTTTTTAGAATCCACCATCTCTTCTAACGATTTTAAAGATGTTTGATTTAAAATATGTTTTTTATTTTCTTTATCAAAAGCAAATACAACACCATAATCTGCTTGAAAGTATAGAATATCTTCTACTTTCAAAAAGTAAGTATACTTAGATGTTTTTACAGGAAAATGATCTTGAAAAACTTTAGTTTCCTCAATATTTCTATTAAAATAAGAATCTAGCTTCAGCAATAAATCATTATTCTTTAGTTCAGAAGCTGTACCTGTATTAAGTATAAAATATTTTTCCAATGCTTTTTCAAAACGATCAAATGAATATGGCTTTAATAAATATGCAATACCAGTAGTTTCAAAAGCATCCATCCAAAATTGATTATAAGCAGTACAGAAAATTATAGGTGATTTTAGTTCTAATTTTTTATATGCATCAAAAACATTTCCATCAAGAAGTTCTATATCTGAAAAAATTAAATCTACTTCTGGTTCATTTATAAAAAATGTTAAAACATCCTCTACAGTTTCTAACTCTTTTATAACTTCTACTGGATGTTTTAATTTTTCAATATACTTTTTTAACTTTCTTCTGGCTGGCATTTCATCCTCAACCAATACCACTTTAATCATAGTTATTTAAATTAATTAACGGGATTTTTATTTCAAAACACTCAGTATTATCCTCAATAAGAATAGGCTCTTTAGTAAGTAATTTAAATTGTTTAATCATGTTTTTCAAAGCTACTCCATTGCCCTTTGGTTTATTTTTAAAAGCTATTTTATTATTAATTATTTTAATTCCATTTTCTATAGCTTTAATGTTTATATAAATTGGTTTTTTAGAGGTCCCTCTATTATGCGTTATAGCATTTTCAACTAAAACCTGTATACAAAACGGTGGTAATTCAGCCTTTAAAGCTTTTACTTCTTCATCTATTTTTAAAAAATAATATCCATCATATTTTACTTTCATCAATTCAAAATAGCCTTCTGAAAAAGCAAGTTCATCTTGTAATAAAACTATTTCTTTATCAGAATTTACTAAACTATAACGGTATAGTTCAGAAAAATGATTTAAAAAAACACTAGCCTTATTTTTATCTTCTTCTATTAAATAATCTAAAACATTTAAATTATTGAATAAAAAATGAGGGTTCAATTGTGTTCTTAATTGAATAACTTCACTTTTCACTCTACTAATTTCGTAGTCATTTACTTGTTTTTGAAATTTTCTGTTTTCTTTAAAATATAAGTATACTAAAGAAAAACTTCCAAAAATCATAAAATCTATTGCTGAACCTATATTTTTATAAATCAATAAATATAAAGACCCAAAGTTTCTAGAATAAGTATCAAAAAGTAAAGAAATTAATAAACCAAAAATATTCCTCAACACTATATATGAGAATAAGCCAATACTAAAAAACAGTAAATACTTCTTAAGTAATGAGACTTGTAATGTTGAATTATTAGCTATACGTTTTTTTATAAAAGACACCCATAAAAAAATAAAAATAGCTTGTAAAAAGAACCAAAATGGGGCATCAGTATGAAAAGTGAAATTTTCCCAAGAATTTGAAATTCCAAATTGATTTTTTAAAATAAACAACCAACTAAAGAAGAACAGAAAAATTAGAAATTCTTTATTCTCTCTTAAAAAATTTGTTTTTATTTTCATATCTATAACAACAAAGATATCATATTTGTAATAAAAACTTTACTGTTAGCTTCATTACAAATATGATTTATTTTATTTTTCTTCGGGCCAAGTACTTACTACGTTTCCTACCTCATCATAAGCTTCAAGCTTAATTTTATTATTACTATCTATTATAAACTTCGCTCTAGTTTTTCCATTATCATCGTATAAAAACAATCCGTTTTGCTTTCCTGGTGTTTGCCCTAGAGCTACTCTTGGAACACCTCCCAACAAGCCTTTCTTTCTATACTCTTCGTATTTTTCTTTACGTTTCTTTCTATCTTTTATTTCCTTAAGTTCTTTATTTATATGCATCACATTTTCTTGTGTTTCATAATCACCTCGGTCATTAAACACTAGTCGTCCTGCTTTATATCTTTTATCCCCAACTTTTGTATCTGTTGTTATTAATTGCATTACTTGGTCACCTCCATACTGATCAAATGTTAGTGATAGTCCAGAACTATGCCCTTTCTTAGTTTTTTTCCCATCATAAACAAATCCACCACACTCTTTTCCATCTTCAGTGTAAAACAACATGCCTGCTCGTTTTGTTCTTTTATGGTAAACTCGTCCATTAACTCTATCTCCTTCGCTAGGAAAATTTGCGGCATTCGTAATTAACATTTTTACAGTACCATCATCTTCTACAATATTGATTTTTTTCACATCAATAGTATCAAATTGAGTGTTTTTTTTTACTTTTAAAAGCTAGTGTTGTTACTACACCAATAGCAAGTGAAATGCTAACTGCAAATGTTCTTAAAAATAGTAGTTCTTTCTTAGTATTCATTTTAAATATTTTTATCGGTTTTACACTTCAAAAGTATTTGATTAGTAGTTTTGAAAAAACATCATTCTTATGAGCTAAGGAAAAACTATCATGAACACAGGAATTTTTATAATAAAAAAAGCCGCTTATATTTCTATAAACGGCCATTTGATTAAAATAACAATAGATTATATTATAGTACTCTGTCCCATATGAACATTTTGGAAGTTAAAATCTGTATCATCTTGATTTTGGATATAATCTGAAATAAAATCACCAACTTTACTCGTAGAAAATGGATTTTCTGGATTAATATCTTCAGTAGTAACCCCTAATTCTAACGATTTTTGAACCGCTTTATCAATAGTTTTTGCTTCCTCATGCAATCCTAAATGCTCTAATAGCATTGCAGCTGATAAAATAGAAGCTAAAGGATTTGCTATATCTTTTCCTTTTGCTTGTGGAAAAGAACCATGAATTGGCTCAAACAAAGCATTTTCTTTTCCAACTGAAGCAGAAGCTAATAAACCTATAGAACCACCAATTACACTAGCTTCATCAGAAATGATATCACCAAATAAGTTTTCGGTTAAAATTACATCGAACTGTTTTGGATTTAGTATTAACTGCATTGCTGCATTATCTACAAACAAGAAATCTAAAGCTACATCAGGATATTGATCAGCTAAAGCAGTTACTGTTTTTCTCCACAGTCTTGATGTTTCTAATACATTTGCTTTATCAACCAATGTTAATTTTTTACGCCTAGTTTGTGCAGCTTGAAAAGCTAAATGTGCAATTCTTTCTATTTCTTCTACTGAATACGAACAACCATCAAAAGCAATTTTACCATCTTCACTAATCTCTTTTATACCGAAATAAATACCTCCAGTTAATTCTCTAAAAATACTAATATCAGTTCCTTCAATTCTCTCTCTTTTTAACGGAGAGTTTTGAATTAATTTATCATATGCCTTTACTGGACGTACATTACAAAACAACCCTAACTCTTTACGTAAACGTAACAAACCTTGCTCAGGACGTACTTTAGCTGTTGGATCATTATCATATTTAGGATCACCGATTGCTCCAAATAAAACAGCATCTGATTTCCTACATAAAGCTACTGTTTCATTAGGTAAAGGATTTCCTGTTTCATCAATAGCACAAGCCCCCATAAGCGCTTCTTTATACAAAAATGTATGGTCAAAAACATCTGCTACTGCATTCAATGCTTTTTTTGCTTGAGCTGTTACCTCAGGTCCTATTCCATCTCCTGGTATTACTGCTATATTTATTTTCATTATTATTTTTTTATAAAAAATTTTAATCTCTTTTACATTAAAAAGGTACTAAAATGGTTATTTCTAAACTAAATTATTTTCAAAAACTTCTATTTCTTTTTTCTTACTTACCAAAAAATCAATATCATCATATCCATTTAATAAACATACCTTTTTATAAGGATCTATTTCAAATTTAATAGTATCTATTGATGTTTTCAATAATTGATTTTCTAAATCAATTATAATCTTAGCTTCAGGATTTCTAGTTACTTTTTCTAATAACTCTTTTAAAAACTCTTTTGAAACTTGAATTGGTAAAATTCCGTTATTTAAAGCATTTCCTTTAAAAATATCAGCAAAAAAACTACTTATAACTACTTTAAAACCGTAACCTGATAATGCCCATGCAGCGTGTTCTCTACTTGACCCACAACCAAAATTATTTCCAGCTATTAAGATACTTCCACTATACTTTGACTTATTTAAAACAAAATCTGTATTCTTACTACCATCTTTGTTGTAACGCCAATCTCTAAATACGTTATCTCCAAACCCTTTCTTATCTGTCGCCTTTAAAAAACGAGCAGGAATAATTTGATCTGTATCTATATTCTCAGTAGGTAATGGTACTCCGGTATCTATTAGTTTAACAAACTTTTCCATTAATTTAAATATTTTGTAAAGTTTATAATTTTTCCTTCTACGGCTGTAGCGGCTGCAGTTAAAGGGCTTGCTAAAATTGTTCTTGCTCCCTGACCTTGTCTACCTTCAAAATTTCTATTAGAAGTTGACACACAATACTCACCAGCTGGAATTTTATCATCATTCATAGCTAAACATGCTGAGCACCCTGGCTGACGCATTTGAAAACCTGCTTCTTCAAAAATATTTTGTAGCCCTTCTTCTTGAATTTGCTTAGCTACTTGTTGTGAACCTGGAACCAACCACGCATTAACATTAGATGCTTTTTGTTTACCTTTCACATAGTTTGCAGCTACCCTAAAATCTTCAATTCTAGAATTTGTACAACTTCCTATAAATACGTAATTAACTGGCGTATTCAATAAACTTTTACCTTTTTTGAAATCCATGTAATCTAATGATTTCTCAAATGAATCATCATTATTGGTAGGAATATTTTCTGATATTTTTATTCCCATTCCAGGATTAGTACCGTAAGTTAACATTGGTTCAATATCTTCTGCTTCAAAGGTATATTCTTGATCAAAAACAGCATCCTCATCAGTCTTCAATGTTTTCCAGTACGCTACTTTTTTATCAAACCCTTCAGCTGTAGGAGCAAACTCTCTACCTTTAACATACTCAAAAGTAGTTTCATCTGGTGCAATCATACCTCCTCTGGCTCCCATTTCAATACTCATATTACAAACTGTCATACGGCCTTCCATTGACATTTCTTCAAATACATTTCCAGCATATTCACAAAAATATCCTGTTCCAGAGTTTGTTCCTAATTTAGCTATAACATATAAAATCACATCTTTAGGTAACACTCCTTTTTTAAGTTTTCCGTTTACGTTTACACGTAAACTTTTAGGCTTCTCTAGTAACAAACATTGGCTTGCAAATACCTGAGCCACTTGACTTGTTCCAATCCCAAATGCAATTGTTCCAAAAGCTCCATGTGTTGATGTATGACTATCACCACAAACCATTGTCATTCCTGGTTGGGTAATTCCCAATTCAGGCGCCATAACATGTACTATTCCATTATACTTATGCCCTAAACCATATAACGTAATGTTGTTTTCTTCACAGTTTTTAGTTAGTTGCTCTAACTGATTTCTAGACAATTCATCTTTTATAGGTAAATGTTGATTTACCGTTGGTGTATTATGATCAGCAGTTGCAACCGTTTTATCTGGTCTTGCAATTGGAATTTTACGCTCTTTTAACTCATTAAAAGCCTGAGGACTTGTTACCTCATGAATTAAGTGTTTATCTATATATAAAACTTGAGGTCCATTTTGTACAGTATCAACTACATGCGCATCCCATACTTTATCAAATAATGTTTTTCCCATTAGGCTAATGCTACTTTTGATAATTTATTTACTTGTTTCATTATTTGATGAATATCTTCATCTATTACTTCTTTTTGTCTGTCTGCAAATTGTAAGAATGTTTTATATGCAGTATCAAGCTGAATTTTTGTTAACTCATACCCTACTTTTTTAGCTCTATATGCTAAAGCAGCTCTACCACTTCTTGCAGTTAAAACTATAGCACTTTCAGTAACTCCTACCTCTGCTGGATCAATAATTTCATACGTTTCTCTATTCTTTATTACTCCATCTTGATGAATTCCTGAACTATGAGCAAAAGCATTTGCTCCTACAATAGCTTTATTAGGCTGTACAAACATTCCCATTTTTTCACGAACCATTATACTTGTATCGTATAATAATTTTGTATCAATATCTGTAGTTAAATTTAAATATGGATGTTGCTTTAAAATCATTACAACTTCTTCTAAGGCTGTATTCCCTGCACGCTCACCAATACCATTAATAGTACATTCAATTTGACGTGCTCCATTAATTGCTCCGGCAATAGAATTTGCAGTTGCAAGTCCTAAATCATTATGACAATGACATGAAATTATTACATTCTCAATTCCTTTTACATTATCCTTTAAGTATTTAATTTTTTCACCATATTCTTCTGGCAAACAATACCCTGTAGTATCTGGAATATTTAAAACCGTTGCTCCTGATTTAATTACTTCTTCACAAACTTTAGCTAAAAATTCATTATCAGTTCTTCCTGCATCTTCAGCAAAAAACTCAACATCACCTACAAAATTTCTAGCATAAGCAACAGCATTTTTTGCCCTAAAAATCACTTCATCTTTAGAAATATTAAATTTATGCTTAATATGTGATTCACTAGTACCAATACCTGTATGAATTCTTGGTTTAATAGCCACTTTTAAAGCCTCTCCTGCTACTTCTATATCTTTTTTAACAGCTCTAGTCAATCCACATACAGAAGCATTTTTAACTAATTTAGCTATTTCGTTTACTGATGTAAAATCACCAGGACTAGAAACAGGAAAACCAGCCTCAATTACATCAACACCCAAGATATCTAATCTTTCAGCAATTATAAGCTTTTGTTTAGTATCTAATTTACATCCTGGAACTTGTTCTCCGTCTCTTAATGTAGTATCGAAAATTTGGACTTTATCATTTCGCATAATATAAAATCTTTTGTCTTATTATAAAATCAAATGTATATATTGGTTTTTCTAAACAACCCTTTTTAAAAAGGTCGTTTACGAAACTTAACTAAACAGAAAACAATACAAAATACTCTATATCAGCAATTTATGAGTAAAACAATTACATCAATCAATCAACAAAGTGACTCACTTTTTATTTTAATAAAGTCATTATCTAAATCTGAAAAACGTCAATTCAACCTATATATTGGGCGTTTAGGAGGTAATGTTGATGCAAAATTTTTTGCTCTTTTTAAAATTTTAGAAAAGCAAAAAACTTATGATGAAAAAGCTATTATAAAAAGTGGTGTAGTTAGTAAACAACAACTATCTAACTTAAAAGCACATTTATACAAACAAATATTAACAAGTTTACGCTTAAATCCTGCTCATAAAAATATTCGAATACAAATTAGAGAACAACTAGATTTTGCTACAGTATTATATTTAAAAGGGCTATATAAACAAAGTTTAAAGCTTTTAGAGAAAGCCAAAAACATGGCTATTGATAGTGAAGAGAAAAATATAGCTTATGAAATAGTTGAATTTGAAAAAATTATAGAAAGTCAATACATTACGCGAAGTATTAATACTAGAGCTGATGAGCTTACTGTTCAAGCCAAAAAATTAAGTCAACAAAATGTAATAACTAGTAAACTTTCAAATTTATCATTACAACTGTATGGAATTTTACTTAAAACTGGATACGTTAGAAATGATGAAGAATTAAAAAAAGTTAATGACTATTTTGATTCAAGGTTACCAAAATATGATTTTAAAACTCTTGGTTTTAGAGAGAAACTATGGCTATATAAAGCTAATTTGTGGCATAGTTTTTTAACTCAAGACTTTTTATTAAGTTACAAACATGCAAATAAGTGGGTGTCTTTATTTAAATCGGATTCTAAAAACATTTTATTACACCCTGTTTTTTATTTAAAGGGAATTAATTATTTACTTGAAAGTTTATTTTTCATTAAACATTTCAATAAATTTAAAGAAGAATTTGCTTTGTTTGAAGAGGGAATTAAAAACCAAACCATTCCAAAAAACAGTAATACAGAAATTCTTATTTTCCAATACTACTATGCTAATTTATTACACTTACATTTTTTAGAAGGGACTTTTAAAGAAGGTGAATATTTAGTAGATATTATTACCAATAAAATAGAAGAATACAAAGGATTATTAGATAATCATCACATTGTTGTACTGTATTATAAAATAGCCTGTTTATATTTTGGTATGGGTGATAACAAAAATTGTATCCTGTATTTAAATAAAATTATTAAGTCAAAAAATTTACATGTTGCTGAAGACCTGCAATGTTTTGCACGAATTTTAAGTTTAATTGCTCATTATGAATCTGGTTTAGATTATTACCTAGAAATACAATTTAAAGATACCTATCGTTTTTTACTAAAAATGGAAAATTTACAAGAAGTACAAAAAGAATTTATTTCTTCAATTAAAGCTTTAGGAGATGTTTTTCCTCATCAAATAAAAAATGAGTTTAAAAAAATCCATACTCGTCTAAAAGTTTTTGAACACCACCCTTATGAAAAAAGAGCATTTTTATATCTAGATATTCTTTCTTGGCTTGAAAGTAAAATAGAAAACAAATCTGTTTCACAAATTATTCAAGAAAAATTTAAACAACTAAGTAAATAATTAAAAAACATTTATATATATTTGACCCGATGTTAATTAACGAAAGAAATATTACTATTCTAAATACCGAGTTTACTACTACGGTATCTTTCGTTGGCACAACAACAATTTCTACTACAATTACTATTACCCTTTAGGGGGTTTCTTTATACATATAATCTATTAGGTCCTATTTATATTTTCAAAAGAATTGAAAAAAGATAAATAACAACTAAAATTCTATAATCAAATATTTTTATACCTTTTAAAATGAAAATTTTAAAATTTGGAGGTTCATCAGTAGCCAACAGTCAAAACATTGCCAAAGTAGTTCAAATAGTATCAAATACAGCTGCTAAAGAAAAAGTAGCAGTAGTAGTATCTGCTTTTGGAAAAACAACGAATAAATTAATAGCTTCCGCTAATAAAGCTGCAAGTAATGAAGTTAATTACATTGATCTTTTTAAGCAGGTTAAACAACACCATTTACTGGTTATTACTGAACTAGTAAACAAAAGTGAACAAGATAAAGTCTCACAAAAAGTGAATACCTTATTTAACCAATTACAAACTTTATTAGAAGGTTGTTTTTTACTAAAAGAAGTTACTCCTAAAACAATGGCAACTATAAGCGGATTTGGAGAACTATTATCTTCTTACATTATTTCTGAAGTAGCAAAAAACAATTTAGATGCAACTTATAAAGACAGTAGAGAACTTATTAGAACTTCTAATGTTTTTGATAAAGCACAAGTAAATTTTGTAGTAACTAATAAAAACTGTCAAGAGTATTTTAATCAAAACCCTCATCAAATAACTATTCTACCTGGTTTTATTGCCAAAACAGAAAACGGACTTTCAACTACCTTAGGTAGAGGCGGTTCTGATTACACAGCTGCTATTTATGCTGCAGCTTTGAATGCAAACGAACTACAAATATGGACAGATGTTAGTGGTATGTTTACTGCGAATCCAAGTGTTGTAAAACAAGCTTTTCCAATACCAAAAATATCGTATCAGGAAGCTATGGAGCTTTCTCATTTTGGTGCAAAAGTAATTTACCCTCCTACGATTCAACCTGTATTAGAAAAAGAAATTCCTATTGTTATTAAAAACACTTTTGATCCTAATAATGTTGGAACTCTAATTACCAAAGAAGCAAAAAGTAGTAATCTAGTAAAAGGAATTAGTCATATAGAAAACATTACTCTTTTAACACTAGAAGGCAGTGGAATGGTTGGAGTTTCTGGAGTTTCAAAACGTTTATTTGAAACACTTTCTAACCAAAACATTAATATTGTATTAATTACACAAGCGTCTTCCGAACACTCAATTTGTGTTGGTATATATGATGAAGATGCAGAAAGAGCTAGTCATGCAATTAATAACGTTTTTGAAATTGAAATAGAACGTCGTAAGGTAAAACCTGTAATTATTGAACAAGGATTAGCTATTTTAGCTTTGGTAGGTGACAACATGAAAAACCATCAAGGATTAAGCGGTCAAATGTTCAGTGCTTTAGGTAAAAACAATGTAAATATTAGAGCTATTGCTCAAGGAGCATCTCAAAAAAATATTTCTGCCGTAATTGATAGTAATGACGCTAAAAAAGGATTAAATACATTGCATGAGCAATTTTTTGAAGAAAAAATAAAACAACTTAATTTATTTGTGACTGGTGTTGGTAATGTAGGTGAGCGATTTTTAGCTCAAATACACCAACAACAACAATATTTAAGAGAACATTTAAAAATGAATATTCGTGTTGTTGGTATTGCTAATTCAAGAAAAATGGCTTTTGATACTGATGGTGTTGATTTGAATAACTGGAAAGAAGTATTAGCAAAAGGAGAGCCTGCTACATTAAATGATTTTTTTGATAGAGCTAAAACTTATAACCTTCGTAACTCTGTTTTTGTAGATAATACAGCTAATAAAGAAGTGTCAGAAGTTTATGAAAATTATTTGCGCACTAATATTGCAGTAGTAACTTGTAATAAAATAGCCTGTGCTTCTGATTTAGAAAACTATAAAAAACTAAAAGAAGTATCTAGAAAATTCAACGCTCCATTTTTATTTGAAACCAATGTAGGAGCTGGGTTACCTATTATAGACACATTGAAAAACTTAATTGCTTCTGGTGATAGAGTTCATAAAATACAAGCAGTTTTATCTGGTAGTTTAAATTTTGTTTTTAATAACTTTAACGCTACATCTACATTTCATGATGTTGTAGGAGATGCACAAAAACAAGGATACACCGAACCAGATCCTAAAATTGATTTAAGTGGAGTTGATGTAGCTAGAAAAATATTAATCCTTGCTCGTGAAAGTGGTTATGAACTGGAATTATCTGATATAGAAAATAACTCTTTCTTACCTGAAAAAAGTTTAAACACTACTAATAATGAAGATTTTTATACTAGTTTAACTGAATTTGAATCTCATTTTTACGAAATTTTCAAAGAAGCAAATGATAAAGGTTGCCGCTTAAAATATGTAGCAGAGTTTTCAGAAGGAAAAGCAAAAGTTGGATTACAGCACATCCCTTCAGATCATCCTTTTTATAACCTAGAAGGAAGTGATAATATCGTATTATTTTTTACAGACAGATATCCAATAAATCCTTTACTTATAAAAGGTGCTGGAGCTGGTGCTGATGTTACTGCCTCAGGGATTTTTGCTGATGTTATTAGAATAGGTAATAATTAAATGATAAAATGGACACCTACCATAATATAACTTATTTAGTAGAATCATTAATAAATAATAATTTTCAAAATAGAAGAAAATTATACCAAGAAGGAATTACAAATACTGATACCAACTTGTTTTTAATTGCAAAAAAATGAAATATATAAAAATATTTGCTCCAGCTACCGTTGCTAATGTTTCCTGCGGATTTGACTCTATGGGATTTGCTGTAGACACCATGGGTGATGAAATGACATTTACAAAAACGTCAACAAAGGGAGTAAAAATAACACAGATTACTGGTGCTAAGGGTTTAAGTCTAGATCCAACAAAAAATGCTGCTGGTGTAGTTGCTTTGGCTATGTTAACTAAGCATAATATTGATTTTGGTATTGAAATTACTATGCATAAAGGGTTTTCTCCTGGTAGTGGTTTAGGTAGTAGTGCTGCTAGCTCAGCAGGAGCTGCTTTTGGTATAAATGAATTATTAAACAAACCTTTTACTAATTTAGAGTTAACTAAATTCTCTATGCTGGGAGAAAAAGCTGCTTGTGGAACTCCTATAGCCGATAACGTTGCAGCAGCTGTTTATGGAGGTTTTGTGCTGATTAGAAGTTACGAACCTTTAGATATTATAAAATTACCAGTGCCTGATGAATTACAATTAGTAGCAATTCATCCACAAATTGAAGTAAAAACAAAAGATGCTCGTGAAGTTTTACCTGAAAAAGTTCCATTAAAAAGTGCTGTAACTCAATGGGCAAATGTAGGTGGATTAGTTAGTGGTTTATATACCAATAATTACCAATTAATAAGTAATTCATTAACTGACGTTATTGTTGAACCTGCGCGTAAGCATTTAATTCCTCATTTTGATTTAGTTAAAAGCGAAGCTATTAAAGCTGGTGCTTTAGGTGCTGGTATTTCAGGATCTGGACCAACTATTTTTGCCTTATGTAAAGGAGAAGAAACTTCAAAAAATGTGCAGAGTGCAATACAAAATTCATATGCGGATAAAAAAATAGACTTTACTTTATTTTCATCAAAAATAAATACGCAAGGTGTTCGAATTTTAGAATCAAAATAAAATGATTTACTATTTATCATCGAATTTATTTCGACGGTAAAAAATAAAATAATATTGTAAAAAAACTACATTGCTACATGCAATGCAACACACAAACAACACAAAAATGAACTATTATAGTCTTAATAAAAAATCACCTAACGTAAGCTTTCAAGAAGCTGTTGTTAACGGATTAGCTCCAGATAGAGGTTTGTATTTCCCTGAAAACATTACCCCTTTATCAAAAGATTTTATTGATAATATTGATAACTATACTAATCAAGAAATTGCTTACGAAGCTATTAAACAATTTGTTGGTGATGAAATTCCTTCAGATGTATTAAAACAAATTATTTCAGAAACTTTATCATTTGATTTTCCAGTTGTGCCAATAGAAGAAAATGTTAGCACTTTAGAACTTTTTCATGGTCCAACAATGGCTTTTAAAGATGTTGGTGCTCGTTTTATGGCTCGTTGTTTAGGCTATTTTAATAGAGACAACAATAATAAATTAACAGTATTAGTAGCTACTTCAGGAGATACTGGAGGAGCAGTTGCCGATGGTTTTTTAGGTGTAAAAGGAGTAGACGTAGTTATTTTATATCCAAGTGGAAAAGTTAGTGATATACAAGAAAAACAATTAACTACGCTTGGGCAAAATATTACTGCTTTAGAAGTTGATGGTGTTTTTGATGATTGTCAAGACATGGTTAAAACAGCTTTTTTAGATACAGACATCACCCCAATTTTAACCTCTGCCAACTCTATAAATGTTGCTCGCTGGTTACCGCAAATGTTTTATTTTTTCTTTGCCTATAAACAAGTATACAAACAAAAAAAAGAAATTGTTTTTTCAGTGCCTAGTGGAAATTTTGGTAATATTTGTGCGGGTATTATGGCTCAAAAGTTAGGCTTACCTATTAAACATTTTGTAGCCTCAACTAATATAAATGATACTGTTCCAAATTATTTAACAAATGGTGTTTATGAACCTAAACCTTCAAAAGCAACCATTTCTAATGCTATGGATGTTGGTAACCCAAGTAATTTCATACGTATCCAAGAGTTATTTGAAAACAATATTGAAGCTTTAAAAAATGCATTCTCTTCATTCTCTTTTACTGATGAGCAAACTCGTAAAGCAATGAAGTTAATCTATCAGAAAAGTGAATATGTTGCGGATCCTCATGGTGCAGTTGGATATTTAGGTTCAAAAGAGCATCAAAAAATGCATCCAAATGATTTGTGTATTTTTTTAGAAACTGCTCATCCTGTTAAATTTTTAGATGTCGTTGAAAACACACTTAATACTCAAGTAGCAATTCCTGAGCAAATTAAATCTGTAATTGATAAAGAAAAAAGTGCCTTTCAAATTAGTAATTATGACGGTTTAAAAACATTTTTAAATAGTTAATACCCTATAATAATTTTAATACAATATTAAAAACACTTCTTACTTAAAATAAGAAGTGTTTTTTTATGATTTTTTTCCTATTGATAAAACGAAGAACTTATTAAAAATTAACGTAACACCTGTATAAAACTTGCGTCAAATAAATATGAAATTTGAAATATCTGAATACCCAAGCTCATATTTAGCAATTGAATTTAATGAAAATGAAAAACTTATAACTGAAAAAGGAAGTTTGATATATTGTAATGGAGAATATACTTTTGAGAATAAAATTGAAGCCAAAAACTACAAAAATTGGATTGCTAAAATATTTGGTGGTAAAAGTTTAACTTATAATATATATACTGCAAAAGAAAATTTAAAAATGGCATTGTCTACTAAAGATAATTCTGAGATATTTAAAATTGACATTACTGAAGATAATCCAATTTTATTTGAACCAGATTTACACTTTGCAAGAACAATTAATTTAGAAATTAAATTAGAGCAAAAAGATTGGAAAAGCACACTAAATGACGGGCTTAAATTAAAGACTATTGGAAGTGGACAATTATTTTTAAAAGGCTATGGTAAAATTATCAAACAAGAAATAGACTCAGAAAAACCTATTTTTATAGATGAAAATGCTCTTATTGCTTTTGAAGATAAACTTGAAGTAAAAACAATTTCAAGAGGAGTTAAAGAACTTATTACAAGTGGTGAAGGTTTTATTTTTTCTATAAAGGGAAAAGGAAACATTTGGATTCAAACAAGAGAAAAGGGAGATTATTCAAGCAGTGGTGGAGTTTTAGATGGTATATTTAGTTTTATAAAGTAAAACAAATAGTATTTAAACAATTCTATTCTACAAAAAAGTAATTCTTAATTCCTAGAATTCATCTTAATACATACTATAACATATTTTCTTTTATAATAATTTCAGCACTTTTACAAACCGAACGGTCGGTATGAATATTATGAGTATTAAAAAAGATAATGTAATTAAAGTAGCTACAAAATTGTTTGCTGAAAAAGGATTCGAAAACACATCAATTGCAAATATTTGTTCTGTAGCTAATGTATCAAAAGGTTTAGTGTATCATCATTTTGAATCAAAAGAATCGATATTAATAGCGATTTTCACTCAAACTACTGATCAAATGATAGAAATGAACATGGAAACTAAAAAATTAATAGCTCCAAATATTCAATTACAACAATTAATAGAAACAATATTTACACAATTACATCAAAACAAACACTTATATCAATTTAACTTGAATATTATGTTTCAACCATCTACGAAAAAAATATTAAGTGAGCAGATAGAAAGAAGAGCTAATATTTTATTCAACTCGGTTAAAAACATATTTGACCAAATATCACAAGAAAGAAGTACTATGCTAACTTATATTTTTATTGCAGAAATTGATGGAATAGCATTAAACTATTTATCAGTGTTTAATAAATACCCCATAGAAATGATTAAGCAAGAATTATTAAATAAATACAAAAACATCAAATAAATGATACGAAAATATAATGAAAATGAAATCCCTATTCTAGTAAATATTTGGGAACAAGCTTCTTCTATTGCACATCCTTTTTTAACTCAAGAATTTACAAAAATAGTAAAAAAGGCAATGACAGAAATGTATCTTCCTAGCTCTGAAACCTGGGTTTATACTGAAGCTAATAGTATTATTGGATTCATATCAATGGTAGAAAATGAAATTGGTGGATTGTTTGTTAATCCTGAATTTCATTCAAAAGGTATTGGTACATTATTAATAAAACATATTGAACAAATTCATGAAGAACTAGAAGTTGAAGTTTTTGAACAAAATAAAATTGGTAGGCCTTTTTATGAAAAATATGGATTTAAGAAAACTAAAGAATATTTTCATGAAGAATCTAATCAAAAAGTAATTAGAATGAAAAAATCAAATACGCTTTAAAACAAAAAAAAGACAGACTTGTCTGTTTATTGTTTTTTTATTATATATTTGCATTGTGAAACGCTCTCAAATAAAAGATAGAATTATTGAAACCGCCTCCTTATTATTTTATAAGAATGGTTATAATTCAACGGGAATAAACGAAATTATTTCAGAAACAGGAATAGCTAAAGCAACTCTTTATAATCATTTTAAATCTAAAGAGGAAATATGTTTAGCATATCTAAGGTATAAAAACACTACTTTTATTACAGATATTAAAGCTTACACTTCATCTAAACCTAAAGGAAAAAATCAAGTACTTGCTATTTTTGATTTTCTTGAGTTATTTTTTAATGACAAAGATTTTAACGGTTGTTGGTGTATTAAAACTGTTTCAGAAATCCCTATAGATAATACAGTAATTCGAAACGAAATACAAAATCAAAAAAACGCTTTTATTCAATTAATTTTTGACTTATTAGCAAACAATATGAAAAGTATCGTTGCGAAAGATATGAACTCTATTGCTAAACAAACATATCTACTTTACGAAAGTGCTGTAGGTGAAAGTCATTTGCATCAATCTAATTGGCCTATAATTGAGGCTAAAAATATTTGTTCAAAAATCATATCGTAAAAAAATTTACACAACACAAGACAGACCTGTCTGTCTTGTTTTAATTATTTAAAAACACATATAAAATGAAAGAATTCAATAACAAAGTAGCCTTAGTAATCGGAGGAACAAGTGGAATAGGTAATGCAGCTACAAATGCACTTTTAAATGCTGGTGCAACAGTACACATTGTAGGAAGAAATGTAGATAAAGTAGCTGATGCTCCAAACCTTATTAAACATTCAGTAAATATTTCAAAAATTGATGAAGTAGAAACGTTGATATCAAAAATCACATCTCTAAATACTTTAGATTATCTTGTGAATGCTTCAGGAATTTTTGGACCAAAACCATTTCTAGAGCATACCATAGAGGATTATGACTCTTATTTAGATTTAAATAGAGGTTTCTTTTTCATTACTCAAAACGCTGCTAAAAAGATGAAAGATACTAACGGAGGCTCTATTGTAAATGTAGGATCAATGTGGGCTAAGCAAGCTGTAAAAGCTACTCCTTCATCTGCTTATTCAATGCAAAAAGCCGGTTTACATTCTTTAACTCAACATTTAGCTATGGAATTAGCTGATGATAATATCCGAGTAAATGCAGTATCACCAGCCGTTGTTAACACTCCAGTTTATCATGGTGTTTTTGGAGGAAAAGAAGAGGCTGAAAAAGCTTTGGAAGGCTTTAATAACTTTCATCCTATTGGAAGAAACGGAACTCCTAACGACGTTGCAAATAGTATTTTATTCTTACTTTCTGATAAGGCATCTTGGGTTACAGGAGCTATCTGGGATATTGATGGAGGTGTTATTGCTGGTAGAAACTAACAAAGCATAAAAATAATATAATAGCGATTTAGGTCTATACTCAAACCGCTATTATATTTTATTAAGTATATTGCTACTTAATATAAAAGAGCAAATTCGTTAATTTCTACTAATACTTTACTAATAATAAAAAAATGAACAGACTACTTAAAATATTTATTTCTCTAATAGTCATTATTAGTAATATTAGTTGCGACCAAATTACCAAAGAAAAAGCCAGGGTTGAAATTGAAAAAAATGAAATCATTGAAGTTATAAATGATAATTTTATTCTTACAAAAGTTGAGAATACCGGAGCAGCAATGAGTTTAGGTCAAAACTTGCCTCCAAAATTAAAAATCATCATCTTACAAATCCTCCCCCTTCTAACATTGATTTTGATGTTTTTTCATATAATAAGGAAAAAAGAGAGTACAAAACTAAATCTAATTGCTTTTACTTTTATTATTGGAGGAGGTATTGGAAATATATATGACCGGATTTTATACAACTCAGTAACAGATTTTATGTATATAAAATTAGGTACATTTCATACTGGTATTTTCAATATGGCAGATGTGTCTGTAGTTGTAGGAGCTCTTTTACTATTCCTAAATTATGCTAAATTAGAAATGGATAAAAAGAGGTTTAGTTATTAAAAATGTATGTTAGCTATGAACATAAATTAATTACTGATTGAGAAAATAAAAAAAAAGTCTCAATCTGGTGTTATTAATAACAACTAATATCACTTAAGCTATGATTGGTAAATATGAAATAGAAGATACTTTACTATCTATGGAAACTACTAAAAAAATAGTAGGCTATTTTGGTCTTTCACTTTATTACTTAACAGAGGAAGATATTAATACTTCTTTCAACAAGAAAACTTTACAAAGATTACAAAATACTAAAAACCTAGATAGCGAGAAACAAATTATATTATTTATACTAATTCATACACTTATCAGGGATACCAAAACTAAAAAGGTATACTCATAAATGCTTTAAAGCTATGTTTGATATCAGTAAAATTAAAGAGTTTTCAGTTGAAGAGTTTATAGACTATATCGATTATAACAAAATTGATAAGCAAACAATTACAGAATTAATAAAAGAAAATTATTTGACTGATATAGATTTAAAAAAACTAATTTATAATGTAAATATAAGCTATGAAAGACTTAACAAACCATTAGAATTGGAGTTAAAAATATTCTACCTTTTTTTTCCTTTTGGAATAGTAAACGCTTTTCTTTCTGACCATGATGAAGATATTAAACGATTTGAAGAATTTAGATTTATAAAAAAAATTAAGCAATATTACCTTTACTCTTTTATAGGTAGTATTACTTATTTTTTAGTTGGAATAACTCTAAGTATTTTCATTTAACTATAGAATGCAAGAACGGAGAATCAGAATACTTTTAAACTCTAAATATCATACTAAGACCAAAAATTATTAACAAAAAGCCAGCTACAACTCCTTTAAAAGTAGTAGATTTATCCCACAAATTTTTGTCTCTTTTAGATAATTTATAAGCTAAAAGAATAATTATTATTCCCAACAATATAGATAATAAACCGTATGGCATTTTTTTAACTTAAAAACTTATATCTCTGGCTCCCGCTAGTTTACTACTAGCAACCAACAAGCTTATTTACAATTAGTTAAACTAAAAAAAATCAACAGTATAGACATGTATTTTCTTTATAAAAACTCCAACTCATAGCCTTTTAGAATTTTTTATCTAAATAGCTACTTATTAAGATAGTTTATAGTAAAAAAGCCATAACATTTTACCGTTATGACTTTATATTTTTTACTCTTAACGCTTACTCATAAGCGCCACTAGTAAATACTAGCGGTAGCCTCACTCGGACATACTAGCACCATCAGGGGACCTAATTTACTAGTAATTGCTACTTATTACACTTATATCTTTATTGTATAATTCAGATATTTTTAGGTTTTCCATAATTCCAAAAAAATTTATTAGAGCAATAAAATTATTATTATGTTCGGATTCTATCTGTATTACTTCTCCTATTTTGATTCCTTTATAATTTAAAACATCTCCTTTATTTAACTTTCTATCAAAAGAAACATAAGAGATAAAATATAAATCATTATCTATATCTTTATTAAATATATTTTTAATATTTATTTTCATAAAATTTATTTTGAAAAATCTACTGTTATTCCATTTTTGATTTCTTTAACTAGAGCCTTCGTAAAGCCATTATTAGAAGCTTGATATCCTGTCCATGTTCCCCAAGCAGCTTTACTAGATGATAATCCATTACTAATTCCCGTTTGATATTGAACTAAATTATCTGAAATACCTGATTTATAAATATCAGACCTTACCCATACAGCAGTAAAGTTATCTACTCCATCTACTGCTTCGGAAAAAACAGAGCTTCCTATTCCTTTTCCTTGTAAATTACCTGGTATATTCAATTCTATCGTTACACTTCCGTCCAATTTATTCTCAAAAAAACCAATAGCGCTCTTATCAACATAAGCCCATATCCTTGATCCTATACCATCTGAATAATTAATATCTGGAGTTTTTACCAAATTATCAAAGTTTATATTTCTTATACTTCTTGGTTTTTTATTATATATAGAAATTGGGATACTATTAAATTTAAAACTAGCTGCAGCACCATCAGTAACAATACCAATAGCTACATCTAACATAATCCCACTAGCAAATACAGTATTCGCTTCAGATAGACTAATCCCTTCTTGAATTGCTATACTTTGAATATTATATCTATAATCACTCAAGGCTTGTTCAGCGACACCTTTCCACTTACTGTTCGAATATGCCTTAGCATAAGGTGCTATTGGAGCAAGTGAATTATAAACCATCATAGGAACTAAATTGGGATTATTCATCGCTTCTCCAATTGCTTTTAAGCTATTCCATAAACTCTTAGCTTTCCTAATTACTGCTATGTTCTGAAGCTCTTCTTGAGATTTAAAATCATCTTGTAAGTCAGTACCCCAAGGAGTGGTCTTCTTTCCTTCTAAACCTTCTATTTCAATTTTCCATATTGGATTATTGGATGCAAACTGATAATTTGTTTGGTAATAATACTCTTCAGTTATAGGATCAGATCCGAAAAATCTCCCCAACGTAGGGTCAGCAAACCTCCATTTATAAGAGTGCCAATTTAATTCTAAATTTTCGTGAAACTCTTGATTTAAATATCCAAACTTCTGCGCGGTACTGTTTCCAAGGGATGAGACGTTGTTGTTGTATCCTTTATGTTTGAGTCCAAAGGGATAATAATTAGATTCTTCTATAATTTCAGTACTAGCAGTAATAACACCATCATTGTTAGCATCAGTATACGATAAACGAACGTTTCCTAAATGGTCTTTGTATTGGTATACATACTCAAATGATGAGATTGTAGTACTACCATTCGCTATAACTGGTTTTATATATCCTTCAGGATGGCTGAAAAATTCTAAAACTGCTTGCGGAGTAGTTGTTTTCCCTCCAGTTGGTCGTGATGGTGGCGATACTTTATAAATATAATTACCAGCATATTGAGTTATTTCTGCACCATTTCCTGTTGTATAGGCTTTCTTTTCAAGTTTTAACCCAGCAGCATCATATACATACTCTATTTTACTATTGCCTATATCAATCCGAGTTGGAAGATTCAAATGATTATATATAATATTAGTGATACCTTTATTAGCATCAGAAACCATATTACCGTTTACATCATACGAATAATCATTTCCTGCATTGGCACCGTCTTTAAAACCAACATTTTTGTTACCTCCTATTAATTCTTCTACCTTTATTAACTTATTACCCGTATTATTATCTGAATATGTATATTTCAACTTATCCATATTGGTAAAATTAGTAGCTCCTTGATAGCCATTTCTGTTTAAAGTTTCTAAATTACCGTTTTTGTCATAGGCAATTCCTGAAATATTATAATGCCCAGTATTATCAACAGCACCAGTAATTCTATTTAACGCATCATAGCTATAGGTATACTGGTTACTTACTGTACTACCCGTATTTACACTTAGTGAGTTCCAGTTAGTTTGTGCTATATTACCGTTAAACAATGCTGTTCCAATGGTTGGGTTATTATATTTTAAGCTAAAGTTAAACAAATCATTGTCATTAGCATCACTATCTTGGTTAATGTTTTTTAACCAACCACGAACATTGTAGCTATAATCTACCTTTTGTAAACCAGCTCCTATTTTTTTATTCTTTAAATGTCCGAGCTTGTCATACTCATTTTCAACAATAGTTTCAGCTGTTTGGTTATTAATTTTATTAGTTTGTTTAGTCATTCTACCAGCATGGTCGTAACTAAATACATCTAATGTTATAATTTCTGAATTTCCTTTTTTATGGGTAGTTTTAGTTTCTAATACTTTTCCAGAAAAATCTAATTTATTCTCTACAACATCAGTAGTTTGTAAATACTCATTCTTACTATATACATAAATTGGTTTTGATTCAGTGTCATAATACGTTACTTTAGTTATCCATTTATCGGTATCTAATACTCTAATTTTACTAACGGTAGGTAATCCTTGAGTATTATTTGTAACTGGTTTTCCATAAATAGAAGTTGGTGCTATAAATCCACTTGGTAGATCTACATAAGTATCATAATAATTAATGGTATAAATTTTATTAAAACTAGAGGGAAAAGATTTTTTTGTATAATAAATAGAAGTCCCTGCATAATTATTAGGCAATGCTACTCTATTTTCATGTTGAAAAAAAGTATTTGTAGATGTTTGTGTTCCAGGCCTTTCTTGGTTATTATTCATTTCTCCTGTATACACAATTCTACCAAGTTTATCATATTTAATGAATGACCAATACTTATTAATACTCGTGTTTTGTATAGCATCTTGAGTAGCTATTACCCTATTTAGTTTATCATACACAATATACTCCCATCCTTTCCCAGGTATCTTTTTTTCAACTAAACGATTTCTATGATCGTATTTGTATTGGTAACACAATTCTGAAAGTTCAGTAGCTGATACACTTCCATCTGCTGTACTTACCTTTGGAGGTAACACATAGGTTAAATTTCCATAAGTATCATACACATAATACGTATCATGTGGTGCATTGTTATTATACGTTCTTTTTAAAACTACCTCTCCCTGTTTATTTTTAAACTCTTCAATAGTATGATTTTTAGAGGTTCCACTATGATTTTCGTCTTTTGTAATTGTTTTATATAATTGACCTTCAAGATAATTAGTCGTTGCTTCTTCTAAATTTGGCACATAAAGATTACCATTTTTGGTTATAGTTACTTTATATAATTTAACAGCATCGGCAGTTGTATTTATTAAATAATCAAGCTCTATTTCATGACCACTCCCTAATTCCCATGCTTTTCCTGGGGCTGCTTGTTTTAAAACTCTATTTAATGGTGAATTATCAAACTCCTTTTTTGAATAAGCATTTATTAAATTAACATCTGTTACACCAGGAAAATCAGTTGTGTACTGTGCTTTGTAATAATTTTTTATTCCCAACTCAGCTCCTGTAATAATCCCTCCATTATTACTAGTTACCGCATAGGGTAAATATTCTTCATTTTGCCTTCCTAGTTCATCATAGGCTATGTGAGTAACAATATCTTCTTTTGTAGGTGATTGTTGTATAGCAATACTTTGTTTAGGTCTTCCTAGACCATCAAAATAAGTAATATTTTCTAGTACATCTTTCCTTCTTGAAACTATTCCAGTTGTTGTTTCTTTTTGAAAGTTTCTAGTTAATACATAATTTTCATTACTTAAATTTAAAGGTGTATAGGGGTCAGTAATTATGGCTCCACTAAAAGTTGTGGTTTGAAAACCTGGCTTTAACAAAATATAATTAGTAGCAGAATATGAACCCGTAGTTGGTGCATTAAAGGTAAAAGAGCTAGCGGGTACTTGTGCTTTTACTGAATATATTACTACACAAAATATATAACTAAATACTAATAATAGCTTTTTCATAGTTTTATTAATTTTTATTAGGTGTATTTATTTTTTTTGAAAGAAAAGATTTGTTATGGACTAAAATACTATTAGCAAAAAAGTTGTGATTTTTGCTAACTTTATCTAGATTATACGTTTTTTGGAGCTCAGAAATTAATTGTTGATTAACAAGCTTTAATTCTACAACTTTTTTAGTTCTTTGTTTGTAAGATAAGACCACATCTCCAATTTTAATTTTATTTACTTTTAGTCCATACTTTATTTGAGTCATTTTAGGGTCATAAGAGGACCATCCTTTACCTTTTACATAATATGGATGATCTAAAGTATTCGTATTCTCAATTCCATTTTCAAATTTAAATAAAACAAATTTTGTATGTTCAGGAGATACAGTTTTTTTAACTTCTCCAATTTCAATTTCTTTTGTTTTTAAATTATATGTTAATACCTTATCTCCTTTAATAACATTCTCAATATTTTTTTGTTTTCCGTTTGCCATAGTTATTTTTGTACCAACTATAAAACATGAATTTATTTCAAACTCTGGTTGTATAGTTACCGTTCTACTTCTAATAACATGTAAACCACTTTCTTCGTCCTTCACTTTTACGTTTAAATTAACAATAACAGGGCTTCCAGAAGTGTTTTTTAATAAAGGAGAGGTTTTGGGATATAACTTATCATAACTCCAAGTATCTGGCAAAATTGGTCCTCCAGGAATAAACCATTGATAAGTAAAGTTATAAGATCCTCCTTCAGCATTTATCCAAAAATTATTTTGATTATTTGCTGTTGCAGTTCCTTCAATTTGTCCAACATAGAAAGGCTCACCACACTCAGCTGCATTAACTACTACTGTTCTAATTATCTGCACATTATCATCATCAGTTACTTTAAGTTTTAAAGAAATACTTTCACCACAAGCTAAAGGTGCTATATAATTAGAAGACCTACTCAATATTGAAGAAGAAGAAGAAGTTGTAGACCATTCATACCTATAGTTTCCTTTACCTCCACTTACTTCTGCATACAATAAAATTTTATGATTTGAAGCACTTGCTGATGGAACATAAAAATCAGTCGGTTTTTTTATAATATTTAGTGCCAAAGGTTCTTGCAGAATATTTGAAACCGCAGGTTTTAATTGATAGTTATAAGAAATTTTATTTAAAATTTTATTATTGTTATCTTTTATTGTTTCTAATCTATTGAATGAATCATATGTGTAATACGTTTTATTACCATTAGGTTTGGTTATTTTTGTAACTCCAATTAAAGGGGTTATTGTATAGCTATGAATCTGAGCGTCTTGTAAGTTGTTTCGGAGATTATCTATTACTATTGTTAATTCATTATCCGAAAGATTTTGTAAATTATCAATAGTACTCATACTAAGAGCTGTTAAAACTTCTTGATATGTTGCTCCGATTATCTCTGCTATTTTTGATTGATAATTGTGCCCCCATAAAACAGTTATATGTGTTCCGTCTTTTTTAGAAAGTTCAATCAAATTTCCTCTTTCATCATATTTATGAAATTCATTTTCTACTTCTAATGAATTATTATCTTTAGATGTTTTTGTTTTCTTAGGAAGTATTTTATTATTACCGTAATTTTCATATTCTGTTAATGTCGTACCTATAACTGAACTATTTTTTAAAATAGTTGTTTTTATTGGTTGTAATATATTTAAAGATTCTAGATCTGAAACATTAGGCATAGACGAGACGTCACTATCGAAAGGATAAGAATATTTTTCTTTTATTACACTCCCATCGCTAATTTCACTTTGAGTTTCCTTTAATAAATTTTTACTTGAATGATATATATATGTTTTTTCGTTTGAAATAACTCCATTAGAAGTATATTCTTTTGTTGTTGATTTTTTTAAACTATTTGCCTCGGCAGCCAGATTAATATCAAACTTAGCATATCTTGCATTATTACCATTAGTAAAATTAAAATTGGCATGTCCAAAAATTACATTTTCACTTACTGTAAATAAATCATAAGGTTTGTATTGATATTCATTAACAATACTTTTTAATACTGTATTTTGTTTGTCGTATATTCTTGAAGATAAAAGTTGCCCCCTTTTTATAGAATAATTTCTATAAATATCAGGGTTAAGTCCTGTATTGAGTTTAGATTTAAATACATTTAAATTTTGTTGATTTACAACTGAATTAGGTAAAGTATATGTAGAAGGGTATTCATTAGGGTAATTACTAGAACTAGAATATTCATTAATTATGTACCCATTATTCTGTTCTGATATTTTTACTCTAGAATAATTTACATACGAATTTTGAGTTAATTGAAGTTTAGTATTGGAGACTTGTTTAATTTTTGTTGATCCTCCAGTAAGAGAATAATTATAGAGGTAAAAATGAGGTAAGTTATTAATGCTTCCAGATGTAGAACCATTTTCGAGAATATAATCATAAGAAATTTTTCTCTCAAGAATATTGTTTGAGTCGAAGATAGATTGAGATTTTATTCTTACCCCTCCACTTTCTTCTATCTCATTCAAAAACTTAAAAGAATGGAGTTCGTAATCAAAAGTTGAATAACCTCCAGTAGGGTAAATTATTTTTTCCAGCACTGCTGACTTAGAATAGTTTAAATTTGGTAATAAACTAGCATTTCCCGAAATTAAACTATATCCACTTGAAGGAAAAGGAAGATAAGAATTTTTACCTTGGTTATCTTTAAAATATATTTTAGGAATATACAATTCTTCTGAAAACCCACTTTGACCATTATAAAAACCAGTAAAATCTTGTTCAACAGAAAATCGTTTAGGAAGCTTTGTAGCATTGTATTCAAAACTATAACCAGGAAGTACATTATTCTCTTTATCAAGAAACTTAATAGCATTTAAACGCAAACGTTTACAGTGGTTTTCATTGCAATTTTCTAATGAATTGAAATAATCTTGTTCAAAAATGATACCTTTTACAAATACCCCTTTTTTGTTTCGTATTTCTATTTTTTTTAAAATCTTCCCTCCTCTTACATCTAATCGATTTGAGCTGTAGTAAAAATGTATTTGCCCTTGAGGAAAAATTATTTTGTTCAGAATTTTTTCTCTTGTAAAATCATGTTCATAATTAACTTGCCCTGTCTTTTTTGTTCCTTCATAACTTCTTTCAATTCTTCTGTCATTATCTACAATATAGTTATTTGAATAGTGAAACGTTACTTTTCTTTTAGATATTGGACTTTTTATAGAAGTAAGATGAGTCGTAGGATATAAATCTGAGATAAATCCTTTAGGCTGATAATATATACCATAGCTAAAAAATCCATTTTCAATTTCTTTTTCCGTTGTATTTAGAGACAAGAGAGGTTCAACCAAATTATTAGGAATAGCTTTATAATACCATATATCTATTGGCTGCTCTGCTAAAGGATCATTTTCACCGCCATAAGCATACATAGTACCTCTAATTGGAGCGTTACCATGAAGTTTAGGAGTTTGTGCATTTAACTCTACTTCATCAAAAGAATACTCAAATCCTTTATTAGAAGTCATTTTAAAAGCAAACCCTGGTTTTAATTGATGCCTCCAATACATGTTATGCAAGTATGATGGATTATTAAAAGGACTTTCTATTCTTGTTTCAGATTTGTCAAGTTCAAAAGGTTCTCCATTTGATTTATGAGTGAACTTTGTAAATAACCCAGGAGCCATTACGTGAAACAGGTCGGGTTGAGTATCTCTATAAGGTTCGGCAATATTAGTATTCGTACCTGGGTGATTCCATGTTAATAAGTGCCTTAAATACCCATAACTAGTATATGTGTCTCCAGGCCCACTACTACTTGATTGCTTTAAAGATATATCTATATCACTAACTCCTTTTATTTCTTTTGAGATAAAACCGCCTGCATTTAAATTCCAATTCAAGCCTACTTTTGAGGATGAAGAATTTACTTTAACACCACCAGTATCATATGATAAAGAAATAGGAATATTTAAACCATCTAGATCAATATTATAGATAGGTATATTTATAGATGCTTTACCTGTTGATTCATTTACAGGTAAATAATTTGCGTTTAAAAAAGCTTTTACATCTGGTGATTTCATTGGCGTAAAATCTTGCGCATACCCCAATACACATAAAAGCATTGTAAAAATGCTTAACAATAATTTTTTCATAATAAAATGTAGTGTGTTTAATTAGCAATTATATTTTTTTATTCTAAATGCAAATATAAAAAAAAGAGCCTCATATAATTATTCTTACAAGGCTCTTTTTTAATCATTTATAAACTTTTACTAGTACTCAAAAGTACCATACTCACTTTTAATAGTTAATTTTTTGGTTTCAGAGGCCTCTACTCTACCTATAATTTGCGCATTTACATTAAACGATTTAGAAATAGCTATAATATCTTCTGCTATTTCAGGAGATACATATAACTCCATTCTGTGTCCACAATTAAATACTTGATACATTTCTTTCCAATCAGTTTTAGATTGTTCTTGTATTAGTTTAAATAATGGTGGTATTGGAAACATATTGTCTTTTACAATATGATTTTTATCTACAAAATGTAAAATTTTTGTCTGTGCTCCTCCTGAACAATGAACCATTCCATGAACAGTATCTGATTTGTATTTTGAAACTATTTCTTTAATGATTGGAGCATAAGTTCTAGTTGGAGATAGTACTAATTTACCTGCATCAATTGGAGAATTCTCAACTTTATCAGTTAGTTTAGTATTTCCAGAATACACTAAATCAGCAGGAACTGAAGCATCAAAACTTTCAGGGAATTTTTCTGCTAAATATTTATGAAAAACATCATGACGAGCAGAAGTTAAACCATTACTTCCCATACCTCCATTATACTCTTTTTCATAAGTTGCTTGTCCAAAAGACTCTAAACCAACTATTACGTCTCCAGCTTTAATATTAGCATTATCAATAACATCTTCTCTTTTCATACGAGCTGTTACAGTAGAATCAACAATAATAGTACGTACTAAATCACCTACATCAGCGGTTTCCCCTCCAGTAGAATGTATTGTTACACCAAACTTTTTTAATTCAGAAATTAATTCTTCTGTACCATTTATAATTGCAGAAATTACCTCGCCTGGAATTAAGTTTTTATTACGTCCGATGGTTGAAGACAACATTATATTATCAGTAGCACCAATGCATAACAAATCATCAATATTCATAATAAGTGCATCTTGAGCAATTCCTTTCCATACAGAAATATCACCAGTTTCTTTCCAATACATATAGGCTAATGAACTTTTAGTTCCTGCGCCATCAGCATGCATTATTAAACAATAGTCATCATCATTCGTTAAATAATCTGGCACTATTTTACAAAACGCCTTTGGAAATAATCCTTTGTCTATATTTTTAATAGCATTATGAACATCTTCTTTAGACGCTGAAACTCCTCGCTGTGCGTATCTTTTAGAAACTTCTTGACTCATGGTAATATATTGTTGTGTTGTGGGTGCGAAATTACTTTAAAAACAGGTAAATATCAAAGTAAATACTATTTTAATATTTATCGTAAAAAACAACATGCATAGTTTAAAAAAGAAATAAGTTTTTCATTTAATAACAAATTATAAAAGTTAAAATCGCCACTCACCTACAAAAACTTACATTTCAACTAATTCTTAAAATTAAACTTGCTTATTAAACTATATTTATAATGTAATTTAAATTATAAATAGATATTTAGCATTTAAGAAAAGAAGAATTCCTGGGGGACTACTTCTTTTCTTTTTTTACCCAGCCCATACTTAAAGGACTAAAAAAACATTTTAGATATATCAACTCAGGGTAATTGAGTATTCACCTAATGGTTATCCCTAAATTATATTCAGGGCTTTTCCCTATTTTTTATAACACTGATATTTACTAACTTAGCTTTAATTATTGTTATAATAAAAAGTGTAGTAGGTTTTATTATGATATAAATTACTAAAAGGTTCTTGTAGTAGGGGACCTTTTTTAGTTTTCCTTACTTTTTTTTCTTCGTTCATACAAAACAGTATCTCTCCAGACACCATCTAATTGAGCAATTTTCTCACGAAAACCAATTAATCTAAAATCATTTTTCTCATGTAGTTTTATACTAGCTATATTTTCAGGAAATAAACTAGAATACAAAGTCCAAATACCTTCTTTATTTGCTGATTTTATCAAAGCATTCATTAATAAACTTCCAACTTTTTTACCAACTGCATCCAATTTAACATAAACACTAACCTCAGCAACACCTCTATATTCATACCTATTAGAAACTGGAGCTATAGCACACCAACCAATAATTCTTTTATTTTCTACAGCTACAAATCGGGAATGCTCATAATGCAGATCATTCCACTCTTCCCAATCAGGAACTTTAGTTCTAAAAGTAGCATTTTTAGTTTCAATTCCTTCTTTATAAATATCCGATACTTTCTTCCAATGTTCTTTTAAAAAAATTGTAACATAAACAGCATTGCTCATTAGTCTATAATTTTTAGCTCAGCTCTTTTTCAAAACATACACTACTTTCAACATCTTTATATTGACCATAATTAGGCACTACTATATATCCATTTTTTTTATATAGAGTTAATGCATCATTCATAACGTTACTAGTTTCTAAAATTGCAGCTTTATATCCCAACTCTTTTCCCCAAGTTTCTAATTCATTTAAAATGCCAGTTGCAATCCCCTTACCTCTACATTCATTTTTAACATACATTCGTTTAACCTCAATTGTAGTTTTATTATGCATTTTGAATGCTCCACAAGCAATAGGCATTTCATTATGATAAGCAACAATTACATTTTGTAATTTATTCATACTATTAAATTGCCTAAAAAAAGAATCATCTTCTCCATTAATTCCAGTTAAATAATCATCCAATTCCTTTACTAAATAAAGAAAATGGTTGTTATCAGAATTGGTTCTTTTATATACTATTAGGCTGTTCATTATCTTGTAAACAATAATTCTCTATATTTAGTTAGTGGCCATAAATTATCATCTACTAATAATTCTAATTTATCTGCATGATACCTGATTTCTTCGAAATATGGTTTGATTTTATTACAGTAAGCATCAGCATTCTTTTGCCCTTTTAATTTATTTACTTCTTTTCTTTCATCAGTCATTTTTTCTATTTTAGAATTAATTTCAGCAATATGGTTTGATATTTTTTTTATTAATTCTATTTGTTCTTTTGCATATTTCTCGAAACTTTCTCCAAATATTTCTTTCAACCCTTTTACATTCTCTATCAATGTATTTTGATATTGAATTGCCGTAGGTATTACATGGTTTCTTGCTACGTCAGCTAAAACTCTACTTTCTATTTGTATTCGCTTTACATATTCTTCAAGTTCAATTTCATGTCGTGCTTCAACCTCTACTTTATTCATTACTCTCATTTCTTCAAAAAGAGCAATTGCTTTTTTTGAAATCTTTGCTTTTAAAGCTTCTGGTGTTGTTTTGTTGTTACTCAATCCTCGTTTCTTTGCTTCTTTTTCCCAAGCGTCACCATACCCATCACCTTCAAAACGTATTTTTTTTGATGCCTTTATATATTCTCGTAACACATTAAACACAGCTTCATCTTTCTTTAATTTTTTAGCATCTACCAAACTATCTACTTCAGTTTTAAAATCTTTAAGCTGCTTTGCTATAATCGTATTCAAAACTGTCATTGGTCCTGCACAATTTGACCACGACCCTACAGCTCTTAACTCAAATTTATTTCCAGTAAAAGCAAATGGTGATGTTCTATTTCTATCAGTATTATCTAATAATATTTCAGGTATTTTACCTACTATATTCAATTTTAAATCTGTTTTTTCTTGAGGTGATAATTTCCCTTTCGTTACATTCTCTAACTCATCTAAGACTTCTGACAACTGAGAACCAATAAATACAGAGATAATAGCTGGCGGTGCTTCATTTGCACCTAAACGGTGATCGTTACTTGCACTTGCAATAGAAGCTCTTATTAAATCTTCATAATCATGAACTGCTTTTATCGTATTTACAAAGAAAGTTAAGAATTGTAGATTTTTCATGGGAGTTTTCCCAGGACTTAAAAGATTTACACCTGTATTGGTAGACAAGCTCCAGTTATTATGTTTTCCAGATCCATTAATACCTGCAAATGGCTTTTCATGAAACAACACTTTAAAATGATGTCGGTGAGATACTTTTTCCATCACATCCATTAATAATGAATTATGATCTACCGCTAAATTTGCTTCTTCAAAAATAGGTGCTAACTCAAACTGATTAGGAGCAACTTCATTATGTCTTGTTTTAACAGGAACACCAAGTAACATAGATTCTTGTTCCAAGTCACGCATAAAATTCATTACTCTACTAGGGATCGATCCAAAATAATGATCATCTAATTGTTGCCCTTTTGCTGAAGAGTGCCCTAACAAAGTTCTCCCAGTCATCATTATATCAGGCCTAGATGCTGCTAAAGCTTTATCTATTAAAAAATATTCTTGTTCCCAACCTAATGTTGCATTTACCTTAGTTACATTTTTATCAAAAAATTTACAAACTGCAGTTGCAGATTCGTCAACAGCTTGTAACGCTCTTAATAAAGGAGCTTTATTATCTAAAGCCTCACCTGTATAAGCTACAAATACTGTTGGAATACATAATGTTGTTCCGTAAATAAAAGCTGGAGATGTTGGATCCCAAGCTGTATACCCTCTAGCTTCAAAAGTATTTCTAATTCCTCCATTAGGAAACGATGATGCATCTGGCTCTTGTTGTACTAGTTGACCTCCATCAAAACGTTCCATAGCTCCTCCTCCTTCTATTGTTTCAAAAAAAGCATCATGTTTTTCAGCTGTTGCTCCTGTTAAAGGTTGAAACCAATGTGTATAATGAGTAGCACCTTTAGAAAGCGCCCAATCTTTCATGCTAACTGCAATTTGATCTGCCTTTTTTCTATCTATTTTAGTTCCGTACTCAATTGCATCCATTACACTTTGATAAGCTTCTTTCGTCATATATTGACGCATTGCTTGCTCATTAAACACATTCTTACCAAATAGCTCAGAACGTTTACTTTTTTCCTTAACAATAACTGAACCTCTATTAAGCGTTTCCTTTAACGCATTAAACCGAATAGCCGACATATATATTATCCTTTTTTAATACTTTTCAAAAATACTAATTTAAAAACAAACAAACCCCTAAAAAAATAGGGGTAAAATTAAATTATAGTTAATTTTTAAAATTTACCCCTGTAAAATTTGGGGGTAATTAAAAAAATATTCATTTTTGCATCGTAAAACAATACAACAGTAATATCAAAATTAAAAATCATGAGTAAATCTAAATTAGAGTATATATGGTTAGATGGTCATAAGCCAACCCAAAATATGCGAAGCAAAACTAAGGTTGAAGATAATTTTAGTGGTAAATTAGAAGACTGTCCAGTATGGTCTTTTGATGGAAGTTCAACAGAACAAGCGTCTGGTGGAGCTTCTGACTGCTTATTAAAGCCTGTAGCAATTTACCCAGATCCTGTTAGAAGAAACGGTTTCTTAGTTATGGCTGAAGTTTTAAATGCTGATGGTACTCCACACGAATCTAATGCACGTGCTACGATTGATGATGACGACTCTGATTTTTGGTTCGGATTTGAACAAGAGTACTTTTTAATGGATTCTAAAACAGATTTACCTTTAGGTTTCCCACGTGGAGGTTTCCCTGGTCCTCAAGGAAAATACTATTGTTCTGTAGGAGGAAGATACACTTGGGGTAGAGATGTTGTTGAAGAACATGCTGATTTATGTATTGACGCTGGATTAAACTTTGAAGGAATTAATCAAGAGGTAGCTCCTGGACAATGGGAATTCCAATTATTTGCTAAAGGTGCAAAAAAAGCTGGTGATGAAATTTGGGTAGCTAGATATTTATTAGATAGATTAACTGAAAAATATGGTTATTACATTGAATACCACCCTAAACCAGTAAAAGGTGATTGGAATGGTTCTGGTATGCATGCTAACTTTTCAAACACTACATTAAGAACTTGTGGTTCTAAAGAAACTTACGAAGCTATTTGTGAAGCATTCAGGCCTGTTACTGAAGAGCACATTGATGTATATGGTGCTAATAATGATGAGCGTTTAACTGGTTTACATGAAACTGCTCACGTATCTGACTTTAGCTACGGTGTATCTGATCGTGGAGCTTCTATCCGTATTCCTATTATTACTGTTGAAAAAGGATGGAAAGGATGGTTAGAAGACAGAAGACCTGCTTCTAATGGTGATCCTTATAAAATTGCTGGAAGAATTATTAAAACTGTTAAAAGTGCAAAAATCTAAATTAGATTTTATCTATAAAAATAAAACACCTCGCAAATTGCGAGGTGTTTTATTTTTATAGTATTATGAAACTTTATTAATTTTTCTTCATTAACAACTGAAGCCCTAAACCAATAAATACATATCCACTTATTTTTTTCATTACCTTACCTATCTTTTGATTACTTCTTAACCTGTTTGTCATAAAAGAAGCAGCATGCACTAAGAAAAGACACCAAATGGTTCCTGTTAATAAAAAGGTGCATCCTAAAATTAAAAAAGGTAGTACATTATTTGTATGTTCTGCTTTTATGAACTGAGGTAATAAGGACAAAAAGAATATTGCAATTTTTGGATTTAATAAATTCGTTAAAAAGCCTTGTTTATATATTTTCAATAAATCTACCTTCTCAAAATCTACCTTTTGATTATCAAATAATCCTGACTTATCTAAAAGGGTTTTTACACCTAAAAAAATCAAATAAACCGCCCCAGCCCACTTAATAACTGTAAAAGCAATTACTGATTTTGCTAATATTACTGATAATCCCAAAGCAGCAAATACAACATGAATTACAGCTCCGCTTCCAATTCCTAAAACAGAATAAATACCTGCTTTTTTTCCTTGAGCAACGCTCCTGGTAATTATATAAACAGTATCTGCCCCTGGAGTTATATTCATTAAAAGCCCTGCAACAATAAAACCTATATAGTTCTCTATTCCATTCATTACATCACTTCTTCAACTATTACAATTTACGAAATTGCTAAATACACAAACACAACATAAGTAATTAGCAACAACACTCCATCTCTCCATCCTAACCTCATACCTTTAGGAATAAAAACTAACGGAAGCACCGCAAATGAAATAGCTAACATCCAATAAATATCCTTAGTAATCAAACTTAATGAATCTGGCTTAACCTCTACAGGAGTAATCATTGCTGTTATTCCTAACACTGCCAAAATATTAAACACATTCGATCCTATTAAATTCCCTAAAGAAATTGCCTTTTCTTTCTTCATAACTGCAATAACAGAAGCTGCTAATTCAGGAATACTTGTTCCTACAGAAACCACCGTTACACCAATTACAGCATCACTTACCCCTAATCCTTTTGCCAACGTTTTTGCTCCATCAATTAATAACTCTGATCCTCCCCATAAACCTAATCCACCTAAAGCTAAAAAAAGTACTACTTTAAATAGCGGTAATTCTTCATCATCCTCAGGCATTTCATCAACTACAGCTTGCTTTTGAAAACGTAAAAGGTACACCAAAAACGCTATTAAGGTAATAAATAAAATCACTCCTTCATATGTTTGAATTGTTTTATCATTAACAATAAAAACATATAGCAACAATGAAGCAAACATCATTACTGGCCAATCTGTTTTATAAAAACTCTTCTGAACATCTATAGGCGATAAAATTATTGTTATTGCCAACACTAACGCAATATTTGCAATATTTGAACCTATTACATTACCAACTGCTAAACCTGTAGCTCCATCTAATGCAGATTTAATACTTACTATCAATTCTGGTGCTGATGTTGCAAAAGAAACAACCGTCATACCAATAACAATTTTAGGTATATTCAATTTTAGCGATAAGCCAACTGCAGCTTTTAGCAACCAGTTCCCACCAAGAACTAATAAAACTAATCCAATAACAATATATAGAATACTCATAAATTATTTTTTGTGCGAAGATAGGGTTTTGACATCTAAATTACGAACAGATATTACATGCTTAAAAGCTTCTTTTTTTATCTTTCTAATTCTCAATAAAAAAAGTTTTATTTCAAATCACAAAAATCAAAACCACCATTTCACCTCTCTTTAACAACACATTTTCCTTTACTTTTTTAAAACACACAAAAAACGCCCTTTATTTAATTACACATTAAAACAATAAACATACATTAATATTAACAAAACAAACTACTCTGTAGAATATTAGACTACATATTAAAACTTAATATTATTTTTTAACTTTAATTATAAATTCAAATTGATTAAATCGTATTGAAACTTTTGGTGATGTGATTCTCTTTCTCATATATTGAGAAAACAATTCTGGAATTAATCAACTTTTATTAACTAAAACCACTAAAAAAACAAATGATAACTATTGCTTTAAATTTAATTGTCTCAGCAGTAAATTTTATAATTCAACTTATTCAGTACTTATTTTAATTAACTATTAAACACACTATTATTATGCTAACATTTTTAGGAATATTATTAATTATTATTGGGTTACTCACCCTTATTTTAAAATCAATTATTAAAAAAGACGGCTTCTTAAATTGGTTCACCACCAACAGAAGTATCCAATTTACATTACTCGGAATCTTATTGAGTATTATAACTGGAATGTTCTTTTACGCAGAAGCTGGTACAGCCTATGCAGTACAATTTGTTTCTGGTGGTGATAAAATGATTACCACACAAGGATTAAAATTAAAATGGTGGGGTAGAATCATACCACTATCTTATGAAACATCTATAAAAGATGTTATTTTAAAAGATGATGTAGAACTACCAAAAAGTAGCCAAGGTATATACAACAGGAAGGCTCAAAAGTGGGAATTCAGCGATGCAATTAAAGCAGAAATTAGCACTTCAGTTATTGTAGGTGTCAATATCAACGACGAAAAAGTCTTTTTAAACATGGCAGACAGAAACAGAAGCGAATCAAAATTAATTTACGGTAGAGTTTTACCAAACATTGATGCTGCTATAAAAAACACCTGCAAACTAATGGATGCTCAAGATTACATTTCAGGTCAGGCTTCAGACTTCGATAGATATTTTAGGGATCAATTAGAAAATGGAATGTACCAAGTAGAACAATACTATGAATCTGAAAACACGAATGAAATTGTTGGAGATACAACTACTATCAGAAAGATTAATGTAGGAAAATCAAGTAAACAAAAAAAGTTTAGAATCAAAAGAAACTCAGATGGTAGTATTGCCAGAGACAATTCTAACACCTTAAAACAATATGGTTTAAAAATTTACCAAGCACAAGTAACAGGTATTGACTGGGAAGAATCTTTTGACGAGCGTTTAGATTTACAAAAAAATGAGGTAGCACAAACTCAACTTGAAAAACAACAAGCAGAGCGTGAATACTATAGAGCTAAAAAAGAAGTTGCTAAAGGAGAGTCTGAAAAAGCTAAAGAAAGAGCTAGGTTAGAAAAAATTCAAATTCAACAAACCATCGAAGCTGAAACTCAAGCTAAAGTAGCTGGATTCAACTTAATAAAAGAAAAGAAACAATATGAAGTTGAACAATTCAAAGCTAAAAGTAAAAAAGTAGCTGCCGATGCACAATACTATGAAAATGCAAAACTAGTAAGTGCAGGTTTAACTCCTCAGGAACGTGCTGAATGGGAATACAAAACTGCAGTGGGAGTTGCTAAAGAGATAAAAGATTTAAAATTACCTTCTACATATATTGAAGGAAGTAAAAACGGAAACAGTGGGAATTTGCTACAATCATTAATTGGCGCTGAGCTAGCCAAGAAAATGATGGAAAAGAAATAAAAAAGAAAAGGAATCAATTACCAACAGGACGAATTAGATCGTCCTGTTTATTTACAATTATATTTTCATTATTTTTGATATGAAATCAACTAACTAATGAAAAAACAATTATTTAAAAAACTAGCCAAGCTTAACAAAATTATCTTACCTTCTTATACCAAAAAAGAGTTAGACATTACAAAGGCTTCAAAATTACAATTAGCTATTATTGGATGGAGAGCTTACGTTACAATAAATTCGTTAAACTAAATACACCTATAAGTTATGAAAGAACATATTTCTATTTTTACCGGATCAGCAATCTTAGTAAACAGACTTGCTCAATTATTAGAAGACAATAAAATACCCTCAATTATTAAAAACGAACGAGAATCTGGAAGATTAGCAGGTTTTGGAGCTACAGGAGATGTTGTTGAGCTTCACATTTTTAACACTGATATTGAGGCATCTAAAAAAATTATTGAAAATTTTCGAAAAGAAATTGAAAAATAATTTTTAGAACTGTAAAAGAATTGTATATTTGCACCCGCAAAACGACGGCCTCGTGGCGCAACTGAATAGCGCACTTGATTACGGCTCAAGAGGTTACAGGTTTGAATCCTGTCGAGGTCACAAATAACAAAAATTAAAGCGAAGAAATTACACTATAAAACGTGTAAGATCTTCGCTTTTAACTTTTTACAACAAATTCTACTTTTAAAAAAGACCTATGCAAGCGTTATTCTATCCCCAAAATTCCCCATTAAATTCCCCAATAAAAATGAGTGGGACACTCAGATATAAAATAGCCATGAAAAAGGACTACGTTAGAAAAGACGGAACATGCGCTTTATACATACAACTCTTCCTAGATGGTAAAAGAAAAAAGATTCCTTTAGATATTTTTGTACAACCAAAAATGTTTGATGAGCGTAAACAACTAATAAAAGGAACATCTCAAACTGTAAAAGATTACAACTTATACATAAATAAAAAGAAAGCAGATATTAATAAAATAGCAGTAAGATATCGTTTATCTGAAACCTACTTAACCTTTGAAAGACTAATTGAAGATTTAACAAACCCTACTTCGAAAATTGACTTTATAAAATTTTGTGAAAAAGAAATAGAAAAGCAAAAGGATATTTTGAAACCTGGTACCTATAGACAACAATTTTCAACATTAACAAAACTTAAAAAGTTTAGGCAACAAATTTTATTTAATGATATAAATGAAGATCTAATTACCGAACTTATAGTTTACTGCAAAAAAGTTTTAAAAAATAAAGACACAACCATTCAAACCACTTTAAAGAATTTTAAAAAATACTTACACATTGCCAATAAAAAAGGGATTAAAACTACTCTGAGTTTTGAAGACATTACTGTAAAATCTTTTAAAGGGGACAGAACATTTTTAAATGAAGACGAAATAAAAACCCTATATGAATACAGAGAATCAAAATTCATTTCAGAATCCTGTAAAAATATTTTAGATAGATTTCTATTTTCATGCTTTACTGGATTAAGAATTTCAGATATTCAAAACGCAACTATTGATAACATCATTGGTGACTTCATAGCTTTCAAATCTGAAAAAACGGGAAAATTTCAAAAAATCAAATTAAATGAATCTGCTAAAACATTCATCAACTACAGAAATCTATTTGATGGAAAATATACCAATGAACATATTAATAGAGAGTTAAAATGTATAGCTAAAGCTTGCAATATTAAAAAGCACTTAACTTTTCATGTAGCTAGACATACTTTCGCTACTAATTACCTGATTTCTGGAGGAAGAATTGAAAACCTACAAAAAACCTTAGGGCATTCCAACATTCGAGAAACAATGATTTATGTTCACATAGTTGATTCAATATTAAATGAAGAGATAAACAAAATGGATAACATTATTAATTTAGGCAGTTAACTTGTAAAACTTTCACGTAGTAGCTTTATTATTTTTAAAAAAAACTGTTCTCTTTGTTCTCTAATAAGAAAAAAACACCTCAAAAACCTATAAAACAATAATTTAACACAGACACAAAACATGAGAACAGTATAAATTAATGCTTAAAATTTGTACTATGGGGTGAGGGGATTTTGTACTCAGTAAGCAAATTGCCCCCTTTTAGCTGTTTTTTTTGGAAGACTCACTTAATATTTCATAAATTTGAGACACAAAAAACTGTAAGAATACTTCATTTTTGTATCTACATTTTTAGGCTATATACTTCCCAAAAATAAAGCACTAAGGATACCCGTAAAGTAACCTTATATGCTATGTATAAATTTACCTAAAGTTCCTTTTATCCGGAACTACACCCCAATAAACGAGAACTTTGTTATCTATATAACGAGTTACCATTAATAGTGCTGAATGAAACTTGAGATTACTAAAAAGCTCAAGAAAGTATTTTAAAAGTATCGCTTATTTAGCAAATTATTAGATTGATATCCTTTTTTGGGAACTAAACGCCAAAGTGTTCTCTGTTCATTTAAAAATATGTTGAAAATATTGAATATGTAGTTTGTAATTGAAAAATTATAGGCTGGCGTTCTGCCTCGTTCTTATTCCAAAAAAGGTGTTGGTGTATAAAATTATGTACCAACCTAAACGCTTTATGGTTTAGTATATCTTCCATGTTTAATTTTTTAAAATTAAAGGTGTTTTCTGTTTATATAGTTAAGGCTAGCGTTCTGCCTCGGTTGGTTTTAGGAGTATTTAGTATGGCTTTGGTTTTACATTTGGTTTGTGTAGCACTAAAAAGGGTAACAATACATATAAAAAATTGCTACATTCTTACTGGTTTCAAATATTTTACTAAATTTGATACTTAAAAAAGCTATGAAAACTTCCGAACTAAAATTCGCAACTTTTCATATCCTTAAACGTTGGCAATAATTAAAACGAACTAATATGAATGAATTAAAAATTAAATTTAAAAAAGTTGTTGGATTATCTGATTATCAGCTATCAGATAGTGAATTTTCAAAAATTGGAAGATTAATTCAAGCTTTACCAAAAAGTGGAAGAACAATTGCCTCTCTTCAAAAAATTGTAACAATTGTTACTGGAAAAGAGTTATTCATAATTAAAGAATCTTATGACAATAGTGATATAAACAATTTAATTGACCAAATAATAGACACTCTTAAAAATCCAAGTTAATTGGCGAAAAAAGAAAATATTACTGATTTTGAAGATGAAATTTCTGATGCTAGAAGTGAATTTCGTCTTCAAACGAAAAATATATTAACCTATCTCAAAAGCGACGATATAACTAAAACTGAAGTTCAGGAAAGGTTAAATGACTTACACACATCAGCTGTAGATTATTTTGGAATCTTTTCAAGGTCTATTAATGAATATAGTACTACATCTTTCGACTCAAACAGTAATATAGTTAAGAGTAAGGTAGACGATGCCATATCTATTTCAACGACAATAAACAAACATTGGCAATCTCTAAAGTTTTATAAACTAAAATATGGCGTAACAATTCCTAAACCATCAAAAAAAGCATACTCATCTATACAAGCATTCATTAGTAAATATGACAAAAATGAAGCGAAAAGCTTAAAAGACGAATTCAAAAATAACGGACTACCAATAGATGGATTTAATAAAAAAAGACGCTATGTTACGATAACTGATAATACGCTTTTATTTGGTTACGAAATACCTTGGGAAGGAATTGCAGTTCTATCTGGTTTAATTTCAGTTATAGTTTATAAAATCATTCAATCAAACCCAGAATATATTGACGAAGTTATTATTGGATTTGGAGTGACTATTTTCGTTTTAATACTAAACCCAAAACGTAGATTTTATAGAGGATTTTGGTCAACAATGTCATTACTTTCAACCTTAATCATCTTACCTGCTTTTGATTTTACAGCGCAAATAGAATTGAACGAACTTGGCTCTTTTGAACAACATTTGTATCGTATTGTCGTAGAGGAACCACATTGGATTATTTATTTAGTATTAGGAGCTATTGCGATAACTTGTTTAATTTTAGATGCGAGAGAACAAAGAATAAAAAAATAACTATTGCCAACAAAGAACTGTGGTAAAAAGCAACTAATTTTTGTTTAATTTTTTATCAAAGTACTTCTATAAGTTTCATCATATATTAATCCTGATTTTGCAATTGCAAATGCTTGTTTTAATAGCTTATTACAAACGGCTATTAAGGCAAGTTTCTTACTCTTTCCTTTGGCTACTATTCGTTGATAAAGCTCTCTGCAACTCTTATTATATTTACAAGCATTAAAACTACACATGAATAATAGATTTCGAAGTTTTACATTTCCTATTTTACTAATTCTTGCTCGTCCTTTTACACTACTTCCACTTTGTCGAATTATTGGAGTTAAGCCTGAATAAGAACATAATTCACTACCACTGGCAAAACGTTCAAATCCATCTGTCAAAACGACTAACATTATAGCTGTTTTCTTCCCTATTCCTGGAATCGTTTCCAAACGGGTTAATAGATCTTGATGTTCCTTTTTTAGTAGTATTAACAATTTCTCTTCTAAAACTTTTATCTCTTTTTTAAGGTGTTTTAAACTGCGTACTATAGAACGTAAAACTGAATTGCTTGGAATACCTAAAACTTCTTCCCCATGTATTTTGTTTTTTAGCATAGTGCTCTGTTTTGTATAAACACTAAGCAATCTTGTTATTTGAAGACATTCTTGTTGTTCTTTTGATTGTCCACACCATAACTTTAAGTCTACCTGTTTCCCGTACTCACAGATTAATTTTGAATCACTCTTATCTGTTTTTATTTTTGAGAGTTTCATTTGAATAAAACGTTTTACCGATAGTGGGTTTTCTACAGATACTTTTATTCCTTTTTCTACTAAATAATAGGCTAACTTATAATGGTAATACCCTGTTGCTTCCATCACACAATGACTCGTAACAGTTAACAATTTAACAAACTTGTTAAACCCTGAAAAACTATTTTTAAACTGCCAATAATTACCATCTGAATCCGTAACATCAAAAACTGATTTACTTATATCTATTCCAAAATATTTAATATCTTTATACATAAGAAAAGTTTTATTGAAAGGACAATCTACACTAGTTTCAACTACTTAAAAGCGAGGTCTAAAAAGCCTCATAGAACTGTACGGAATCTGAGTAGAAAAGAGAGGGGATTTTCAATGTTGTCGAGATCTATAGTCTCTGCATGTATAATAATCTTAATCCTCTCTTTTGTGCTTTCTGGTTTAGTACTTAAATTTACTACTTTGTAAACTTAAGATGTGTATAATTCATTACTAGTTATAGCCTACTTACGAAAGTCCTCGCGGACTTTCTATCTGTGATTTATTTGCTAACTTTAGTGCTTAAACACGCAACGAAATCATACACGAACACGTTCTACACCATTTAACAACGCAATGAAATTTTTCAATAAAAACAATAATCCAGAACACGAAAACCGATTAAGACTTCAAAAATTAGTCGATAATGCGGAGAAATCTGATATTCCAAATGGATGGAAAAAAGAAACCTTTGCGATTGGAGGATTAAGCGAAGTTGGATTTTCGAAAAACTATCCCGAATTATTATTAGTAATTTCAAGTCAAGGTAGAGGAATTATTGACTGCTCAAAACTTGAATTAACTGATAGAAATGACAATACCGATTTTGATTGGTTTAATTCATACGAACTTTGGTCTATGGGAATAGGAAAACTTGCGAATGAAAAAATATCTATTGGTGGATTATGTGGTGGCGGATTACCACTCTTAAATCAATTTGGAGATGGAATTCAATATATGGCGACCGAATGGCCAATAATTGATTTAATATTTGAACCGAATTTTAAAAGTATCTATAAAGAAGAAGACGGTAAAGATTGTTTCAGAATTTTTCACGATTACGAAATAAGAGCCTATGGGTTTTCATACAATGGAGAATATTTCATTACGGCAACAAGTAGTGAAATTAATGTCTATCGGAAAGAAAAAACGGTGTAGAACAACGTGTATAATTAATGGCTAGTTCTCGCCTACTTACGAAAATCCTCGCGGATTTTCTATTCAGTTTTTATTTACTAAATTAGGTGCTTAAACACGCCACTAATCATACACAAACACGTTATAAGCCATAAAAGAAAACAAATTAAAAACAATTATAAATTTAAATTATTATGAAAACAACAATGAAAATTGCTATCATTGCTATGATGGGAATGAGTTTGGGAGTTAATGCTCAATCTGTGCCAAAAACAGGAGGAACATTTACTGGAAAAGTGATCTATGACAATTCATCTTTTAGAAACCATATCCAACTAAAAAGACTTGAACATAATTTTAATAATACGTGGGATATAACTCTTACAGGAGGTAATTCTACAAATTCACTTACATTTACGGCAGAAGGAGCTAATGGTTATTCTTTTGGAACTAGACTTCATATATCAGCATCAAAAACAATATTCGGTCAAGAAAATAATCAATGGGATTTAGGAAGGATCAATAATAGGTTCAAAAAATTATATATTAATGAAATAGATGCATCAGGTAACCTTGATGTTAAAGGAAGTTTGACTGTAAAAAATGATATTCAAAATACAAATAAATACGCTAAAATCCTTTTAGGAAGCCAAAATGGAGATGGTTTATCCGTTTTTGGCTCAATGGGAGCAGGACAACCTGCCAATGGGACACAAGATTATGGAGCGTATATCGGTTTTAATGCTTATAGAGATAGTAATGGAAATTGGAAACATTTAAGAACATCAAATATTGGAGCAAGTAGATATACCGTTGGCGGGGATATTGCTTCTGGTGTAAGAGGATTTAACTGGGAACATTCCAATAATTCAGGAACAGGAAATATTACTTGGAATAATATAATGAAATTAGATACATCAGGTAACCTTGATGTTAAAGGAAGTTTGACTGTAAAAAATGATATTCAAAATACAAATAAATACGCTAAAATCCTTTTAGGAAGCCAAAATGGAGATGGTTTATCCGTTTTTGGCTCAATGGGAGCAGGACAACCTGCCAATGGGACACAAGATTATGGAGCGTATATCGGTTTTAATGCTTATAGAGATAGTAATGGAAATTGGAAACATTTAAGAACATCAAATATTGGAGCAAGTAGATATACCGTTGGCGGGGATATTGCTTCTGGTGTAAGAGGATTTAACTGGGAACATTCCAATAATTCGGGAACTGGAAATATTACTTGGACTAATATAATGAAATTAGATACATCAGGTAATCTTGATGTTAAAGGTAGTGCTAACTTTGGTGGTAATTTAGGAATAGGAACGATTTCAAATGGAAGTCATAGGTTAGCTGTTGAAGGTTCAATTGGAGCAAGAGAAATAAAAGTTGAAGCTTTTCCTAACTGGTCTGATTTTGTTTTTGAAAAAAAATATAATCTCCCAACTTTAAAAGAAGTCGAAAACCATATCAAAGAAAAAGGACATTTAAAAGACATTCCAAGCGCAAAAGAGGTAGAAAAGAATGGTTTCTTTTTAGGAGAAATGGATGCTAAGTTATTACAAAAAATTGAAGAATTAACGCTATATACTATTGCACAAGAAAAGAAATTGAAAACTCAAAGAGAAAGTTTTGAGCAACAGCAAGAAGAGATTACTTCTCAAAAAAAGGAGATTGAAGAACTAAAAAAACAAAATTCTAAATTCGAAAAACAAGAAAAGAAAATCGAAAGACTAGAATCTTTGATTCAGAAATTATTAAAAGATAAAAACTAAGCGTAACGGCTTATAACACGGTATATAAAAAATAGCAGTTTAGAGCTAAAATTAAAGTTCGTTCTTTTCTGCTATTTTTGTATTTAAATTGAAAAAGTATAGCATTTTATTCTGCTACTTTTCATATACAAATACGTTGTAACCCATTATGACCCGTCCTAAAATAAGGCTACATAATTTTAAACATTATGTACAAAAATGACAAAGTAATTAGACGTTACAGCGAACCTTTTAAATTAAAAATTTTAGCCGAACTTACCATCGGAAAACACACAAAGAGCGAACTTTGTAAACTCTATTCCATTGCTCCTACAACAGTAAATGAGTGGATTAAAAAATACAACCGTAAAGACTTAATGAACACCAGAGTAAAAGTGGAAACTAAAGACGAAATATCTAGAATTAAAGCGCTTCAAAAAGAAATAGAACAGCTTAAAAAATTACTACTTAAAAAAGATCTGGATGCTATGATCGAAGAATCCTATCTTGAAGTAGCGGCGGAAGATCTCGGTTACAAATCTATTGCTGAACTAAAAAAAAAGTTAAGTATAAAGCCTTAATTAAAGCTAAAGAAAAAGCTAAGGGATTTGCTTCTTTAAAGACTATAACCCATTGTTTTGGACATAAACGTGACGCGTATTATAAATACAAATCTAGAGCTGATAAACGTTTAAAAATAGAACAACAGATTATTAACATCGTTAAAAAAAGACGCAAATCCCTTCCTAGAGAAGGTGTAAGAAAACTTGTGAAATCGTTAAATGTAGATTTTAATAAAGCTAATATTAAAGTTGGTAGAGATACTTTATTTAATGTGCTTAGAAAACATCAAATGTTAACCCTTAGAAGGAGAACAAGTGCTAGAACCACAAACTCTTATCATCGTTTTTATAAATATAACAACATCATAAAAGGCCTGGAAGTTACTAGAAATAACCAAGTTTGGGTATCTGATATCACATACATTAGAACCGTAAAAGGGTTTTGCTATTTGGCTTTAATAACTGATATGCATTCTAGAAAAATAGTAGGTTACGACCTAAGTGATAGTTTAGAATTAAAAGGATGTGTAAGAGCTCTTAATAAGGCTATTTATCAAGCTAAAGACATTAAACAACTCATTCATCACTCGGATAGAGGAATACAGTATTGTAGTAATCTGTACACACAAATACTTAAAAGAAAAAAGATAGAGATTAGTATGACCCAAGAAAATCATTGTTACGAAAACGCAATGGCAGAGCGCGTAAATGGAATTTTAAAAGATGAATTTTATCTCGACCAAACCTTTGATAACGTGAGTCACGCAAAGAGAGCGGCAAAAAATGCAATTAATTTATACAACGAAATAAGATTACACTTATCTTTAGACTATAAAACACCTAATATGGTATATAAATTATCAGCTTAAAAATCAATTTTAACCTGTAGCCATATTTCAGAACTAGACATACAACAAACGTAAATTCAGGAATTTATTACAAGCATAAATTATGTCAAAAAAAAGTACATATCTAAATTTAGTAAATAAAGAGTACAGAAAAGATTGGCAATTTGCAATGGACGTGATGAAAAATCCAATTGTTAAACCAGCTACATCTGTAATTTTCATAGTTCCGATATTATTGAGTATTCTTAATATGGAAATACTTGGAGACCTGCAATTACCTTTTCAACTTCCGTTTACTCTATGGTTATCTTGGATTTCAGCAATACTCTATCTTATTGCTTTAACTATTTACAGAATTTATTGTCCAAAATTTATTCAAGAATACAGGGATTTTGGTCAATTCTTTAAACGAGTACATTCTCATCGTTGGATTGTCTGGGAGTTTTATTATAACATTCTTAAGTATGAAACATGGGAATTATTAAGAGAGTCATATGATAAAAACATTTCTACAGTGACTAAAGATGAAGTTTTAGATAATTATTTTAATTCAAACAACCTTATTGAAAATAAAGTTGAAATGCAAAAACCTAAAGTTGAAGGACGTGATATTGTTTTACCTTTTAGGTTAGAGAATAATAAGAATTATTTACTTAAAATTTCAGAAGATGATAATAAACTTGATGAAAAAGAAAAAGAACTTTTTTGGATGTTATATACCAGTCTTACAAAACAAAATGAAAAAGCTAGAACTTGTTTTTGGAATGTTATATTCTTAATGATTTTTAGTGTTAGTTCAATAGTCATTTGTAACATTATTAAAGTATTTGTATAACTAATGACGTACTATAAAAATTCAATCACTATAACCAGTCAATTATTTTTTTGCTCTTCCCCAATTAGAATTGACCCCTATAATACTTGTCAATTTGGCTGCTCTTATTGTTTTTCAAAAAAAAGGTCAAAACTAGCCTCAAATAAAGGTTTGCAAATTGCTTCACCCGATGCTCTTCGTGCTCGTTTGACTAGAATAAAAAATGGAACAATAAAATCTGCTTTAGACGAGATGTTTGAACAGAGAATACCTGTACAACTTGGTGGATTACAAGACCCTTTCACTGATTTTGAAAAGAAAAATAAAATTACCTATGAAATTCTCAAAGTTTTAAAAGACTTTGATTATCCAACTATGGTAAGTACTAAAGGCAAAATTTTTCTAGAACCTCAATATTTAAATTTACTGTCTGGCATGAACATAATGTTTAGACTTTCAGTTGCTGGTATAACTGAATCTAAAAGAGCTAAAGTAGACATAGGTTGTGACTCTTTTCATGAAACATTAAAAAAAATAGGCATTCTAAAGAAGTATAATATCCCTGTCTCTATTAGAATTCAACCAATTATTCCTACTTACGAAAGTAATGTTCTTGAAATGATTAAAAAAATTGCGATTCATGGAGGAAATCATGTTGCTTTAGAACACTTAAAAATTTCTGTAGAAAACAAAACTCGTCAAATAGAATCACTAAATAATGCATTAGGAATTGATTTATGGAATGAAATGATGACTTTAGGAATGACAAAAATTGGAAGAGATTATTCTTTAAAACAAGAAGCCATAAAACCCTTTATTATCAAGGCACAAAAACTATGTAAAGATTTAGGTCTTGCTTTTGGTGCTGGGGACACTGGATTTATTCATTGGAGCGATGGCAATGGATGTTGCAATGGTTCCAGTTTATTCCTAAAAGAAGCTAATCAATTTGATTCTAATATAATTGGAGCATTGAAGAATGCTAAAAACGGAAAAGTTTACTTTAATGATATTTTAGAAAAATGGTCTCCGAATGGAAACATACATCGTTTTTTAAATAAAAATTCTAGAAAACTTCATGTTAATAACGAATATACAAGTTGGCAGAAATTAATTGCATATCGTTGGAATGGTAAAAATAGTCCATACAGTCCAATATTTTTTGATGGAGTGACATGGAATGGAGAATATGACTCAAATGGATTTAAAGTTTACGAAATACAAAAACAAGAAACCAAGTACAGTGGCTAACAAAGAACTGTGGTAAAAAACAACTAATTTTTGTTTAATTTTTAACCAAAGTATTTCTGTAAGTTTCATCATATATTAATCCTCTCTTTTGTACTTTCTGGTTTAATACTTAAATTTACTACTTTGTAAACATAAGATGTATAACCGCAATTACGGCGGATTCGACTACGTCCGTATCCACTCGGAATTGCAAAGATCTGTGTTAAACCGAAAATTAACGCATATTAACCAGTAAATGATGGTTATACGAGACCGTTAGCTAACATTACCCAATTATGTGCAGATACGCACTTAAAAAGAACTGAGGTAAAAATAATTTTACTGGTATAACTTCAGTTTTAGGAAGTATATCCGGCGGAAAAACTTTGACATTTTATTATGTATCTACTAAAGTAAGAGATAATTATGTTAGCTGTCTTTTGAGTTTTTGGAATAATGATACGATAACAAAAAATGGACTTGCTCCATTATTAGAAGAAGTTATGAAACTAAAAAAATAACAAGTCACGAACAAATACCTAGATATAATAACATACGATTAGTTAAATATAACTCCTTAAAACTTCTATTTATCTTCAATTTATAGAATTGATATAATTGTAGTGCTTTTTCTTATTCTATATTTATCCCCTCTTGTGACAATTAAATAAAACGTCATTACATTTTTATTCTTCTTTTGCCTTAATCTTTTGAAATTTGATTCAGAATTTACTAACCAGCTGTTATTACAGCACAATACTTCTAATCATGTCAAATTTAACAATTCCACCAATTCAAAAAACGAGCAAATCTGCAGAACAAACTACTGAATTACATAACTATCTTTTAAAAATAGCAGAAAGTGATGCGCCATATGTAAACCCAATTGGAGATGCAGAGCCACTAATTTCATTCAATGGTTACTATGCCCTTAATAACACAGGTTCTTTCCTTACTATTGATACTAATCTATTGGTTAAAAATGGTGAAGTAACTCCTCATGTAGCACTAATCTATTCACCAGACGGTGTTAACTCTAACGTATATCATCTTACTGGACCACACAAGGCTTTCAAAACTATAGAATGGACAGGAACTACCTTAACAGCTCAGGCCGATGTAAATAGTGATGTGCCAAATTTCACTATAGAGTTTACACGTAAAGACAACACTCAGCAAATTACCTCATCTTTTAAAGGTAAGGTAACTCAAGGTTTAAGTGGAGCAATAGAAAACATCAATGGAGAAACCTACAACAATCCAATTCCAATGGCTATGTATGCTGGTACCTACTACGAAGACAAAGGAAAAGGAGCAGAGATTCTTAAAATAGGAACAAACAATACACTTCAATACAACTATACCAACATAGGAGGTAATAAAGGTAACCTTCAAAATGTGGGTCTTTTCGTTTACAACCTTAACATGTATGTATTTTCTTTCAGCTCATTAGATGGTTTATTTAATTATAGCATTATTATGGGAACTTCTGCAGAAGGAGGAATGGTATGTAACGATCTTTTTTCATTAAAAAATAGTCATTTATCTATTCCTCGTTCATTACAAACAGTAACTGCGACTCCTGTTAAGAAACCTATTAATGGAACAAATACAGCAAGTAAAGAATTGGCTAAGTTTGCTGGATTTTATCACATCAATTCAAGTTCTCAAGTATTTAATAATGCATTCATATCTATAGAAGGACAGTACAAAACTCACAAAGATGGTACAGAAGATTATACAGTTACTCTTGGTGTTTCTTTAGATGGAACTTCCTCTACCGTGTATACTTTTGACAGCACCATGTCATTCATTCAAAATGGAAACAGTTGGGAGCTTACAGTTCCAATTACAACTCCAGTAGGGAGTGACCTAAAAATCAAATTTACTCGTCAATACAAAAGTGTCTATAAAAATGCTGGTAGTTACTATGGTTCGGTTGTGAGTATTTCAGGGAGTTATAATGTTGCTCAGTTCACAGGAGAAACGTTACTTAATGTAGTTCCTTTAATGGGGTTTGCAGGAGCTCCTATGAAAGTTACTGCAACATCAAATAAAACGATTGTAATTAAAAGTAACTCTGAAATCGAATATCACGGTACATCTTATAAAACTTTAACTATTGTACCTTTAATGTATATCGTAGGTTTTATTGATAAAAATGAAGACGAAGTAATCCTTTCTTTGGGAACTGACGGTGGGAAAGGAAATACTTGCCTAACTACAGTAAGAAGTACTGAAATGGTTAATGGAAAACGAAAGGCTGGTTCTATCAAAAGCATTGAACTTTATACAGCTGTTCCAGATGGAAGCGCAAGTATACCAAAACACTAAAAACTATGTATAATTAAACAAAAAGCCTGGTAAATCCAGGCTTTTTTATTCAATTTAATCATCATAAAAATTTTCAAGTTAAACAATAAATAATAAAAATCTAATGTTGCGTTAATTAGAAATATATTATTTTTAAATTTCTATATTGTCACAGAAAAATAAGAAAAATTAAAAATTGATCGTTTAAAACTAGAAAGTCTCCAACACTAAGCCTTAATAAAACTTAAGATGAAAAAATTAAAACTGACTATTACTTTATTTACCCTTATCCTTTTAAATTCCTGCGCATTAAAACCTATAACTTCTCAATATAACTTTGTAAAAACAACTATAAAAAATATTCGATTAAATGATTTAGGTAATGGTAATATTTTAATTTATAATGGCTCAAATATTTTACACAAAATTGACAATACTGCTCGTTTAAATATATGGCTTGACAATAAGCCGCTTGGTCAAATAAGACCTAATGAATATGTTATAATAAACCTTAAAAAAGGTAAACATCACTTTAAGGTATTACATATTGATGTAGTGAATATGAGAAGTAAACATGAAATTGAAATTGATAACGATACTAAAGTTATTAAAATAAAACCAACCATAACATCTAACAAACTTGAAGTAACGAATAAACTTCCTAAAAAATTCAGTAAATTTAAGTATGCTAAAAAAAGAGATCATAAGTAAACAAGGTTTTTACATTATCAAACTAAATGCTCTTATAAAATCGCTTCTATTAGTTTTAATACTATCGAATTACTATGGGTGTGTTAAACAATACAAAAAAGAACAAAAAACAAATAACAATAATTCTAAAACCCTATACACCGACACCTCAAAATCTTTCCATTACAAAAAAGATAAAAAAATAAAAGTTTTAAAAAAATTCTATAAAAACGGTCAGATAAAAAGTGAAGGAGCTTTTATAAATAATCAAAAAGAAGGACTACATAAAGAATGGTCGAATAATGGCACTTTAGTATTAGAAGGGTATTATAAAAATGGATTAGCAAACGGGTTAATGAAATGGTTTCACGAAAAAGGACATTTAGCCGGAGTGGGTTTGATGAAAAACGGATTAAGACACGGAATATGGAAGGTTTACGCTATTGAAGATGGAAAACTAACAGCTGAAGTACAATTTAAAGAAGGTAAACAAAAAGAAGTATTAAAAATACACTAACAATTGTAAAAAATCTCTTCCTTCCAAATATTTTCCATTTTAAAACAATAATACACTATAAAATATTTTCTTAAATTAGTATAATAAAAATCTTATTTTCAAGATTTAAAAAAATAATAATTTCAATTATGGAACTTTCAAAAAACATTAACATCAATGGATACAATCATATCAAATATGATTCAATTAAAATATCCAAAAAAGAAATGATTGAAAAAAGTGAAATTTTCTATGAATGGATTAACAAAAGAAGATCCGTAAGAGAATTTTCTTCTGAACCAATACCAAAGGAAGTAATTGAAAATATAATAAAAAGTGCATCAACTGCTCCTTCTGGTGCGCATCATCAACCTTGGACGTTTTGCGCTGTTTCAAATCCTTTTATAAAAACTAAAATTAAAATTGCTGCTGAAATAGAGGAAAAAGAAGGATATGAACATCGAATGAGTGAACGTTGGAAAAAAGATCTAGAGCATTTAGCCACAGATATGCACAAACCTTTTTTAGAAGACGCTCCATGGTTAATTGTTGTTTTTAAAAAGTCCTATGATTTTGATATAAACGGAGAAAAATGTAATAATTACTATGTTAATGAATCGATAGGGATTTCTTGTGGAATGCTTATTTCAGCTATTCATAACGCGGGATTGGTAACACTTACACACACGCCTAGTCCTATGAATTTTTTAACAAGTATATTAAACAGGCCAGTCAATGAAAGAGCTTTTTTATTACTCCCTGTTGGGTACCCAAAAACACCTGTTTATGTTCCTGATTTAAAAAGAAAAACTTTAGATGAAATGGCTGTTTTTTATGAATGAAATTCATAAAAAACATTTGATTTCAATTTCTATTATTACCTTTAAAGATAAAGAAGCTCCTCTTTTTAAATACTATTAAAAAAGGAGCTTTTATTAATTTCATAAGTTCGATTAAATTAAAAAACTTCGCTCGCAATAGCTTTTATATTACTTGATTTCCCCATTGAATAATAATGAACTACAGGAACACCCGCTTTTATTAATTCTTTACTTTGCTGAATAGCCCATTCAATTCCAACTTGCCTCACTTCTTTATTAGTGTTACAGTTTTCAACTGCATTTACTAAATCTTGCGGTAAATCTAAACGAAAAATTTGTGGTAAAATTTGTAAGTGCCTTTTTACAGCTAAAGGTTTTATTCCTGGAATAATAGGTACATTAATTCCTATCTCTTTTGCCTTTTTAACAAAATTGAAATATTTAGAATTATCAAAAAACATTTGAGTTACCACATAATCAGCTCCCGCGTCTACTTTTTCTTTTAACCGTTTTAAATCACTTTCTAAACTTGGAGATTCTAAATGTTTTTCTGGATAACCAGCTACTCCAATACAAAAATCAGCTTTATAAGGGGTTTCAATAATTTCATGCAAATACTTCCCTTTATTTAAATCGCTAATTTGACCTACTAAATCAGAAGCATAGGTATTTCCTCCATTAGAGGCTTTAAAATATTGTTGATCTTTTCTTGCATCTCCTCTTAAAGCCATCACGTTATCTAATCCTAAATAATGACAATCAACTAATACATATTCAGTTTCTTCCTTTGTAAATCCACCACACAAAACATGTGGTATTGCATCTACATCATACTTGTATTTTAATGATGCACAAATACCAACAGTTCCTGGTCGCATTCTTGTTATTTTCTGCTCTAATAATCCATTTTCTTTTGGTATATAAACATGCTCTTCTCTTGATGTTGTTACATCAATAAAAGGAGGTTTAAATTCCATTAAAGGATCAATGTTATTATATAATTCTTGTATATTTTGTCCTTTTTGTGGTGGAACTATTTCAAAAGAGAATAACGTTTTATCTTTTGCTTTTTTTATGTGATCTGTAACTTTCATTATTCTAATAATTGTTTTTTAACTAAATCATACGATTCTTGATATTCCCAATAAATCAACCTTCCATCTATATAATCAGTTAATACATATTTTTTACTTAAAGATTTAATTCTATTGATTGCTATCAATTTAGAAGAGAATTCACCAACAATTATCTCCTCTGTAACTTCTTTATTATTTTCATCATATCCATGAGAAATAATATGGCTCTTTAAATTTAATTCTATAAATTTTGTTTCCATTTCACCTCTTTTAATTGTCAGCAATTGCAGGATGAAGCCATTTTCTTGCTTTATCTAAAGAAATATTTTTTCTAGTTGCAAAATCTCTAACTTGATCATCAATTATTTTTCCTAATCCAAAGTATTTAGCCTCTTCATTTGCAAAATAATATCCTGAAACAGCTGCAGCTGGCCACATTGCGAGGCTTTCCGTTAAGGTTACTCCAATTTTTTCTTCAACATTTAATAACTCCCAAATTGTTTCTTTCTCTAAATGATCAGGACAAGCAGGATATCCAGGAGCGGGACGAATTCCTTTATAATTTTCTTTTATTAAATCTTCATTTGTTAAATTTTCATCTGCACCATATCCCCAATGTATTGTTCGTACTCTATGATGCAAATACTCTGCAAAGGCTTCCGCAAAACGATCAGCAATAGCTTGTACCATAATTCCGTTATAATCATCATCATTACTCTTATAAGTATTCGCTAATTCATCAGCTCCAAAAATTGCCGTACAAAACGCTCCCATATAATCCGTTTTATTCGAATCGTTTGGAGCTATAAAATCTGACAAAGCAAAACTTGGTTTATCATCTCTCTTTTTTAATTGTTGACGAAGAGTTCTAAAAACGGCTATTTCTTTACCTTTTTTCTTAATTGAAATATCGTCATCATTAGTAGTATTAGCCTCAAATAACCCAAAAATAGCTTTAGGTTTTAACAATTGATTATCTACAATTTCTTGAAGCATATTCTGAGCATCTTCATACAAACTTGTAGCTTGCTCTCCTACAACATCATCAACTAAAATAGCAGGGAATTTACCATGTAAATCCCATGACCTAAAGAAAGGAGACCAATCAATAAAAGGTATTAATTCTTTTAAACTCAATTGTTCTAATGTTTGAATTCCTAATTCTTTTGGCTTTGAAATATTTGATATACTCCAATCTATTTTAAATTTACGCTTACGGGCTTCTTGAATAGTTATATATGCTTTCGTTTTACCTCTTTTAAGAAATTTTTCACGAAACTCTTCATAATCTTTTTTAAGTTTTGCTACATACTCATTTTTAGTGTTCTTATTCAATAAATCACCAACAACAGTAACGGCCCTGGAAGCATCATTTACATGAACTACCGCATTTTTATATTGAGTATCTATTTTAACAGCTGTGTGTGCTTTTGAAGTTGTAGCTCCTCCAATTAATAAAGGAACTTCAAAATTTTGACGTTCCATTTCTTTTGCTAAGTAAACCATTTCATCTAAAGAAGGTGTTATTAAACCACTTAATCCTATGGCATCTACATTTTCTTTTTTTGCTGTTTCAATAATTTTTTCAGGTGGCACCATTACCCCTAAATCAACAATTTCATAATTATTACATCCTAAAACTACAGAAACAATATTCTTCCCGATATCATGAACATCACCTTTAACAGTAGCCATTAAAACCTTACCTAAAGCTTGCTGTTTTTCTCCTTTTTCTGCTTCAATAAAAGGGTTTAAATATCCAACAGCTTTTTTCATTACTCGTGCAGATTTAACCACTTGAGGTAAAAACATTTTTCCTGCACCAAATAAATCACCAACAACATTCATTCCCGCCATTAAATTCCCTTCAATTACGTGCAAAGGTCTCTCTACTCCTAATCTAGCTTCTTCAGCATCCTCTACAATAAAAGCATCTATCCCTTTTACCAAAGCATGTGTTATTCTTTCTTGCAATGGTAATTTACGCCACTCTAATGCTTTTCCATCATCTTCTTTCTTCTTCCCTTTTACGGTTTCAGCAAAGTCTAATAATCGTTCAGTAGCATCCTCTCTTCTATCTAAAATTACATCTTCAATGTGTTCTAATAAATCCTTTGGAATATCATCATACACCTCTAACATAGTAGGGTTTACTATCCCAATATTCATTCCCGCTTGAATAGCGTAATATAAAAATACAGAATGCATTGCTTCTCTTACACTATTATTTCCTCTAAAAGAAAATGATACATTACTCACCCCTCCACTTACACTTACATTTGGTAAATTTTCTCGTACCCAACGGGTAGCTTCAATAAAATCTATTGCGTTTTTACGGTGCTCTTCCATACCAGTAGCCACTGGAAATATGTTTAAATCGAAAATAATGTCTTCGGAAGGAAACCCAACTTTATCAACTAATACCCTATATGAACGTTCAGCAATTTCAATTCTACGTTCATAATTATCAGCCTGTCCAACCTCATCGAAAGCCATTACTATTAGGGCAGCTCCATATCTTTTTATTTGAGTTGCTTCCCAAATAAATTTTTCTTCTCCTTCTTTTAAACTAATAGAATTTACAACTGACTTTCCTTGTACAACTTGTAATCCAGCTTCAATAATTTCCCATTTTGAACTATCAATCATTATAGGAACACGACAAATATCAGGCTCAGCCGCAATCAAATTTAAAAAACGTACCATGGCTTCTTTTCCATCAATTAAACCATCGTCCATGTTTATATCAATAATTTGAGCACCTCCATCTACCTGATGACGAGCTATAGCCAAGGCTTCATCAAATTTCTCCTCTTTAATTAATCGCAAAAACTTTCTCGATCCAGCTACATTGGTACGTTCTCCTACATTTATGAAATTACTTTCTGGTGTAATTATTAAGGGTTCTAAACCACTTAATTTCATGTTTTTTCTTTCTTCAATCATCTATCTATATAGTTCAGGAAATTCAACATTTAATAATTTTATTTACATTAACCATGACTTACTATTTTTGTATTGCTAATGTTCTTCTTGGTTTATAATTAACAGCTACTTCAGCAATAGCTTTAATATGAGCAGGTCTTGTACCACAACACCCTCCAATGATATTTATTAAGTCCTTTTTTAAATATTCTTCGATTTGACTAGCTGTTTCTTGTGGTGTTTCATCATACTCACCAAAAGCATTTGGTAACCCAGCATTAGGATGTGCAGAAATAGCAAAATCTGTTTTCGAAGCTATAGCTTCTAAATGAGGTTGTAATAAATTTGCCCCTAAAGCACAATTAAATCCTACAGATAATAATGGAATATGAGAAATAGAAATAAGAAAAGCTTCCGCAGTTTGCCCTGATAATGTTCTTCCTGATGCATCAGTAATTGTTCCGGAAACCATAATAGGAATATCAATATTTCGTTCTCCTTTTACCTCTTCAATAGCGAACAATGCTGCTTTTGCATTTAAAGTATCAAATACAGTTTCAACTAATAAAAGATCTGCTCCTCCATCAATTAAAGCTTCTACTTGTTGTTTATAAGCTATTCTTAATTCATCAAAAGTTACTGCTCTATATCCAGGATCATTTACATCTGGAGACATACTTGCTGTTCTATTAGTTGGTCCTATTGAACCTGCTACAAACCTTGGTTTATGAGGTTCTTTTTCTGTAAATTTTTGAGCTACTTCTTTAGCTATTTTGGCTGATTCATAATTTAATTCATATACCAAATGTTCCATTTGATAATCAGCCATAGCAATTGTAGTTCCAGAAAAAGTATTTGTTTCAACAATATCTGCACCTGCTGCAAAGTATTTTCTATGTACTTCTTTTACCGCTTCAGGTTGAGTTATTGACAACAAATCATTATTACCTTGTAAAGGTGTAGGATACTCTTTAAAACGTTCTCCACGAAAATCTTCTTCAGTGAATTTATATTCCTGAAGCATAGTTCCCATTGCTCCATCGAGCACGAGAATTCGTTTTTGTATTTCTTTGTAAATGTTTGACATTCCTGATATTTAATTGTAATGTTATCAGGAAAAGAGAAGTAAAATTCTTTCCGTTATCTCCCTGCTTTCACAGTAGAATGTAGCACCTTCTTTGTTTGCACAAAGGGTTGCTAAGGTTTCGTTGGGTCTAATCCCTCCACCTTTCTTGATAACATCATTAAGTTAATGAACTATAATATAATGCAAATAAACGAATTATTTTTTATTTACTACTTTAAAAAGAATAATTGTTTTTAATATTCAAATAATTCTGAAGATAAATAACGATCTCCTCGATCACAAACAATAGCTACAATAATTCCTTTATCTATTTTTTTAGCTACTTCTAAAGCTACATGCAAAGCTCCACCGCTACTCATTCCTGCCATTATCCCTTCTTCTTTAGCTAATTTTCGTGTCATCTTTGTAGCTTCTTCTCTACTTACTTCAATAGTTTTATCTACTTTATTTTTATCAAATATTTTTGGTAAGTATTCTGGTGACCACCTTCTTATTCCAGGTATTCTAGAACCTTCTTTAGGCTGAGCTCCTACAATTTGAATGTTAGAATTCTTCTCTTTCAAATAGGTAGAAACTCCCATAATAGTTCCTGTAGTACCCATTGCAGAAACGAAATGTGTTATTTCTCCTTCAGTATCATTCCATATTTCTGGTCCAGTAGTTTTATAGTGTGCTTTCCAGTTATCATTATTCTCAAACTGATTTAGCATAAAATATCCTTTTTTATATCGTAATTCAAGTGCTTTATCTCTTGAGCCTTCTATACCTTCACCTGCTGATGTTAAAATTACTTCAGCACCATACGACTTCATCGTTTTAACTCGTTCTTCAGTTGCATTTTCTGGCATTACTAAAACCATATTCACTCCTAAAACTTTTGCCATTAAAGCTAAAGCAATACCAGTATTTCCACTAGTTGCTTCCACCAAAGAATCACCTTTTTTGATGTTTTTTCGCTTAATAGCTTCAGATATCATGTTATAGGCTGCTCTATCTTTTACACTCCCTCCAGGGTTATTACCTTCTAACTTTAATAATAATCGTACTCCTTCTTTATTAATAAGCGATGAAATTTCTACTAAAGGTGTATTACCAACACTATCTATTATTGTTTTGGTTTTCATTCGTTTTTTGTTTAATAAAAATCATTTAACATATGATTTTCTCATTATGATTTTATTTTCTGATTCATACGTTACAATTGATCCTTCAGGTACTGAATCTATTACACACACATTTGCTCCTATAACACTATCTTTTCCTATCGTTACATCTCCTCCTAAAACAGTTGCATTTGCATAAATCGTTACATTACTTTCAATAGTAGGGTGACGTTTAGTGGATGCTAATTCTTTTTTAACTTGAATTCCACCTAATGTAACTCCTTGATATATTTTTACATTGTTTTTTATAATTGTCGTTTCACCGATAACTATACCTGTAGCATGATCAATAAAAAAAGATTCTCCAATTATTGCGCCTGGATGAATGTCTGTTCCTGTTACACCATGTGCATATTCACTCATCATTCTTGGTAAAACAGGAATTTCTATTTTATACAATTCATGACTTAATCGATATACAGCTATTGCATGAAAACCTGGATATGCCAAATATACTTCTCCTAGACTTTTGCATGCAGGGTCAGTACTTTCAAAGGCTTTTGCATCTAAATCTAATTGATTTCGAATTTCACAAAAAGATTGTTGGTAAAATTCCCAAACATTATTTGCTTTAGGAATCTCTAAGCCTTTACAAATTTTAAGAAATAACTCTCTTAAATGATTTGCTTTTTCTTGACAAACATCATTAAACAATGCATAAAATAATTGCTTTGTAAATACTTCTACATCATCTTTTAATGATAAGTCATACTGTTTAAATTGCATTTTATAGGTTTCTTTTTTACAAATGTAATTAACTTTCTGGTGCTAATTCAATCTCTAAGCCTTCTAACTTAGGGGTTATTTGAATTTGACATCCTAAACGACTATTATCCTGAACATCAAAAGCTTCTGCTAACATAGCATCTTCATCATCCGTTATTTCAGGAAGCTCATGATTTGATTTCACATAACATTGACAAGATGCACACATTGCCATTCCTCCACATACTCCAATCGTTCCCTCAGGAGCTAATTCGTATGAACGAACTACTTCCATCAAATTCATTGCCATATCAGTCGGTGCAATTACCTCATGCATTACACCTTCTCGGTCAGTTATTTTTATAGTAACATCTTGCTCCATTACTCTATAGCCTTTACTACTGCTTTTGGAGCTTCTTTTTTGGTACCATCAAAACCTTGAACTCCACCTACCGTTGTATACTTCATTACATACTTCTTATCTGGATGTATTAATTGGTAAGCACTTTGACACATTAAAGTAGCTTCATGAAATCCACATAAAATTAATTTCAATTTCCCTGGGTATGTATTCACATCACCAATTGCATAAATACCAGGTATATTGGTTTGATAATCTAAAGCATTATTTACTTTAATTGCATTCTTTTCTATCTCTAATCCCCAATTACCAATAGGTCCTAGTTTTGGAGCTAATCCAAATAATGGAATAAAATGATCTGTATCTAAAATATAAGGTTCCTGCCCTTTTTCTTCAATAACAACTCCCGTTACATGGTTATTTCCTAAAACTCCTTTTACCTCAGCTGGGGTAATTAAATTAATTTTCCCTAAGTTTTTTAATTCTTGAACTTTTTCAACTGAATCTAAAGCTCCTCTAAATTCATTTCTTCTATGAATTAGTGTAACTGATTTAGCTACATCTGTTAAAAAGATAGACCAATCTAGAGCTGAATCTCCTCCTCCTGCAATTACTACATCTTTATCTCTATATAGTTCTGGCTCTTTTATCATATATTCGATACCAAAATCTTCAAACTTTGTAATATTCTCTATTTTAGGCTTTCTAGGCTCAAAACTACCTAACCCACCAGCAATAGCAACAACAGGTGCTTGGTGTTTTGTTCCTTTATTAGTAGTTACAATAAAGCTTCCGTCGTCTTGCTTTTCTATAGTTTCTGCACGTTCACCTAATGTAAAACCTGGTTCAAACTGTTTTATTTGTTCTAGTAAGTTCTTAGTTAAATCTCCAGCTAAAATTTCTGGATATGCTGGTATATCGTAAATAGGTTTTTTAGGGTAAATTTCAGAACATTGTCCTCCTGGTTGTGGCAACGCATCTATTAAATGACAACGTAATTTTAATAATCCTGCTTCAAAAACTGTGAATAACCCAGTAGGGCCTGCTCCAATAATTAATATATCTGTCTGTATCATTTCTTTTATTTGTAATTATTATGAAAATAAGGAAATCTATATTATTGGATAGTTTTCTTATTCCTTTATTTCATTATAATTTTAATTTATTAAACCTTCTGTAAGTTTATTTAATGTTTGTACTTTTTTCTCAAAGTTCCCTTTGATTGTTTTTCTAAAACTATTTAAGTTTTCAACTAATTGATTAATGTCTTCTGGCATTACTTCTTCAAAAAATTGTCGTAACCTTTTTGCTGTTGTAGGTGATTTTCCATTTGTTGAAATTGCAACTTTTACATTTCCTTTAGTTACAATTCCTCCCATATAAAAATCACAATAGGGTGGATTATCAGCTACATTTACTAGTTTATTTTCTGCTCTACAATCTTTATATACCTGTACATTCACTTCTGGAATATCAGTTGTAGCAATAACCATGTGTTTTCCTATTAAATACTCTTTTTTATAAACATCTTTAATCATTTTTACTGATGCTTTTTGAGCTTCTTTAATCGTGTTTTTTCTATAATAAGGAGAAACCATCGTTACCTTAGCATCTGGACTTGATTTTAATAAAAAAGTTAATTTTTCTTCAGCTACATAACCTCCTCCAATAATTAAAACTTCCAGTTCATTTACCTTTAAAAAAACTGGATATAAATTATTTCTTTCTTTATCTATCATACCACACTTTTTAGAACTACTTCTTGTTTAACATCTGCTAACTGTTGACGATGTTTTACCACTTCTCCTAATACAATAATTGCAGGATTACTTAAATTATTTTTATAAACCACTTCCTCAATAGTATCAACGGTACCTATTCCTATTTTTTCTTCAGGAGTTGTTCCATTTTGAATAATAGCTACTGGTAATTCTGACTTTCCTTCTTCTTTAAAAAGTGATACTATTTCAGATAATTTCCCCATTCCCATTAACACAACTACTGTTGCATTTGATTTTGCGGCTAACCTAACATCATTAGATAATTTATGTTGCTTAGTTGTTCCTGTTATTACCCAAAAACTTTCTGAACTACCTCTTTTTGTTAATGGTATGTTTTGATATGCTGGTACAGCTAATGATGATGAAATTCCTGGAACAACAGCTACCTCAAGACCATATGTTGCTGCATATTGCATTTCTTCAGCTCCTCTTCCAAAAATAAAAGGATCTCCACCTTTTAAACGAACTACATGACCATGAGAAAACCCTCTTGCCACAATTAACTCATTGATCTGCTCTTGCTGATAGCGGTAACAACCCCTTCTTTTACCAACAAAAATTAGTTCTGCTTTTGGATTGATATAATCTAAAAGTTCTGGATTAACTAAAGCGTCATATAAAACAACATCTGCATTTTTTAGTGCTTTAATAGCTTTTAACGTAATTAGCTCAACATCTCCTGGGCCTGCTCCTACTACTGTTAATTTAGGTTGTTTTTTCATCATTATTCCTTTTAACTTTCTACTACCACTTTTCGGTAAGCATCTATAGTTGTGTAGAATGCTTTAGCTTCTTGCAAATATTTACTAGCAAATGCTTCAGTAGGTTGATTTTTATTAATTTGATATACTAATTCTGAAAATGAAGTTGATAACTCAATTTTCTTTGTTTCAACAAATACCTCATCAAAGTTTTTTATAATTCCTGCTTGAGTATTTGTCTTTTTACCTTCAGATGTTAGCAGTGCTTTTGCTGTATTTACGATAGCCGAATACCCATGATAAATACTATCAGACCATTGTTTTTCTTTAAAAGCCTGTGTTGCATTTTCTAATTTCTCTTCACTTTCAAAAAGTAAAGTTGCTATTAAATCTATTACTACACCAGCACATTCACCTACTCCAATTGCTTTTACATAGTTTTTATCATGACCCCAATCGATAAAATCATCTTCTTTTAAATTGGTAGTATCAGATAAATGTTTTAAAATATCATAAAAATATGTTTTTCCATTTCTATCATAGTATGCTAAGAAATCCTCATCTTCTTCTTTATTATCCTCAAAATCGTTTAATAAAATTCTTAATGCTTCCGGACCTCTTTTACTAGGTATTTTAACTAATTTATCTGAAAAACGACCTTCTCCATTTCCTACAATACCTCCACCAATTAACACTTGTAATGCTGGTGCTAATAAGTTCCCTACTTTTACAGACATTCCTTGAAAACCAATGTGTGCCATATTATGCTGACCACAAGCATTCATACAACCACTAATTTTTATAGTTACTTCCTTATTGTTAAGATATTCTGGATATTCAGTTTTAAAAACACGTTCTAATTCTGCCGCAATTCCTGTACTACTTGAAATTCCCAAATTACATGTATCTGTTCCTGGACATGCAGTAATATCAGCTGTACTATTATAACCTACTTCAGTAAATCCTAATTTTTGTAACTCTACATAAAAGAAAGGTAAAAACTCTTCTCTTACATGGCGTATTAAAATATTTTGTCTTAACGTAAAACGTAGTTCGTTTGCTGCATATTTCTTAATTAAATCAGCTAACAATCGTGCTTTATCTGTATAAAAATCTCCTAAATGAACTTTAACACCAACAGCATACAATCCTTCTTGCTTTTGTTTTATAACATTCGCTTGCTTCCATTCTTCATATGCTTTTTCATCTTCTATTGATACTGAAGGAACCTCTAAAGTTTCAAAAGTAATTTCTTGTTCAAATTTTGAAGTATCAATAGAGTACGATTGGTATGCTAAAGCCTTTCTTTCTGTTTCAACTAAAGTTAAAAACTGATCCAAACCTAAATCTTTTACCAAGAACTTTAATCGTGCTTTTGCTCTTTTAGAACGTTCACCATAACGATCAAACACACGTAAAACTCCTTCAATAGTTGGTATTAATAAATCAGCTTCTAAAAACTCATACATAACATCAGCATGACGTGGTTGAGAACCTAATCCACCCGCTAACAATACCTTAAACCCTTTTATTGTTTTTCCTCCAATAGTTTTAGTTTTAGCTATAAAACCTAAATCGTGCATAAAGCTTATTGCAGTATCTTCATCAGTTGCTGAAAACGACATTTTAAACTTCCTTCCCATTTCTTGACAAATTGGGTTACGTAGAAAAAATTCAAAAGTTGCATGTGCATATGGACTTACATCAAAAGGTTCATTGATGTCTATACCTGCTGTTTCAGATGCTGTTACATTTCTAACAGCATTTCCACATGCCTCACGTAATGTAATATCATCCTTTTCTAATTGAGCCCATAATTCTGGGGTTCTATCTAAGCTTACATAGTGAATTTGAATATCTTGACGCGTAGTTATATGTAACCTTCCTCTTGAATATTCATCAGAAACATCTGCTATTCTATGTAATTGCTCACTAGACACTTTACCATAAGGTAATTTAATACGAATCATTTGTACACCTAATTGGCGTTGACCATAAACTCCTCTTGCTAAACGTAAACTTCTAAAACGCTCTTCATCTATCTTTCCTTCTTTAAATAAACTTATTTTACGTTCTAATTCAAGGATATCTTTTTCTACAACAGGGTTCTCTATTTCTGATCTAAAACTTTGCATGATTTTTAATTGTTTGCTTATAAAAGCATTAATACTAGTTGTGTAATAATTGTTGTTTTACTAATAACTCTTCTTCTGTTTCTACATGATTATCATCAGGTACACAACAATCTACTGGGCATACTGCCGCACATTGTGGTTCTTCATGAAACCCTTTACATTCTGTACATTTATCAGGAACAATAAAATAATACTCATCAGAAACTGGCTCTTGAACCTCATCTGCATCTATTTGATCACCATTAGGTAATTTAACTGCTCCTTCTAAAGATGTACCTTCACTATACTTCCAATCATCAGCCCCTTCATAAATTGCTGTATTTGGGCACTCTGGCTCGCAAGCTCCACAGTTAATACATTCGTCTGTTATTATAATTGCCATTGCTTTATTTTTTTACTTAATAAAACCAACACCTGCTGTGTTGTTTGTTTTTGGATTAATAACTATAAATGCACCATTAGCTTTATTCTCTTGAAATTTATCAACAAAAAGCGGCTTACTTATTTTTAAAGTAACATTACCAATTTGGTTAAGTGATAATTCATTTGGTGAATTTTCTTCTCCTGAAAAATCAGTATGAATTAACGATGATACATCTGTTATTTTAGCTTGAGCATCATTTACACCATGCTTTATATAATATTTTTCTGATACCTGAAGTGGTTGTTTATCCATCCAACAAATAGTTGCTTCAATTTGTTTTACAACTTTTGGTTCTTCACCACTTTTAACCAACATATCTCCTCTACTTATGTTTACATCATCTTCAAGTGTTACAGTTATTGAACTACCACTTTTTGCTTCTTGATATTCATGATTAAAAAACTGAATACTTTTAACTTTAGATTGCGTATTAGAAGGTAATATAGTTACTTGATCACCTACTGCTAAATCACCTCCATAAAGTTTACCTGCATACCCTCTAAAATCGTGATATTCGTCAGTTTTTGGCCTTATAACACTTTGTATAGGAAAACGAGCTTGAGAACTAGTATTTACATTATCAGAACTTAAACTTTCTAAATGATTTAACAAAGGTTCACCTTTGTACCACTGCATCTTATCTGATGATTCTACCACATTATCACCTTTTAAAGCTGATAAAGGAATAAAAGTTAAGTTTTGATTTTGGTATTCACTTTTACTTGCTAAATACTCAATTTCACCTTTTATTTGGTTAAATTTCTCTTCAGAATAATCTACCAAATCCATTTTATTAATAGCAATTACAACATCTTTTACTCTTAATAAATTATTGATAAAGAAATGACGATACGTTTGTTCAACAACACCATTTCTAGCATCTACCAAAACAATAGAAGCTTGTGAATTTGATGCTCCAGTTACCATATTTCTAGTATACTCAATATGACCAGGAGTATCAGCAATAATAAAACTCGTTTTCGGTGTAGAAAAGTAAATATGTGCTACATCAATAGTAATTCCTTGTTCACGTTCAGCTACTAAACCGTCTGTTGCTAATGAAAAATCTAAATAATCAAATCCTCTTTGTTTACTTTTTTCTTCTATCGCTTGTAATTTATCTTCAGTTAATGATTTCGTATCGTATAAAATACGTCCTATTAAAGTACTTTTACCATCATCTACACTCCCTGCTGTTGCTATTTTTAGTACGTTCATTTTAGTATTTTTTAACTATTATTTTAAAATAGTTTATTATTGTTTTTTTAGAAATATCCTTGTTGTTTACGCTTCTCCATTGCAGCTTCCGATCGTTTATCATCTATCCTTGCTCCTCTTTCAGATATAGAAGAATCTCTAATTTCTTCTACAACTGTATTTATATCAATAGCATTAGATAATACTGCAGCTGTACAGCTCATGTCTCCTACAGTTCTAAAGCGTACCATGCGTTCTTCAACCTTTTCATCATCTTCTCGATAAACAACATCGTCCTCAGCCGACCAAATAAGTCCATCTCTTAAAAAAGTAGCTCTTTTATGAGCAAAATAAATAGATGGAATTTCAATTTTCTCTTCTTTTATATATGACCAAACGTCTAATTCTGTCCAGTTAGATATTGGAAAAACACGTACGTTTTGTCCTAAATCAATCTTTCCATTTAGCATGTCAAATAATTCTGGACGTTGGTTTTTTTCATCCCACTGCCCAAAATCATCACGTACAGAAAAAATACGCTCTTTTGCTCTTGCTTTTTCTTCATCTCTACGCGCACCACCGATACATGCATCAAAACCAAATTCTTCTATGGCATCTAATAACGTTTCAGTTTGTAACATGTTTCGGCTCGCGTACTTCCCTGTTTCCTCTTTTACTTTTCCTGTATCTATATTGTCTTGTACATTTCGTACAATTAACTCTACTCCTAACTCTTTTACTAAACGGTCTCTAAATTCAATCGTTTCAGGAAAGTTATGTCCAGTATCAATATGCATTAAAGGAAAAGGAATTTTTGCTGGATAAAATGCTTTTTGAGCTAGTCGCACCAATGTTATACTATCTTTTCCCCTGAAAATAATAACACTGGTTTCTCAAATTGCGCGACTACTTCCCTCAATATATATATGGCTTCACTTTCTAAAGCTCCTACTTTAATTATATTTGTATTCATAATCATATTTTTTATATATGTAAACCACACTCTCTATTACTTTCTACTTTAGTTGGATCAAAATATTTGAATTCATTTGGTAAATTATTTTCTTCCAAATAAGTATCCAACTCATTATCTGACCAATTATAAAATGGACTTATTTTTAACTTTCCGTCTTTACTTTTTGATACAATATCAATACTATCTCTAAAAGCTGTTTGACCTTTTCTTAAATTAGTAAACCAAACATCTGGATTATGCTCATCCATTGCTCTTTTAAAAGGCTCTAACTTTACTTGTTCCGTAAAAACTGTATGATTTGGATCTTCAATTGTAGGTAATCCTAAAGTAATATCTCTATGAGCTACGGTTTGCTTAGGCACATACAAATGAATATTAAGTTTTAAATTTGCTATTAACTCTTCTGCATGTTTATATGTTTGTGGAGTATTGTAACCTGTATCGCACCAAACCACCTTTACATCTTTTTTTAATGCTGCTACTAAATGTAGAATAGCACCTTCATACGGTCTAAAGTTTGTTGTTACCACTGGTTTAGTTGCCACAGACAAAGCCCATGCTACAATTTCTTGTGGTGACTTACCTTTTAATTGGTTATTTATTGCTGCTAAATCAATTGTTTCTATACTCATTTTTTACCCCATTTAATATTATTCCAAGCTCTTTCATGAAAAAAATACAATATCATTTTTGTTCCTAATTCAATCGCTCCTATAGAAAAAGCTGTTTTCACCTCTCCAGTTATTACCCAAGAAATAAGAATGGTATCAATCGTTCCAACTACTCGCCAACTAATTGATTTAACTATACTTCTTATAGGCTTTTCTGAACGCTTATCTGCGTTAAAATTTGCTTTATTTTCTATTATTTGTTCTACAATCATTTTAAAATACCTTTACCCTATCGGAATACTAGGTTTTAAGTTGACAAATATACATACTGATTATTAATATCAAAGAAAAAAATTAAATTTTTAACAATAAGATAATATTTGTAACTATCTAAACAAGATCAGCAAGTGTAGTATTACGTAATACTTGTAAGGTGTTATCTCTTACTTGAATCATTAATTTATGTACTGAACATGCATCCTCATCTGGGCAGTCGTCACATTTTTCATAATAATTCAAACTAACACAAGGAACCATAGCTATAGGACCTTCAAGAGTTCTAATGACTTCAGTCATTTTAATAGTACCTGCTTCTTTTAGCAAATAATATCCACCACCCTTTCCTTTTTTTGCTCCTAAAATTCCAGCTTTACGTAAGGTAAGTAATATACTTTCTAAAAACTTATGAGAAATATTTTCTTTTTCTGAAATAGTTGCTATTTGTACTTTACTACCAGGCTCTTGCCTAGCTATAAAAGTCATCGCCTTTATTCCGTATTTAGTTTTTTTAGAAAGCATATTACAAAAATACACTTTTACTTTTATTTATTTTCTAATTATTTAATGCTTGATTTAAATCATTAATAACATCTTCTACATTTTCTAAACCAATAGAACATCGTACCAAACCGTCAGTAATACCAACTTCTAACCTATCTTCTATACTTAATTTACTATGTGTTGTTGAAGCTGGATGTGTAACTATCGTCCTCGTATCTCCTAAATTCGCTGATAATGAACACATTTTTATATTATTCAAAAATTTTCTTCCGGCTTCAATTCCACCTTTAATTTCAAAAGCTACAATATTTCCTCCTAAACGCATTTGCTTCTTGGCTGTTTCATATTGAGGGTGTGATTTTAAAAAAGGATATTTTACTAAGTTTACTTTTGATTCTTTTTCTAAAAACTGAGCTACTTTTAACGCATTTTCGCAATGTTTTTCAACTCTTATAGCCAATGTTTCTAAACTTTTTGACAACACCCAAGCATTAAATGGAGACATTGCCGGCCCAGTATTTCTTGAAAAAAGATAAATTTCTCTAATCAAATCAGCTTTACCAACTGTAATACCACCTAAAACTCTTCCTTGCCCGTCTATTAATTTTGTTGCTGAATGAATAACTAAATCTGCTCCAAACTTGATTGGATTTTGCAAATAAGGTGTTGCAAAACAATTATCAATGATTAACAATAAGTTATGCTTTTTAGCTATAGCACCAAGTATTTCAAGATCTAAAATATCTACAGCAGGATTTGTTGGAGTTTCCGCATATAAAACCTTAGTGTTTGATTTAATTAAACTTTCAATTTTTTCAGGTTCAGAAATTTTAAAATAACTGGTTTCAATATTCCATTTAGGTAAATACTTAGTAAACAAACTATGAGTTGATCCAAATACTGACCTGCATGAAACAATATGGTCACCAGCATTTAATAAAGCTCCAAAAGTTGAAAACACAGCTGCCATTCCTGTTGCAAAAGCATAACCAGCTTCAGCACCTTCCATTGCAACCACTTTATTTACAAACTCAGTTGTATTTGGGTTAGAGAATCTACTATATAAATTTTTTTCTTTTTCTTCAGCAAAAGAAGCTCTCATATCTTCAGCATCATCAAATACAAAACTTGATGTTAGGTATAAAGGTGTTGAATGTTCAGAAAATTGCGATCGTTCTGTTTGTGTACGAATAGCTTGTGTTTCAAATTTTTTACTCATATTTATTTTTTTATAGATCTAAAATATTTTTGATCTTTTATATTTTAATGACGTTTAATGCCTAGTTATTGCTTTTTGTCAATCGTAGAATATCTCCAAATACTCCTCTTGCAGTTACTTTTGCACCAGCACCTGCTCCTTGAATTACAATAGGTTGTTCTCCATAAGATTCTGTGTAAATTTCAAAAATAGCATCAGATCCTTTTAAACTTCCTAAAGGAGAACTAACAGGTACAGAAACTAATTTTACATCTAACTTTCCTTTTGTTTGTGATAAATCTCCATATAAATCACCTATGTATCTTAACACATGATTTTCTTCTTGTTCCTCTTTTAATTTTTGAAAAATAGGGCTTAATTTTTCTAAGCTTGACAAAAACTCTTCAGATGATATTTTTCTGAATTCTTTAGGAATTAAATTCTCTATTGTAATATCATCAAATTCATTTTCTAAATCTAATTCCCTAGCTAAGATTAATAATTTTCTTGCCACATCATTTCCACATAAATCCTCTCTTGGATCTGGCTCGGTAAATCCACTATCTATAGCTTCTTGTAACACCTCTGAAAACTCTACCTTTTCAGATGAAAACTTATTAAACAAATAACTTAATGAACCCGAAAAAACACCTCTAATTCTTGTTATATTCTCTCCAGAATCATGCAGTAACTTTATAGTATCAATTAAAGGTAATCCTGCTCCTACATTCGTTTCATATAAATAATTTTTCTTATTAATATCTAGTGTTTTTCGTAACTTTTTATAAAAATCATATGATACAGTATTTGCAATTTTATTTGACGAAACTAAGTCAAAACCAGCTTCTACTAGTGGAATATAATTATCTATAAAACCTTTACTAGCTGTATTATCTACTGCTATTAAGTTTTCTAAATGATGTTTCTTAGCATAAGCTATTACAGCATCTACAGTTTGTAAATTGTTCTCACTATTTTCTAACTCTTTTTCCCAATTTTTGGTAACTCCAGTTTTTGTTAATACTACTTTTTTGGAGTTTGCTATAGCAAAAACATTTAATTGAACTTTACGTCTATCTAAAATAGCTTTAGCACTCTCTAAAATTTGATCTATTAACGTTCCACCAACCAATCCTTTTCCAAATACTGCTATATTTATCTTTTTTGCAACTCCAAAAACTTGTCCATGAATTACATTAACTGCTTTATGTAATTCTTCTTTTTTAACTACTAGACTAACATTTTTACCCGTAATTGTATTATTAAATAATAAAGGAACAATTTGATTTTTAATCAAGGCATTATAAGGGTGATGAAATTCACTCAAATCTTGTCCTATTATTGAAATTACTGAAACATCATCAATAATAGATATTTGATTCACGTCTTTAGATAATAAATCACTTTCAAATTCTTGCTCTAATACTTTAACTGCCTCTTCTGATTTATCCTTATCAACTACTAATCCAATGCCTCTTTCAGAAGATCCTTGCGAAATAATACTAACACTTATATCCTGGCTACTTAATGCTTTAAAAATACGAGCATCAACACCTACCTTACCCAATAAACCTCTTCCTTCAAAGTTTAGTAAAGCTACTTTATCTAATACAGATAATGATTTAATACCCTTAGAACTTGATTTAGCTGTGATTAAAGTTCCTTTATCTTCAGGGTTAAATGTATTTAAAATACGTAGATTTATATTTTTCTCTAACAATGGAATAATTGTTTTTGCATGTAAAATGTTTGCCCCAAAATTGGCTAATTCATTTGCTTCAGAAAAAGATAACTCTTCTATTTTTTTTGCATCTTCTACTAAATCTGGGTTTGCTGTAAATATTCCATCAACATGAGTATAGTTTTGCAATTCTTCAGCATCTAAATAATTTGCTAAGAGCGAAGCTGTATAATTACTTCCATTTCTACCCAGTGTTGTTGTTTCATTTTTTGTATTAGAAGCTATAAACCCTGTTACTATATTAACGGTAGTTCCATTAAATTCTTTGAAATGTTTTTTTACATTTTCTTTTGAAACATCAAGAACTGTTTGAGCATTACCCAAATTTTTATCAGTCTTTAATAATCCTCTAGCATCAGTAGCTTTAGTGTTAATTCCTTTTTGTTCTAGTAACTCAGCTACTGTTTTTATAGACAATAATTCTCCTTGTGCTAAAACTTCATCCTTTATTTTATCACTAAAATCTCCTAATAAACTTACTCCTTCAAATAGTTTTTCTAACCTAGTAAACTCTTTTGAAAAATCAACTAATGGTGTAATTTGTGACTGTTCATATTTAAATGCTTCTAGTTGTTCTAAATATGTTTCATTTTTTGATGCCTTAACTAATAGCTCTTCTAATGTATCTGTTGCGTTCCCTCTTGCAGAAACTACAACAGCCACCTTTTCTCCTTCATTAATCTTTTGCTCTATAATAGATACTACATTATGTATCCCTTCGTTAGATAAAGATTTTCCTCCAAATTTTAAAATTTTCATTTTTTTATTTTTTGAATTTTTATTGAATATTGGTTCAATAATTTTTTCTAATTGATCATGTTCCATCAAAAATGCATCATGTCCATGATCAGAATTTATTTCGTTATAGGTTACATTTGAATTTACTAATGCTAACTCTTTATGTGTTTCTCTATTTTCTTCCGCAGTGAAAAACAAATCAGAATCTACACCAACAATATGAATATCTCCTTCAATCGTTTCTAATACATTACTTCCTTTTTTACCTTTGGTTACATCAATTGTTTTTAACAATTGATTCATCAATTTATAAGAAGCTAACTGATAACGCTCTTGTAATTTTTTTCCATGGTGAAGTAACCAACTTTCTACATTAAAAATTTGTAGTTCTTCATTTTTAGATCGTTGAAAACGTTTTTTAAAAGATTCTGGTGTACGATAGCATAACATTGCATGCATACGAGCATCATGAACAGGGTTACTAGAATTTACTAAAAACTGCTCTTGTATTTGACAATTAGCAATTAACCAATCGGTTGATTTCCAATCTGTAGCTACAGGTATAAAATGCTCAGTTATTTTAGGATTTAAAACTACCATTTCCCATGCTATTCCACCTCCTAAAGAACCTCCTATTAAAGCAAAAAGCTTTTCTATTTTTAATAATTTTAATCCCTCTAAAAATATTTTAGCTATATCACGAGCTACAAAACTTTTATAATCGTCAATTAAAAAATCATCAAATCCGTTTCCTGGTATATTGAAACAAAGTATCGTATACACATTGGTATCTATTACTCTTTCATTTCCAACTAATTCTTTCCACCATCCCTCTTTTCCGGCTACATTGCTGTTTCCTGTTAGCGCATGGTTTATTAAAATCACAGGAGCAGTACCCAGTTTTTTACCAAACAACTGATAACTTAACGGTAAATTAGTAAACTGAGCACCACTATCTGTAATACAACTAAAAATAGTTAGGTGATTTAATTTTTCTTTAATACTCATGATTTCCTTTAACTTCTTTTTTAAACTAAATCTTCTTGAGGAATTTTAGTAAAAGCTTCTTTTAAATCAGTTTGTAAATCATCAATATTTTCTATCCCTACTGATAAACGAATTAAGTCTTTTGTTACTCCTGCATTTTCTTGAGCTTCTTCACTCAATTGCTGATGAGTAGTACTTGCCGGATGGATAATTAAAGATTTAGTGTCTCCTATGTTTGCTAACAGTGAAAATAACTTTGTAGTATTTGCTACTGTTTTTGCCGCTTCATATCCTCCTTTTAATCCGAAAGTTACAATACCACTTTGTCCTTTAGGTAAATATAAATCTGATAATGATTTATATTTACTAGTTGCTAAACCAGGATAGTTTACCCATGATACTTCTTCTTGATTTTCTAACCATTTAGCTAACTCTAAAGCATTTTCGCTATGCTTTTGAATACGAACTTCTAATGTTTCCAATCCTTGAATTATTTGAAAAGCATTTGTTGGACTTAATGCTCCTCCAAAATCTCGTAATCCTTCTAAAATTAATTTAAATGTATAAGATGCTACTCCTAATGCTTCATGATATACCAATCCATGGTAACCAGCTGAAGGTTCAGTAAACTCAGGAAATTTTCCATTTGCCCAGTTAAAAGTTCCAGCATCAATAATTGCACCTCCTAAAGAGTTTCCTTGACCTCCAATATATTTTGTAAGTGAATGAATTACAATATTTGCTCCATGTTCTATTGGATTTAATAATGCAGGTGTTGCTACCGTATTGTCAACAATAAAAGGGACTTCTGCTTTTTTTGCATATACAGAAATTCCTCTTAAGTCTAATACGTCTAATTTTGGATTCCCCAATGATTCAACAAAAAATGCTCTTGTATTTTCTTGTACTGCTTTTTCAAAATTTTCAGGATTTGAAGCATCAACAAATGTAGTTGTAATTCCTAATCTTGGTAATGTAACGCTTAATAAATTATAGGTTCCTCCATATAAACTACTTGATGCTACAATATGATCACCTGCTTTTAACAAAGTTAATAACCCTGTTGAAATTGCTGCAGTTCCTGAAGCAAAAACAACAGCTCCTGTACCGCCTTCAATAGCTGCTAGACGATCTTGTAAAATTTGATTTGTTGGATTATTTAAACGTGTATAAATAAATCCTAATTCTTTTAATGAAAATAGATTTGCTGCATGATCAGAATCATTAAAAACATATGATGTTGTTTGATAAATAGGAACAGCTCTTGTTCCACCTGTTTGTTTAACATCATGTCCTGCGTGCAACGCATTAGTTGCAAATTTTTGTGTACTCATTTTTCTTGTTTTTTGAGTTAATAAAAAAATTAAAACAAAAGCCAAAACACATCTTTAAAAGATGTTGCTTACTAGAAAAATGTTATTAAGAATTAAGATGTTTCTTGAATTTAGAAACTTCTCTTGGGTTATCTATCCGTTTATTATTACTTCTAAATTTAAAATGAAGTAATGTTTTGGTAGAATTTAGCACCTTCTTTGCATTGCGCAAAGGGTTGCTAAGGTTTCACAGGGTCTAATCCCTCCACCTTTCTTGATAACATCGTCAATAAGTGTTTGAACTTTTACGAGTACAAATATTTTAAAATTAATTTTTAATATCCTAACATTATTTTACTTTTTTTAAATAAAACAAAATAAAACCTACTTTTATCTCAGTTTAAAACTCATCTCAACAGGCAGATGATCAGACGATTGACCAAATTCTTTCAATACTTTTCCTTTTATATATTCTATCGTGTTTTTTGTGTAAAAAATGTAGTCTAATCGCTCAAAAGGATCTTTTGTATCAAAAGTCATTTCATATTTAGTATCTAAAAAAGCAGCATTACCAATATTTGGAATCTTAAAAACTTGTTTAATTAATGCATTTTTATATTTTGGATCACTATTAAAATCACCTAATAAAATTGTTGGGTTTGTTTTAGAATATTTTTTAAATAATTGTATTACTTTTTGTAATTGATTTCCTCTTGTTTTTTTATCAAAAGCTTCTAAGTGTACATTCATTAATACCACTTCTTTATCTTCAATAACTACTTTAGTTATTTGTAATAATCTATCTAAATAAAAAGCATCTCTATAAAAAGGGTTATCAGAAACCCTTTCTAAAACAACTCTTTTATATTCTTTTAATGGATACTTGCTTAGTATAGATTGTCCAGAAACTACTTTTCCAAAATGCATGCTTGGTGGCCAATACGGAAAAGGTAAATAGCGTTCATCCCAATTAACACCTCTAGCTACGTAATTATATCCTAATTTTGCTATTTCTTCTTCTTGATTAACTTCATATGAACGTGAAGCATTGTAATCTATTTCTTGAAATGCTATAATATCTGGATTCACATTTTTTATTTCCTTAATAACTTTCTTCAAATTAGTATCAAATAGTTCTTTTGATTTAGCTACTGCTCTATTATTTGTCATTCCGCTTAAATATCCAATATTATAAGTTACAATACTATATATAGAATCATTATCTTTTATTGTAGAGTACTCGTTTTGAAGCAATTCAGCATAACTAGATTTCTCTTTTGTTGAAGAAGATGCCCAATAAAAGAAAATTATAAAGATTACAGTTAATAGTAATACAAGCTTCAAAAGAAAGGATAAAAAGCGTTTCATAAAGATGTTAAAGAGTGTTAATATTTCTACCAAATTTAAACCTTTTTATGATTGATTAGTCATAGATGTGTAATTAAAATTTAAATAAAATGAAAAAAATAATAGGGTTTTTAGTTTTTGTAATAAGCATCTCCACTTCTGTAAATGCACAAAAAGAAAAGAAAGAAAGAATGACAGTTGAACAACAAACTGAATTAGCTGTTAAAAAAATGGCTTTAAAGTTAGATTTGACGGATTCTCAACAACGTAGAGTAAAACCTTTACTTGCTGAGCAAATTAATGAAAAGAAGGAATTACGTTCTAAAAGAAAGGCTATGAAAGAAAGTGGTAAAAAACCTTCTGCTGATGAACGTTATGCAGTTGCTAATAGTAGACTTAACAAGTTAATTGCTTTTAAAACAGAAATGAAAAGTATTTTAAACGAAAAGCAATATGAAAGATTTGAAAAAATGACCGCTAAGAAAATGCATAAAAGAAAGAAGAAAGCTAAGAAAAAAATGCACAAAAGAAGTAATAGACATTAATTAGTAGTAGTAGTAGTAGTAGTAGTAGTAGTAGTAGATAGGTTTGATTAACCTGTGATTAGTTTTTAAAGCTCGGTTATAAAACCGAGCTTTATTTTATTAAATTATTTTTTTCCTAGTTCTATTGAAATTGGTTTTCCTGTTTGATTATTAAGTTCTAAGTCAATCACCCAAAACTCTTCAACTAACATATCAGTATTTTCATATGTTACTATAAACTCAAAAGAACCTGAAATTTTTAATTTTGCTAGCTTTCCTTTTGTTTCTTTCTCAAAAGATTGTTGCGTCCAGTTTACAAAGTTATTCCCAACTTTATTACTATATGAATCTATTTTCAATAATTCAAATTCATTTATAATAGTACTTGGAGTATCTGGATTTATTTTTGTTTCTATATTTATATAGGTATTATTATAAGGAAACCTTACTTTAAAATAGCTTGATACAGTTTTATCTAAATTTTCTTGATAGCTCATTTCTTTAGAGTCTATTAATTTAGAAAAATTAGCAAGTAAATCTTTTACTTCTGACGATTCTCCAATCATATAAGTTGGTAAATTTGAAGTTTTTAAAACTTTCAACTTACTTGTTAACCCGATTAAAATGTTAGTTTCAATTTGAAATTTTGCAATTTTTTTAGCTTTACTTGAAACTTGATTAACTTCTAAATAATTTTTAATTTGTTTAGCCTCTTCTTCATTATTAAATAACCACAATAATTCTTCTTCATTTAAACTCTTATCAAGTAATTCATTTATTTTATTTGCTAAAATAGTTGAAGAACAATCATTTCCTTGACAATCTACAGGTAAAGAAATGCCTTCATTTTGTTCATTCAATCCTTGCTCTTGAAGTGTAGTATTAATTCCATCTGGTGATAGAGTATTAATTTCACTCTCACAATTACTTAATGCTAATGGCATGCTTAAAAAAAGTATTCCTTTGCAAATATTTACAACTAATTTTTCTGTCTTTTTTTTCATTTTTATTTTTTTTCGGCAAAACTACAAACAAAAAACACAGAGTAAGTAAGCCAACGACTTACTTTTGGTAAGTCATTGGCTTACTTTTTAAAATATTTTTATAAACTAACTATTTATTCTTTAAACCATCCAGAATACTTTACGTAATTATTTGCTATCCTATCTATTTCTCCAGAAATAAGCTCTTCTGAAATATCTTTTACTTTTTTAGCTGGTACCCCTGCATAAATACTTCCACTTTCAACTCTTGTGTTTTTTGTAACAACTGCTCCAGCAGCAATAATTGAATTTGATTCTACTACACAGTCATCCATGATAATACTCCCCATTCCTACCAAAACATTATCATGAATTGTGCATCCATGAACTATAGCATTATGACCTATTGATACATTATTACCAATAGTTGTTGGTGATTTTTGATAAGTCGCGTGAATTACTGCTCCGTCTTGTATGTTCACTTTATTTCCCATTTTTATATAGTGTACATCTCCACGAATTACCGCATTAAACCACACACTACATTCTTTACCTATTTGTACATCTCCAACTATAGTAGCATTCTCTGCCACATAACAATCATCAGGTATCTGTGGATATTTTCCGTTTACTGGTTTTATAATTTTCATTTATTTAAAATATGATAATAAGTTTGCTTTTTTTGTTGATGATACTGTTATTTCTTTTCCATTAGAAACAACAATACTCCCTCCTTTACCTTTTTTATATTTTACAATAGCATTTACGTTTACCAAATACGATTTATGTACTCTAGCAAATGTGTATTCTTTTAATATTTCTTCAAAATGTTTTAATGTTTTGCTTACTAATTTTTTTGTGTTTGCAAAATATATTTCTGTATAATTATCATCAGCTTTACAAAAAAGAATATCATTTACATCTATTACTTCAAAACCGTCTAACTGTGGAATTGTAATTTTCCCAGATTTAGTAATTTCTTTAGGAGTCAATACTTCATTTTCAAGTGCTATCTCTTTTTCTTTTATTTCTGTAACATGATTTACTGCCTTTATCAATTCATCTATTGATATAGGCTTTAATAAATAATAAGAAGCTTGATTATTTAATGCATCTATTGCATAATGATCATAGGCAGTTACAAAAATAGTTTCAAAGGTTCTATCTCCAACTTTTTCTAACAAGTCAAAAGCATTTCCATATGGCATTTCAACATCTAAAAACACTAAATCTAACTCATGCTTCTGAATTAGTTCATACCCGTCTTCAATATTGCTTGCTTCTCCTAATAGCTTTACATTTGGACAATACTTTCCTATATAATTTCTAAGTATATCTCTACTTATAGCTTCATCTTCTACAATGATGGCATTTATTTTCATAGCTTAATCTTTTTTTAATATTAATTCGACTTTTGTACCTCTTCCATCAGCAAAATTATCAGTTACATTTACTGATATTTTATCTTGATACATATCATTAAGAATGCCTATTCTATTTTTTATAGTACTCATTCCTTTTGACTTTTGCTTTAGCTGATTTTTTGTTTTCATTTCCATTGACTTTTGTCTACCCACACCATCATCTTCAATGTTTATCATTATGGTATTTTCTGTTTTCTGATTCATAGAAATAATAAGATTCCCTTTTTCTTTCTTATATCGAAGCCCATGCCATATAGCATTTTCAATATAGGGTTGTAAAAGCATTGGCGGGATAGAATACTTATCTAAAGGAATTTTTTCATCAACAGAAATAGTATATTCAAATTTATCTTGGAATCTATTATGTTCTAACTTCACATATAATTGTAAAAGTTCAATTTCTTTTGAAAGTGGTATAAAATCTTCATCAGAATTTTCAAGTACAGAACGCATTAGCACTGAGAATTCAGATAAATATCGATTAGCACTTCGTTCATCATTTACAGCTATAAAACTATTAACAGAATTTAGTGCATTAAAAATAAAATGCGGATTCATTTGCGAACGCATTGATTTCAAAGCAAGTAAATTATTGGCTAATTTTTGCTGTCTTATATTTCTATACATATAATAAACAAGTAAACTAATTAACAACATACCTCCTAATAAAGAATAAATTATTATTTCTTGTCGCTTATTACTTTCTTCAACTAATTGTTGATCTTTATATGCTAAATTTATTTTACTATCAGAAAGTTCTTTATCTTTTTCTAAACTTGCAATTCTATTTTGGTTATCGAATATTCGTTTACTAAATCTTTTTACTTGCTGTATTTCTTGTTCCTTTTTTATATATAAAGTATCTACTAATTTCACATAATCTTGGTAACTTTTTAAAGCTTTTGTGTAATCACCTACAGTTTCGTGTATTTCAGATAACTTCCTTGTTGCATCTTTTTTTATAATTAAGTCTTCACTTTTATCAGCATCATCAATACTTTTTTCTAAAAAAGCTATTGCCTCTTGATAATTTTCTTTTTGAAGATATGCATTTCCAATTTTATAATTTATTTTTTGTGAAGTTATTGAGTCTACAAGTGTTTCTTTATCTTCTGTTTCTATATTAATATCTTTTGCCTTTTTTAAACTCTCTTTTCGTAATTGAATTTCATCATCAAACCGACCAGATTTATTATAAAAATCAGCAACTTTTTGTTCTTCTTTTAATGATCGCTTAATATTTTCTTTATTAGCTAACTGCAATGAATTTTGAAATAAAATATCTGCTTTTTTTATTTTACCTTGTTCAGCAAACACTTCAGCTAATTTTGAATTTAAGTCTGTTACTTTAGGAGTTATTAAATTTTTCTTTGCAATTATTAATGCTTGTTTATAGTTATATTCTGCCTTTGTAAAATTCTTTTTCCCTTTAAAAACATCACCTAAACCTTCAAATGCAGTTAACTTCTCATAAGCACTTAACCTTCCTTTTAAACTTTTTAAATAAGATTGTTCGCTTTCAGAATACTGCTTATTCAAAGACTCAACTTTGGCTAGTTCTAATCGAACTTTAGCACTTTCTTTTTCTTTTAAGGATGCTTTATAATTTTCAATAGCTAAATCATATTGTTTCCAATACAAATAAATATCAGCCAACACCTTAAAAGAAGCACTTCTTCTTGACTTAGACTCTACCTCTTTTAATGTTTTTTCTATGAACGATAAACTTTTATCTATATTTTTTTTCTTATAAAATTTAGCTGAATCAAGGTATTCATTGTATGAAGATTCTCTTTTTCTCTTTTTGAGAGATCTAGGATTTTTTAAAACCCTACTAAACACTTTTTTATCTATAGTGCTTTCTACCTCTATCCGAATATCATCATTACCCTGAATAGTATAATGCACAGTATTAAAATCGGAATGCCTTACTATTAATTCATCTCCTTTTTTAGCTTTTATTTCATATCTGCCTTTTATTGGAGAATATTTATAAAAAGAACCATTAACCATCACATCAGCGTTAGGTATTGATTTCTTACTTTCTATATCAACTACTTGTACTTTTATAATATAATTTGCACTTTTTAATTGTTGAGAAACTAGTGTATGAGTTACTAAAAAAAAGAGTACTATTTGTATTTTTTTCCACATTTTTATATGATTTCCTTTTTAAAGATATTTAAAATTGTAAAAAATATCTGTCCTATTTATTAGAAAAAAGTTTTACCGAAAACTTACAGTAGTTCTTTTTACTTTTAATATGATGTAAACTTATCATCAAAAAACCAATAAAAAAAATGCTTCTCCTCTTAAAATAGGGTTTTTCCCTGTGATTTTTCCTTATTAACTAAATTAGTTATCCCGTTTACTCATTAAAAAAGGGCACATACTCATTCTTCTTTTTATTATGAAAAAGTTGGTAGTAGTTTTACACTATCAAAAAACAATAAATCATTATGAGGACTATTTACATTTTACTTCTTCTTTTTATTTCAACTACAAGTATCAGTCAAATAAATACTAATGAAAGACCACATATTAATATTACAGGAAAAGCTGAATTGGAAGTTAGTCCTGATGAAATTCACATTGATATTTGTTTACAAGAACGAGTAGAAAAGGGTAAGAAAATCACTTTAGGAGAACTAGAAAACTCTTTAAAAAGGGAATTACAACTCATTAATATCCCTAGCAAAAATTTATCTATTTCTGACGTTAACTCTATAATTTCAAAAACTGGTTGGTGGACAAAAGAAATACTTTCAATTGGTAAATATACTTTAAAAATAGCTGGGGCTCAAAAATTGAAACAAGCCTTTAAAATTTTCAAGAAATTAAAGATCACTGAAGCTTCTTTAACTAAAGCTACGCATTCAAAACTTGCAGAGTATAGAAAGAAAAATAGAATTAATGCTATTAAAGCAGCCAAAGAAAAAGCTGATTATTTACTTAATGCTATTAATGCTAAAACAGGTAAACCAATTAAAGTAACAGAAATTGAACAAAACCATCAAAATTTTGCACAAATTAACTATGTAGGTAATTCTAATTCATACAATTCTAACATTTCAAAAATTAAAAGCTACAGAAACGAAACTGTTCAATTTGAAAACATAAAACTTGTTTCTACAATCCATGTGATTTTTGAAATTAAATAATAGTAATTCAACTCCAAACTTTTAATCTTTTTATAAACTTAAAAACAAAAAATTATGAGAACTTATGTATTAAAAGTATTTCTATTAATTCATTTATTAACTGGTATAACCAGCTATGCTACTAATAACCCAATTATTAAAAATGATAACAAAAAACAAACTGTTAAGGTTGCTTTATTATTAGATACTAGTAATAGTATGGATGGTCTTATTAATCAAGCAAAAGCACAACTTTGGGAAATTGTCAATGAACTTTCATATGCAAAATGTAGAGGAAAATCGCCTAATTTAAAGATTGCTTTGTATGAATATGGAAATAGTAGATTATCTGTAAAAGAAGGGTATATCAAACTAGTTTCAAAATTTACAAGTGATCTAGATGAAATTTCTGAACATTTATTTTCATTAACTACTAATGGAGGAAGTGAATATTGTGGTCAAGCAATCCAAACTTCCATAAATGAATTAAAATGGGGAGAAGATAAAGGTGATTTAAAAATGATTTTCATTGCAGGAAACGAACCTTTTACTCAAGGTAAGGTTAACTTTAAAGACGCTATAACAGATGCTAAAGAAAAAGACATTACTATAAATACTATTTTTTGTGGAAATTATAATCAAGGAATTTCTGGAAGCTGGCAACAAGGTGCGCATTTAGGTGGTGGTGATTATATGACTATTAATCAAAATAAAAATATTGTACATATTGTTACACCATACGATAATGACATTATAATTTTAAATAAAAAACTTAATAAGACTTACTTATATTATGGTAATAAAGGAGCTTCAAAGTATGAAAAACAAGCGAAACAAGATACTAATGCAGAGGCTTTAGATGAAGTCGTTGTTGTAAAAAGAGCTGTTACTAAAAGCTCTAAATTATATAACAATGCCTCTTGGGATTTGGTAGATGCTTCAAAAGATAAAAACTTTTCATATAAAAAACTAAAAAAGAAACAATTGCCAAGTTACTTACAAAATAAATCTACCCAAGAAATTAAAAGTTATGTAAAAAAACAACATGCTGAGCGTAAAGAAATTCAACTTAAAATTCAAGAATTAAGTAAAAAAAGAAAAAAATTTGTTGCAAAAAAACAAAAGGAAAACAATAAAAAGAATGAATTAGAAAGTGTTATAATAAAAGCTATTAAAAAACAAGCTAAAAAGAAAAACTACTCATGGTAGTGATAATCGGGGGATTATTAAAAAAGCGAAGTATATATTATACTTCGCTTTTTATTTTATTGTAACAATAAATGTTGTCCTATACTAATTGTATTATCTTTTAATCCGTTTACTTCTTTTAGCTGTTTTACACTCACATCAAACTTTCTAGCAATTGAAAATAAAGTATCTCCTTTTTTAACTTTATAATAATTTCCTACAGTTTTAACTGGTGTATATTTATTTTTTTTCTTTGGAAGTTTCATATAATCATATTTTGATAGGTTATACTTTTTTATAATACCTATCAATTTTTGAGGATACCTTCTATCCGTTGCATATCCCGCTCTTCTTAAACCATATGCCCATGCTTTATAGTTTGTGTGTTTGTATTTAAACAAACTCGCATATCGCTTTCTTGATGTTAAAAATTTTGAATGATCTTCATAGGATGTTTCTGGATATTTATATTTTCTAAAACATTCTCCTTTTTCATCATCATCATGTGTTACTCTTTTTCCTTTCCAACCTCTATGACACTTTATTCCGAAATGATTATTTGAACGAATTGCAAGAGGACTTCTACCACTCCCTGACTCTAGTACTCCTTGGGCAAGTGTTATACTTGCTGGAATATTATATTCATACATTTTTCTTACCGCTATCGGAGCATATTTTTCAATATAAGCTACAGTATGATTAGTAGTTGTTTTTCTTACTTTTTTTACTTGTTCTAGTTGTGGTATATCTGGTACATTTTCTGGTGTTTTTTCTAACACTACTTGCTTTCTATTAGAATTAACTACTCTTTTTTTAGAGCCACAACTTGTTAAAACCAATGTACTTATTATAAGTACTAAACTTATTTTTAATTTCATATATACCTTCCTAAAAATCTTTATTTTATTAATGGTTTCTTTTTTTTCTTTAACCTTTCATTTATGCCGGTTATACCTTGTAAGCCTCCTGTATGGATTGCTATTATTTTACTACCCCTCTTAAATTTGTTTTTAGAAATCATATCTAAGAGTCCAAACATCATTTTTCCAGTATAAATAGGATCTAAAGGAATATCTGTAGCATCTTTAAATTGATTAATAAATGTAATTAATTCGTCATTAAGCTTTCCATACCCACCAAAATGATACTTACTTTCTATGCTCCAATTATTATTCCTATTTGATAAGTTAATAATTTCATTAATTAAAAAGTCGCCTTTCAAAGCTGGAAATCCAATTATTTTTTGAACGGAATATGCTGAATTAATCAATCCCGAAATGGTACCACCAGTACCTATTGCACAACAAATATAATTGAATTTTTCATCTTCTGAAGTCAAAATTTCCTCACAACCTCGAATAGCTAATTCGTTAGTACCTCCCTCTGGAATTAAATAAAACTCTCCAAACTCGTCTTTTAAACTATCAATAAAACTTGCTGCGGTTTTATTCCTATAAACTTCTCGAGAAACAAATTTAAAATGCATTCCATTTTTATGAGCATGCTTCAGAGTTAAATTTGTTTGTAAAACTTCTTTTAAATTAATTGCAAGTTCATCTCCTCGTATAATTCCAATTGAGTTTAAGCCTGCTAATTGAGCAAAAGATGCAGTTGCAGCTATATGATTAGAGTATGCACCTCCAAAAGAAAGTAACGTTTTTACTTTTAACCTCTTAGCTTCTTCTACATTATACTTTAACTTTCTAAATTTATTTCCAGATACAAAAGGATGAATCTCGTCTTCTCTTTTAATAAAAAGTTGGATACCTTTTTCTTCTAAAACAGGTAATAGTACTTGTTGATTTCTTGTAACTACTGAATTAGTAAGCATAAATTATTTCCAAAAATCAATATCAAAAACACTTCCTTTTATAATACCTGTATATGTATTACTCCAATAAATATCTCCATTTTCTAACTCAACAAAAACTCTGTAATGCCCTTCAGGATAAGTTGAAAAATCAATTTTTAAAGATGATTTATTCAGCCCCTCAAACGATTTGATTGATTTTTGTTTTAGTTCACTTGAACTATATAATTTAGTATTTAAAATAGACGAATAATCTACATTCAAAAACTCTTTGCTTACTATAGCCTTAACTATCCATACATTTTTTATACTAGATGTCGATTTTACACTTAAAAAGGAATTGGTAGGTATTGGATACATTGCCACGGCACTTCTTTTTGTATAAATATTGGGGTTCGCTATTTTCCCTGTAACATTCCCCATAAGGTCTACCAACTCAAGTCCTGTAGTAATTTCAATTGTCTTTGGTTCGTTTTTAATTTCTTCATCTTTAGTACATGAAAAAATAATTAGAAGGAGAAAAAATAAAGAAAATCTTTTCATAGTATTTATTCTTAATTAAATTTTTCGACTTTTTCTTCTACTAGCTCCCATTCTTCCATTAGTGTATCAACTTTAGCTTTTTTTGCTTTATATTTTTCAAAAAAATTAGGCCTTGAAGATACTTCATCATAATTCTCAGCTAACTCTAAATCAATTTTTTCAATTTCACTTTCCAAATCAGCTATTTGATTTTCAATGTTACCGAGTTTATTTTTTAGTTTTTTGAGTTCTTTTTCTTCCTCTCTAGATAATTTATAGGCCTCCTTTTTAGAAGTATCTTTAGTCTCTTTTATAACCGTTTTCTTTTCAGCTTCACGTAAACTTTCCATTTTATGTTGCTCTAAGAAATAATCAATATCGCCTAAATATTCTTTAATCTCTCTATCTTTAAACCCATAAACTGTTGTTGTTAAGCCTTGTAAAAAATCACGATCATGCGATACTATAATTAATGTTCCATTAAACTCAGCAAGAGCTTTTTTTAATACATTTTTAGAGGCAATATCTAAGTGATTCGTAGGCTCATCCATTATTAACACATTAAAAGGTGATAATAATAATTTACATAAAGCCAAACGATTCCTTTCTCCTCCAGATAGTACTTTTGCTTTCTTATCTGCAGCATCACCTCCAAATAAAAACGACCCTAGCATATCCCTTACTCGCATTCTATTAGAATCAGTTGCAGCATCTTCCATTATTTCCAAAACTGTTTTTTCTGGTGGTAAATGTTCTGATTGATTTTGAGCAAAATATCCTACTTGAACGTTATGACCTAGTTTTAAATTTCCTTCAAATGGAATTTCACCAACCATCATTTTTGCTAATGTTGATTTTCCTTGCCCATTTTGACCTACAAAAGCTATTTTACTATTACGTTCAATTAATAAGTCAACATTTTCTAAAACGTGCTTATCACCATAACTTTTATATAAATTTTCAGCCTCTACAATTATTTTACCAGGTTCTTTAGATATACTAAAACGAACATTCATTGCTGCATTATCTTCTCCATCAACCTCAATACGCTGAACTTTGTCAAGCTGTTTCATTAACGATTGTGCCATAGATGCCTTACTTGCTTTGGCCTTAAACTTGTCAATTAACTGCTGCTTAGCTTTTATTTCTTTGTCTTGATTTTTCTGAGCTTGTAGTTGTTTTTCTTTTATTTCTGCTCTTAACTCTAAGAATTGAGAATATGGTTTTTTATAATCGTATATCTGACCTAAAGAAATTTCTATAGTTCTATTAGTTACATTATCTAAAAACATTTTATCATGCGATACTAATACAATAGCTCCTTGGTAATTTTTTAAGAAATTTTCTAACCAAATAATTGACTCAATATCAAGGTGATTTGTTGGTTCATCCAGTAACAAGATATCATTATTTTGTAATAATAACTTTGCTAGTTCAATACGCATACGCCATCCCCCAGAAAAAGTATCAGTTAACTTATTAAAATCTTCACGTTGAAAACCTAATCCTTGTAATATTTTTTCTGTATCACCTTGGTAGTTGTAACCTCCTAAGAGTTCATATCTTTCAGTTTTTTCGTTTAAATCAATTATCAATTGATTATAACCTTCACTTTCATAATCAGTTCTTTCTACTAATTGCTGATTTATTTCATCTAATTGAAGTTCAATTTCTTTAATTTCAGTAAAAGCCTGGTATGCTTCTTCTAAAATAGTTCTTCCCTTAACAAAGTCGATATCTTGACGTAAAAAACCTATACGTACCTCCTTATCAAAGGCCATAGTACCTCCACTGCTTTCTATATCTTTTGATAATACTTTTAATAAAGTAGATTTTCCTGCTCCATTTTTTCCTATCAACCCTATTCTATCTCCTTTATTTAATTTAAAAGTGATTCCAGAAAATAAATCAGTTCCCATAAAAGAAACTGTTAAATTATGTACGTTTAACATATATATTTTAACTTATTACAGTAACTTTGTAACTCTTGTTACTTAATGTTTTTTTGTTTTTGTTGAAATTTGTACAAACTTACAAAAACGAAATAGTTATTTAAGCTTATACCCCTAAGATTATGTTTGGAAAAGGCAGTAAATTATATAGTATATTCAAAAGTAAATGCCCTCAATGCCATGAAGGTGATTTTTTTAAATACAGAATTTCAATAAATCCTAAAAAGATTACAAAATTACATGATAATTGCCCTAATTGTAATTTAAAATACATGATGGAACCCTCTTTTTTCTTTGGGGCAATGTATATTAACTATGGTATCGCAGTAGCTTTATTTGTAGCTATTTTTATTATTGCTAAACTATTTTTTGGTCTCTCAATTTTACAAAGTTTTATTGCCATAATTATAGTATCTTTTTTACTTACACCTTTTAGTTTACGTTTATCAAGAATTATTTGGATAAACTTATTTGTTAAGTATAACAAGATAAAATAGTATCATAAAAGAGACTTTTTACTATTTACAATTATTCATTTTTTTACTATATTTGGGTATAGGGTCCCTCGCTTTTGATTTAATTGTATTTTTTAAATTAAAAATCCCCATTTGAAACAATATCTTTATTTTATACCTATTTTAATTATCTATTCTTTTTTTTATCAAAAAAAGAGATCAGATAAGAAAATCAATTCTTTTAAAACTGCTCAAGTTCAACTAAGAAATTTCGATAGTTTAATTAAACTATCGAAATCAAAAAAAGAATTTGATTTAATGGTTGATTACTCTGAAAAATATATTGAGTTAGCTATAAAAAGTAAAGAATATAAAAAAGCTATTAGCCGTGGTATCAAAGTAATTTATTATATAAACACTCATTTCGGGCAAAGAGAACGTGCTTTTAAACTACTAAATAAAATTGAAAAATTTAAAAATAAAATTGATGATAGCTTTTTAATTGGTGCCATTTATTTAAAAAAAGGTGGACTATATTTTAATGGGAAAAATTATACAAAAGCCATTGATAATTATACGATAGCTATTAATACATTTACTGATAAAGATTCTATTCATTCTGCTGATGCATATTTTTTCAGAGGTCAAGCTTATTACAACGGCCATAATTTCCTAAGCGCTCTTTCAAGTTATGAAAAAGCATTAGATTATTATACCTCCTTAAATGATGTTCATTATGCTTTTTACACAAAATCAGCAATGATTAATATACATGGAGCAAATGGATTTATTGATAAAGCTATACAAGAACGATTAAAACTTATAAATGAAAAAATTGAAACAGATTTCACTTTAGGTTTATCTAATGACTATCAAAATTTAGCTGCCGAATACAAAAAAAACAAGCAATACAAAAAACAAAAATTTTATCTTACAAAGGCTGTTGAAAAAGCAAAAAAAGAGAACGATGAGTTTAAAAACTTATCTTACATTTATTGTGATTTAGCTCAATATTATTTAGACAACAACAAAAATAACAAGGCTAAAACATATTATGAGCTGGCTACCAAACTAATAAAAACTTCAGATAATGATAACTATCATTATTATAAAAAATTAAGAAGCTACTACTTATATAAGAATAACAACTTAAAACAAGCACTTGTTGTTGCCAAACAAGTACTATTTGATGCAAAGAAACAACATCACACACAAGATGTTATCGATGCTGAAAAACTTTTATATAAAATATTTAAAGCACAAAGTAATTTTGGAGAGGCTCTGAAACATTATGATTCTTATAATTACATCAAAGATTCTATTTTCAACATAGAGAAACTAAATATTCTTTACTATTACCAAACGTTGCATGAAAAAAAGATAAATGACCAAAAAATACAACAACAAAAAAGTGATATTTTAATTCTTAAAAAAGAAAAAAAGAATAAGTATATATTACTTATTAGTCTTCTTGTTCTTAGCTTATCAATAATCACCTTAGTTTATTTCTTTTTAAATAGTAGATATTTAAAAAGAAAACAACGATTACAAAGACTATATTCTCAAAATTTATTATCTTATATAGATAATGAAAGAAAAAGAGTTTCTAAAGATTTACATGATAGTCTCGGTCAAAAACTACTACTAGTAAAAAATCAAGTTTTAATTAATAGTGATAAAAAAGGCTGTGAATTAGTTAATGAAGCTATCAATGAAATACGTATAATTTCTAAAAATCTTCAACCGAATCAAATAAAGCAAATTGGAATAACGAAATCTATTGAAGACTTGATCTATGAATTAGATTCTCATTATTCAACTATTTTAGTTTTTGGAGATATTGATAATATTGATCATCTATTAACTCCTAAACAGGAATTAAATTTATATAGAATAATTCAAGAATGCCTAAACAACATTATTAAACATTCAAAAGCTGATTCTGCTCAAGTTATGATTAATGAAACTCGTAAAAGAATATTTTTATCAGTAAAAGATAATGGCGTTGGTTTTAACTATTTTGAAAAATATCAAAAACCCAATAGTATTGGATTAAAAAACTTAAAGAATAGAGTGATTTTTTTAAAAGGGTTAATTAGAGTCAAGTCTATATTAAATAAAGGTACAACAATTGAAATTTCATTTCCTAAAATATGAAACCAACCATTTACATAGCTGATGATCACCCTATATTGATTAAAGGGTTGAAAGATTTATTAATTGAAAAAGAGTATAATATCATAGGTACAGGAAATGATGGGAAATCTGCACTTAATTTTATACTAAAAAACCAACCCTCTATAGCCATTTTAGATGTTGAAATGCCTAAGTTAACAGGTATAGAAGTAGCTAAAGAATGTTTAAAAAATAATGTAAGTTCAAAAATTATACTTATTACACTTCACAAAGAAGTTCAATTATATTTACAAGCAAAGAAATATAATATCTATGGATATATATTAAAAGAATTTGCACTTGAAGAAATTGAATTATGTATAAACTCTGTTTTAAATAATACTCCTTTTTTTAGTCAAAAAATTAAAGATCTTTTAAATTTTACTGAAGATGACAATAGTGTATTAAAAGATTTCACGTTAGCAGAGAGACGAATATTAAAGCTAATTTCGCAACATAAAACAAATAAGGAAATTGGTCATTTACTTTTTTTATCACCTAGAACTATTGAAAAATATAGAAGCAAAATTATTTTGAAGCTAGATTTAAGCCCTAAAACAGGGGCCTTACTTAACTGGACTCAAAAAAACAAGCACTTATTTACTTAAGCAAAAATGTTTTTGGGTATTAATACCCATCTCCGTATCAATAAAATTCGTTTATTTTGTTTAACAGAAAAGACCAAACACTGTAAGAATGTAATCTAATAAGGGAATTTATTCTTTTCTGGGGGGATTTGAATAATTTTACATCTTACTTAATACTACTTGTACAAAGCGATCTAGTTTTCATTAACTAGATCGTTTTTAATTAAACCTATTAATATCTACTTCTTTTTCTAATAACTCACCTTTTTCTAAATGTTTAAACAGCATGCTAGCCATTGTTGGACCTATCATAACACCTCGTGTTCCTAAGCCATTTAAAACAGCTAAATTTGAATATTTAGGATGCTTACCCAACAAAGGTCTTCTATCTTTAACTGTTGGTCTTATTCCAGCTGTATGATTAGTTACTTTATAGGGAACAGAAATTACATTTTTTAACTTCGCTTCAAGTTCTTCTCTACCCTCCTTAGTTGGAGTAGTTGTAGAATCTGTCCAATTAAATGTTGCACCAACTCTATAATAATCATTACCTAGTGGCATAACAAATACATTTGATTTTAATAAAAAGTCAATCTTTAATTCTGGTGAATGAATTGTAAGTATTTCTCCTTTTGACTCCTTTAAAGGTAAATCATTAAAAAAAGGATTCTTTGTTATTCCAAAACCTTCACAGAAAACAATTTTGGTAGATTTGATGTCTTTATATCTAAGAAATTCATCTTCTATAATTAACTCATCATAAATAAATTTTTCCTCATATATAGCACCACGTTTACGTAGATACTCTGTATAATTTAAAATAAGTTTATGGGTATCTATTCTCCCAGTTCCTTTTAATTCACCGAAACCAAAATCACCAATAACTCCTTCAATTTTTCCCTTTAAAATATCTGGTTGCATATAATTAGATAAAAATGGTTTATCTAATGCTACAAACCAATTATTTTCATCAGCAATTGAATTAAATACTTTCCTGGTTTTAAATTTAGAATCTATTTTAACATCTAATTTATTTTCTAATTCTTCATATTTAGGTAGCGCAAACTCAAGTTGATCATGACCATTCCAAACTGGTGTGAATCTTTTTAAAATAACAGGATTATAAACCCCACCAGCTACTTTTGAAGATGTTTGAGAACAGTCTTCATAAACTACAAAACTATAGTTATTTTTAGCTAATTCTTCAGCAAATGAAATTCCTGCTAAACCTAAACCAACTATAATATAATCAACCTCTTTAATCATAAAGCAAAGGTAATAATAAAGAATATTCAAATAAATAAAAAAGCGTTTGCATATACTGCAAACGCTTTTCTTAATTTATCTATTAGAAATATTAATAATTCCACATATCCATTTCTCTATCACGTATTCCTTCTTTTATTCTATTAGCCTCTAAAAGTTGAAATAATGAGTTTCCACGAACATAATCTTTAATCTCTCTATCGCCATATAAGTTTTCTTCCTTTACAATTGTAGCAGTAAACCTACGAGCGTTTAATAAGTTATCATATGATATTGGAGTAGCAGAGTTTAAAGGATTAAATACTTTTGATTTATGTAGTGTTTCTCTAGCATCAGGATAAAAAATCCAAAAAAGTTCATAAATATTATCCTTATCATCAATTTCATCACGTCCTAGAACTTGAACATCTGGTCCCATTGGAGCAATTCCTAATAAACGATACTTTAACTCTCCTTGTCGCTTATCAAAGTACCAAATACCTTTAACTAAATATCCTTTAACTTGTTCAGATTTGATTGTATATGGATCAATGTTACCATAACCATCGTCTCTTAAATCTTCTGTTTTCTCTTTAATTTCATCCATTCCTATTTTAGACGTAAAATAAGAGTCATCATAAACTTCTTTTATTTCACCATCTCTAATTCCTTTTAATAAAGAATCAAATAAAGAACGTCTTCCATTACCTGTACTTACTGTATCTATTGGATAATAGTAAGGTAAGTTTATTTTTTGATTTAAATCAATGTATTCCCATACCACTTTAGACCACAAAACATCTCTGTCTGTAATATGTCCATAAGGTAAGGGTTTATCATCTTCTGAAGCAATTTGAGCTTCTGATTTAAATCCTATTTCGCTTACCTTTTTAGAATTTAAAAGGTTTGCTTGTGCACTTGCATAACTTGTTACTACAAGTGTTAATGCAACCAAATAAAAACGCTTCCAATTCATACTCTTCTTGTTTTACTTATTAATTAGTAACTTCAATGCTAACATTTAGCACTTTCTTTATTTTATAATTAGATCCAGACACAGATGCTTCAATACCAAAAATGGTAATTACATCGTTTCTTCTTGCTCTTGAAAGAGCTTTTTTAGCTCTAGCATTTAAGCGTGTTCCAGAAACTGCAATTGTTGTTTGACCAGGAACTTTAATTTTAAAGCTAGATACATTTAGTTTTAAATCAAATAAGAAATCAGGTAATCCTGCTCCAACTGTAATATTTCTAACACTAGCTTTTGGCATTCTAACTGTACCATATTGATTTCTAACCATACCTACAGCTGGTGGAATATCCTTAATTCTAAACTTCTTATTAGAACTTACTTTACTTCCGTTAGGTAATGTTCCAGAAACTCTAATTGTAACTTCACCATTTCCTTTTGGTCTCATTACATAACTATTCCCTTTTACTCTTTTTAATCCTGGAGCAGAAGCTACAACTTTGTTACCTGCTACACCTGGAATAGATATAGTTAATGGATTTGACAATCCTTTATAAACTACATTCATTTTATCAGCAGAAATTACAGCTTCATTTGGTTTAGGTATAACAGAATAACCTCCTTTAATTGGAATAATAACTGTTGAATCTCCCTCTTTAAAGTGAAATTCACCTTTAAGTTCTTTATCTCCAACAGAACCAGCAGGCCCATCTAATATAACTTGACCAGCTTTAATTTTAGCCTCTTCTATATCTTTACCGTTAACTATTACTTTCTCAGCAGTTAAGTTAGGGTCATTTTTACCTAAAATTATTTTACCTGATAATTTTTCACCTGGATAATAAGCGTTTTTCTCAAAAACAACCATGGCTTCATAATTAGTCATAGAAACTGCTTTTGATAACTCACCTTGTAATAAAGCAGATAACGCATCAGACTCAGTTGTTTTAACATCAGATTGAATCTGTGTCATTTTAGTTAAAGAAGCAATTAAAGGAAAACCTTCATAATTATAACTTAACCAAGATTTTTTAACACCTTCTTTATCTTTAACATCATCAGTTTTAAAACGCTCAGAAACAACTTTTGCTAAGTCTCTTTCTCCTAAAACTTCTAACGCTTTTTCTTTAAACTCCTTAATTTTAGCAACATATTCTTTACCTTTTGCTGAAATTTTTCCATTAGCAAAGAAATATTGATCTAAAAATCCAGATTTATCCATTGATTCATAGGCTTTAGTATCCTCTAAATCACTAGTCATTTTTGTTTTTAACTCATCTATATAGTTAAACAATTCATCAGCCATAACACGTAATTTATCTGTGTCTTCTTTAGCTTTCCCATATTGTTTAGCTTGTTCTGATGCTTTTAAAGCTAAAGCCTCATATGAAGCTTGATTTGATTTAGTTGCCCTAGTATTAGACTCTGACAACTTCTCATTCATTAATCCAAAAGCTGATAAAACTTCTTTACTCATGTTCATTGCTAACATTGCAATAAAAACAAGGTACATCAAGTTTACCATCCTCTGCCTTGGTGACTGTTTTCCTCCTGCCATTCTATTAGTTTTTTTTAATTAATATATATTTTAGTTAATAAAACTAATATTACTTAGACATTGCAGATAACATTCCTCCATATACTCCATTTAATGAAGATAAGTTTGTTGCTAATGATTGCATTTGTTCTTGTAAACGTTGAGAGTTTTCTACCATTGCTGAATTTAAATCAGCTTGTTTGGTTGCGTTTTCAACTTGAACTGAATATGCTCCATTTAATGATTCTAACTTAGCAGCTGCCATAGACATTTGCTCGTTATATTGGTTAGTTGAAGAAACAGTTGCTGATGTAGCAGTTAAACCTTCTGCAGCACCTTGAAAGTTTTTAATACTATCGCCTAAACTTGAAATTAAGGTAGCATCTAACTTTGCTTCTTTTAAAATATTATCTAATTTTTGAGACAACATACTTTGAGCCTCTTCTGGTGATGCTTCATTGTTTTTGCCTAATGAAGAACCTCCTGCTAATTCTGGGTAAACTTTGGTCCAATCTAATTCATCTTCGATAGGTTCAAATGCAGATATTGCAAAAATAATAGCTTCTACTACTAACCCTGCAGTTAACATTACACCTCCTGTTAATGGGCCAATTTTAAAGTGCATGATTTTAAAAAGTGCTCCTAAAATTACTACAGAGGCTCCTAAACCATAGGCCATGTTAAATACTTTCTTACTCGATTTTGATTGTGCCATAATTTTACTTTTTTAAGGGAATTAATTTTAATTTTTATTTATACTTGTTACTTTTTTTTATTACTTACTTTTACTTGTACCTAAATAATCTTGTACAGTTCTAAATCCGATATAACTTCTTGCTGTATCTGCATACTCCCAATCTCTTGAACTTACTTCTAAGAAATATGCTACATCTTTCCACGAACCACCTCTAATTATTTTTCTTCTATTTTCTCTATTTTCTACATTAGGATTCATCGTTGACCCCATATAGTACGACATTTGATTATATGCTGTATTTGTCCATTCAGCAACGTTTCCTGCCATGTTATATAATCCGTATTCATTAGCGTTATAAGAAACAGCTTCAACTGTATATAAAGCTCCATCAGCTGCATAATCTCCACGAACTGGTTTAAAATTCGCTAAGAAACATCCTCTATCACTAGTGGTACTTGGTCCACCCCAAGGATATTTAGCATAATTAAGACCTCCACGAGCAGCATACTCCCATTCAGCTTCAGTTGGTAATCTAAAAGCAGGAACTAAACCTAACTTTTTCTTTGAACGTTGGAAGTTGTTTTTAGTTTGTGTTCTCCAGTGACAAAATGCTTTTGCTTGATTCCAGCTAACTCCAACTACTGGATAGTTTTCATATGCTTTATGTGCAAAATATTCTTGATGCATTGGATCATTGTATGAATAATTAAAATCTTTAATCCAAACTGTAGTATCAGGATAGATATTAATTTCTTCATTTTTCATGAATTCTTTTCTGTCTTTTCCAGATTTAGCTGCTTTTTCATTATCAAACCAATAATATCTGTAGTTTAATAATTTAGTTTTAAAAGTTCTAATACCGTTTAAAGCTTCTTCTTTTTTAATATATAATGAATCCATTACCTCTACGTAGTCAGCATCAGGAAATTCTTGTTGTTCCCAAATAAGATCTTCTTCCCAATTTAAAGGTTTTAAAGAATCTAAACCTTCACCTACTTCATAGTAATTTTCACGCATGTATTTCTCATATGGAGTTTCATTAACGGTATCTTTAGATGCAAAAGCATACAATTGAATACCTGCTGGTTTCTCTCCGTCAGCTCCTTCTTCTCCACTAGATGCAAATTCAGCTTGATACGCTAATTTTGTTCTAGTAACTGAATCTCTTACCCAGTAAACAAATTGCTTATACTCACTATTAGTAATTTCAGACTCATCCATATAAAAAGGCTGTACAGTCACAGTCTTAGTAGGAGCGTTCATAGCGCCTAAAGGATCTTCATCTTGTTTACCCATAGTAAATGAACCTCCTGGTATTTTAGCCATACCATAAGGTTTTTCAGCAAACCATTTTCTTTTTGATTTAACTCCTGTCAATTCTCCTCTGTCTCCGTTAGAACCACAGGCGTAAATGATAGATACTAATAATGCAAATACTGCTAATTTCTTCATACTTTATTCTTTCTTATAAAAAGAGGCGTAAACCTATTATTTTTTTTATTAAAAAACAATTACGAGTTATAAAAATTTATCTTTAAAAAGATAACTCTCTTTTACGTAAGCTTTTGCAATGCCTTAAACCATCTTTTTGGTATTTTATGATTTAATGCTTGCTCATAATCTCGATAGTTACATGGTATTAACGCATGTCTTTTATGTTTATTATTCGATATTAAATTTATTTCCATCCACCAACGACCACTTTTATCGCTTTTATAAAAATTTAATGGATCATCGTCATCTAAAACAACTGTATATCTTTCATAATTTTCTTTTGTTACATATGGGTAATCATTTGCTCTATGATTTACACCTTCAATGAAATACCAAATAGCTTGAGCTATAAGTCTTGCTGTTTGATTGTTAACATCTAAACTACTACTATATTCATAGACACCAAAAGAAGTAACTTTGTCACTTATTCCTGAGTATCTTGCTATTGCACACATGTCTTCACCATAAAATCCATTAGGCGAAGCATTAATAGCTCCAGGTGCGTCTCCTTGTCTAACACTTGCTATATCTAAACTAACGATATCAGCATCTCTTAAAATTGGCTCTACTAATGTAATATTTTTAACTTCTCCTAACCTAAATGTATCAAAATATAACTTATCTAACAATGCTATTTCTTCTTGCGAGTTGAAATAAGTTTGATATCCTATATTACTATAATTGAACAAATTACTTGGTTCATCCATTATAACCTTCCCTAAGAAAGATTTAGCTAATAATTCTTCATTATCTCCACCTAAATCAAACCTACTATCTATTGACACTAAGTTTACAGTTTGTTCAAGAGCATCATAAGCTCTATAATTTGCGTAGGTTACATCTTGACTTCCTCCAATTATTATTGGAATAATATCATCTTTAAGTAATGAAGTAATAACTGAAGATACGGCAAAATAAGTATCTTTAATTGTACTTCCTTGCTCAATGGTTCCTAAATCAGCAATTTTTGTGTGCCAATTACCAGAAAACAATTGATATAATTCTTTTCTGATATTATAAATACCTTCTAAACAATCGTATTGATCGGCTCCTCTTCCTTCCGAAACAGCAAGTATTGCTATTTTTACTTTAGAAAGGTCAGGAAATCCATTCTCTGAAGTATGAATACTAATATTCCCACCCAATGTCGAGGATGCCTGCGACATAACATGTGTAACAACAGAGTCACTTACCGGTGAAAAAAAATCGATATTCATCTATTTAAGGGGATTAAATAAGGAACCGCAATATAACAAAAAAACTATTCTCTTTTTAATTTACTTTATTTCTTTTTTTTAGCTTTTTTCTTTTTTGGTGTTTTAGCTTCTACCATTTTCACAGCTTCCTCTTGAGTTAACTTTTCTATTTCTGTAGTTTTTGGCAGTTCAATTTTAATTTTACCTTTAATAACATTAAAACGTCCCCAACGTGCTTTCTCTACACGAATACCAACTTCTTCAAAATTATGAATTAACTTTTCTCGCTCTTTTCTTTTTTTATCTTCAATTAATTCTTCTAAATCTTCTTGTGTAAGATTATCAAAATCATATTTTTTATTTACATTAATGAAAATTGAATTCCATTTAATAAACGGTCCAAAACGACCAACTCCTTTTTGAATTGGAAGCTCTTCATAATGTCCTATAGGTGCATCAGCTTTTCTTTTAGCTTCAATTAACTCAATAGCTCTATCCATATCAACAGACATTGGATTTTCTCCTTTATCTAAAGATACGTATTTTCCATCAAACTTAATATAAGGCCCAAAACGACCATTTGCAACTATTACTTCTTTCTCTTCATAATCTCCAACAGTTTTAGGTAGCTTAAACAAATCCATTGCTTCTTCATAAGTCAAAGAACTTAGAGTTTGATCAGCCTGTAAACTTGCAAACTTCGGTTTTTCTTCATCAGTTGCTTCTCCTATCTGAACCATGGCGCCAAAGCGACCTAAACGAACATATACATTTTTACCACTATCAGGATCAACTCCTAATAAACGTTGTCCGCTAGCTCTTTCAGCGTTTTCAGCCACATCTTTTACATTAGGATGAAAATCTTTATAAAAATCTTTAATTATTGAAGTCCAATTTTCCTTTCCTTCTGCTATATCATCAAAATCACTTTCTACTTTTGCTGTAAAACCGTAATCTAATACTCTCTTGAAATTCTCTACCAAAAAGTCGTTAACAATATTCCCTATATCAGTTGGCATTATTTTCCCTTTATCTGCCCCTACCTTTTCTGATAGAACATTTTCAGAAATTTTTGCATTAGCTAGCATTAACTGAGTATACTTTCTTTCAACTCCTTCAGCTGTACCTTTTTCAACATACCCTCTTCTTTGAACTGTAGAAATAGTAGGTGCATACGTAGAAGGACGACCAATTCCTAATTCTTCTAACCTTTTCACTAAAGATGCTTCAGTAAACCTTGCTGGCGGACGGGTATACCTTTCTGTTGCTGAGATAAATTTATTAACTAAAGTTTCACTTACTTTCATTTTAGGAAGTGTTCCATCTTGCTCTTCATCTTCATTATCATTACCTTCTAAATATACTTTTAAAAAACCTTCAAAAGTTATTACTTCTCCATTAGCAGAAAAAACTTTATCATTTTTATCATTTTCTATTTTAACCGATGTTCTTTCTAATTGGGCATCACTCATTTGTGAAGCCAAAGTACGTTTCCATATTAAACCGTATAAACGATCTTGATCATATTCAACTGACACCTCATGACGAGTCATATCTGTAGGACGAATTGCCTCATGCGCTTCCTGAGCTCCTTTTGATTTAGTTGAATAATTTCTTGGTTTACTATATTCTTTACCGTAGTAATTAGATATTTCTTCTTCAGCTGCAGTTTTAGCATCATCCGATAAATTAACACTATCGGTTCTCATATATGTTATAAGTCCTGCTTCATATAATCGCTGAGCAACCATCATTGTTTTTGCAACTGGAAAACCTAATTTCCTAGATGCCTCTTGCTGTAAAGTTGATGTTGTAAAAGGAGCTGCTGGAGATTTTTTTGCTGGCTTCTTTTGTAAATCTTCAACGTTAAAATTTGCATCAGCACAAGAACTTAAAAACTCTTCTGCTTCTTTCTTCGTTGTAAAATTCTTAGCCAACTTTGCTTTAAAACTTTTTCCTTCTTCATTAGAAAACTCAGCATCTACTCTATATGACGCCTTAGCCTCAAAACCTTCAATAGTTCTTTCTTTTTCTACAATTAATCGTACAGCTACAGACTGAACCCTACCAGCTGACAATCCTGCTTTTACTTTTCTCCACAGAACAGGTGATAATTCATACCCTACTATTCTATCTAATACACGCCTTGCTTGTTGAGCGTCTACCAAATTATAATTTATAGTCCTTGGATTTTCTATTGCTTTTAAAATTGCTTTCTTAGTAATAGAGTTAAACACTATTCGTTTAGTGTCTTTATCCTTAAGTTTTAACTGCTCTGCCAAATGCCATGCAATAGCTTCTCCTTCACGATCCTCATCACTTGCTAGCCAAACAGTTTCTGCTTTTTTTGCTAAATCCTTTAGTTTTTTTACAACTGCTTTCTTATCAGTTGAAACAATATATTTTGGTTTAAAATCTCCTTCTACATTAACTCCTAATTCTTTCGAAGGTAAATCTGCTATATGTCCAAAACTAGATTCAACTTGAAAATCTTTCCCTAAAAACTTTTCTATAGTTTTTGCTTTTGCTGGTGACTCTACTATTACTAAATTCTTTGCCATACTTCTTACTCTTATCTAAATAATACCATAATATAATGATACCCTTTTTCAGTTTGCAAAAGTAGACACTTTTTTTTTATTAGCACTTTTTCTTCTAAACTTTACTTTTTTTTAACGCTTTTAACCTTTAATTAATTTATGTCAATTTGTCATATTTTATAGTTTTTGGTCGTATCTTTGCATTCTATTTTTTATTATCACTTAAGGATTATATGGAACACATTGAGAAAGTAATTGACGAGAAAATACAAGGAAAACCTTTACTTACTGAGCAAAAAGAGAACAACAGTAAAAAGCTTTTTATTGAAAGCTATGGTTGTCAAATGAACATGAATGATAGTGAAATTGTGGCCTCTATCCTTTCTGAACAAGGCTTCAACACTACTCAAAATTTAGAAGATGCAGATTTAGTACTAGTAAATACTTGTTCTATTCGTGAAAAAGCTGAAACAACTGTTCGTAATCGTTTAAAAAAATATAATGCTGTAAAAAGAATAAATCCTAAAATGAAGGTTGGGGTTTTAGGCTGTATGGCTGAGAGATTAAAAGAAAAATTTTTAGAAGAAGAAAAAATTGTAGATCTAGTAGTAGGTCCTGATGCTTATCGTGATTTACCTAATTTAGTTGAAGAGGTAGATGCTGGTAGAGATGCTGTTAATGTTATTTTATCAAAAGAAGAAACATATGCTGATGTTTCTCCTGTAAGACTTAACTCTAATGGAGTATCTGCTTTTGTTTCAATTACTCGTGGCTGTGATAACATGTGTACCTTTTGTGTTGTTCCATTTACAAGAGGTAGAGAAAGAAGTAGAGATCCTCAAAGTATTATTGCAGAAATCAGATCAATGCAAGAGAAAAACTTCAAGGAGATTACTTTATTAGGTCAGAATGTAGATTCTTTCTTATGGTATGGAGGTGGCTTAAAAAAGGATTTCAATAAAGCTTCAGAAATGGCAAAGGCTACTGCTGTAGATTTTGCTCAACTGTTAGATATGTGTGCTACAGAATTCCCTAAAATACGCTTTCGTTTTTCAACTTCTAACCCTCAAGATATGACTCTTGATGTTATTCATGTAATGGCAAAACATAAAAATATATGTAAATACATTCACTTACCTATTCAAAGTGGAAGTAATGCTATGTTAAAAGCAATGAACCGTCAACACACTCGTGAAGAGTACATGGAATTAGTTGATAATATTTATAAAATCATTCCTGAAATGGCTTTAAGTCAAGATATGATTGCTGGTTTTTGTGGAGAAACTGAACAAGATCATCAAGATACTTTAGATTTGATGCGCCATGTAAAATACAGCTTCGGGTTTATGTTTGCTTATTCAGAACGTCCTGGAACTTTAGCAGCTAAAAAAATGGAAGATGATATACCTTTAGCTATTAAAAAACGTAGACTACAAGAAATTATAGATTTACAACAAGAACATAGTTTATATAGAACCAAAGAAAATTTAGGGCAGATACAAGAAGTTTTAATTGAAGGTACTTCAAAGAAAAATCCAAATGAATGGAAAGGTCGTAATACTCAAAATACAGTTATAATTTTCCCTAAAGAACATTATAAAATGGGAGATTTTGTAAACGTTAAAGTTGATGATTGTACTTCAGCTACATTATTAGGAACTGCTATTGGATATTCTGACAATCAATAAGAAATTTAATTTCTATGGAAAAAGAAATAATTATAAAGCCCATTTATCGTTTTAAAGATTTTACCTCACCTCTAATTAATAAAATATTTAAATCATGGGGAATCTGGTTTGTGTTTTTTTTAGCATTCTTAATGCTTATTTTTAATATTTTTTTTTTTTTCGACAATTCTATTTATACAAATGAGAGTATTCCAACAATAAACATTATCATCCCTCTTTTAGTTTTTATTATTTTTCCTTTTAGTTTTTATTTTGGTTTAAAAAAGAATTATAACAACAATAAAATTTTAAAAGAAAAAACAACTGTTATTTACACAAAAGATGGTATTAAAACAATTGGTGAGTCGTATAATAACTTTATTCAATGGTCTCAAATAAATTACATAAAAGAACATAAAACTTTTTTCCTTTTCAAAAACACAAATGGACAAGAGTCATATCTTAATAAGAACTTTTTTAGCCAAAAGAAATTAAACGATTTCAAAACTTTAATCAAAAACTTAGGTTATTAATATGGAAAACTTACAAGCAACAAAACAACGTTTTGGTATTATTGGTAATGACCTTCAGCTCAACAGAGCTATTGAAAAAGCCATTAGGGTTGCTCCTACTGACATCTCAGTATTAGTTGTTGGTGAAAGTGGTGTTGGTAAAGAAAGCGTACCAAAAATTATTCATCAATTATCACATAGAAAACATGCTAAATATATAGCTGTAAACTGTGGTGCAATTCCTGAAGGAACTATTGACAGTGAGTTATTTGGTCATGAAAAAGGAGCTTTTACAGGAGCTACTGCTACGCGTAAAGGTTATTTTGAAGTTGCAGATGGAGGTACTATTTTTTTAGATGAAGTTGGAGAATTACCTTTAACTACTCAAGTACGTTTACTACGTGTTTTAGAAAACGGTGAATTTATAAAAGTTGGTTCTTCTCAAGTTCAAAAAACAAATGTAAGAATTGTAGCAGCTACAAATGTTAACATGCACAATGCTATTAGTAATGGTAAATTTCGTGAAGACTTATACTATCGACTAAGTACCATTGAAATACCTCTTCCTCCATTAAAACAAAGAGGAGAAGATATTCATTTACTATTTAGAAAGTTTGCAGCAGATTTCGCTCAAAAATATCGTATGCCAACTATTAGGCTAGAAGAAAATGCTGTAAAGCTTTTATTAAATTATAACTTTCCAGGAAACATACGACAATTAAGAAATATTGCAGAACAAATATCAGTAGTTGAAGAAAATAGGCTTATTTCTCCTGAGAAACTAGTACAATATCTACCTAATATTCAAGGAAATCTTCCTGCAGTTGTTAATAACAACAAAGCTAATAACAATAATGATTTTTCTAACGAACGAGATATTATGTATAAAATATTGTTTGATATGAGAAACGATATTAATGACTTAAAAAAGTTAACTTTAGATTTATTAAAAGAAGGAAATTCGAAACAAGTTCAAGAAGATAATCATCGATTAATTCAAAAAATATATCAAGAGCAACAAACTGAAACTCCAAAAGTTGAAGTAGTACAAATTCCTGAATCAGCAAATCAAAACAACTATGATTTTGTTGAAACTATTGAAGAGGATGAAAATTTATCATTACAAGAAAAAGAAATTGAAATGATAAGAAGATCTCTAGAAAAAAACAATGGCAAACGTAAACTTGCTTCAAAAGAATTAGGTATATCTGAGAGAACACTTTACAGAAAAATTAAACAATACGATTTATAAAAAAATTAACTTTCGTTTTATTTACCTTTACAGAACTACATTATTAAATTAAAATGAGAAAACTTTTATACACATCTTTATCATTTATACTTCTAATTACTTTTATAGGTTGTGGAGCATACTCTTTCACAGGAGGAAACACAGGGAATGCTAAAACAATTCAAATTGATTTTTTCCCAAACCAAGCACCAATAATTGAACCAACATTAAGTAAACGTTTTACACAAGACTTAAGAGATTTATTTACTCGTCAAACTAACTTAGCTTTGGTAAGAATTGGAGGACAATTACATTTTGAAGGTGAAATAACTGATTATCGAATTTCTCCTATGAGTGCAACTGCAAACCAAACTGCTGCTCAAAATAGACTTACTATTGTAGTTAACGTTCGATTTACCAATAACTTAGAGGAAAAAGACAGTTTTGAAAAACAATTCACCTTTTATGATGACTACGGTGCTTCTGAACAACTAATTGGTAACGTATTAGATAATGCTCTAAAAAAAATATTAGAGCGAATTACTCAAGACATATTTAATGAATCGGTAGCTAAATGGTAATATTTTAATTTGACAACAGACGACTATATAAAATTTATTCAAAGCCCTGAACTTTTCCAGGATGAAAGTATTAATCAATTAAAAACTATAATTGATAAATATCCTTATTTTCAGTCTGCTCGTTCTTTATATTTAAAAGCTTTAAAAAACAAAGAAAGCTATAAATACAATAATGAGCTTAAAGTCACTGCTACCCATACAACAGATCGTTCAGTTTTATTTGATTTTATAACATCTAAAAGTTTTACATCAACTAAAAAAGATTCAGAAAAAAGAAGTTTAAAAGAAATTGTAATTCAAAAAACAAAATTATTAAAAACTGACACAACTAATGAAGAATTAGCCATAGGAAAACCTCTTAACTTCACTAAAAAAGAAACTTTTTCTTTTAATCAATGGTTAGAACTTTCTTCTAAAAATAGTATAGTAAGAGACCAATCCTCAGAAAAAAAGATTGAAAAAAACTCTGAAAAAGATATACTAATTAATCGTTTTATTGAAACTAGCCCTAAAATAACAAGACCTACAAAAGGTATTTCTAAAGAAATTAAGGTTACAGAATCTCAACAAAACAACAGATTAATGACCGAAACTTTGGCTAAAGTTTATCTTGAACAGAAAAAATATGATAGTGCAATTCAAGCATATAAAATATTAAGTTTGAAATATCCAGAAAAAAGTGGTTTCTTTGCAGACCAAATTAAGAAAATTAAAATTTTACAAAACAATAAATAATGACTACATATACTTTACTTTTAGTGTTAATTTTAATAGTTGCAATAGCATTAATTTTAATTGTAATGGTACAAAACCCTAAAGGAGGAGGATTATCTTCATCTTTTGGTGGTGGTGGATCTCAAAACATTGGAGGTGTACAAAACACAAACAATTTCTTAGATAAAACTACATGGACTTTAGCAATAACAATGTTTGCTTTAATCCTATTAGCTAACTTTGCTATCCCTAGAGGAAATGCTCAAGATGCACCTCAATTAGATGATACATTAAACGGAGTAGAAACAACAACTACTAATACTCCAGCTACAACAACAAATACAGCAAACGATAGCGTAAAATAATATCTATCTTAATCATATAGAAATGCCAACGTAATGACACGTTGGCATTTTTTTTTCACAAAAAACTATACTCGTTGAAAAAGTGTCAGCATAAAAACAATGGCATAATTTCTGACTAAAAGTAACCAGTTAAAAACTTAATTTAATTAATTAAAAAATATATAAAATGGGATTAAACATTAAACCTTTAGCAGATAGAGTTCTTGTAGAGCCTGCTGCAGCAGAAACAACTACTGCATCAGGAATTATTATTCCAGATAACGCTAAAGAAAAACCTCAAAAAGGAATTATTGTTGCAGTTGGAACTGGAACAAAAGATGAGCCTTTAACTGTAAAAGTTGGAGATACTGTTTTATACGGAAAGTACGCTGGTACTGAATTAAAACTTGAAGGTAACGATTATTTAATTATGAGAGAAAGCGACATTTTCGCTATTATCTAAATAATTATTTTTTTGAGCTATCCAATTGCTCTATATAAATTAAATAAAAACAAAGTCTAAAATTACATATAAGCTTTAGACAAAAAAAACTAAATAAAATGGCAAAAGATATAAAATTTGATGTTGATGCTCGTGACGGATTAAAACGTGGAGTAGATGCATTAGCTAATGCAGTAAAAGTAACTTTAGGTCCTAAGGGACGTAATGTAATTATTTCAAAATCTTTCGGAGCTCCTCATGTAACTAAAGATGGTGTTACCGTAGCTAAAGAAATTGAATTAGAGGATGCTCTAGAAAATATGGGAGCACAAATGGTAAAAGAAGTTGCTTCTAAAACTAACGACTTAGCTGGTGATGGTACAACTACTGCTACTGTTTTAGCTCAATCTATCGTTAAAGAAGGATTAAAAAATGTTGCCGCAGGAGCTAATCCTATGGATTTAAAACGTGGAATAGATAAAGCTGTTGCTGTTATTACTGAAGATTTAGCAAAGCAATCTGAAGAAGTAGGAAATTCTTCTGAAAAAATTCAACAAGTAGCTTCTATTTCTGCAAATAACGATCAAGTAATTGGTGATTTAATTGCAACTGCTTTTGGTAAAGTTGGTAAAGAAGGTGTAATAACTGTTGAAGAGGCTAAAGGTACTGACACTTATGTAGATGTAGTAGAAGGAATGCAGTTTGATAGAGGTTATTTATCTCCTTACTTTGTAACGGATGCAGATAAAATGATTGCTACTTTAGAAAATCCTTATATTTTATTATTTGATAAAAAGATTTCTAACTTACAAGAAATTCTTCCAATATTAGAACCAGTATCTCAATCAGGAAGACCTTTATTAATTATTGCTGAAGATGTAGATGGACAAGCATTAGCTACTTTAGTAGTAAACAAATTACGTGGAGGTTTAAAAATTGCAGCTGTAAAAGCTCCAGGTTTTGGTGATCGTAGAAAAGCAATGTTAGAAGATATTTCTATTTTAACTGGAGGTACTGTTATTTCTGAAGAAAGAGGTTTCTCTTTAGAAAATGCTACTTTAGATTTATTAGGTACTGCTGAAACTGTTACTATTGACAAAGACAATACTACAATTGTTAATGGTTCTGGTGATGAAACACAGATTAAAGCTCGTGTTAATCAAATTAAAGCACAAATTGAAACAACTACTTCTGATTATGATCGTGAAAAATTACAAGAACGTTTAGCTAAATTAGCTGGTGGTGTTGCTGTATTATATGTAGGTGCTGCATCTGAAGTAGAGATGAAAGAAAAGAAAGATAGAGTTGATGATGCTTTACATGCTACAAGAGCTGCTGTTGAAGAAGGTATTGTTGCCGGGGGTGGTGTTGCTTTAGTAAGAGCTAAAAAAGTATTAGAGACTTTAACTACTGAGAATTTAGACGAAACTACTGGAGTACAAATCGTAAATAGAGCTATTGAATCTCCATTAAGAACTATTGTTGAGAATGCTGGTGGTGAAGGCTCTGTTGTTATCAATAAAGTACTTGAAGGTAAAAAAGACTTTGGTTACGACGCAAAATCTGAAACATATGTAAATATGTTAGATGCTGGAATTATTGATCCTAAAAAAGTAACTCGTGTAGCGTTAGAAAATGCTGCTTCAGTTGCTGGAATGATTTTAACTACTGAATGTGCATTAATTGATATTAAAGAAGAATCTCCAGCTGGAGGAGGAATGCCTCCAATGGGTGGTGGAATGCCAGGAATGATGTAATAATTAAAACTATTTCCACATATAGTTTATAAAATAAAAAGGCTGTTTGAATTATCAAACAGCCTTTCTTTATATAATTAAACGAGGTTACTTAACCTCAAATATAAAAGGTATTCTAGCTTGTATTCCTTTTATATTTTTGATTTGATTTATATTATCATATAACCTATAATTCTCTTCTCCTAAAGCCTCTTTTAACAATTCTTCTTTTGATAGTTTTGCAAAAGGTGAAAACTTAAACGATTCTTTTATGTCTTTCTTGTAATTAGGGTAATTTCTAACTCTATAATCATCTACATTAGCAATACTTGCTGCCATTTCAATAGCATCATCTAAACTACCTAAAGCATCAACTAAACCATTTTCTAAAGCTTGTTTACCAGTCCAAACTCTTCCTTGAGCTATTTTATCAACCTCATCAAATTTCAAACCCCTTCCATTTGCAACACGAGTTACAAAAACATTATAAATTTGCTCTACTCCTTCTTTAGTTACTTTATAAAATTTTTCATCTATAGGTTCAAAAACACTATAATTAGCACTACTATTAGTAGATACTTGTTCAGCATTAATTCCTAGTTTATCAGTAAGCTTACTAATGTTTGGAATCATTCCAAAGACACCAATAGAACCTGTAATTGTTGTAGGTTCTGCAATAATTTTATCTGCATTACAAGCAATATAATAACCTCCTGAAGCAGCTAAATTCCCCATAGACACTACTAATGGCTTTTCTTTCTTTGTCAATTCTAATTCTCTCCAAATCAACTCAGAAGCTAAGGCGCTTCCTCCTGGAGAATTAACACGCAAAACAATAGCCTTTACACTCTTATCTTTTCTTGCCTTTTTTATTGCTTTATTTATGATTCCTTGACCAATTATATCTTCATTTCCTTCTCCATACATTATTTGCCCTTGAGCATAAATTACAGCAATTTTATTTTTTGCTAATGAAGATTTTCTACCTTTTCCTGATTTAATATAATCTTGAATACTTATTGTATTAACTTTTGAAGCTACTATTGACTTTAATTTATCTTTATATTCATCTTCATAAATTACAGCATCAATTAAATTACTCTCTTTAGCTAAATCAGCATTTCTTCCATTTGAATTATCAGCAATCTCGTTTAATTTTTCAATAGAAATTTTTCTACTTCTACTAATATCCCCAGTCATTTCAGACCAAATAGACTTTAAAAAAGAAACCGTTTGCTCTCTGTTAGCTTCACTCATTTTGTTTGTCAAATAAGGTTCTACGGCACTTTTATATTTTCCGTGACGAATTACTTCCATTTTCACACCATACTTGTCTTCAAAATCTTTGTAATATAAAATCTCTGTTGAAAGTCCTTTAAAGTCAACCATTCCAACAGGGTTTACAAAAACACTATCTGCAACAGAACTTAAGTAATAACTTTTTTGATCAAAGAAATCGTTATATGCATACACAAATTTACCGCTCTTCTTAAATTCTTCTATTTTATTTCGAATAGCTTGAGTTTGCGCTATTCCTGCATTAACATATACCGTTCTAATATTTATCCCTTTAATATTAGCGTCAGTTTTAGCATTATCAATAGCATTCAATATCTTATTTAAAGCTAATTTCTGATCATTCAACTCCAATATTTCCGCTAAAGGATTTGTATCTTTTGGAGCATAATCTTTTATTGAAGTAGTTAAATCTAACTTTAAAACTGAATTTGGTTTTACTATTATTTCATCTGGAGACCCCATTAATGAGGCTATGAAAATAAAAAAGATAAAGATTAAAAATATTGATATAAAAAAGCCTATAATAGAGGCTAGTAAATTTCGTAAAAACTTCATGCTTAGTAATTATTTTTTGATAGCAAATATACGTTTTTGAGTTAAAAAAGTATCATCTTAAAACCATTCTATATTTACCTTGTGCAAACTCAAAATAATTAAATAACTTATAATTTACTTCATAACCATAATCAATATGTATGTTATAATCAATTATGTTTTCATATATATTTGGATTAAATGTACCTGGACTCCCTACCCTTCTATTCCAGGCCATAACATAAAATCTATTTTTATTTTCTAAATAAGATTGTGAATAAAAACCTACTGGCCTAGCTATAGAATTAAGATATGTTGTAAAACCTGGATCTATTATAATAATTTCATACTCTAAACTATCATTTGCTATTACAACAGGCTCTTCTTTTGTTGTTGATTTATTTTTCACAGATGTAGAAGCACATCCATAAAAAATAACACTAAAAACTACCATTACTAATACATACTTCAAAACTTTCATAATCAATGATTTTCAACCTCTATAAAGTTCCGAAAATTATTCCATTTTCAAATTGTTTTTAAATGATTTAACAGTATTTTTAAACCTCTTAAAACAAAACAATATGAAAAACAGGTGTTTTTGGGTTAGTAATGCCCCTTTATATATTGAATATCATGATAATGAATGGGGAGTTCCTGTATATGACGATGATAAATTATTTGAATTTTTAATTTTAGAAACTTTTCAAGCTGGCTTGAGTTGGATTACCGTTTTAAAAAAACGTGAAAATTTTAGAATTGCTTTTGACAATTTTGATTATAAAAAAATAGCACATTATTCTGAAAATAAATATGAAGAACTATTACAAAACGCTGGAATTATAAGAAATAAATTAAAAATAAAAGCAACAATATCAAATGCTAAAGCCTTTATGAAAATACAAGAAGAATTTGGTACTTTTTCTAAATACATTTGGGGCTTTACTAATGGAGTACCTATTAAAAATGTATTTAATAAACGAGAAGATGTACCTGCAACTACAGATCTTTCTGATAAAATTTCAAAAGATTTAAAAAAACGAGGTTTTAAATTTGTTGGTTCAACTGTTATTTATGCACATATGCAAGCAACAGGTATGGTAAATGATCATACAACAGATTGTTTTAGATATCACGAGGTTTAATTTCGTATTTTTATCGCTCAACTAAAAATTAATTTAAATATTTATAAATGAACTTAAAACAAGTGCTTTGTACGATTGCTACTACAAGTATTTTATTTTCTTGTGGTGTTGACACTAAAAAAGAAGCTACTACAACAAAAGAAACTAAAACTACAGATTTTGAATACGTAGTTGAACAATTTGCTGACATCAAAGTTTTACGCTACCAAATTCCTGGTTTTAAAGAATTAACATTAAAAGAAAAGCAGTTAGTATACTACCTAACGCAAGCTGGATTGGCTGGGCGCGATATAATGTGGGATCAAAATTATCGTCATAATTTAGAAATTAGAAATGCTTTAGAAACTGTAAACACAACTTTTAAAGGAGATAAAAAAAGTAAAGATTATGTTGCTTTTAAAACCTACTTAAAAAGAATTTGGTTTTCAAATGGAATACATCACCACTACTCTAACGACAAATTAAAACCTGAGTTTTCAAAAGAATATTTAGAGAGCTTATTAAAAGAAACAAATACTACTTTATCTTCTGAAGCTTTAGAAGTAATTTTTAATAATGAAGATACTAAAAAAGTAAATAAAAAAGCTGGTGTTGATAATGTTTTAGCTTCTGCTATTAATTTTTACAGCCCTGATATAACTAGTAAAGATGTTGAAGATTTTTATGCTAAAGCATACAAAGGTCCAGAAGGAAAGCCTATCGAAGCGGGTTTAAATTCAAAATTAGTACGTGAAAACGGAAAATTAGTTGAAAAAGTATGGAAATCTGGTGGTATGTATGGAGCTGCTATTGATAAAATTATTTACTGGCTAGAAAAGGCTAAAGATGTAGCTGAAAACGAAAAACAAGCAACTACATTAAGTTTGCTAATAGAATATTACAAGACAGGTAGCTTAGATGTTTGGGATCAGTATGCTATTTCTTGGGTTACTTCAACTGAAGGAAATATTGACTGGATAAACGGATTTATAGAAGTATATAATGACCCAAAAGGTTATAGAGGATCTTATGAAACTGTAGTTCAAATAAAAGATTTTGACATGTCTAAAAAAATGAAAGTTTTATCTGACAATGCTCAATGGTTTGAAGACAACTCTCCTTTAGATCCTTCTCATAAAAAAGAAAATGTTGTAGGTGTTTCTTATAAAACAGTAAATGTAGCTGGTGAAGCTGGAGATGCTTCTCCAAGTACACCTATTGGAGTAAACCTACCTAACAACAACTGGATTCGTCAAGAACACGGTTCAAAATCTGTTTCTTTAGGTAATATTATTGGGTCATACAATAATGCAGGAGGAACTGGTCGTTTAGAAGAGTTTGCTCATGATAAAGAAGAAATTGAGTTAGAAGTAAAATATGGTAAACTTGCTGATAAATTACATACAGCACTTCATGAAGTTATTGGCCATGCTTCTGGTAAAATTAATGATGGAATAGGACAACCGAAAGAAACTCTAAAAAACTATGCTTCTACAATGGAAGAAGGTAGAGCAGATTTAGTTGGTTTATATTATTTAATGAACCCAAAATTACAAGAACTTGGACTAGTTGATGACTGGAAAAAAGTTGGTAAAGCGGCTTATGATGGATATATCAGAAATGGATTAATGACTCAATTAATAAGAATTAATTTAGGAGATGATATTGAAGAAGATCATATGGTAAATCGTCAATGGGTATCTGCTTGGTCGTTTGAACAAGGTAAAAAAGACAATGTTATTGAAAAAGTTGTTAAAAATGGAAAAACTTATTTTATAGTTAATGACTATGCAAAACTTCATGAAATTTTTGGTCGCCTATTAAAAGAAACACAAAGAATAAAATCTGAAGGAGATTTTGAAGCTGCCAAAGCTTTAGTTGAAGGATACGGTGTAAAGGTAGATCAAGAACTTCACAAAGAGGTTTTAGAACGTAATTCACAATTCAAATCTGCTCCATATAGTGGTTTTGTTAACCCTGTATTAACTCCTGTAACTAATGATGAAGGTATTATTACTGACATAAAAATTATGCAACCTAACTCTTTTGAAGAACAAATGTATTTTTATGCTAAAAATTATAGCTTTTTACCTAGTAAAAACTAATAATTAATTTAAGTATTATTAAATATAACAAGCCGATTCTGAAAAGAATCGGTTTTTGTATTTTTACAATCGACAATAAAAAATCCCTATGGCTAAAAAAATAAAAGATCCTGGATTGGGATATTCTTCAAAAAGAAATGCACAAAATATTATTAATAAAGACGGAACCTCAAACATTCGTCATATCAATAAGAAATTTACAATTCGTGATATTTACACGTATTTTATTGAACTATCTTGGATAAAATTTTTTGCTTTTGTTTTTATTGGTTATACACTTCTAAATATAGTTTTTGGATTAATCTACATATCAATAGGTATTGAGCAAATAACAGACGAAAAAGGTTCTTTTTTTGAAAACTTATTAAATGGTTTCTTTTTTAGCGCCCAAACATTAACTACAGTTGGTTATGGGGCTTAGCACCTCAAGGGGTAATAGCCAATTTTATAGCTGCTTTTGAAGCTATGCTAGGTTTATTAAGCTTTTCTTTTATAACTGGACTTATATACGGGCGATTTTCTAAACCTAAAGCTGCAATTCATTTTAGCGAAAATATAGTTCTAAGAGATTTTAAAGAACACAGAGCTTTAATGTTTCGTATAATGAATAGCAGAAAAACGGTAATGATAGAACCAGAAGTTACAGTAACTCTATCAATAACAGAAGACTCAGGAAATCATAAGTTTAAACGAAATTATTATAGATTCTCTTTAGAAAGAGATAAAATAATGTACCTTCCAACTACTTGGACTATTGTACATGAAATAGATGAAAACAGCCCTTTATTTAAATATACTAGTGAAGAAATAGCTAAACTAGATGCTGAACTTTACATTCTTGTTCGTTACCATGAACAATCTTTTGGGCAAGATGTATATCAAATATCTTCTTACGATTTCTCTAAACTAAAAGTTGGTGCTAAATATATTCCTACTTTTTATTATGATGATGAAGGATATACTGTTTTAGATCATTCAAAATTAAATGAGTTAGAAGACATTGATTAATGTTTATTTATATACTTAAAAAGAAATAACAATAAAATAGTTACTATTATCGATATCGCCACGTATAATGCTGCGTTTTGATAATGCTTTTTATTTCTTTTAGCATCTTTCTTATAACTAACAACCATAGCTATTATAAAAACAACCACAAATAAGCTTGCAAAAATTATTCGACCAGGTGTAAACATAAAATTATATTTTCAGCAAAGTTAAAGAATGATTTATATTGATGATTACTAAATTTTAGATTTTTTAAGAATTTGTGTTTCAAATAATAATTATCATCTATAATAAAGTTTTAATACCTTCTTAAAAAGAGAGAGAATAAGAAATAAACTTTATATATTTACTTGATAGGTAAAATGTTTTAACCTTATCTGTAAACTAACTATATGCAAACTAAAACGGCTATTGTTTTTGGAGCCACTTCTGGTATTGGAAAAAGATTAACAGAGTTTTTAATTAATGATGGTTATAGAGTAGCTATCACAGGAAGGCGAAAAGAAAAACTAGAAGAGTTAAAAAATAATTATCCTTCTCAAATTATTAGTAAACAAAACGACATACAAGATATTGAAAGCGTTGAAAATGTATTTAACGAAATCGTTTCGGAATTAGGAAAAATTGATTTGATTATACAATCATCGGGGGTAGGTTTTACCAATACTAAGTTAAACTGGGAAAAGGAAAATACTACTTTACAAACTAACGTAATTGGTGTTACTAAGTTATATAACTTAGCTTATCTTTTATTTAAAAAACAAGGTTTCGGACATTTGGTTGGTATTTCATCTATTGCTTCGTTGCGTGGTAATCGATTTGCTCCTGCTTATTTTGCTTCAAAAGCATATCAAAAGGCATATCTAGAAAGTTTATACATCAAAACAAAATCGATACCCTCAAAAAAAGTTTATATCACAGATATTCGACCTGGTTTTGTAGATACAGCAATGGCTTTAGGTGATGGTATATTTTGGCTTACACCCCTTGAAAAAGCAAGTAAACAAATTTATAGTGCTATTAAAAGAAAAAAACGAGTAGCCTATATATCTAAGCGATGGATATTGATTGCATGGGTTCTAAAAATAGTTCCAGCTAAACTTTTAAAATTAGCCACATAACACATTATGACAAAGAAAAACTTAATCGTACTTGATATAGACGACACACTTACTAAAAGTGAAGACAAACACACCGATTCATTATTATTTGCAATGAAGCACTTTGGAATAACCGAAGTAAATACTGATTGGAAAACTTATAAAAACGCTACAGATAGTTATATTTTTAGTGTTAACTATGAAAAAACACATCAGAAAAAATTTGACTTTGGTTTTATTCCTGAATTTGAAAAAGTCATGACCGAACATTTTTTAAGTTATCCTGATACTCCAGAAATTGAAGGTGCTCAAAAAATGGTTGATTTTTTTATTAATGAAACCAATTATGGTGTTTGCTTTGCCACTGGCTCTATTTTACAACCTGCCTTTTTAAAATTACAACAAGCAAATATCAATTTAATTCCTCAAGTTTTAGAAGCTTCAAATACAATTTTCACAAGAGAAGATATTGTAAAATCGGCAATAGAAAAAGCAAAAAATTATTACCATACTTCTAATTTTGAAAACATTATTTCTTTTGGAGATGGTTTGTGGGATGTTACAACTGCTAAAAATTTAGACATCCATTTTGTAGGTGTAAATGATAAAAACATTTCAGACTTTAAAAAAATGAACATCAAACATCACATTAGTAATTGGACTCAATTTAATCTTAATGATACAGAAAAAAAACTAGGCATAAAATAATTCATTATAAAAAATCTACATACATGAAAAACAAAATTAACGCTGTTCACGAATTTCATACCGCTTTCGGTTTAGGTATTAAAAACACCCCTACAACAAACATTGATAAAGAAAGAAAACTTCTTCGTTACAACCTAATGAAAGAGGAAAATGAAGAATATTTAGAAGCTGCTGAAAATAATGATTTAGTAGAAGTTGCCGATGCTTTGGGTGATATGCTGTATATTTTATGTGGAACAATTATTGAGCATGGTATGCAGGATAAGATTGAAGAAGTATTTAATGAAATACAACGAAGTAATATGAGTAAATTAGGAGAAGATGGGAAGCCTATTTACCGTGAAGATGGGAAAGTTTTAAAAGGACCCAATTATTTTAAACCTAACATAGAACAAATTTTAAAAAAATAATTATTTAATTTTATTTACCTAAAATTTGATCTAACTCAAAGGTTAAAGTACGTACATTATTAACCATCTTAATAATAACCCCATTAGTATCAACAATTACATGTGTAGGATATTGTTTAACTTTCAATTTCTTGGACATGTATTTTTTTTGCATTGGTATGGTTGGATATTTAAATGTTTTTGTTTTTAGAAATTTAATTAGCTTATCTTTTTCATCAAAGGCCAAACTAACGAAGGCTACTTTTTCATCTTTGTATTTATCTACTAGCTTATTTAACTCAGGAAATTCTTCTACACAAACCTTACAAGTAATAAACCAACATTTCAATACTAGTAATTTACCTTTTGTGTCTTTTTTATTATAAGGCACACCATTTAAATCTACAAATTCATAAGCTGGAAGTCGTTTTCCTTCCATTCTAAAATAATGATTTGCATTAGTCGCTAAACTCTTTATTGATTTTTTAATTTTTACTTCAGAAGTGTTTTTTAAAGATACTAATTGATAAGAAAGTTCTCTTTTATCAACTCTTTTCATAGGTAAATAAGAACCAATTCTTAATAAATTTAAAAAAGCACCTTTACTAATATTTTCACCATTTTCATCAAGAGCTTTAAAAGTTGACATCAAATCAATATTCTTTTTTGAATATAAATCCCAACTCTTAAAGCTCTTTTGAACATCACTAGACTTTAAGTCTAATATTAATTTATTGTTTGTAACTTCCGATTCAGTTTTTACTTCAGCTAAATCATTTGTTTTCAAATAAGTATTTATACTAAAAAAGCTTATTCCAAAACCAGCTACAATAGACAACATTGTAAGCAGTATATTTTTCATTCTCTCCCATTTAAGTAATTATACTTTTAATATAATTAACTCTTTTTTGGAGAAAATATTTTATCCTTTTTAAACTTTAACACTCCAATTATGAATATCTTCTCCTCTGTTATACTGAATATTAAGTAGCTTTTCTTTAAAAATTGAAGCATATGAATTTTCAATTTCTGGCAAATCATAATCAGTTTCTTTATACCCGAAACCAGCTATAGGAGAAATAACAGCAGCAGTACCAGCTCCAAACATTTCTTTTAATTCACCACTCTTTGCTGCTTCAACAACTTCTTTAACTGTTATTTTACGCACTTCAAATGGTATTTTATTATCTTCTGCTAATTGAAGTATACTTTTACGAGTAATACCATCTAAAATCCTATCACTTGTAGGGCTAGTTATTAAAGTATCGTTAATTCTGATAAAAACATTCATTGCTCCTGCCTCTTCAATATATTCATGTGTATTATCATCTGTCCAAACTACCTGATTATACCCTTTATCTATAGCTAACTGAGTAGGATAAAATTGAGCAGCATAATTACCTCCAGCTTTTGCAAAACCTACACCTCCGTTGGCTGATCTTGCATATTTCTCTTCAATTAGAACTGTTACTTTTCCAGAAAAATAAGCTCCTGAGGGCGCAGTACATATAATTAATTTATACTCATCAGCAGGTGATGCATGAAAACCTTCTCCTGTGGCAAACATAAAAGGACGAATATATAACGAACTTCCTTCATTAGTTGGTATCCAAGCGTTATCAACCTTTAACAACTCCTTTAAACCTTTCATGAATAAATCTTCTGGAATTTCTGGTATAACCATTCTTTTTGCTGAGATATTTAGTCTCTTACAATTATCTAAAGGACGAAACAACAAAGTATTACCTTCTGTATCTTTATAAGCTTTCATACCTTCAAAAATAGATTGTCCGTAATGGAAAATTTTAGCAGAGGGATCTAAAGTTATAGGACCATAAGGTACTATACTAGGATTTTGCCATTTCCCATCTACATAATCACAGACAAACATATGATCTGAAAAAACACTTCCAAATTTTAAATCGTTAAAATCTACTTGACTAATTTTAGATTCTTTTATTGGTTGAATTTTAATATCCATAAAACTACTATTTTTATAATACAACAAAGTTACAAAAACAATAAGTATCAAAAGCATTACTTTAAGAGTTAAACAAATATACCTATCTTTGTTATTCTATATTTTTAAGCAACTGATTATGAAAAAACTACTAACTGCAACTCTTGTTGTTGCTACTCTATTTTTATCTTGTAAAACAGAAAAAAAAGAAACTACTACAGAAAAAAGCTCTCAAAAATCTGAATATGTATCTTTTGGTGAAAAAATTTCTAGTGATAATACTTTGTCAAAAACAGATGTTCTTGCTAAATTCCAAAATTTAAAATCTGGCGACACTTTAAATATAAAATTTGCGTCTACTATAAATGAAGTTTGTAAGAAAAAAGGATGTTGGATGAAATTAGATTTAGGAAATGAAAAGGAATCTATGGTACGTTTTAAAGATTACGGATTTTTCATGCCACTTAACTCTGATAAAAAAGAAGTTATTGTTAACGGTAAAGCTTTTGTCACTGAAACTTCAGTAAAAGATTTACAACATTATGCTAAAGATGCGGGTAAAAGCGAAGAAGAAATAGCAAAAATTACCGATCCTAAATACACTTATGCTTTTGAAGCTGATGGTGTTTTACTAAAAAACTAATGAGAAGACCACTCATAATTTTGATATTAATTTCTCTTCTTTTTTCTTGTAAAAAAGAAGAGAAAAAGAATACAGAGTTAATCATGTATAAGCAGTCAGAAATGGCAGCTTTAATGAATACTATGTACCATGTTAATTTAAATTTAAAAGAAAAAATACTTAAAGGTCAAATACCTGATTCTTTTCCTGAAAGATATTTAAAAATACACACAGCTACATTAACAGATTCTACTGACAGAACACCTAGCTTTAAACAGTTTTCAAACCTCTATATACAAAATATGAAAAAAGTATATACTAGTTCTAAAGACTCTTTAACAACAAACTTTAATCAAGCTGTAAATAGCTGTATTGCTTGTCATCAAACTACTTGTACAGGTCCAATACCAAGAATTAAAAAGTTATTAATTAAATAATTTGAAAAGAGAAATAATTATAACCTCTGATGGTTCAACAACTATACATTTACCTGAATGGGATGAACAATATCATTCTAAACACGGAGCTATTCAAGAAGCTTATCATGTATTTATTAAAAGTGGTTTAGAGACTATCGAAAAAAAAGAAATTTCTATACTTGAAATTGGGTTTGGAACTGGATTAAATTGTTTAATTACTTTTTTAGAATCTCAAAAAAGCATCAATTATGTTGGTGTAGAGGCCTATCCTATTACAGGTAAAGAAATTGAAAGTTTAAATTACGTATCTACTTTAAAAGCAGAAAAACAAGCTATTCATTTTAACAAAATGCATAGTTGTTCCTGGGAAGTGAAACACCAAATTACTTCGAACTTCAGCTTATTAAAACAACAAAAAAAATTTAAAGAGATTAAAGATGAAGATACTTACAACTTAATATATTTTGATGCATTTGGAGCTAGAGTTCAACCAGAATTATGGACAGAAGAAATTTTTAATAAAATGTTTATTTCTCTAAAGAATGATGGTGTATTGGTAACTTATTCTGCAAAAGGAAGTGTTAGGAGAGCAATGCAAAAAGTTGGATTTATTGTTGAACGACTTCCAGGACCTCCAGGAAAAAGAGAAATGTTAAGAGGAACCAAAAGAAATTAATCTACCTTAAAACTCCACTCTAAAAATAATATTCGGAGTAAAACTCAAAGAGTATGTATCAATTGTATTTAAAGTAGCTTTAAAAGCATCATCATAAGAAACTTCACTTGTTCTTTTTAATATATTTTTTCTATTATAAATGTTTAAAAAAGAAATACCTACTTTAGATATAATCTTATTTTTCTTATCCCAAAAAAAATTATACGTAGCAGACGCATCTAACCTATGATATGCTGGTAAATTGGAGTTATTATACTTTTCTATCTCTAACCCATTATTAGGATTTAAATTAATCAAAGAACTAAATGGTAAACCCGCTTTATAAGTCCACCCCAAAGATAAATCCCAACTACTTAATTTAATTTGTTGTGCTATGTATAGTGAATTTGAAATATTAAATCCCCCATTAAAAGATTGATTACTATTAAAGCCATCAAAAGTAAGAGCGGTATTTCCTAAATTATAGCTAAACCAAGTATTTAATCTATTACTCCACTTTTTTCTTACTAACAAATCAAATCCTCTAATTAAAGCACTACCATTGAAAACTGTTTTACTGTAATTATTAAACCCAGAACTTAAAGAAGTTATTCCATTTATACTTTTATAGTACATTCCAAAATCAACTACCCATTTTTTATACTTAAATATACTTCCAAATGTAAATTGTTTACTTTGTAAAAGTGGGATCTCTTCATTATCAGAAAGAGCCCATAATTTATTTTCTAAACCAAAATCTGAAGTAAAAAACTCTACAATTTTACTGGTGTATTGCTGTTTTAATTCCGCTGAAGCATTCAACCAAAAATTAGGTGCTATTTTCAATTGAGTATATAATCTTGGTTCTGCAACAACTTTATTTAATGATGATAGGTAAGTTGTTCTTACTCCCATATCTACTATAAAAAAATCTTTGTTTTTATATTTATAACCCGTTAATATACTGTGGCTATTAATACTACCATCATTTTTATTTTTAGACTCAGAAAAAACAACAGTGTTTTTTTTCTCCAAATTAAAAAAAATCTTACTAAAAGCGTACTGATAGCCAATTAAAAAACTACTTTTTTTATTCAACTCTTTTGTTATCAAAAAATCAAAACTTAATTCATTAACTGTATTATCTTTATTTGTATAATCATATATAGTTTTTGCTCTATTTTTTTCTCGTTGATACCCTAAGGTATATTTTGCATGATATACATTTAAATTATGCTTCCAACTAGTATTCCATTTTGAATCCCAGGTAGCACCAAATCCATAATTTTTAATTTTTAATTTATCGCTTCTTATATCATTTATTTTAAAGTTTTGCAAACTATAATCTAACGAGTTATGTATTAATATTTGTTGTAATGTTATTTTATTTTTCTCATTTAACTGGTATAGAAATTTTGTATTCATATCAAGAAAACTAAAATCATTTTTTGCTTCTACATAAGGTTGTTCTGCCAGTAAATTTCCTTTTGAAATACTTGTATTTTGAAACACTTTAGTAGAAATATTATTCATTGTAGGGGTTTTTAAAAAATCAGACAGTGAACTTCTAATAGATAATTGTATTCCTATTTTTTTTGTTAACGGTATTGTTGTGAAAGCATCAATTGCGGTCATATTTACCCCAAATCCAGTTGACTGTTTTTGAGGAACTTCATCCATGGAATTCATAGATATTACTCCAGCAATATGGTTTCCGTATTTAATATTAGAAGCATTTTTATAAACTGTTACCTTATCAATAATATTTGGATTAAATGCTGAAATAGAACCAAAAAAATGAGCTGTATTGTATAGTTTAATACCATCAAATAAAATTAAATTTTGATCTGGAGTTCCTCCTCTAATATGAATTCCTGCGGCTGTTTCTACAGGGCTTTGAATCCCTGGTATTTGCTGAGTACTTAATAATACATCTGACTCTGTTAAACCAGGTAAAACTCCACGTTTTTTGGGTCTCATAACAATAGAACCATCATCATTTTTAATTGTATTTGTTGAAAGGTAATTTGCAATAATTACTTCATCTAAAACATTAAGCTTTTCTTTTAATTTAACTTCTAAACATTTCTTTTTGTAAAAGTCGTTCCCTAACATAAGAATTGTTTTGTAACCTGCAAAAGACACCTGTAATGTATCATTAATTCTGATTTTCTTTAATTTAAAAAAACCATTAGAATCTGTTGTAGTTCCTATGCTCTGTTTATTTTTTAAAACAATAGTCGCTTGCTCCAAAGAATAATTTGTTAAACTATCTTTGATATAACCACAAATATTTATTTTTTTAGAAGTATATTTTACAATAGAATAATAACGTTCATTTATTTTATTTATATAAACCCCTACCTCTTTTTCAATGCTTTGTAATAAGTCCTCTAAATTTTCACCATTAATAGGAAGTTCAAAATATTTATTATTTATTGTTTCTTCAGCATAAGAAAACTTTACATTATGCTTGCTTTCGATATTAAAAAGCACTGTTTTTAATAAGTTCTTTTTTTTTACTTTATTTTGGGTAAACACTGAACTTGCAACAAATAAAACAACTAGAAAAAAAAAACAATTTCGCATATAACCTATTTATAAAATAAAACTTCTTTCTCTTTAACTTCATACTTGAATCCCATAGTATCAGTTATTGCTACCAATGCTATGGTTAGATCAGAATTAGAAAAACTTCCTGAAAACCTTCTTTCTAAATCTATATTTTTTGTTTTTATTAAAACCCCAAAAACATCTTGTATCTTATTAACAACATATTTTAAAGGAGTATTATCAAAAGAAATTTCACCATTTTTCCAAATTGGTTCAAAACTTTCAATATTCCAATTTTCGTAAGCTTCATTTTTAATTTGCCTAATAGCTTGATTTTTCACCAATATATGTTCCACTCCTTTTCTGCTAACCAATACTTTGCCTTCATAACACTTAACTTCTAAAAAGTTTAATTGCGAATTAACATTAAAAGCTGTTCCTAAAACTGATATTTCTCCTTCATTACTTATCACTTTGAACTTCTCCCCTTTTTTCACTTTAAAATAGGCTTCTCCTTTAAGAGTTACTTTTCTAGTTTTACTCCAAAGTTTCGGAGAAAATGACACTTTAGAATTGCTATTTAAAAGAACCTCGGAACTATCTGGTAAAAATACTGTTAATTGTTCTCCATACATTGTTGTAAACTCTTCTACTGAACTATTTTTCATTTGAAAAACTCCAAATAAAAGCAATATAGTAGCAGCAACACTAGCTCCCCAATAACCAATGCTTATTTTTTTAGTTTTATTCTTTTTTTCATTTCTTGTTTTATTTAAAAACTGATTGTACAATTCTTTTTCATTAGAACCAGGAACATAAAACTCTGAACTATATTTTGCAATTTTAGAATATGTTTCAAACTCTTGTCTTTGCTTTAATACAGTTAATTCATCTTCAGAAATATCATTCTCCAGCCATTTAGCTAATAATATATTATATTTTTCATTATTCATAAACTAAATGATTTCTATTTTTTTTCGTAATTCTTTTAGTGCACTGCTCATTCTTTTTTCAACCGTTTTTATAGATATATCTAAAACATCAGCTATCTCTCTGTACTTTTTTTTATCTATTCTATTCATCAAAAAAACCTCTCGATCTTTATCCCTCAATTCAGCTATAGCTTGTTGTAATTTCTTTAGAAATTCTTTTTCTTCAAGTAAAAACTCAGGATCTTCATTTGTTGAATTAATAGGGTTTTGTAGTTTTTCATGTTCTAGAACTACCTTCTTATGAGAAAAAAAACTCATGAGTGAATTAAATGACATTTTATATAATAATGCTTTAACTGTATTAGGTATTATGTTTGAGCAATTCTTCCATATTTTCATAAATGCATCTTGCACAATATCTTCAGATAACGATACATCACCACATTTATAATAAATATAATTTCGCAGCGCTTTTATATTTGTTTTGTAAACCTCTTCAAAAACAATAGGATTACAAATTGACTTTTTATCACTAATCATACACAAACCAAGATACTGTATTTAGTTTTAAGTTTCAATTAGAAAAGATTTCTTTTTTTAAGAAATCTTTTCTAAAATTATAGTTTTATTTTTTTTCTATTAATGAAATATCATCGATGGCTGCTGCCCCAACCATATGAATATACAGTGTATAATCTCCAGATTTTAAATCAACATTTAAATCTTTTGCATAACTAATCCACCCACTTGACTCAATTCTTGGTTCTAACTGTATAATTGAATTTTTAAAAGGATCTTTCTCTTCTTTTTTACTTATATACACTTTAAATACATATCCCCAACCAGTAAAGTCTCCTGGCCTATAATAATTAAATGAAATTTTACCTTTACCTTTTAATAATGGTACTGAAAGCTTAAAATCCTTTTTAGCTACCCCGTCAAAAACACCTTTACAATTCCCCATATTCAACCCTAAAAACCTAGTATCATTACCTTTAAAACTGTACCCTTTCCAAGTTGTAAACGTTTTAGAAGTTCCGGTAAACAACCTTCCACAATGATTTTTATCTGCAGAAAGATTAACCACTGGTGTATTAGCTGTATAATCACTCTCTTTTGCTGTTAAAAAACCTTCATTGCTTTTTTCAAAAGAATATTTAAATAATTCTAACTTATTATCCTCTTCTGAATTTGGATTTACTATTTCATCATTTGAACATGATGTTAATATCATTACAGCCAATACTGCTGTTCCTAATAAATTTATTTTTTTCATTTTTAAAATTTTAGTTTTACCTTTTGATAGCATATCCAGCACCTTTACCAAGATCACTCATAGATATACTAAGTTTTATTATTTTTACTATTCTCTGAATTCTATTAATAAATAATTTCATAATCCCCCATTTTAAATTAATATTTTTTTTACCTAAACGTTTAGCTTCATATCTAATACTTTTATACTTCTTTTTACCCTATACTTTTTTTAAAAAAAATAAAATTTACTTTTTATTAATGTAAATAGATTGGTTTGTTTTACCTTCGAATTGTAATTTTTCAGAATAGAGTAAATGGAGTTTAAAAGAAGGTTTGGAAATAGAAAAAGAACAAAACCTAAAAAAGGATTGTTTTTTATAATACTGTTAGCAATTGCTCTTTATTTATGGTTAAATGCAGAAAAACTTTTAGAAAGAATTTTATAAATGAAACCATTTAAATTTAAAGAATTCACAATACATCAAGATAAAACTGCTATGAAAATTGGCACTGATGCTGTTTTATTAGGAGCTTGGTGTTCACTAAACAATTATCCAGATACTATTTTAGATATAGGTTCAGGAACTGGTATTATTTCTTTAATGTTAGCACAAAGAAGTAATGCTTCTACTATAGATGCTGTAGAAATAGAAGCAAATGCATATGAACAAACAGTAGAGAATTTTGAGCAATCCGATTGGGGAGATCGCTTATTTTGCTATAATGCTCCTTTTACCGAGTTTGCTATTGAAATGACTGAAGAAGAAGAACAATATGATCTTATTATTTCTAATCCTCCTTTTTACAATGATGAATTTGAAACAACTGATTTAGCAAGAAATAAAGCACGCTTTACAACATCTCTTTCTTTTAAAGAATTAATTGAGGGAGTACGTAATTTACTTTCAAAGGACGGTTTATTTTCGGTAATAATTCCATCTAAAGAAGAAAAAGAGTTTATTAAAATAGCAAAATCAAATAATCTTTTTCCTAATAAAATATGTCACGTAAAAGGAAATGAAAACACAGAGTTTAAAAGAAGTTTGTTAGAGTTTTCTTTTATAGAATCTGATATTATACAAGAAGAATTAGTTATTGAAAAAGAAAGGCACCAGTATACTGATGCCTATATAAATCTTACCAAAGATTTTTATTTAAAAATGTAATTATTATAGTTAGTGTGTTTTATCTGAATAATTAAATTCTTTACTCAAAAAATCATTTACAATTTCATTAAACATTTTTGATTTATTACGAGGGGCTCCATGATTAGTACCTGGCATTATACATAATTGTGCAGTAGATAAGTTGCTAAATATCTCTACAGCATGTTTATTTTTAATAATGTCTCTATCTCCATTCATAATTAATACAGAAGCTTTAATTTTTTTCAACTCTAAATGGCTAATATTCGGTTGGGTTAACAACATTCTATCTAATTGTAATTCTGTTTTCCAATCTTTAGATGTATCACCTTTCATTATCATTGTTAATGTTTCTGCATGCATCTCTCTAACTTGCTCTAATGCCCAGCTATTAACAGCTGTAGTATCTGGTCGTAAATTAGCACCCATAGTTACTATTTTATTCACCTTAACCTCATTAGTTATTCCTATTTTTAAAGCTAAAATTCCACCATCACTCCAACCAAGAATGTTGACTGCATCTAATTTCAAATATTTTATAAGCTCCACAAAATCTTTTGTCATTTGTGTATAAGTTAAAGAGTCTGTTTTCAATTCAGATTTACCTTGACCTCTACTATCAGCTACAATTACCCTATATTTATCTTTAAAATAATCAATTTGATACTCCATTGCTTTTATATCTGCACCGCATCCATGAATTATTAATAAAGGTTCACCTTTACCGTATTCTTCGTAATAGATATTAGCTCCATTTATCTTTACATACTTCCCAACTGCAGAATTATTTCCATAAGGAGTATTAAATTTATCTTGTGCATTTATAATGCTAAACTGAAAAATTAAAAAAGAAAAAATAATTTTATGAAAGGTTGATTTTTTCATTATTGACTTTTGTTATTTGTGTTATGGTATTGTTTTTAATTAATTATATTAATAACCTGCAAAACTAGTAGGAAATAAATTAACTCCCTAATTCATTTAGGTTAAATTAACTTTACTTTATTGATTTTTATCTTTCTACTAAAAAATACTTTCTTTCTGTAGAAAAATAAAAACAGTTTTTCAATAGAAATTTCTCCCTAAGAATGTTACTTATTAAAAATAAAATAGGCACTGATAAATCAATGCCTATTTTATTTTTAATAAGTATTTACTATACTGTTTTTATGTAACTGTGATAATAAATGACTCAAAATTAGTGTACTTTTTATTGTTAATAATCTTTTGTAAGTTAAAGATTATTTTTTTAATCAATAAAAATTAACCTTTTACGCTCTCAGGATTATACCCTAAAAAAGGTACATCTTTCTCTTTAAAAATAATTCCATACTCCTCCAACTCCTTTAAAATAGGCTCATACACTTCTTTATTTATTGGCAACTGTACTCCTGGAGTAGTTATATCTCCATTCAAAATTCGTAATGCAGCCATGGCCACTGGTAATCCTACAGTTTTTGCCATAGCGGTATATGTTTGATCATCTCCTTTAATAATCATACTACTTTCAACCTGATGCTTACCTCCATCTTTCTCATAACCAAAAATATGGTGCATTACAATCATATCTTTATCTTCTTTTTCTAAAGTCCAAGAATCCATTAATATCTTTTGTAAAATTTGTGCTGGTGTTGCATTCTTTAAGTTTACTTTCTTCTCTGGATTAAAAATATCTAACTCTAAAAATTTATCCCACATTATATCATCTTGGTCAATTTTTAAATAAGAACGAAACTTTAACTCAACTGAGTCAGAAGGAGAGTATGCCAAAAATAAGTTTGTAAAATCACGGTAACTCATATTTTCAGAATCCTCAATAGTATAAGAATCATCAGTCATTCCTAACTGAACAAATACATTCCAAGCTCTAGAAAAACCAACTTTACGTACCGTTCCTCTGTACATTGTTTCTATGTCTTCCAATCCATAAATACTTCTATACTTTAAAGAATCTCTATTAGCATAAGCTTCAAATTTCCCACTTCCATTAATCGTTAAAAACTCTGTTCTTCTAAACAATTTATGGTAAGGTATATATTTATAAGTCCCTTCTTGAATAAACATAGAAGCACCTCCTTGCCCTGCTAAAACTACATTTCTTGGATTCCAGGTAAACTTATAGTTCCATAAATTAGTATCACTCTCAGGAGCTACCAAACCTCCACAAAAAGATTCAAACAGTAACATTTTACCTGAATCATCTTTAATTCTATCAATTACTTGCATAGCACTCATATGATCAATCCCTGGGTCTAAACCAATTTCATTCATGAAAACTAAGCCCTTCGATTTTACTTGGGCATCCAAAGCTTTCATCTCTTCAGAAATATAAGATGCAGTAACCATATGTTTACTATAAGTAACACAATCTTTTGCTACCTCTATATGGAAACGTGCAGGTAACATTGATATCACAATATCAGCTTTTTTTATCGCGGCTATTCTTTCCTCTTCTTTAAATACATCTAACTTAATTGCTGATGCATTTTTATGCCCATTAATTTTCGACAATGCATTTTCTTCTGATACATCTCCAATAGTAATATGTAGATTTTCTGTTGAAGACTTATCTAACAAATATTTTATAAGCGAAGAACTAGATCTTCCAGCACCAATAATCAATATATTTTTCATCTATATAATGTACTTTTGTTCTTATTAATTTAGGGTAGCAATATCGTTAAAAAAGTTTAATTTTAAACAAAAACTTTAAAAATGTATAAAAATTTAACAATAGCTTCAGTTTTAGGAGCAGTAGCAGTGGTTCTAGGTGCATTTGGTGCACATGCTTTAAAAAATAAATTAAGCCCAGAAGCTTTAAATAGCTTTGAAACAGCTGTGAAATATCAAATGTATCATGCTCTTTTTTTATTATTCATAAATGTAAGTAATCAAATAACCACCTCCTTTAAGCATAAAATAAGTCTTTTAGTAATCATTGGTATTATTTTATTCTCTGGATCTATCTACGCTATCCAGCTACTAAGTGTTCCTGCTAAATATATTTGGTTCATTACACCATTGGGGGGACTATTATTAATTTTAGGTTGGTTTTTAACCTCTTTTTATTTTTTAAAGAAAGTTATTAAGAATGAATAGTTAATAAAATTTGCTGATGTATCAGGTGTTTTAACAAAAAGAACTATTTTTGTCCCAAATAAAACACAACTAAAATATTTTAAGATGACAAATCTTGATGCGAAAACGATTTCGATAGACAGCCTAGGTATTAAAGATGCTACGGTGCGTTATCAATTGACTTCAGACGAGTTGCATGATATTACTATTGAAAAAGAACAAGGAGAAAATACTAGTTTTGGTGCATTAGCAGTAAAAACAGGTGAATTTACAGGACGTTCTCCTATGGATCGATTTATCGTTAAAGACGATATCACCAAAGATGAAATTTGGTGGGGAGATATAAACATCCCTTTCGATTCCGAAAAGTTTGATAAATTATACGATAAGGTTACTTCTTATCTTTCAAATAAAGAGGTTTTTGTTAGAGATAGTTATGCTTGTGCTGATGAAGACTATAAATTAAACATTAGAGTCGTAAACGAATATCCTTGGAGTAACATGTTTGCTTACAACATGTTTTTACGTCCAACGGAAGAAGAGTTAAAAGGATTCTCTCCTGAATGGACTGTCGTTAATGCTCCTGGATTTATGGCAAACCCTGAAGTAGATGGTACACGTCAACATAATTTTGCTATTTTAAATTTTAGTAAAAAAATAGCTTTAATTGGAGGTACTGGCTATACTGGTGAAATTAAAAAAGGAATTTTCTCTGCTTTAAATTTCATTTTACCTGTTGATAAAAACACATTACCAATGCACTGTTCTGCTAATATTGGAAAAGATGGTGATACTGCCATTTTCTTTGGTTTATCAGGTACTGGTAAAACTACTTTATCTACAGATCCAAACCGTAGTTTAATTGGAGACGATGAACATGGTTGGACTTCTGAAAACACTGTTTTTAACTTTGAAGGAGGTTGTTATGCTAAAGTAATTGACTTATCTCAAGAAAAAGAACCTGAAATTTACGGAGCAATAAAGCGTGGTGCAATATTAGAGAACATTGTAATGGATGAAAAAGCAGATGTTGATTTCCATAATACTTCAATTACTCAAAACACTCGTGTAAGCTACCCTATTTATCATATTGAAAACATTCAAAAACCATCAATAGGAAAGAATCCTAAAAACATTTTCTTTTTAACTGCTGATGCTTTTGGTGTATTGCCTCCAATATCTAAATTAACACCTGGTCAAGCTGCTTACCATTTTATTTCTGGTTATACAGCTAAAGTGGCGGGTACTGAAGCTGGAATTAATGAACCTTTACCAAGTTTTTCTGCTTGTTTTGGTGCTCCATTCATGCCTTTACATCCAACTCGTTATGCTGAAATGCTAAGTAATAAAATGCAAGAAGCTGGTGTAAATGTATGGTTAATTAATACAGGATGGACTGGTGGTTCTTATGGTACAGGAAGTAGAATGAAATTAAAGCATACGCGTGCTATGATTACTGAAGCTTTAGAAGGTAAGCTAGAAAATGTTGAATTTGTACAACATCCAATATTTGGATTATCAATGCCTACAACTTGTGAAAATGTTCCTGATGAAGTTTTAAATCCTAAACAAACATGGGCAGACAAAGATGCTTATGATGCTAAAGCAATGGAATTAGCTACTTCATTTAGAAAGAATTTTGCTCAATTTGAAGAAATGGCAAGTGAAGAAATTATTAAAGGAGGGCCAATAGCTTAACTTAAAAAATATAACAATTAAAAAAGCATCCTGTAAAGGGTGCTTTTTTTATGCAGAAATACTACTTATTTTAGCATTTATAAAAGAACAAAGAATGACAATACAAGGAAATATAGTTGATATTATTAATAGACGAATTTATAAGGGTGAAATTGAATGTAAAAACGGAAAAATAGTTACTATAAAAGAAGCTAATCATTCGATTGAAAACTATATTATCCCAGGTTTTGTAGATGCACATATTCATATTGAAAGCTCTATGCTAGTTCCTTCTGAATTTGCAAAAATTGCAGTAATTCATGGAACAGTTGCTACTGTTTCTGACCCACATGAAATAGCAAATGTACTAGGAATTGAAGGAGTTAATTTTATGATTGAAAATGGGAAAAAAGTCCCGTTAAAATTTAATTTTGGTGCTCCTTCATGTGTTCCTGCAACTTCTTTTGAAAGTGCTGGTGCAATCATTGATTCAGATGACATCAAAAAAATGATGGAAAACCCTGACATCAAGTATCTAGCTGAAATGATGAATTACCCAGGTGTTATATATGATGACACTGAAGTTCTAAAAAAAATAGGTTGGGCTAAACATTACAATAAACCTGTAGATGGTCACGCTCCTGGTTTAAGAGGGGATGATTTAACTAAATACATTTCTGCTGGTATTTATACAGATCATGAATGCTTTACATACGAAGAAGCTTTAGAGAAGCTTCAGAAAGGAATGAAAATTATTATTAGAGAAGGTAGTGCTGCTAAAAACTTTGATGCTTTAATTGATTTACTACCTGATCATTTCGAAAACATGATGTTTTGCTCTGATGATAAACACCCAGATGATTTATTAGTTGGTCATATTAATCACTTATGTAAACGTGCTGTAGCTAAAAATATTGATGTTTTTAAAGTATTACAAGCTGCTTGTATAAACCCTGTGAAACATTATAATTTAGAGGTCGGTTTATTAACAGAAGGAGATGATGCCGATTTTATAGTGGTTAACGATTTAAAAGAATTTAATGTTTTACAAAATTATATTAATGGAGAGTTAGTTGCTGAAAACGGAAAATCTTTTATTAAGTCCGTAGAATTTGAAGTTTTAAATAATTTTAATACTGATAAAAAAATTATATCTGATTTTGAGTTTCATTCTTCTTCTGATAAAATAAGAGCTATTGAAGCTTTGGACGGTGAATTAATTACCAACGAAATTGAAGTAAACTCGTTAATTAAAGAAGGCAACTTAGTTTCTAATATAAATAATGATGTATTAAAAATGACAGTAGTAAATCGTTATCAAAACTCAGAGCCAGCTATTGCTTTTATTAAAAATTTCGGATTGAAAGAAGGTGCTATTGCTAGTTCTGTTGGCCATGATTCACATAATATTATAGCTGTAGGTGTTTCAGATGAAGCTATTTGTAAAGCTGTAAACCTTTTAATTGAAAACAAAGGTGGTATTTGTGCAGTTTCAAATACTGTTGAAAAGGTAGTACCCTTACCTGTTGCTGGAATTATGAGCGACAAACCTGCTAATGAAATTGGAAAGGCCTATGCTGAGTTAGATACCATAGCAAAACAACTAGGGAGTAAACTTCGTGCTCCATACATGACATTATCATTTATGGCGTTACTAGTTATTCCTTCTTTAAAATTATCTGATAAAGGATTATTTGATGGAAACACATTCAAATTCACTTCTCTTGAAGTAAAATAGAAAATAATAAAATTCATTTTAAAACAAAAGCTTGTTTAACTAAAAATTAAACAAGCTTTTTATTTTTACCAATTTAAAAGGATTCCTTTCCCTCCACAAACCTTGCTTCCAAGCACCTCAATATCTACATTATAATTCAAAGTTTTATTAGTAGGATCGGAGTTTAAAATTATTTGTGTTTTACCTGTCCCCACAGCCCCACTAATTTCAACAGGTAAAGGATCCATTAATTCTAAAAATCTAGTTCCAATTGTAACTCCTGCAAATTTAGCAGTAACAGTAATATTCTCTTGAGTTAAATCTAAATTATAGGTAAGTAATAATGGTCCAAATTCTCTTGAACCACCATGTTGACCTGATAATTGCTCTATGTTTACTGGATAATTTGTAGTTTGCTCTGACATAATAATTAGTTTTAAAGTGTTTATTACTTAATTTTTTCTTAAAAGTACCCTAGCTATTTAATGTTTTAGAAAAAAAAGGAACAAAAACATCAATTTTGTGTATAAGAATACGAAACCATAGAACTAATTTCATGAAGTATCTAATAATATTAAATTACCTACCAAGCTTATATAAAAACAACATGCTCTACCTTATTAAATTATCAATAAAATGAATATTTTAAAAATATAATAATACTTTAGTGCCACAAAATCACATCATGAAAAAAATAAATCTTTTAAGTTTTTTAATCTTAATTTGTTTAACAAGCTGCACAGACATAAAGAAAGAAGAAAAAGTAAGTAAAAAATATGCAGAAGAGCCACACTCTTTTTCAAAACCTAACCAAGCGGTTATTACCCATCTGAATCTAGATATTAATGTTAATTTCAATTCAAAACAAATTGAAGGAACTGCAACATATAATATCACTAGCAATGAAGCTTCTGAGATTATCTTAGACACCAAGTTTTTAGAAATTAAAAACGTGCTAGCCGACAACAAAGAAGTGAAATTTTCTCTTGGAGATTTTAATAAACAATTAGGGAAAGCTTTAAAAATACCTATTACTTCAGGTACAAAAACTATCACAATACATTATAATACTACTAATAAAACAGAAGCTTTACAGTGGTTAACACCTCAACAAACTGCAGATAAAACTGATCCGTTTTTATTTACACAAGGGCAAGCTATTTTAACCCGTACTTGGATACCAATACAAGATAGCCCGCAAATTAGAGTTACCTATAACGCAACTGTAAAAGTACCATCTTCATTGATGGCTGTAATGAGTGCCGAGAATCCTAAAGTAAAAAATGAGGATGGTATTTATACATTTAAAATGAAACAAGCTATTTCTCCTTACCTAATTGCACTTTCTGTTGGTAATATAGAATATAAAGCTGTTAGTAATAGAACTGGTATTTATGCTGAAAAATCTGTGTTAGATAAAGCGCATGAAGAATTTTCAGACATGGAAAAAATGGTTGCTGCTGCTGAAAATTTATATGGTGATTATGACTGGGAACAGTTTGACGTTATTGTTTTACCCCCAAGTTTTCCTTTTGGAGGAATGGAAAACCCTCGTTTAACATTTGCAACTCCAACTGTTATTGCTGGAGATAAAAGTTTAACCTCATTAATTGCTCATGAGCTAGCACATTCATGGTCTGGAAATTTAGTTACAAATGCTACCTGGGATGATTTCTGGTTAAATGAAGGATTCACTGTTTATTTTGAGCTACGTATTATGGAAGCTTTATACGGAAAAGACAGAGCCAACATGTTAGCACTTATAGCTAAACAAGATTTAGAAGATGAGCTAGAAGGCTTTAAAGATTCTCCTGAAGACACTAAATTAAAATTGAACTTAAAAGGCCGTAATCCTGATGACGGAATGAATAGCATTGCTTATGATAAAGGATATTTATTTTTAAGAACTTTAGAAGAAACTGTAGGTAGAGAAAAATTTGATATCTTTTTAAAAAATTATTTTAAAACTCATGCCTTCTCAACAATGACTACTGAAAAGTTTATTACTTATTTAAATGCAAACCTTTTAGAAAAAAATCAAGTTGAATTTAATACAGAAGAATGGATTTACAAACCTGGAGTTCCAAAAAATCAATCAATAATCACTTCTGATAAATTTAGTAATGTAGAAAAAGTGTTATCTGAGTTTATTAACAAAAATAGCATTGATGCTACTATTACAAAAGACTGGACAACACAAGAATGGGTTCACTTCATTCGTAATTTCCCTAAAGAAATTACAGTAGAACAATTAACAACACTTGATACTATCTTTAATTTAACAAGCTCAACAAACTCTTACATTGCTATGGTTTGGTTTGAAAAAGCCATAACGCATAATTATAGAGGTAATAATGTTGATGCTACTATTGAAGCTTTTTTAACTAACGTTGGTAGACGTTGGTATGTATCAACTATTTTTAAAGCGTATAAAAACAGTAACAAAGTTGATGAAGCATTAGCTATATATAAAAAATCACGTGTTAACTATCATTCAGTAACCGCAAATACTATTGATGACATGTTAGGGTACAAAGAATAATATCTAGTCTAATACTATAAAAAAACTCAGAATTTAAAATTAAATTCTGAGTTTTTCTTTACAGTAAAACGTATAAACTCACTTTATATATTGTTTATTAATTCCCGTTTTTTCTTGGATTTAAAACCCCAGCGGTAATAGTATAAATTGGCCCTTCTTGAGCAAATCCAAAAATACCATATTCTCCACCTTCATAAATTTGATTTTCTCTTTCCCCAAAAGGCACCTTTGCCCAATTTATAACATCTGCTTCAGAAACAGCTATTGTTCTACTAGGGTAAGATGGATCAGTTGGGCAAAAAATTTCAACTGTAAAACTTCCTTCTAAACCATTTTCTGGTATTAAAAACCAAGTTGGTGTTGCTGGTGCTTGTTTCCCTTCTTGTGGTGGTATTGGTAAAGCAACATTTTCATTTACTGGGAAAGATCCTTCACGTAATGATCCGTTGCATACACCTACAATTTTGCAACATAATTTATCCCCATCTGCTGCTCCTGGATCATTTTGACTTAAAACTGATAATTGAAATACTTTTGACATAATTTCTGTTTTTTTTTAGTAAACTAAACTGTTTAAAAATTGTCTTTACAAATAAAATGAAGTCATCTTAAAATATCTGATTTACAGATTACTCTTAAATAAAAAAATTCGCAATGACTTTAATGATGAATTTTTAGGCAGTTTCATTATTATTAATAATTAATTTTAAACGGTAGCCGTAGCCTTAACATCTAATGTTATATTTAAATTACCCTGAGCCCAAACCACTCCTTCTAATGGTTTATCTTCTTTATTTAATAAACTGTATGGTTCACCATCATTTAAAGTAAATTCAAAATTATAAGGCCCTCCCCAATTTAAACCTGCATATACTAAAGAATAGTTTCCTGCTGGTATTTTTACAGTGATAGCTCCACTTAAATCTTTTGATGTACCTCCTTCTGGTTGATATGTACCTGAAAAAGTTCCATTTTCACTTGCTTCTACATTGATATCTAAATCTACTGCATGAAAATTCCCACTTTGTATATTACATATTTCATAACTTTCGCTTCCATTCACAGCAAAAAGAACAAGTTGATTATCACATTTTGTTATGTTAATTGTATTTGACATAATTTCTTTTTTGGGTTAGTAATTAAATTCGAAAAATTGTAGTTAACTATTATTTCTAATTCAAAATTACTTTAGAAGTACCCTAGAAATATAAAAAATGGAATAAGACAAGAATTCTTTTCCACAAAGGAAGAAAAGTATGGAATGGAGTATTAATTATTATATGTTTTACACTTTATAGTTTGATATAAATACCATCAATGATGTAAGATTAATTTGTTAGCTAACCAATACCAATAGATTGCTTCTTTCGTACCTCAATCGCAATGACTTTTTTATATTTTCGCAAAGCTTTTAATCCTAAAATGTATTATTAGGAACAATTAAGATGTTATTAAAAGACAAATTCACATCTACAATGAGATTGTAGATGGCACTATTTCAACGTACGGACTTTTTTTATAATATCTTTATAACGCTCACTTAAGGTAACATGTTGATTTCCTTGCAACAAAATAAGATTATCAGAAGGTACAATCTCTAGTATTTTCTCCATGTTTACAATGAAGTTTCTATGTGTTCTGCAAAAAATAGACGAATCTAATAGCTTTAAAATTTTAGTTAATGAAATTAGAATGACAAACTTTTCTTTTTCTGTAATGATATTACAATACTTCTCTTCAACTTCAATGTAAATAATATCAGAGAGTAATACCTTTTTTAACGACTTTCCTTTTTTAATAAACAAATAGTCGCTACTTATAACAGTATCTTCTTCTTCGTCTAAAAAAACATCATTTTGGTCATAAAATTTTTCTACTGCCATTTCAATAGCATATAAAACCTCTAACTCATTAAAAGGTTTCATTAAATAACTAAATGGTTGAGTTAGCTTTGCTCTTTCAAAAATTTGACGATCGGTAGAACTAGTTAAAAAAACAAATGGTTTTGTTGCTTCAGGAACAATACTAATGGTTTCTGCAAAAGAAATACCGTCAGCTACTCCATTTAAAAAAATATCTATGATAACAATATCTACCTTTACCTGGTAAAATTTAGTTAATGCTTCTTTAAAGTTTCTAGCAACTCCAGTAATTACATAATTATTGGCTTCTAGCACTTTAATTAAACGATCACTTTCTGCTGGAGTATCTTCTATAATAAATACATTAACATTATCCATTATCTTGTTTTTTAGGTAAAGATACAATCATTTTTGTACCTACACCTAATTCACTTTCTATAGAAAATTTTCCATTATTTTTTTTAACCATTGTCTTACATAATTGCAATCCTAATCCAGTACCTATAACATCTTCATGTTCTTTTTTAGATAGTAGCAACGTATCTTCTAAAAGCTTTAAACGAGTTTCATTTGTCATTCCCATACCCGTATCTTCCACTATTAAATCGCAGTAACCTTTATGTTCATTTCTTGAATATACTTTAATCTCTCCATCTTTATTAGAAAACTTTATGGCATTATCTAACAAATTTCTAATAATTAACTTTAATGACTCTTGATCTGCTAAAACAAGATCTTTTTTAGACACCTTATTTTCAAACTGAATGTTTTTTTCAAGCATTAAAGGTTTATAATTATAAGCCATTTGCTCCACCATAAAAAACAACCGAGTAGATTTTATTTCGAAATAAACTTGTTTGGTTTGCGACAACGCCCAATGCAATAAGTTATCTAACAACCCATACGCCCCGTTAACAATAGCACTATTTTTCTTTAATAAATTACCCAATGCATCAATATTTTTAGAAGCCAAATTATCTAACAAAACAACATTACTACTTTTTAAAGCATTTACTGAAGAACGTAAATCGTGACTTACAATAGAAAACAACTTATCTTTTGTAGCATTTAAAGCGTCTAAATCTTCTTTTTGATGCGCAATAATTTTATTTCGTTTTACCTTTTCTCTATAAAAGTAAATACTAGTTAATAATAAAATTAACAACACAATAGCGGCATATAAAAGCTCTTTTTTTTGTGCTTCTTTAATTTTATTTTCAGTTTCTAAAAAAGTAACCTCTTTTTGTTTTTCTTTTACTGCAAATTCTTTCTCTTTTTTAGCTACTTCGTAAATTCTATTTTGATTATTTAAAGAGTCTTTCCATTGTTGTGATTCTTTGCGATATTTTAATGCTTTTTTATAGTCCTTACGATTCTCTTCAACAGCAGACATGTTTTTGGCTGTCTTTCTTTTTTGATTAAATATTTTTCCCTTTATACTACTTTCAATTGTTAATTTTTTTGAAAGCTTATAAGCTTTCAAAAAATAAGGAATTGCTAAATTGTCTTTATACTGTTCATAATAAAAATTAGCTATATTTCCATACGATTCTATTATTTCTAATGTATCTTTTTGTTTTTCAACTAATTTTATATTTTCTGTTAAGTAGCCTTCAGCTCTATCGAATTTTTTAAGATGTAGATAACATAAACTTAAATTATACAATACATTACTCTTGTCAATACCTAAAAGCTCATTAAAACCATCTTTTTCTACTTCCTTAAAATATAATATAGCCCTGTTAAACTCTTTTTTTTCTAGAGCAATAGTACCCAAAAGTATTTGAGTATTTTGATAAAATTCAAATTTCTTAGAAATATTAAAAAACTCTTTTCTAGCTTCTTTAAATATTCTTTTTTTATAAAAACTATACCCTCTTAAAAAGTAGCAATATTCATTTAATTCGAAGTCATTTTGAGTAGTCAATAATTTTGAAGAATACACTAGAACTGAGTCGAACTTACTTTCTAAAAAAAAAGTCTGAACTTTACTAAATATTTTATTTTTATTAAATTTTTCCGTTTTATTTTTTATCTGAGTAAAAAAAGCATTTTGCTTTTTATTAATTTGAGAAGATAATAATTGGCTAAAAAAAACGAAAAAAATTAAAAACTTAAATTTAACACTCATTTACTAAATTTTTAGCAATTTAGTGAAAATTAAAAACAAATAAAGAGAATAGTAATCCCCTTTATTTGTTCATAATATTTAGCCTCCCATAGGATCTTTAACTGTAGTCTCTGTTCCTCTAGACCCTTCAGGGTCATCATCCCATCCATATACTTTTATATCAGTTATCCCCATTTCTTTATAGTTAGTACCTGATGTTGAAAATGAAATTCCATAAGGATATTGAATTTGAGAACTTGTAGGTGTTGCCTTATGAGAAATATAAAATGCTAATTTATTTGAATTAGTTTCTAGAATATTTATCTGAAACGTTATATTTTGACCATTATTTGAATTAGGAATATATAAAAAGGTAGAAACATTAATATTCCCTTCATTATCAAAGCAAGCCATAACTAATGGAGCTAGAGGTTTTGACGGTGCATTAAATTTAGGAAAACTTGT